>NZ_JYJK01000074.1 GCF_003263785.1 Vibrio variabilis
CTGAGTCTATCGCTGGTATGCGCAAAGACGCTGGCGAAGCTGCACAGTTCGTTACTACCAAAGCTGGTGAAGCTCAAGCGGCTATCGAGTCAGAGTTTACCAAGGTTCGCCAAGAAATGAAGGATAACGGCACCTTCGACATTAAGATTGACGAAGAAGCAGAACGCCAAGCTACCAAAGCAGTAGCCAAGATTTACGAAGACGGTGAAGAACGTGCGGCTGGTATCGAGAAGCGTACTGGTGAAGCCTTCCAATCTGCATACGAAGACGCGTCACGCTCATACAGCCAGATTGATAGCCGTGTTGCTTCTAACTCACAACGTGTAGACGCTGTAGAACAAGATGTTAAGTCTTTGGGTGATATCGGTACCCGCGCTGCTCAAGTTGCTGACGGTGCGTATGCAGAACTCAAT
>NZ_JYJK01000075.1 GCF_003263785.1 Vibrio variabilis
TTGGGGCGGTATTGCAGCAGGTATTTTTGGTCAGCAGGCGTTTGGTGGTCTAGGGGGGTGAGCTTCGCCTCTCAATTGATAGGAACAGCAACTGGAATCGTTGTTGCTGTGATTGGCGCCGGTCTAGTATATGGCATTCTAGATAAGCTCACAGGCTTGCGTTTATCTGAAGAAGATGAATACAAAGGCGCAGACTTGGCGATTCATAAGATCTCAGCCACAAACGAAGACTAATCCTATCTCAGTACTTCTAAGTTACTGAAATGCCATAGGGATTAGACCATGGTCTAATCCTAATACTATTGATGTTATTCGTTCCATGTTACTCTTATTGGTACAACAATAAGTCAGCACAAGGAAGGTCTATGAAGTTCCCCTATAAAAATGTCGTTGTTTTGACCGGTGCGGGTATTTCTGCGGAATCAGGTATTCAAACATTCCGTGCACAAGACGGACTTTGGGAAAACCACCGAATTGAGGACGTGGCCACGCCTGAAGGCTTTGTACGGAATCCAGAGCTTGTCCAAAACTTTTATAATCAACGTCGCCGCAAGCTCCAACAGGAGTCCATCTTGCCTAATGCCGCACATATTGCGTTAGGGAACCTTGAGAAAGAGTTAGACGGCACAGTGACAGTCATCACTCAGAATATTGATAACCTCCATGAGCGTGGCGGAAGTGAGAATATTATTCACATGCATGGTGAGCTGCTCAAAGCTCGCTGTGAAGAGTCTGGGCAGGTTATCGATACTAAAGACGATATCCTCACTGGCGATTTGTGCCATTGCTGCCAAATTCCTTCGCAAATGAGACCACATATCGTTTGGTTTGGTGAGATGCCACTTCGAATGGGAGATATTTACGCCGCGATTGAGAAAGCCGATCTGTTTATTTCCATTGGTACGTCTGGCGTAGTGTATCCAGCAGCGGGTTTTGTTCATGACGCTAAAATGCATGGCGCTCATACCATAGAGATTAATCTTGAGCCAAGCGCAGTACAGAGTGAATTTGAAGAGAAGCGTTATGGCAAGGCGAGCATCGAGGTGCCGAAGTTGGTCAAAGAGATTTTAGAGTTGCAGACTCAAGGTAATACCGCTTAACGTCATTTCTGGTTTTCAAATATAACAAAGCCCTCCAGTTGGAGGGCTTTGTTCATAGGTCAGTACTGGAATTAGTTATCAACTTTTAGCTTCTGGAAGTACTCTTCGTAAAGCGCGCCAGCTTCACCAACTTCGTCTTGCCATGTACCCGAGTCCATCACTTTTTGAGGTGGGAACACGTTTGGATCTTCAGCAAATTCTTTTGGTAGTAGTGGGTAAGCTGTTTTCACTGGTGTTGGGTAACCAATTTCCACCGCAATTTTCGCAGCATTTTCTGGGCGAAGTAGGAAGTCAATCATCTTGTGAGCGGCTTCGGTATTTTTCGCGCCAGATGGGATCGCTAGGCTATCCATCCAGAAAATCGTACCTTTTTCAGGCCATACGATTTCGATAGAAGCGCCTTCCTGGCGAGCCATGTAAGCTGAACCATTCCAAAGCATACCCAGTGACACTTCGCCAGCTAGATATGGGTTAGCTGGGAAATCTGAGTTGAACACCAATACGTTTGGAACCAGCTTTCGAAGCTCGTCGTATGCCGCTTTGATTTCATCTGGATTAGTGGTGTTTGGTGAGTAACCAAGCTTGGTTAGTGCGATGTGGAATACTTCACGTGAGTCATCCATCATCATCAGTTGACCTTCCCATTGCGGATCCCACAGATCACCCCATGAGCTAACTGCTGAGCGGTCTAGCATGTCTGTATTGATACCAATACCGGTTGCGCCCCAAATATAAGGAATCGAGAATTTGTTGTCTGGGTCAAAAGGCTTGTCTAGATAGTTTGGATCCAGATCTTGGTAGTGAGCAAGCTTTTCTTTGTCGATCTCTTGAAGCATGCCTTCTTTACGCATCTTAGAGACGAAATAGGTAGAAGGAACTACGAGATCGTAGCCAGAGCCTTGCGTTTTTAATTTCGCATACATGCTCTCATTTGATTCGTAAGTCGAATAGATGACTTTAATGCCGGTTTCTTTCGTAAAGTCTTCTAGTACTTCGCTAGGAATGTATTCAGACCAGTTGTAGAAGTAAAGTTCTTCGTTGGCTGCAAACGCCGGGGTAGTGAAGAGAGTCGCCGCACATAGTGCGCCTGCATACAATTTGCTTTTCATTACTTTTCCGTTTGTATTGGTAAACAAAGAGTCTCTAAGAGACATGACGATATGGGAAAGTAGGGCTTCCCACACTACTTTGCACGCCATCATTATTTGATGTGCATCACAACATTATATCAGCCAATGATTGAATACTCTATGTCGGAGTTTACAAAAATTAAACGTTTAGAAGGATATAGAAAGTCACCCATAAAAAAAGGTGGCTGCTGCCACCTTTTTGAACCGAATAAGTAAAGATTACTGACCCGCTTTTAGTTTTAGGAAATAATCTTCGTAAACGACTGTGCTGTCGCCAACCGCATCTTGCCACTCTACGCGATCCAAATCTTCTTGAGATGGGAACAGAGCAGGGCTGTCTTTAAACTTCTCGTTTGACGCTTTTACCGCTGTTAGGTAACCGGTGTCGCGAGAAATTTGCTCAGCGATTTCAGGGCGAAGCAAAAAGTCGATCATCTTGTGTGCTGCATCAACGTTTTCAGCACCTGAGCTGATCGCGAAGTTGTCTACCCAACCAATACCGCCTTCTTTCGGGAAAACAAGTTTAATGGGTAGACCTTCATTTTGAGCAGCAGCCGCTGAGCCATTCCAAAGCATACCTAGGCCTACTTCGCCAGACATGTATGGTGCACCAGGGTTGTCTGAATTAAACACTAATACGTTTGGCATGAGCTTTTGCAGTTCTGCGTAAGCTTCGTCAATTTGTGCTTTGTCAGTCGTGTTACCAGAGTAGCCTAATTTACGTAGCGCGATATGGAACACTTCACGAGTGTCATCCATCATCATTAACTGGCCTTCTAGCTCGGGCTTCCACAAATCAGCCCAGCTTGTAAACTCTTCAGGGTCATACATGTCTGTATTGACTGCTAGACCGGTGATCGCAACAACGTGTGGAATAGAGTAGTCGTTGTTTGGATCGTATGGTTTGTCTAGGTAGTTTGCGTCGAGGTTGCTAAAGTTCGATAGCTTTGATTTATCGATTTTTTGTAGCATACCTTCATCACGCATTTTCGCTACGAAGTAGGTCGATGGAACGACAAGATCATAGCCTTTATTGTGCGTTTTTAGCTTTGCATACAAGGTTTCGTTTGACTCATATGTTGAGTAGATCACCTTGATGCCAGTTTCTTTGGTAAATTGCTCTAGGATATTACTGTTGATGTAAGGCCCCCAGTTCATAAATACCAATTCTTTATCTTCTTTTGCACTAGCTGCTCCAGATAGAAGAGAAAGTGCACATGCACTACCAGCTAAAAAAGTAGCCCATTTTTTCATTGACGTTAGCTCCAAAACAAACGCTGCCTTTAAGGCATAGATAGAAAAAGAGCAGAATGACAACGCCATTCTGCTCCATTAGTAAAATAGCGGTTTACTCAACCTTTTCTCTTGCCAGTAATTGTGAGGTCACAACCAAGATAAGAGAGACAATTAGCATAATGGTCGCAAGGGCATTCACTTCTGGTGAAATACCAACTTTGACCATTGAGTAAATCTTAAGTGGCAGAATCTCGTACGTTGGACCTGTCACAAAAGAACTCACAATCACATCATCCAGCGATAGTGTGAATGACAATAGCCAACCTGCCGCAACTGCCGGTTTGGCCAGTGGCAATATAATCTGCTTCAGAATTGTCCATTCACCAGCACCAAGATCCTTCGCCGCTTCAAGCATTTTGACATCGAAGCCTTTTAAACGGCTATACACAGTCACAACCACGAACGGCAAACAGAATGTAATGTGTGCAATCAACAAACTAAAGAAGCCAAGTTGAGCACCAAGCACCAAGAAAATCGCTAATAACGAAATGGCCATAACAATATCTGGTGACATCATTACAATAAAGAGTAGGCCACTTACAGCGCCTTTGCCCTTAAACTGGTAACGGAACAGTGCAACCGCGGTTAAGCTACCAATAATGGTTGCAGCGGTTGCCGAAAACACAGCGACGTTGAGCGAGTGCCAAGCGGCTTGCATTAAGCTGTCGTTGTTAACCAGAGCGTCGTACCACTTGGTCGTAAAGCCGCCCCATTTCATGCCAAATTTGTTGGCATTGAATGAGTTAGCGATCAAAACAATGATCGGTAGATACAAGAACGCGTACACTACCGTCATAAAACTAAATCTTACAGCGCGTCCCATTATTCGAGCTCCACTTTACGGTTTAAGAGCTTGCCTGCACGGTAGTAGGCATACAACATCACAGCCATCGCGGCGGTGAGGGCAATACTCGTCGCTGCGCCAAACGGCCAATCACGAGCATTCAATATTTGACTCTTAATCACGTTACCAATCAGAAGGTTCTTCGCGCCGCCTAATAGGTCAGCAATATAGAACATACCAAGTGCTGGAAGTAGCACGAGTAAACACCCGCCGATAATACCTGGCATAGTCAATGGCAAGATCACTTTCGTTAGTGTTTGCCACTTGTTCGCACCAAGGTCGCGTGCGGCTTCAATATACGTACCGTCTAACTTCTCAATCGCTGAATAAAGCGGGAGAATCATGAAAGGCAGTAGGATATATACTAAGCCGATCATAACCGCAGTTTCGGTGTACATAATGCGCAAAGGCTTATCGATGATGTCTAATGCCAACAAGCTCTTGTTTAAGATGCCTTGAGTACCCAAAACAATCTTCAAACCATAGGTACGGATTAAAGAGTTAGTCCAGAAAGGGACTATCACCAAGAACAGCATAAACGGACGCCATTTCTCTGGCATCTTCGCTACGATATACGCAAATGGATAACCAACCACTAAACAGATAAAGGTTGCCACGATCGCCATGTAGAACGAGTGGAATAAGACCTTAGCGTATAGCGGGTCGAGTAAACGTGCGTAGTTCTCGAGTGTGAACGTCATTTCAATCAGGTTAGCTTCGTCTCGAGTTAGGAAGCTTGTACCAATGATCATCACATTTGGGATCAGTACGAATAGTACTAACCAGCCGACAATCAGAGTGATAATGGCGTTCTGTAGATTAAACTTCTTGCTCATCTTTTAGCACCACTTCCCAGCTTTCAACCCAAGTAACGGCTACCTTTTGACCTAGCGAGTGGTCGACATCTGGATCGTCTTCGTTAAAGAATTCACTCACCATTACACGCATACCAGATTCAAGTTCTACGACAGAATCTAGCGTCATACCTTTATAGGTGCGCTCTGCTACGTGGCCAACGATGCCTTTATTTTCAGATTCTTTGATCTCTTCGATACGCAAATCTTCTGGGCGAAGCAATACTTGAAGCTTTTCACCAGATTCAAACGCTTTGTCGTAGTAAACGATGCTCTTCTGACCTTCGATTTCGGCATTGATACGTTTGTCGTCAATGCGGTCGATTGCCGTAGCGTTAAACACGTTAATCTCGCCAATGAAACGAGCGACGAACAAGTTTTTAGGCTCTTCGTAGATTTCGCGAGGAGAACCGTCTTGCTCGATCACACCGTCGCGCATCACGATGATACGATCCGACATCGACAGTGCTTCTTCTTGGTCGTGGGTAACGAAGATAAAGGTAATACCCAGTTGGCGCTGAAGCTGCTTGAGCTCAATCTGCATTTGCTTACGCAGTTTGTAGTCAAGTGCAGACAGAGATTCGTCCAACAGTAGAACCTTTGGCTTGTTCACTACAGCGCGGGCAATCGCAATACGTTGCTGCTGACCACCAGAAAGCTGGTGAGGTTTACGCTGAGCCATTTTCTCTAGGCGTACCATTTTCAACGCTTCTAGAACGCGAGGCTCTATTTCAGCGTTTGGCACTTTTTGCATACGCAAACCAAATGCCACGTTTTCGAAAACGGTCATATGAGGGAAGAGGGCATAGCTCTGGAAAACAGTATTGACGTGTCTCTGTTCAGCAGGGACTTCCGTTACATCTTGGCCAGCGAGATTGAGTCTACCACTGTCGACGGTTTCAAAACCGGCGATCATTCTTAGTACTGTAGTCTTACCGCAACCCGAAGGACCCAAAATAGTGAGAAACTCACCATGATTAACGTTTAAGTTAAGATTTGCGATGATTTCCTTACCATCGAAACTTTTACTCACACCAGCAAGCTGTACGACTGGTGTTCCTTCTGAATGTTTAGCGTTCAACGTCTGTTTTTCTCCACCTCGGCCGGAATTTGAGCGGCCAGTTGCTATACACATTTAAGGCGCGCATCATAATCACCAATTGGGTGAAATCAAAGCATTTTCTTATCCCGAAACGAAAAAATTTTGCAGGTAAAACTAAACATTATTTACCATACTAGGTTTAGAGCGCGTCGAGTTGAATATTTTGCCTTATCAATTGGTTAATTATCACCCAAAAAGACCGAAAAGCAAGGTGATAACAGTGATAAAACAATCTCGTTACCGCTATAATGTCGCAGCCTTTTCAACGAAGAAATGTACTCGTATAGAGTGTCACTTGGAAAACATATGAAAAACGATTTTGAAAGAGACTTCAATTTAGGTGGCTCAATTGAGCGCGCTATCTCAGGGAAATATGACCTCAAGGCTGGGGCTGTGTTCCAAGAAGCGTGGCAGCACACCATCAAGCATTTTTTGTCTTTCTCTCCAGCAATTATTGCCCTCATTTTTGTGCAAGTGGGTATTTTTTATATCGCACTGCAACTACAGCTCGGCGATCCATCCGTTATCTTGCAAGCGTTCCAAGACCCTAGCTTACTAGATCAGAGCATTTTTCAGGCTATTTTTGTTGCTAACTTTAGTTATGAAGTGGTGAGTGCACCTGTATTCGCGGGTATCTCGCTAATGGCGATGAGCCACGCAGCAGGCTTAACCACGAAAACCAGACACATCGGCAAAGGTCTACAGTTTACCGTACCTGTTATTATCGCTACGCTTTTTAGCTTGATGTTGCAAGGCGTGGTGAGCATGATTTTGCCATTCCTTTCCATGTATCTATCTCTTGCATTTAGCCAATCTATATTGCTCATTTGTGAGAAAAAAGTTCCGCCACTGCAGTCTTTGTTGTTATCGCTGCGTGCGGTAAACAAGAAGATTTTCGTACTGGCAGGTATCTACACCTTAGTGATGTTAATGTTCATTGTCGGCGCGATGTTCTACGGTATTGGCCTTATCTTTGTATTGCCATTTTTCTTCCATGTAAAAGGCATTGTTTATCGCGAAATGTTTGGTATCACCCTAAAGATTGTTGCCACTGAAGATAATGGCTCAAACGATTCTGGTAACGACGACAACGACAATACCCCTCCAAGAAACGACGATAAGCCTAATAAGAACCCTGAGGTATTTGATGCGTAGTTCGCATAAATTTCTTTCAATCGCTGCGCTCCTGACTGGGAGCGCTTTTTTGTTCCTTTCGGAAAAATCCGCCGACGAAAGTGAAGAAGAAACCATTACCTTACCTTCTATTGCGGAAGAAAAGCCCGACATCGCAAGCATTACGGACACCAATCAGAAGAAGCAGACGTTTTTTGACTATTTACGACCTGGAATCGCCATTGAAAACGCGCGAATAGAAAAAGAGCGCAGACGATTACTTAGCATTAGACACGCACTGGATGAGCAGTCTCTGACGAGTGAACAACAAGCCACAGCAAAACGCCTCGGTAAACTCTATTCACTAGAGCCAACTGAGGTTAGCTACGACTGGGTCGAAGCCATGCTTGAAAGGGTTGATGTCCTGCCTGAAGCATTGGTGTTAACGCAAGCGGCCAACGAGTCTGCATGGGGAACATCGCGTTTCGCTAATGAGGCTAACAACTATTTTGGTCAGTGGTGTTATACGAAGGGGTGCGGCCTTGTACCGTTGAAACGCAGTGAAGGAATGTCGCATGAAGTGGCCAAGTTCAGCTCACCCCAGCAATCTATCCATGGCTATTTTATGAATGTGAATCGCAACAGAGCGTATCAAGAGTTGCGTGATATCCGTGCTGGGATTCGTGAACGAGGCGAAGATTTGCTGTCAGAGACGGCTGCACTGGAACTTACTAATGGATTACTGCGTTATTCGGAGCGGGGTGAGGCATACGTCAAAGACCTGCAAGCCATGATTCGACATAATGACCAGTTCTGGACAACACAATAATAATCAAAGAATTAAACATGAAAGTAGTAAAGTTAGCCCTTTTAGGTTTTGCCGCAGCCACGTTTGCGGTTCCTACTCTTGCCCAAGAGTACATGTTCACCTATTCAAAGTTGTTTTCTCAAATGAAGAACAATGCCAAAGAAGGGCATGAAGACGTCAAAGTGGCCTTCTTCTTTGTCGATGCGGACTCAAAAACATTGTGTCCTATCGAAAAAGCGTGGATGGAGAAAGAGGAGCACTATGAAGAATTGCCAGCTAGTCCAATTAATGAGCTCGTGGTACCACTAGATAACAACCTTAAATCAGCGAACCCGTTGGTATTTGTTCATACACCACAAGATCAACGCTGTGACTTCTCTATGGTGGTGATGACGACAGAACCAATGTCAGGCAAAGTACCTTATGCAGAAGTCGAAAAACTATTACCACAAATGCAAGTGATGCTAGAAGATCTTGGCGGCATGTTTGCTAGTTGGTTCACGCCTGATGTTGAGGGCATCACTCTGGAGTTTGCGCCTGATCTAGAAGGTGTGATTTCTTTTTCAGATGGTACTTCAGTCGCATTGGAAAACGGCAAAGCTCAAGTGCGCCTAAGTGACATCGGCGAGGGTGGTTACATGACACTTCCCGGTGAGACAGTTCGTATCCTACCTTACCTTCCTGGCGCGAAGTAAGCCTTCATATCTCTCAAGAATTGTTTGACTCCCAATCGAAAGGGGTCAAACAACCATTTAATCTTTATTAAAAAGCTCGTATAATCCACGCCCCAGATTATTCCCAGTAGGAAATCCTATCGTCGACGTTGTCGGCAATGTGAGAGCACGTGATGAATCAGACAGATACAAGAAAAGAAACCCTAGAGTTCAACAAACTTCAAAAGCGTCTTAGAAGAAATGTTGGCAACGCAATTATCGACTACAACATGATTGAAGAAAATGATGTGGTGATGGCGTGTATCAGTGGTGGTAAAGATTCATTCGCGATGCTGGATATCCTATTGAATCTTCAAAAAGCAGCACCGATCAAGTTTGATGTGGTTGCGGTTAACCTTGACCAAAAACAACCTGGTTTTCCAGAGCACATCCTGCCAGATTATTTTGAAACGCTGAACATTCCGTATTACATCGTTGATAAAGATACCTACTCAGTGGTTAAAGAGAAGATCCCTGAGGGCAAAACGACATGCGGCTTATGCTCACGTCTTCGTCGTGGCACGCTTTACTCATTTGCTGAAAAAATTGGCGCGACTAAAATTGCACTAGGTCACCACCTTGATGACATTGTGGAAACTATGTTCTTGAACATGTTCCACGGCTCTCGACTAAAAGCGATGCCACCTAAGCTTCGTTCTGATGATGGCCGTAACGTTGTGATTCGTCCACTCACGTACTGCCGTGAAAAAGATCTGATCAAATACGCTGAACACAAAGAGTTCCCAATCATTCCTTGTAACCTGTGTGGTTCTCAAGAGAACCTACAACGTCAGTCGATTAAGGCGATGTTGATTGATTGGGATAAGAAGACTCCGGGTCGCGTTGAAGCTATCTTCAAATCGATTCAAAACGTGAGCCCTAGTCAGCTAGCTGACCGTGAACTGTTTGACTTTGTTAACCTGCCACTTGATCGTGAAGGTAACAGAGAAGAATACGAGTTCAGTGAAGCGACGGTGTCATCGACTAACATTGATGAATCGATGTTTATTGATGTGACTAACGTTTAGTCGTATCACTGACTAGAACAGCGCCCCTCGATGAGGGGCGTTTTTTCTATTAGGACTGGCTTGGGTCAAGAGGCTGATATAGCCATCCGGTTTGAGCGCCATGACATCGCAATTGATCTTATCAATCACATGCTCTGCGGTATTACCAATAAACACGGCGGACAAACCAGTTCGACCAGTCGTGCCAAGAATCACCATACCAGCATCAAGCTGACGAGCTACATCGGGAATGATGTCCTCTGGCAACCCTTGCTCGACGATCGTTTGCTCTTCAGCGTAACCATGTTTTTGACGCAGTGCTTTCATAGCCGTTAAATGATGACCGCGAACAGCGTCGGTGTATGTTGCAGGATCGAACTCTGGGAGTTCAATGGTGATGTTTGCCGGTGTAACGGGGTAGGCGTTAACAAGATAGCCAGTTGCGTCGAGACGTTCGGTTAAGCTATCAAGCTGCTTGACCATGCAATCATTCAAATCAATGTGTGTCGGGTTTTCTGATCCAACGTGAACCGATGCAATAATATTGGCTTTCTCTGGCCAATCGGCATTCTTAAACTAACAAAACAGGCACTGGGCATTTGCGAAGTAGGTGCCAGTCTGTTGGTGTGAAAATCACTGACTCGAGAATATCGTGTTTGCGAGTGGCTTTGATGACAATGTCTTGCTTTCCTTCAAACACTTCTTCCACGATCGCTACATAAGGTCTGTTATGCCAAACAACCGTAACGTCGAAATCAAAGCTGTCATCAAGGTAAGGTTTCGCGACACTTCTCATCCATTCTTCACGTTGGTGTATTACACCACGTCTCATTGCGTCACGCTCTTCATGTGACAACATGGAGGTCATGTCGTAAGAGAAATCGTAAATAGATAAGAAGAAACGGATGTGGCTCCTGGATTTGCTCTTCTTAGCAAGTTGAACCGCACGAGCAAGGGCAGGTTGCTCATCGCTATTGAGATTCGCTACGACGAGGATTTTACTGTAGATGCTCATAGATACTCCCTACCTAATTGGGTCATTACCTATAAACACTTTAGCGCAAATCTATGAATTTTTTTAGAAAAATTGGATTTTAAAGGGAAGAAAATTTGAAGTGGCTCATTGTAGAGCCACTTCGGAAAGGTTGTCAAAACGAGGATTTAAAAGCGTTTATTCTTTAGAAACGCCGGCCATCTCCATCAGTGCATCGTGGTCGATGATGGTGATGTACTTGCCTTTCACGCTCAGCACTTCTGCTTTTTGGAAGCGACCAAGTAAGCGGCTGATGGTTTCAACGGTTAGACCTAGATAGTTGCCGATATCTCCACGAGTCATGGTTAGGCGGAACTCTCTTGGGCTAAAGCCACGTTGTGAGAAACGGGTTGATAGGTTATACAGGAATGCCGCCAAGCGCTCTTCAGCGTTTTTCTTAGACAGCAGGAGAATCATTTCCTGATCGCCTTTGATTTCATTCGACATCAAACGCATGATTTGTTGACGAAGCTTAGGCATTTTACCTGAAAGGTCATCGAGAATTTCGTAAGGGATTTCGCACACCATTGACGTTTCAAGAGCTTGTGCAAAGCTTGGATGCTCATCTCCAGTAATAGCATCGAAACCCACTAGGTCTCCAGCTAGGTGGAAAGCCGTGATCTGCTCATCGCCTTGCTCGGTAATGGTGTAACTTTTAATTGTCCCTGAGCGAATTGCGTAAAGTGACTTTAATTCGTCACCTGCTTTAAATAGCTCTTGGCCTTTTTGGATCGGCTTTTTACGCTCAATAATTTGGTCTAGTTGATCAAGCTCAGATTCGTTGAGAGTAAAGGGGATGCAGAGCTGACTAATGCTGCAATCTTGGCAATGAATCGCACAGCCGCCAGACTGAACACGTTTTGCTACAGGCTTTTCAGAAATCATAACAACCTTTCACTATTTGATGTACATCAAGATTTTATCATTCATTACCCCAAAGGGTAGCTAAAAAATCAATGATAAAACAATCATCTATTAGTTTGCGCTAAAAATCATCACCGACTCGTAACCTGTATATAGTCCATAAACGAGTATCGAAATTGCGGCGATGTTGCGGAAAATAAGTGAATTTTGCAGGGATTTTAATTTTGTAGCGCTCGTGCCTACTAGCAACATAGCGGGCAAGGTACCAAGACCAAAAGCCAACATGGTGGCGCCGCCGCCTAATGCACTTCCAGATACGGCTGCCCAGGTTAATACCGAGTAGACAAGGCCGCATGGCAACCAGCCCCATAAAAAGCCAAACGGTATGGCATGAGAACTGTGTTTTAGTGGCAGTAGTTTATTGGCGAGAGGTGAGATACGCTTCCATAACGACTGACCCAGTGCTTCAACCTTTAACAGTCCATTCCACCATCGACCCACATAGAAAGCGAGCAATACCATAAACAAAGCGGCGATGATGCGAACAAACGCAAGCGATTGATTGAACTGGGAAAGCGATGCAATCCCTGCAATCGTTCCACCCACAACACTACCGATCAACGTGTAACTTAGCAAACGGCCAAGGTTGTAATTGATTATAAGTGCGGTGGGGGTTTTATTCGATTGTCCAATGGAAAGTAGGGAGGCAATGCCACCGCACATTCCCATGCAGTGGCCAGCGCCTAAAAGCCCGATGGTAAAAGCACCAATTAGGTCAAGATTCACGCGAGTCTTCCTGTTTCGGTTTTTGATTCGCTTGTTTTGCTTGTGCTTTTTGGTCGGTGTCTTCGTCAAACAAAATATTGTGACCTTGACGTTCTAGGTCTTCAAACTGTTCGCTTTTCACCGCCCATAAGAAGATGGCAACCGCCACACACACCAAAACAATGGCGATGGGAATGAGGATATAGATGCTTTCCATATTACTTACCTTCTTCTTTAAGCAAGCGTAGCGAGTTTGAAACGACAATAATAGAGCTTGCTGACATGCCCACAACCGCAATATAAGGAGCGACGAGGCCTGCGACTGCCAATGTAGAATCAAAACATTATACCCTAAAGACCAAGCTAAGTTCTCTCTGATGATCTTGCGAGTTCTCAACGCGAGCTCGCGAGCAGTGAGTATTTTATCCAATCTATCACCCAGTAAAACGAGATCAGCAGAAGCCTTAGCAACATCGGTACCACCACCCATAGCAATAGATAGGTGAGCGCCGGCTAGAGTTGGAGCATCATTAATGCCATCACCAATCATCATGGTAATGTCATCAGAATCGAGCGATTTAAGGTAATTCAGTTTATCGCTAGGTGAAGCACTCGCAATAACATCATCAATACCAACTTCTTTAGCAACAGGCTCGGCGTTCGAGAGCGTATCACCGGTCAGTAGCGTTGTTTTCACACCGGCTTCACGCATCTTGTTGATAAATTCGACCGCTTCTTTACGAATAGGGTCACGATACTCGAATGTCGCCACATGTTGACCGTCTATCGACATATAAACGCTGTTTAGGGCGGCATCGTCACGTCCTAATACATAGTGCGCGTTACCGATTTTGACCAGCTTACTGTCAATGACGCCTTGCAAACCTGAGCCGATAACGTTTTCTACCTCTGTCACCATAACGGAATGGTTCAGGTATGGTTTGAATGCACGAGCGATAGGGTGGTTGGCGTGACTTTCGAGGGATGCAGCAATGCTCAGGAGTTCTTCTTCAGATTGCTCACCGAAAGCGAACGTATGAGCAATTTCAATGTCGCCATGAGTGAGAGTACCCGTCTTGTCGACAACGAGGTGGTTAACTTTACACAAGGTTTCAAATACGTGTCCGCGTCGAGACAGGATACCTAGCGTACCCATACGTGAACTTGAGCAAGTGATTGCGGTCGGCGTAGCCAATGAGAGCGCACAAGGGCAGGTTGCTACAAGCACAGACAGCATGATCCAAAACGCATCATCAGGTTCTGTTTGATGCCAGAAGAACCAAGTGCCTGCTGCAATCACAAGTATGATTGCAACAAAGTAACGTGCCACGATGTCAGCAATTTCGGCTATCTTGGGCTTGCTCAATTGTGCTTCATCTTGCAATCGAACAATGCTGGAAATCATTGAGTCGGCTTTGGTAGAACGCACTTCAAGGTCAAAGGCTTCATCACCATTTAGAGTGCCGGCATAGACAAAGTCGTCTTTGCCTTTTACAACCGGTAGGGATTCACCCGTTAGCATTGATTCATCGATGTGAATGCGGCCATTAAGTACGACACCGTCAGCCGGAATGTGCTCGCCAGGTAATACTTTAATTTGGTCGCCTATTTGAAGCGACTTAACCGGCACTTGTTCACCATTGAGTTTATTGGCAATCGCTGGAATGAGTTTGAGAAGGTTCCCACTTGCTGCGGCAGCTTTTCTTCGTGCGCGCATCTCTAGATAACGGCCAATCAATAAGAAGAACGTAAACATCGAGATAGACTCGAAGAACACTTCCCCTTGCTCTGTGACAGTTGCCACTAAACTCGCCACATAAGCAAAAATCAAGCAATAGAGACTGGAACGTCCATGCCAAGTGTTCGGCCTTTGATACTTCGCCAAGCATTGATATAGAAAGGTAAGGCAGAGTAGAGGAGAACGGGCGTTGCAAAAATCAGACTAACCCAACGGAAATAACTTTTGAACTCAGGTTCTAGATTACCAAACACCTCGAGATACAGCGCTACGGCGAGCATCATCACTTGCATGGTTGCAAGGCCAGCAATGCCTAACCTATAAAGGTATTGCTTCATTGTGGCATGATAAGCGGCTTCTTGCTTGTCTGCTTCAAACGGCGCGGCTTTGTAGCTAGGGTATGAATAGAGGAGAGCAACTGACTGAGCTGCGTGGCAGTTTTGTCCCATTTGAGGAGGGCGCGGTTTGTCGTGGTGTTAACCCGAATGGAAACCACACCAGGCTCGACTGACATACGCTTTTCTATTAACCAAGCGCAGGCTGCGCAGGAAACCCCTTCCAGTGACAGTGTCACTTCTTTAGTGTCTTCGTGATTTCTCACAAACTCGGCTTGAACATCTTCATTGTCGTAATGAATGAGTGCTCTTAGTTGTTCGGGAACCAAGTCAGCCTTCTCTGCTGGGGCGGTGCGATATTGGTAATAGGAGACTAAGCCACTATCGACAATCGTTTGAGCCACACTTTCGCAGCCGGGGCAACACATCTCCCGGTCTGCACCCAAAATTTCTACGTTGAAGTTCGTGTTGGCTGGTACATCTTCACCGCAGTGATAACACGTCTTACTCATAATTTAATCTAACAACACTACATCAGTTTCAGTTGGGAATGTGACTCGGCCTTGAACCATCCAAGCTTGGTCATGTGGTTGTAGCTCTACAAACCAAGGACCTTGAACATCGTGATCAAGTGTCAGTCGGTAGGTGCCTTTAGCATCTGCAGTAAGAAGCTTTTCAAAATCACGGTCTGGCAACGTGCGGTGGGTAAACGTAGCAGTAAGAGCAGGGTAGTGAGGCAGTTGGCCTTTTTGGAACTTAATCAAAATCGTATCGCCTGCTGACGATACCGCAGCATTGAGTCCAAGTTCTCTAGCAACGTTTATTTTGGTTAAATCAACATTAATCCCTTTTCCTTTTTTATAGTAATCCTCGGCAACTAAGCTGACTTGGTTGTCCATTAACAGCGAGATTCGATAACCCGTTCCAATCACAACAGACAGAGGCAACGCGATCAGAAACCACGGCCAAAATTGTTTATACCAAGCTTTACCATAAAAAAGTTCTCAACAGCTGACTAAGAAAGAAATTATAATTTATCTAGAAAAGACAGCCCCTTACAAGGGGCTGTTATTGAAATGTTACTTATTTATCGGAATTACTTAGGCTCCAAACGTACGCTGATACCAGCTGTACTTTTTCTTCACCTAGGATGTCTTTCCATGCTGGCATCACACCCGAACGACCATTCATAACGGTTTCCGTTACAGCCGCGCGAGAGTCGCCAAATAACCATACTTGGTCGGTAAGATCTGGTGCACCAACAGCAGGGTTACCCTTACCATCTGTACCGTGACATGCTGCACAAACCACGAAGCGAGCTTTACCTGCTTCTGCTTCACGAGCATTCACTTTACGACCAGAAAGGCTTAGCGTGTAGCTAACGACTTCACGTACGCCATCTTCACCAAGGGCATCTTTCCAACCTGGCATCTGACCAACGCGGCCGTGCAGCAACGTTGTTACGATTGCTTCAGGCTCGCCGCCATATAGCCATGCGTTGTCAGTAAGGTTAGGGAAGCCAGTTTGACCGCGAGCATCCGAACCATGACATTGTGAACAGTTTTGTAGGAACAAACGTTGACCTACTTTAATTGCTTCACTGTCGGTAGCAATTTCAGGGATAGGGCGCAGCGCACCATCCGATGTTTTTGCTAGGCGGTTAAATGCTTCACCGAAGTAGGCATCTGCATCATCAAGCTCTTTTGCGTATTGAACAAGAGTTTTATTCTCTTGTGCAGCGGCAATAGACGCTTTTGACTCTTCAAGTGAGCGTACGGTCTGATCCGAACTTTGCCAGCCAAGAAGACCTTTGTAGTTACCCAAACCCGGGTACATAGCAAGGTAAATAGCGGCAAAGATGAACGTACCGATAAACAAATAAGTCCACCACTTTGGAAGCGGGTTGTTAAGCTCACGAATACCATCGTATTCGTGTCCCATGTCTTCGCCTTCCTCGACACCCATTTTGTCGCGAACACACCAATAAAGTAGTGCTGCACAACCAAGCAACGTACCGACTGTGATGACAATAATCCATAGACTCCAGAATGTAGTCATTACTTAGTCACTCCTTTTTCTTCGGAGGTGGGTTTCTGTTCATCCGCAAATACTAGGTTTGCGTCTTCTTCGAAACGTGCTTTGCGGCTTTTGCCAAAGGCCCACCACACAACACCAATGAAGCTTGCGAACAAAACTATGGTCCAAATACTGTGAATAGTACCGATATCCATAAGCCCCTCCTTATTTCATCGCATGGCCTAAAGATTGAAGATAAGCAATGATGGCATCCATCTCTGTTTTACCTTCTACGTCTTTAGCCGCGTTTGCGATTTGCTCATCCGTGTATGGAACGCCAAATTGGTTACGGAAGATTTCAAGTTTCTTCTGTGTCAATTTGCCATCCAGTACGTTTTCCTCAAGCCAAGGGAAACCTGGCATGTTTGATTCAGGAACCAACTCGCGAGGGTCGATTAGGTGAACACGGTGCCACTCATCAGAGTAACGTCCACCAACACGGGCGAGATCTGGGCCAGTACGCTTAGAACCCCATAGGAATGGGTGTTCCCAAACGCTTTCACCAGCGACAGAGTAGTGACCGTAACGCTCAGTTTCTGAACGGAAAGGGCGGATCATTTGGCTGTGACATACGTTACAACCTTCACGAATGTAGATATCGCGACCTTCCATTTCCAGTGCACTGTACGCACGAAGATTCTTCACAGGTTCAGTGGTTTGCTTTTGGAAAATCAACGGTGTGATTTCAACAAGCGCGCCTAAACTGATTGCGAATACGATTAAAATAGCCAGTAAGCCAACGTTACGTTCAACGACTTCATGGCGATTGTTAGAGTTTGAGCTCATCTTTAATCTCCTTAAGCCGGTTGAGGGGCAGCTTTCAAGCTACCTTTAGCTGCTGTTACTGTCTTATACGTGTTGTATGCCATTAAGAACATACCCGCTAAGAAGATGAAGCCGCCAACGAAACGAACGAAGTAGAACGGGTAGGACGCTTGTACAGATTCAACGAAGCTGTAGGTTAACGTACCGTCCGAGTTAACTGCACGCCACATCAGACCTTGCATTACACCAGAGATCCACATCGCAACGATGTACAGAACTGTACCGATAGTTGCTAGCCAGAAGTGGGTGTTAATCAGGCCGACTGAGTACATACGCTCTTGACCGAATAGACGAGGTACTAGGTGGTAAACAGAACCGATAGATACCATCGCAACCCAACCAAGTGCACCCGAGTGTACGTGACCAATTGTCCAGTCTGTGTAGTGAGACAGTGCGTTAACCGTCTTAATAGACATCATCGGACCTTCGAACGTCGACATACCGTAGAACGATAGGGAAACGATCAAGAAACGAAGAATTGGGTCGTAACGCAGTTTATGCCAAGCACCTGACAGCGTCATGATACCGTTGATCATACCACCCCAAGACGGAGCGAATAGAACCAAAGACATCACCATACCTAGAGACTGAGTCCAGTCTGGTAGCGCGGTATAGTGTAGGTGGTGAGGACCAGCCCAAATATACAGAGAGACAAGCGCCCAGAAGTGAACGATCGATAGACGGTAAGAATAAACAGGGCGTTCAGCTTGCTTTGGTACGAAGTAGTACATCATACCCAAGAAGCCGGCTGTAAGAAGGAAACCTACCGCGTTATGGCCGTACCACCATTGAACCATCGCATCGACGGCACCTGAATAGACGGAGTAAGATTTACCCATCGACACAGGAATTGCCATACTGTTCACAATGTGAAGTACCGCAACGGTGATGATAAATGCGCCAAAGAACCAGTTCGCTACATAGATATGTGACGTTTTACGCTTGATGAGCGTTCCGAAGAACACAATAGCGTAAGACACCCATACCACTGCAATAGCGATATCGATTGGCCATTCTAATTCTGCATACTCTTTACCTGAGGTAATACCTAACGGCAGAGTAATTGCAGCGGCTAAAATGATTGCTTGCCATCCCCAAAAGGTGAATGCGACAAGAGGGCCTCCAAATAATCTCGTTTGACAGGTACGCTGCACAACATAATAAGACGTTGCAAACAGAGCACTGGTACCAAACGCAAAGATTACCGCATTAGTATGCAAAGGACGTAAACGACTGTACGTCAACCACGGCGTATCAAAGTTGAGCTGTGGCCAAACTAATTGAGCGGCAATCAAAACACCTACTGCCATACCAACAATACCCCAAAGAATCGTCACTAATGTGAACTGGCGTACGACGGTATAGTTGTAGACTTGTTCAAGCTGCTTTTCTTGGCTCATTAACATGCTTCCAATTTTCTAATTAACTACACTTTACTTCCAACACGACACATGTCGTAATGCTACCCAACCCATCAAAAGAACTAACGTTGAATCAAAACGTTACTTCTCTTGCCGGATTTAACAAAAAGTAGCATTTTCAAGCGACAATAATACTTCAATTAACAAATCAAGAACAGGGTAGTAACCTTACACTTGGTCTGGTTTATGACCATTTATTTCAAAACTTTGAAGTTTGTTACACGGAGAACTCGTCACAATGGCAGCACAGAAGCTAACAAAAGCAAGGCTTGTACAAATAATCATCATGATGTCGGTGCTTATTGCCGCATTTAGCTACCGTACGATGACGCACGATGTGACCAATACGGTAGATTGTTCAGTTAATGAACAGTGCAAGCTGAAAGTGGGAGAGGAAAACATCACATTTTTGTATCATTCTTCGACAAAGGTGCTTAACGTCACAAAATCAGAACTTTTAACATTTAAAGTTCAGGACATGGATGATGTGTTAATGAAATCGGTCAAACAATCAACAATTGAAGGGGTTGAGACGCCGGTGACCATCACAGTGACCTCGTCATCGGGGGAATCAAGACAAGTCGTTATCCGCTAGTTTCGGAAAGTGCCTACGATATCACCCCATCGCGTTCATTACTTTATCCGGTAGACCGAAGTACTTTTGGTTGCCGTCAGGTTCTAGCATTAGACAATGTGTCGAACTGGTGATGAGCGCAGGATCCATCGTCGTGTACACCACCGTTTTGTCTTTTAGCGCGCCAGTGAAGAGCTGATTCAAATATCCCGCGTGCTCTGCCTCACATCCTACAAACGGTTCATCAATAATAAATAGATTCTGCGACATGTCGCCAAGGCCTATCGCTATTTTCAGTTTTTGAATGACACCACTAGGAAGATTCTTTAATACGTCGGTATTTAAGTGGCTATCCAAACCATTACTAAACCATTTAGAGAGCCCGAGAAGGTTAAAGGTGTAGTTCATCTGTACTTCGGAAATCACGCCGTTGTGCAGAACGTAGTTTGACCGAATAGAACCCTCAAAAAGATGCATATCAAACGGGATGAAATTGATCGCCTTTCTGTAGCGATAGTTGTTGAACTGTTTGATATTGTAGCCATCTATATAGACCGCACCTTGATAACGCTCTTCAAGCCTGCAATGATCATCAGCAACGTCGTTTTACCACTGCCGGCGGGCCGGAAATGGCGGTTTTACTTCCGGGCATGAGCTTAAACCCCAAATTAGTTAGACCCGTTTGAGCACCTTGATATCGATGTGTGATACCACTACCCACCACTTCACCAACAAACTTACGAATAGGCGGACTTTTCTCTAGCGATGTCTTGTCGTCGTTAAGTGACATTAATGCGTTGATCTGAGCCGCTGAAGATTTGATGGTTTGAAACTTGGTAATGGAGTTATATATGCCCATGATGGGCCCGAGTGCTTTCCAAACCAAAATAACCGTCGCTAACATAGCGCCGGCATCAGAGTTGCCATCCATCACCGTTGTCACAGCGGTAACAATCGAAGCCGTACCGATCGCCTGAATTAGGCCGCCACCAATGGCTTGAATTTTACTGTTGGTCATTGCAACGTGTGCTGCGTCATTCGAGCTCTGTTCGTGTGATGCATTAAATCGAGACTGAATAACGCGAAGAAGAGGCAGCCCCTGAATGGTATTGATTCCGCGAAGTAGCTCGTTCCATTGATATGAGACCATGGCATTCGCTCTGGAACTGTTGGCGGTGGCTTGAGAATAGATATAGCGCGAATAAATACAGAAAATGATCATTAAGAAAATACCCGCTAAGACCGTAAGCGCCGCGTATCCAGAGAGAATGGTCACCGCTAAAATGAAAATAACGATAAACGGCATGTCGAAGTAACTCAGTGTTGCTTCAGCTGTGACGAGCTTTCTGAACTGATCGATATCTTTTAAACGCGCCAACTGAGACGAAACACCGGCAGAAGACGTCATCGAGTAGGGCAACCACAATAACTTTGCTATCACATTGCGAGAGATGTGCACGGCCAAATCTTGCCCAGAAGTGGCGAGAATATTCATCCTAACCTTTTTAACGGCATATTCAGCAAATCCTAAAAAGACAGCAAACAAGGTCAGCCAATACAAGGTAGAAACAGAACTAGAAGCGAGAGCGAAGTTATAAACGCTCATGATAAAGAATGGCTGCAAAGCACCAAAGATATTGATAACTAGAGAGAGGAAAATCAAGCTTTTAAACTCATCGTTATAGCGATAGAACGCATACTTGATCCAATTGGACTTGTCTTGTGACTCCGGTGGCGGCTCTCGAAACAGCTTCGAATACTCAGAGATAACGGTAATTGAATATGTGGCATCAACCAGTGTCACCGTGACACTATTATTGTTCTTATAATCAAACAACGTAGCCACGCCATCGCGCACAGATAGAAGTATGGCTTCGAGCTTATCTAGCTCTATAAAGCACGGTAAATGTAACCCCTCTGTTTGGGCAAGCTCGGCTTTTTCAAATTTAGTGGTGCGGCATTGATAACCCAGCCTTGTTAACGTCGCCTCAAAACCGTCAGAATCTGATTCCCCTGGCATAAAGGCATCGGATAGGAGTTCAGGGGTGCCTTCCCACTCCATGGCGATAAGCGTATAGGCCAGCCCTCGGAGTAAAGGGGACCCTTGGTAGCGCTCTTGAAACTGCTCAGACTCAAAGTCGGAGAGTCGTTGTCCGATATTGTTGAAGTCGACAAGAATACTCATGCTGCCACCTCTTCACCGGTTAAACGAATCGACTTGAGCCCATATTTTCTGCTGTCGAGCTTATTGCTTACAATGATTAGGAATTGTTGGTTTGCTTTTGGTATGAGTGTTGAAACCACTCGCTCGCCAAACGCATTGTCAAAAACAGAATCGATGTCATCCAGTACGAGTAATTTCTTTTGGCTTAGCATCGCCCGTACTATTAAGAGAGCGTATTGAACCTGCCTCGAAACAGGGGCGTTTTTGTGTCCGGTAAGTTGAGTGTAGAAGCCGTCGGTAAGCGCGTCGATCTCATGTTTGATACCAAGGTTTTTGCAGATAGTGAACGCGGCACTGTTTAAAATGGGCCTGAAACAAGTCAGGTTATCTATGATGGTTCCCTCGACGAACGTACTGTTTCCATCGATTCTGTGTACGGCCTCTCGCCAGGTGTGATAGTGAACATCATGAAGCGGTTTATGGTTAATGTAGATTTCTGATTTTTCACATTCAACATCTCGAGTGAGGCAGCGCGTGATGTGACTCTTGCCACTGCCAGAGACTCCTCGAATAACTGTGGGTCTACCCAATATGAACTCGATTCGCTGTCCCGTGGAGAGTTTTACCTCAATGAGATTACCGATGTCTTGATCAATTGGAGCGGGGAGTGATTCATCGCGACTTTCAACCAGCGCAATATCACGTTGCTGTTTGTATTCTAAATCCAATAACTCAGACACTTTTTCAATATGCAGCTTGTTCAGTTTCCAGCGGCCGATAGTACGCATAACCTGCTGGTAAGGCGCAAAGTATCGGTTCGTCAGCATGATGATGGCAGCCATAACGCCTTGGCTTGCAGACAAATTAATGACCGACGTTGCAAGCAGCACGACAACGCAGGCAATAGATAATTGCTGAATGAGAGCAAGAACAAGGTTAAATTCAGATTCTAGGTTTTCGTACTCGATATTTTTGCGTTCTCGCTCCTTAACCATATCCGTCATTAAGCTTTCTAAGCGATATTCCATAGTGCGGCTTTTGTTGTCGAGAGGACTTGAAACAATCTCAATGATTTTGGAATTGGTAAGACCCTCGATTTCTGATTTTTCCTCGAGCGTCACAATCTTTTTACTGGAAATACGTAGCGCGGCGACATAGAGAATGATTGAAGCGACGACCAACGTGAGACCCGCCCCACATTAATAAGGCCAATAATAATGATGGTTATCACACTCACTACCGCGTTAATGACAGCTCGAACGGTTTCCCCTCCGAAGAAGCTTTTGATCTCAGGAATGGTCGAAATACGTTCTAAGTACTGACCAGGTTCGAGTTGATTAAACTTGTCTATTTCAGCCAAGCACACCGACTTAAACACACGGTTGGTCAAATCGGTTTCGAAATCCTTCATCAGCGTCGACGTGATCACTTCTTCTTGTTTTTTAAGCAGGTAATCAAGATAGATAGCAACAAGAATAATGGCGAATAGTAGAGAGAGGGTATCTTTAGCTTGGTTGGGCAACACACGGTCGAAGATAATCAAGATTGAGAAGGGAAGGACTAAAGCAAACAGAGTCGACATGATGGTCGAAAAGGTGAGGTACACCGTGTCGGCAAATGTGATTCGTTGGGAGAAATGCTCGCTACTCATCGACTTGTCCTGTTGCTACTCGTGGTTGAAAGAAAACTCGTTATCACTGTCAGTTTTTTAAATGCTCGGGTATCACGTCCATATCGCGAATGCTGGATTCATTGACCATTAAAGCCATTATTTTTTCTATGCTCAGCGGTGATAAGTTCCCCACTGTTTTATCAAGCCGAATCGATTCAATAACATAATCGTACTTTGCGCTTTCATAATCTCGAATGGCACTAAACAACTTACTCTCTGCAGCAAGCAAGTCAGTGAGGGTGCGCGTGCCCAAATCGTAAGCCCTCTTAATTCCATTGTAGGAAGAATAATTAGCACGAATAATATTTTCGAAGGTGAAAATCGATTGAGAGAAATCGTTGATGTTAAGAATGGAGGTTTCTAAGTCATTTTTGACGGTGTTACGCGTATCAAGAAGCAGTAGCTCATTGCGCTCTATTGTTTTTTCATTCTTCTTATAAGCATAGTAATCAGAGCCGCCAGTCGTGATAGGGACGGTTAGCGTAAGCCCTAGAGACTTAGAGTCGCTAATCCCAGTTGCGCCGGGTGTGGTAATCGGGTCGAAGTTATTGGTGTCATCATGACGATAACTGGCGCTTGCAGATAAACTTGGTGCAAAATTTGAACCCGTTTCTTTCAGTGTTCTAAAACTTCTCTCAAGTGTTTTCTCAGAAACAATGATGTCATTGTTGTACTGCATCGCCTGCTCAAGCAAATCGCCACTGCGTTCAAACGTGATTTCTGACAATATCAGGCTTCGCTCTAAATCTTGAGTTGGGATAACAGGATATTGCGTGAGTAACTCCAGCGTATTGAGAATCACATCCTTGTCTTTACCGAGGGTTCTTAAACGATTGGCAATCCCTTCTTTTTGCGCCACCACCTCATAAAGCTCACTCGCCGCAACATTACCAAGTTCCACATTGCGCTGCATCTGTTTGAGTCTCGCGAGTGACGAATCCAACTCGGCTTTCGTCGCGCGAGTTTGAGCGCCGTTTTTCAGATATTCAAAGTACTGAATGGCAATCTCTTGAATGATTTCTTGAGTTTTGTTTTCGTTCTTAATCTCTTCAATGTTGAAGTCCAATTTTGCCGTGCCGTACTTGTAGATATCCGCAAGATTAAACAAGCTTTGACTCAGTGAGACGCTATAACCGTGGTCATTGTAACTATTGGTGGTGTCATCAGCATTACTAATGACGGTACGATTGCCACTCCAAGTGCTCGTCGCATTGGCTGAAATGGTAGGGAGAAATTTCGAACGGCTGACATCAATGTTGTAGGCGTTTTCTTCAACACCTTTTCGACTCGCGATAAGCGACACGTTGTTATTCAAACCGATCTGTACCGCCTCCAGCAGGGTTAATGCTTGAGAAGGAAAGCTAACAACGATAAAAGCACAACTAACTAATCTTCTGATAGGCCACATATTTTTTGATCACCTTAAGAATTTCATCGCTTTTGTAAGGCTTGCTGATTACGTAATCCATACCGGCTTCGATACACGCTTTGTGTTCTGCGACACTGGTCAATGCCGTTGCACCGATGATCGTCGAAGGAATGGTAATATCGTTCTCTTTTTCGTGTTCACGTATTAGGCGAGTGGCCTGTATGCCTCCCATGCCCGGCATAATACAGTCCATAAAGATGATATCTGCGCGCTGTTTTTAACCCATTCGACCGCTTCTGATCCATCACCGACGGTATCGGCGTTGTATTCTTGTTTCATCAAAATACGCTTGAGCAGGAACTGCTGCACCTTGTCATCTTCAACAATTAAGAATGAGCTGTTCTCTAAGGTCTCTTCAACCGATTCCGCTTCCAATGCTTCGCGTAAGTGAGGAATAAATTCGTGTGGCAAGATAGGGCTGAAAAAGACTTTGTCGACGAACTCATGAGTAATTTGAGCCAGTTCGGAGGTGCTCGACATCAAAAACAGCTTAGTGCCGGTAGGTTTTAATCGCTTGCTCAGCGTTTTACTGAAAGGCGCGATCTGGATACCTTCAATGGCATCTGTGATGATGACGCCGTCTACTTTCTCTTCTGCTGGGTTTAGACGGAACAGCTCATTGGGATCTTCGCAGACGGTAAACTTAGCGCCATTCATCGTCAGCACATTGGTTAATATCTCCAGGGATAGCATGCCGGAGCTGCAAACAATAAGATTCTTACCCTCTAATGTACTTGAGTTAGGGGCGAAGTAACTTTGAGCTTCCAGATCAACTTCCACTTGGAAGCGTCGCTGCTTACCAGATTCAAACCATTTAGAGCTAAAGTGACCCACATTCCCAAGGATTGATTTTGTCCATTCGTCATTGCTTCCCATCGAATCGGCACGTTCAGACCAATGCAGGGAATCAACTTTAGCCATTTTCACATTCGTGTTGGTGAGAAAAGTAAGTGACAATGTAACTCTTGAGCGATCGACATCTAGACCACTACCAGTCTCTACTTTAAACAGCACGTTTCTGCCAGTTTGAACTTGCAGCGCGTTGGAGAGCTTTAGGAAAAGCATCCAAAACAGGCTAGTTTGGTGACCCAGCACCATAGCAGGCACGCTGCCAATGAATGCACACTCGAGCGTTAGGTTTTCACGCTGGAGTTTAGACTTCATGTGGATCGTCAGTTCGGAAACGACATCTAAGAACGAGAACGCGCTACTACTTTTATCCCGGCCTTGAGAGAGCAATCGATTGTAGTTTTCAGCCAGTTCAGAAAGGGTATTAGCCGCCGACGTTATGTCCTGGGCGAGAACCGCTGTATTCTCATCTGCATCTTGGACAAGATAATGTATTCCGCCTTTGATGGTGTTAGTTATTCCGCGAATTTCATAACCAATTAGCCCGTAGAGCTGTTGGTTCAAGTCGGCATCTTGTTGCTGCTTATCTACCTTTTCGTGAAGCAACCTCAACTTGGAATAAATGCTACGCTCAATGGGGTCGATCTCTGTCGTGCTAAGGATCTCTTCGATTTTGGCTGAGTCTAGTTCATCCAAACGCTCGGCGAGAGACTCAAAACTCTGATTCACTGAGCGGCGATCACGAACCGTTTTCTTCAGTCGATTCCAGCCGCCAAGAACGACAGCGATGGCGATAATGGCCAGCATCGGAAAAATGATGACAATAATGTTCACAGAAGAGCGAATATCCTCAACCACTTGTTTGTGCTCAACAAAGAACAGATCGTCAAATCGGTTACGGATCTCTACATAGTTATTGCTAAGGGTTGTACGTAGAAGATAGTAGTCTTCACTCTGAGGTAAATCTTTGGCGAAATATCGATTGATCGCCAGCTGCACGTTACTGTATTCCACGGCACCGACTAAACTGACTTGCTTTTTGTCTAATGCGGCGAGCGCTTTGAAGGCGGCCATTTCATTCATCAATGCCTGAGCGTGTTGGCTCACGTCATCACACTCACCATTTTGAAGACACACATCTAGGGTAAGAATGGTGGATTCAAGTGCTGTGTTCAGCTTCTCAGTTTGAGCAATAAGCGGAGTAGTGAAGGCACTTTCTTTAGGAGCGGCTGTATAGTACTGATACGCAAACCAGAGACCAATAGCCGAAAGGCATAGTAAAACTACTATGCCTAATTTGATCACTGGGAAGCTGTATACTTTGTACCTCGGCTTCATGGTTTAACGCTCGTCAAATGCATCTTCAATAGCCGACATAACGGGCTTTGCCGCGTACTCTATAACGCGTCTATCGCCGGTTTTTATATCTGCCGTAAACTCCATAAATGGTGAGAGACTGTACTTAGTCCCGGAACGTTCAAGAAAATCTTGCTCAATGGTAATTTTCGCTAAATAGTACTCCGTTTCTTCCTCTTCATAAGAGGAGCGACTGATCGAGGAAATCTTGCCAGGCATAAAGCCGTATTTGGCAAAGTTGTAGGTATCAAACTTCAGTTTCACTTCCTGCCCAACTTCAACAAAACCCATCTCTTTACGAGGGATCTTCGCTTCACCGTGCAAGGTATTATTTAATGGTGCAATATCGGCAATACTTTCGCCTGGAGGCACCACCGCGGAGCGAAAATTAAAATGCACCTTATCAACAACGCCATCAACGGGAGAATAAACCACAAGACGATTTACCTTATCCGTATGCTGAGGTTGCTGTATTCGTTTAATATCGAGATCTTTATTTGCTTGAATTATTTGTGCTTGATACTCCGCGTTCCTATTTACAATCAGATCGTTAAGCTGTTTTTCTAACCTTAGCAGCTGAAAATCCTCATTCATGAGAGATTCATCGAGGTTTTCGATTTCTCTCACCATATTGGACTCTTGAACCTGCATATTTAGAACATCTACGTAAGAAGCCATTTCTTCGTTGTACAGCGTTTGCTTAATCTCAAGCTGTTTACGGATTAACTTAAGCTGGTTAAGCGAGCTAACGCGCCTTTTCTTCATCGACGCAATGAGGCGATCTTTGTGTTCGATATCATGTTTGATCAATGCTTCCGCAGAGACATTTTTAGCGTTCTCTTTACGCCATGTATCCTGATTCACCCGCACGAGATCCGGAAAGTCGGAATAGGGTGTATAATCCGGTTCTTCCTGAGCGATTAAACCCAAGTAACGGAGTCTATCGAGTTCAAGCTGTGCTATCTCAGCATTCATTGTCGAAAGCTGTGAGTTTCTCTCAATGGCTCTAAGCCGTGCGATTGGCTGGCTTCGTAAACAATGTCCCCTGGTTTTACGAGCATTGAATCGAGTATTCCTCCTTCAAGATGCTGAACTTTCTCTATATCTGATTCAAGTAAAAGTTCCCCCTTGATGAAACGACAATATCGATACGAGCTTGAGAAGCAATGCCAAGTAGAATCAGAATGATAAAGAAAGTCAAAAGAAGGGTTTTGTGAACGGTTGTCATCGCACTCTTTATTTCAACCGCTTCAACATAATCAGACTCGGACTTATCCGTATTTTGAATCAAGGCATTTCTAATGTGATGCTCGATGTTACTTTTACTCACAACCGCCTCCCGGACAACAATCTAAACTATAGTATTAAATATACGTGATAACAGCGTCTTAGGTTTAGATTGCACAAATATCACCTTAACTAATAGCTAAGTATATTAATGCTCATTTTTCAAAAAAAATTCCTTGATAATCTGTAGTTTGTGTTTAGTTGCGTAGCTAAATATTTTGGGAATGCTCAAATATCCATTTTGTCACCTAAACTTTTTGCTTTTTTTTCTCAAAATTTACCTTGTCTTTCGTGTTTGTTGTCCTTTACTGCGTTTCTAGGAAGTGTCTGATTTTAAAAGCTGACAACGCGACGGAGGCAACATGGCTGACAACAACGAAAACAACCCTCTCAATGATGCGGTCGAACAAGTAGAAACCACCAACGATGGTACCGAGCAGCAACAGGCTCAGCAGAACCAACAAAATACGATAGCGACAACTATAGCAACGGGCGCTGATGCGGCCGATGCTGCTGATGACGCCAACCAAGCAATGGAAGATGACCCCAGCGGTGCCGGTGCATCCAGTGACGGCGATGATACCGGTGGTGCTCAATCTGCTCAGCCTGTAGATAGTGAAGCAGCCTCCTCCGAAGGTGCTCAATCAGGCGTTGTCGATAGTCAAATGGCTGATAGTGGTGCAACTACTGATGCAGGTTCTGGTGGCGCTGGAGCAGGCGCGCAAAGTGTAGGTGGACAAGGTTCTGAGGGCTCTGATGGAGGTAGTGATGCTGAGGGACAAACTCAGCAAGCGTCTGGAGCGCCACAAGCCGCAGCCGCATCTCCGGCAGCAGGAGCTGGCGAAGGTGATGATTTTGATACACAAACTGACAGTGAAACCTTCGAAGTCAACGTTCTTGATGAAGCGAGCAAGCCAACCTAGATCAAGAACGATTAGATGACGACTTTGATTCTGAAACAACAGAGCAAACGTTCGAAATCCAAGTCGAAGATGTGAACGATGATGCAGAAGTTGAAGATGTTGCTTATACCATCCAAGAGGATGGTTCCCTTACATTTACCGATGCTCAGCTGTTAGCAGGAGCAACCGACGTAGACGGTGATGATCTTACCGTAGCCGATGTTAGTTACACAGGCACCGATGGTGTGTTCACCGACAATGGTGATGGCACATACACTTTCTCTCCAAATGAAAACTTTAATGGCGAGGTGGATCTAAGTTTCTCTGTCAGCGATGGAACGACCACTACCGAAGCCAATATTGATGTAACTGTCGAAGCCGTTAACGATCTACCTGTCGCGGGGTCAACGACTTACTCAGTGAACGAAGATGGCATCATCACAATTAGCGATGACCAGTTGCTAGCTAACTCAAGCGATATTGAAGGAGACGTTTCCGTCAGCGACGTTTCCTACTCAGGCACCGATGGTATTTTCACTGACAATGGTGATGGTACCTACAGCTTTGCTCCAAATGGAAACTTCAACGGTAATGTCAGCCTAGATGTCGTTGTGGTGGATGAAGAAGGGGCAACTGCGGAGACCGCAGCGGGTATTGATGTTATCGCGGTTAACGATGCACCTGTTTCAGGTGACTTAGCATACTCCGTTGACGAAGATGGTTCTATTACTCTGACTCAAGAGCAATTGCTATCACAAGCAAGTGATGTGGACGGTGATGATCTGACTGCGGCTAACCTAAGCGCAGGTGACAACGCAACCGTAACGGCCAACGAAGATGGTTCATTCACCATCACTCCAGATGCGGACTTCAATGGCGACATTGACCTCAGTTTCGATATCTCTGATGGTACCGACACCATCGTCGCCAATGCTGATCTCACTGTAAACCCAGTGAATGATGCAGCGGTTGTAGAAGATGTGGGTTACACCATCCAAGAAGACGGTTCGTTGACCTTTACTGATGAGCAGCTTCTAGCTGGCGCTTCAGACATTGACGGTGATGACTTGTCTGTTGCCGATGTTAGCTACTCTGGTACAGAAGGTGTGTTCACTGACAACGGTGATGGTACGTATACCTTTGCTCCTAACGAGAACTTTAATGGTGAAGTTGATTTGAGCTTCTCAGTGAGCGACGGTACAACGACCACTGAAGCCAATATCGATGTGACGGTTGAGTCTGTTAACGACATTCCAGTTGCCGGTTCAACGACTTACTCAGTTGATGAAGACGGTATTATTACCATCTCTGACGAGCAACTTCTAGCAAACAGCTCTGATGTAGAAGGTGAAGTTGCGGTTGAGGACGTGTCTTATTCAGGTACAGACGGTATCTTCACTGACAACGGTGACGGTACCTACAGCTTTGCACCAAACGAAAACTTTAACGGAAACGTGTCGCTTGATGTGACTGTTGTTGATGAAGACGGTGCAACAGCAGAGACCACGGCAGGCATTGACGTTATTGCGGTCAATGACGCTCCAGTCTCGGATGACCTAGCTTACTCCGTTGATGAAGATGGCTCTATCACGCTAACTCAAGAGCAACTTCTGTCTCAAGCGTCCGATGTAGATGGTGATGACCTCACTGCTGCGAACTTGTCAGCAGGTGACAACGCTACTGTAACGGCCAATGAAGATGGTTCATTCACCATCACACCAGATGCAGACTTCAATGGCGACATTGACCTAAGCTTCGACATCTCTGATGGCACCGACACCATCGTGGCCAATGCAGACCTTACTGTGAATCCAGTGAATGACGCAGCAGTCGTGGAAGATGTGGGTTATACCATTCAAGAAGACGGTTCGTTGACCTTTACTGATGAGCAGCTTCTGGCAGGCGCGTCAGATATTGATGGTGACGACCTATCTGTAGCCGATGTCAGCTACTCTGGTACAGAAGGTGTGTTCACCGACAACGGTGATGGTACGTATACCTTCGCACCAAACGAAAACTTCAACGGTGAAGTAGACCTAAGCTTCTCAGTGAGCGATGGCACGACCACCACAGAAGCCAACATTGATGTGACTGTAGAGTCGGTCAATGACATACCGGTTGCGGGTTCAACCACATACTCAGTCGGTGAAGATGGCATTATTACCATCTCCGACGACCAACTGCTTGCCAACTCAAGCGACGTAGAGGGCGAGGTGAGTGTTAGTGATGTGTCGTACTCCGGTACGGACGGTATCTTCACCGACAACGGTGATGGTACCTACAGCTTCGCACCAAACGAAAACTTCAACGGTAGCGTATCACTTGACGTGACCGTTGCTGATGAAGATGGTGCAACGGCAGAAACTACGGCAGGTATTGACGTCATCGCAGTGAACGATGCACCAGTTTCTGGTGACTTGGCTTACTCAGTCGACGAAGATGGCTCGATTACTCTGACTCAAGAGCAATTGCTATCGCAAGCGAGTGATGTAGATGGCGATGATCTTACAGCTACGAACTTGTCAGCAGGCGATAACGCTACGGTGACCGCCAACGAAGATGGTTCATTCACCATTACGCCTGACGCAGACTTCAATGGCGACATTGACTTAAGCTTCGATATCTCAGATGGCACCGACACCATCGTGGCCAATGCAGATTTGACTGTGAACCCAGTGAATGACGCAGCAGTCGTGGAAGATGTAGGTTATACCATCCAAGAAGATGGCTCACTGACATTTACGGATGAGCAGCTTCTTGCTGGCGCGTCAGACATTGACGGCGACGACCTATCAGTTACTGATGTCAGCTACTCAGGTACAGAAGGTGTGTTCACCGACAATGGTGATGGCACGTATACCTTCGCGCCAAACGAGAACTTTAATGGTGAAGTCGACCTAAGCTTCTCAGTGAGCGACGGTACAACGACCACTGAAGCCAATATTGATGTGACCGTTGAGTCGGTCAATGATATTCCAGTTGCAGGTTCAACCACATACTCAGTCAATGAAGACGGTATTATTACCATCTCCGACGAGCAGCTTCTTGCAAACAGCTCGGATGTGGAGGGTGAAGTAGCGGTTGAGGACGTGTCTTACTCAGGTACAGACGGTATCTTTACTGACAATGGTGACGGTACTTACAGTTTCGCACCAAATGAAAACTTCAACGGCAATGTATCGCTAGATGTCGTTGTTGTTGACGAAGACGGCGCAACGGCAGAGACCACTGCCGGCATTGATGTTATTGCTGTCAATGACGCGCCAGTATCAGGTGATTTGGCATACTCAGTTGACGAAGATGGTTCGATTACTCTGACTCAAGAGCAACTTCTGTCCCAAGCGAGTGATGTCGACGGCGATGATCTAACTGCAGCTAACTTATCAGCAGGTGACAACGCCACTGTAACGGCTAATGAAGATGGTTCATTCACTATCACACCAGATGCAGATTTCAATGGCGACATTGACCTCAGCTTCGACATCTCCGATGGCACTGATACCATCGTTGCCAATGCTGACCTCACTGTAAACCCAGTGAATGACGCAGCGGTAGTGGAAGATGTGGGTTACACCATCCAAGAAGACGGTTCGTTGACCTTTACTGACGAGCAGCTTCTTGCTGGCGCTTCAGACATTGACGGTGATGACTTGTCTGTTGCCGATGTGAGCTACTCAGGTACAGAAGGCGTGTTCACCGACAATGGTGATGGTACGTATACCTTTGCGCCAAATGAGAACTTTAACGGAGAAGTCGATTTAAGCTTCTCAGTGAGCGATGGTACAACGACCACTGAGGCGAATATTGATGTAACGGTTGAGTCTGTTAACGACATTCCGGTTGCCGGTTCTACAACTTATTCTGTACAAGAAGACAACTCGATTACCATTACTGACGAGCAGTTATTGGCTAACAGTTCAGATGTTGAGGGTGATGTTTCCGTTCAGGATGTCTCTTACTCAGGTACTGATGGTGTCTTTGCTGACAACGGTGATGGTACCTATACCTTCTCGCCAAACGAGAACTTCTCAGGTGAAGTTAGCTTTGATGTCGTTGTAGCAGATGAAGACGGAGCGACAGCAGAGACAAGCGCTGGTTTAACCGTTATCGAGGTCAACGACCCACCTATTGCAGGGCCAACGTCTTACACCATTGATGAAGACAGTGTACTGACCTTCAGTGAGTCTCAAGTCCTTGCTAATGCATCAGATATAGAGGGTGACGTATCCCTAGTAGGTATCAGCTACGATGGACCGCACGGTATCTTCTCCGTCAATGGTGATGGTACTTGTAGCTTTGCGCCAAATGAAAACTTCAATGGCGAGGTTCAATTAAACGTTACCATTCAAGATGAAGATGGTGCCACGGTTGATACGGTCATTAACGTAGATGTGCTTCCAATTAACGATGCACCAGTCTCTGGCGACCTAGCTTACTCAGTTGATGAAGATGGTAGTGTGACATTGTCACAAGAACAACTTCTATCACAAGCGTCGGATGTGGAAGGTGATGACCTCACGGCTGCTAACTTATCTGCAGGTGACAACGCTACAGTTACCGCTAACGAAGATGGCTCATTTACTATCACACCAGATGCGGATTTCAATGGTGACATTGACCTCAGCTTCGATATCTCAGATGGCACCGATACCATCGTCGCGAATGCTGATCTCACTGTAAATCCAGTGAATGATGCAGCGGTCGTGGAAGATGTAGGTTATACCATCCAAGAAGACGGTTCGTTGACCTTCACGGATGAGCAGCTCCTAGCTGGCGCGTCTGACATTGATGGCGATGTCCTATCAGTTGCGGATGTCAGCTACTCAGGTACAGAAGGTGTGTTCACCGACAACGGTGATGGTACGTATACCTTTGCTCCAAACGAGAACTTCAACGGTGAAGTAGACCTAAGCTTCTCAGTGAGCGATGGCACGACCACAACGGAAGCCAACATTGATGTGACCGTAGAGTCTGTTAATGACATTCCAGTGGCCGGTTCAACGACGTACTCAGTCGATGAAGACGGCATCATCACCATCTACGACGATCAACTTCTAGCTAACAGTTCTGATGTGGAGGGTGAAGTCGCCGTTGATGATGTGTCTTATTCAGGCACTGACGGTATCTTTACTGACAATGGTGATGGCACTTACAGCTTCGCGCCAAACGAAAACTTCAACGGTAACGTATCTCTTGATGTAACGGTTGTCGATGAGGACGGTGCAACGGCCGAAACAACAGCTGGCATCGACGTCATCGCTGTTAATGATGCACCAGTCTCAGGTGACTTAGCTTACTCAGTTGATGAAGATGGCTCTATCACTCTGACGCAAGAGCAATTGCTATTACAAGCTAGTGATGTGGACGGCGACGACTTAACAGTGGCTAACCTAAGTGCGGGTGATAACGCTACGGTCACCGCCAACGAAGATGGCTCATTCACCATCACACCAGATGCGGACTTCAATGGCGACATTGACTTAAGCTTCGATATCTCTGATGGCACCGACACCATCGTGGCCAATGCTGACCTCACAGTGAATCCAGTGAATGACGCAGCGGTAGTGGAAGATGTCGGTTACACCATCCAAGAGGATGGATCACTAACCTTCACTGATGAGCAGCTTCTTGCTGGCGCGTCAGATATTGATGGCGACGACCTGTCGGTAGCCGATGTTAGCTACTCTGGTACAGAAGGTGTGTTCACCGACAATGGTGATGGTACGTATACCTTTGCTCCTAACGAGAACTTCAATGGTGAAGTCGACCTAAGCTTCTCTGTAAGCGATGGCACGACTACGACAGAAGCCAATATTGATGTGACTGTTGAGTCAGTCAATGACATTCCAGTGGCCGGCTCTACTACATACTCTGTCGATGAAGACGGCATCATTACTATTTCTGACGAGCAACTTCTAGCGAACAGCTCAGATGTAGAAGGTGAAGTCGCTGTTGATGATGTGTCTTACTCAGGCACAGACGGCATCTTCACTGATAATGGTGATGGTACTTATAGCTTTGCTCCAAATGAAAACTTCAACGGTAACGTATCGCTGGATGTGACCGTTGTCGATGAAGACGGTGCAACCGCAGAGACCACGGCAGGCATTGACGTCATCGCAGTCAACGATGCGCCAGTCTCGGGTGACCTAGCTTACTCCGTTGACGAAGATGGCTCTATCACGCTGACCCAAGAACAATTGCTATCCCAAGCTAGTGATGTGGACGGGGATGATCTGACTGCGGCTAACTTAAGCGCTGGCGATAACGCCACAGTGACCGCCAACGAAGACGGTTCATTCACCATCACACCAGATGCAGACTTCAATGGTGACATTGACCTCAGCTTCGACATCTCTGATGGCACCGACACCATCGTCGCAAACGCTGACCTTACAGTGAATCCAGTGAATGATGCAGCAGTCGTGGAAGATGTGGGTTACACCATCCAAGAAGATGGTTCGTTAACCTTCACGGATGAACAGCTTCTTGCAGGTGCGTCTGATATTGATGGCGATGACCTATCCGTTGCTGATGTCAGCTACTCAGGCACCGAAGGGGTGTTCACTGACAACGGTGACGGTACGTATACCTTCGCGCCAAACGAGAATTTTAATGGTGAAGTTGACTTGAGCTTCTCAGTAAGCGACGGTACAACCACCACAGAGGCCAACATTGATGTGACTGTTGAGTCTGTCAATGACATTCCAGTGGCCGGTTCAACGACTTACTCAGTCGATGAAGACGGCATTATCACTATCTCTGACGATCAATTACTTGCCAACTCAAGTGATGTGGAAGGCGAGGTGAGTGTCAGTGATGTGTCTTACTCCGGTACAGACGGTATCTTCACCGACAACGGTGACGGTACTTACAGCTTCGCACCAAATGAAAACTTCAACGGCAGTGTGTCGCTTGACGTGACCGTTGCTGATGAAGATGGCGCTACAGCAGAGACCACAGCAGGCATTGACGTTATTGCAGTCAATGACGCTCCAGTCTCAGGTGACTTGGCTTACTCTGTTGATGAAGATGGTTCGATTACTCTGACGCAAGAGCAATTGCTATCGCAAGCGAGTGATGTAGATGGCGATGATC
>NZ_JYJK01000076.1 GCF_003263785.1 Vibrio variabilis
CTTGGGCTTGGCGCGGGCGCAGTGTCATCGGTGTTGCTGCTTTATTACGAAAATCAGACAGATGGATTGTTTCTTTGGGGTAGCGGGCAGGTGCTGCAAACCAGTATTTCTCCCGTGGCGGCTTACTCCCCCGTCATCGGTTTGTTGCTGCTCGCGACCTTATTGGTATTGCCAAAGCTGTCACTGTTTTTGCTCGGTGACACACATGCATCGTCGTTGGGGGTTGCGGTGAGTCGATGGCGTTGGTGCATTCTTACGCTGGCTATCGCGCAGGCGTCTTTGGCCACCGCGCTCGTGGGGCTGGTGGCATTTGTGGGGCTTATGGCACCGCATATCGCGCGAGCTTTGTATATGAGAGCAAATGAGAACCGCAGTGTATTGTTGCTATGGCTTTTGTCTGTGCTGGTTGGCGCTAGCTTGGTGCTCATTGCTGAGTGGTGCTCTCGCGGTATGCTAGTGATTGGCTACCGATTACCTACCGGAGTGTTTACTGCCCTGATCGGCGCGCCGTTTTTTATTTTCCTCCTTTTAAGACGTCGTGGACAAGTCGCATCGGCAAGTGACCAACACGGTTTGACGCTGTCACCGTTTGTTCATTTAAAACCCAAGAAAACCTTGTTTCTGCTTACTTTAGCGTTTGTCTTTAGTGCGCACTTTTGGGGGCATTCTAGTCACTATTTTGGCTCTAACGATGATTTACTTGGATATTGGGATAACTTACGCGTGCTTTTAGCAAGTGTTGCCGGAGTCGGGCTGGCCTGTGCGGGGGTGATACTGCAAACCCTATTTCGAAATCCGATGGCAAGTCCTGACATCTCCGGTGTGAGCGCTTTTTCCGTGTTGATCATTGCCTGTGTGCTGGTGGTCGAACCCAGCGCTTCGCAAATCGTGCTGACGCTTGCTTCATTGGCTGGCGCTGTGTTGGTGCTTGTCATGCTTTCTTGGGGCTTAAAACAGCAACTAGGTGTTGCTCAATTAGCACTATTTGGCATCGTGATTTCTGCCTTTGCCGGTACAGCTACTCACATCCTACTTACCTTCGGCAGCAGTACGACCTCAGTGACCTTGATGTGGTTATCGGGCACTACCTACGGAGCATCTACCGACAAACTTGTTCCATTTTTTGGGGTTGTGATTGGACTTTGCGTGGTGCTCATTCCTTTATTGCGCAGTCTGGATGTACTCAGTCTTGGGGAACAGCTCCCGGCAGCACTTGGCGTGCCTATCGCCAAGCATCGTTTGTGGTTACTGGCCATCGCTGCTGGGCTTACTGCCACCTCTATCGCTCATGTTGGCGCGATTAGCTTTGTGGGTCTTTTGGCTCCTCACTGCGCTCGAATGATGGGGCTATATCGACATCAACACCTTCTTCCCGCTGCAGCACTCATGGGTGCTACGTTAATGGTCTGGGCCGATGGCCTTGGACGTACCTTGACCGCCCCGAATGAAATTGCGGCGGGTTTGATGGTGTCAATTTTAGGCAGTGTCTATTTCCTAATTCTTATTTTAGTTGGCTACAGAAAATATCAATATGCACGAACTTAACTCCCTTTATCAGCGCGTTTCTTATCACGTTCATGAGATGCGCAAGCCTGCCCCGACAAGGTGCAAATGCAGGCCATACTGCAAGCTGCCATGAGCACTCCGGATCATGGTCGTTTACGTCCTTGGCATTTCTTGGTTGTTGAAAACGACCACATTGTCAATTTAGTCAGCCATCTAAGAAATGCTTGGCTAAGCCATGATGCTAAGGTCACAGCCGCACAAGCGAATCGACTGGCGGACTACCTTAGTCACGCACCTAGCTTGGTGTTGATTTCGGCGCGCGTTCAAACACATAAAGAAGTGAGCAACAAGATCAGATCCTGTCTGCGGCCGCAGCGTGTCAAATGACATTGCTGGCCGCAGATCGATTGGGTTTTGGCGGTGTGTGGTACTCCACGGATGCTGCTGAGTTACCGGGTGTTCGTGACATTCTCGGTCTTAGTGATGAGCATTACCCAGTCGGCTTTATGGTCTTTGGTACGCCAATTGAAGTGCGTCAGAAGCCAAGAGTGAATGTGAGTCAATACACCCAAGTGTGGCAAGCCCCTAATCAGTTAAGTGCATGGATAACGGAGAAATAAAATGGCACATACACTCAGTTTTCAATCGTTTTTCAATAGCCTTTATGTTGATATGGATGGTCTGTTTATCGAAGCTGGGGTCATCGACGCTGACATCGCGGGTAAACCGAAAAAATGCGCGTGTTTTTCGCTCTCTAGTGGCGCTCTGTGGCTACCGTTAAGCTACGTCTCTGCTAATGGTCGCCATCGATATACGCAAGAAATCTATCATGTTAATGATGGCTCAGTATCTGAGGTGTCTTTTCCTATTGCTGTGGATCTTGTGCTTGGATCCTGCGAGGTAGCAAGCTCAGAAAAGCGCGATCGCCTACTTCAGCGTATCGGCGACTCGGATAACTATATTCAACGCGCGTCAGCGTATAAGGCAAGACGTGGCTCAGTCACCATGCCAGCCAAATTCATCGAATCTGAACAAGCGCTGGTCGGTGGCCACAGTATGCATCCGAGTCCAAAAAGTTGCGCGCCGCTGTCTCACAGCGAACAGGCTCACTTTTTACCTGAGTATGAAGCGGAGTTTGCTATTGAATGGTTTGCAGTGGCAAAAGATCAGCTTGTAGGCGAGGCGCAGGTCGAGACTTTTGAGCATCATTTGCAATCCCTGTTTGCTTTGTCAGTACCAGAAGAGAGTAGGGGGCTTGTGGCTGGCGATTATTTGCCTTACCCCATGCACCCCTTGCAGGCAAAGGCTTGGCGAGCATCTCAAGAGGCTGAAGAGTTGAAAGGGGGTGTTGTTGATCTTCAGTTACAAAGTGGTGGCTGGCAAGCGACGTCGTCTAGTCGTGCTATTTATCACCCGAATATGCCATGGATGCTGAAGGTCTCATTACCCATCAAATTGACCAACTCACTGCGTCTTTTAACCCCTAAAGAAGCAAGACGTGGTACGCTGTTCAGTCAATTATTGAGTCATGAGGCCGGTCAGGAGCTAGTGCAAAGGCTGCCCAGCACCACGTTTATTGAAGAGCCTGCGTGGGTAACTATTTGTACAAAGCAAGGACACGAACTGGATCTGCCATTAGTGAGTTTTCGTCATAATCCGTTTTATCAGTCGAATGCGAGCCACGGTAAAAACAGCCATGACACGACGCTGGGTCATCATCTGCTTGCGACGGCGAACCAGATTTGTGTCGAACAAAGTGAGCCTCAAGTCGTTACTTGGGTTAAGCGGGTGGCAGCAACGCAATCAATCACCTTAGAGCAAGCTGCGTGTTTATGGATGGGGCAGTTTATGCAGCATGTGATGGCGCCATTGTGTATCGCTCGCAGCGACTATGGCCTGATCCTTCTCGCTCACCAGCAAAATATTGTACTAAAAATTGAGGATGGCCTGCCGATTGGCATGATGTACCGCGATTGTCAGGGAAGTGGTATCACTGAGCTTGCATTGCAGCGCTTCGCATCGGTGTTTGAAAGCGTTGATCCGGAATACTTTATGCCGAGTGAACAGGTGAACCCGTACCTTGCCTATTATCTTATCGGCAATTCTTTGATGAATACGGTGTCTGCGATTGCCGCTGGTGGCTTAGCTCCAGAAGAAAAATTGTATGAGGTGTGCCGAGAGCACTTGGCTCGACTGGCAGCGGCTCATCCTTTGGATCCCTCTTTCTATGACTATTTGCTGACTTCTCCGACTCTGCGCTGGAAACGAAACTTCTTGTGCTTCTTGGAAGAAAATAATGAAGCCACACTATCGAATCCTGCTGAGATTTATCGTGACATTGCCAATCCGCTATTGGGGCAAAACCTGCCACTATGTACCAAGCCACTGCCAGATGACACACACATTAGCGTTTATCCAATTAAGCGTAATGAGTGGTCATTAGTCTCCAACTCGATTGAGCGCGGCCGCGTCAGTGCCGAGCTTTGCGACGATTTGGTGACGGTTGAGATAGCAGCAAAAGAAAACTTAGTGTGGTGGTCTGCCATCGAGCATGTTTTTTATCACTTCGATGTGGCGCAGGTTCAGTGCCCAGATGCCCCCTCATTTATGAGCTACGTTTTGGAAGATAAAAACCTGCTTAGTCGTTCAGCATTTCTTCAGAATGCGCCGATTTGGCACCGACCAGTCAGTAAACCAGATAGACAAATAGAACAGCGAACTGAGCACGGAATTCAGTATCCAACGCGCCCAGAAAAGCCGGAAGATGTGTTCTATCAACGATACCTCTACCGAGAGAAGCGAGTGGTGTGTTTTAGAAAAGCGCAGCTACCACGGGATCTGAATGGTTTTCATCGCTGGCATAACGATCCCGCAATTGCGCCGGTTTGGGAGTTAAGCGGCTCTAAGCTGTCCCATCAGCAATACCTGACCAAGATGGAAAGCGATCCTCACCAGTTCCCGATCATCGGTGAATTTGACGGTGTCCCTTTTGGTTACTTCGAGATCTATTGGACTGCAGAAGATCGTCTAGGGCCATTTTATGATGTCGATGAGTTTGACCGCGGCGTTCATATGCTGTCCGCGAATGCACGCTTCCGAGGCTGGCGCTACTTCTCCGCTTGGTCACGAAGCATCGTGCACTATTGCTTCTTGCCGATCTCAACACTCAACATGTGATGGGTGAACCTCGTGCAGACAATAAAAAAGTGTTGGCACTGACAGAGCGAATTGGCTTCGAACACCTTTTCGATTTTGATTTTCCACACAAAAGAGCAGCGATGCTGCAATGTCGACGACAGCGCTTCTTTGATGCTTATGCCATTTAAGTGGATAAGAGAACACATATCAGGCTAGGAAAAAATACAATGAACACAGTTGATTTTGATTTAGTTGGAGTGGGCATTGGTCCTTTCAACTTGAGTATCGCAGCGCTTGTAGCGCCCAAGACAGAGTTAAAAAGCCAATTTTATGAACGTAAACCTGAATTTGCTTGGCATCCTGGGCTACTGCTCAATCACGCCAAGATGCAAACCTCGTTTTTAAAAGACTTGGTCACGGCCGTAGACCCTACCAGCCCTTACACGTTTATGAACTACTTGGTGAAGAACCAAAAATTCTATCCATTCACCGCGCGTGGTGATTTTATGATATCGAGGTTAGAGTTTTCCGATTATATGGCATGGACAGCGAAGCAGCTCCCTAATACCCAATTCGGCACTGACATCAGTGAGGTGCGCTTTGCCGATGATCACTTTGTGATTACTGCAAATGGTGAGACGGTAACCAGCCGTCATTTGGTTGTTGGTACAGGGACGCAGCCAGTGGTGCCGGAGTGCGCGCAGGATAAGCTTAGCGATCACTGTTTCCACGCCCACGAAATGATGGTGCGTAAGCCAGATTTAACGGGCAAACGCATTGCAATCATCGGTGGTGGGCAAACAGGTGCGGATATCTTTCAGCATGTGTTTGCCGGTGATTTTGGTAAGCCGAGGCAACTTGATTGGGTGTCACGCCGTGCAAATCTAGAACGGCTGGATGAGAGCTGTTTTAGCGACCAGTTTTTTATGCCGGATTATGTGAATCAGTTTTACCATCTCGACAAGGATCGACAAGCGCGTGAGGTGTCTCGCCAAAAGCTGACCAGTGATGGGATCACCGATGACTGTTTGACGTCGATCTATCAGGCTTTGTATCACGATAAGTATGTATTAAGAAACCCAAAGTGGTGGACAATTCAGCCTCATCAAGAGCTAGTGGGGTTAGATTTGTCAGGGAAGCAACACCAATTGCGACTTCGCCATGGGGTTACGGAGAACGAGAAAGTGCTTGAAGCTGACGTTGTGATTTTATGTACAGGCTTTAAGCGAGTGTTGGCACCCTGCCTTCAGGGCATTGCCGATAAGCTGCAATTGGATGAGCTTTCTAGGCCGCTTCTTAATTCTGAGTACGCTGCACATTGGAAGCAGCCTTGTGATAACAAGTTGTTTGTCGTGAATTCAGGTACTCATAACCATGGAATCATTGAACCACAACTGAGTCTTGCGGCGTGGCGAGCAGCGAAAATTCTCAATCATGCCAATGGCGATGCGCTGTATCATCATGGCGACAGTAGCAACGTGATGGAATGGGGCTTAAACTCAGTTCAAGAGGATAGGGCAAAGGTCGCCGAGATGGATTTGTCGAGTTAGCCGCCCTGCGGATAACAAGCAGCCCCACAAGACAATGCTAGTGGGGCTGCTTTTATTTCGCTAAATGTTGGATTAGTTAACGTGAGCGACCGCGTCTTTCACCAACTGACCAAGCTCTTCCCAACGACCTTCGTCGATAAGGTTCGTTGGCACCATCCAAGTGCCGCCACATGCCAATACAGACTTGATAGATAGGTAGTCATCGACATTCTTCAAGCTGACACCACCTGTTGGCATAAATTTCACGGGATACACAGCGGTCAGCGCTTTAAGCATACCCACACCACCAGATGGCTCCGCTGGGAAGAACTTCAATGTACGCAGACCCATTTCCATTGCTTGCTCAACTAGGCTTGGGTTATTAACACCCGGTACGATAGGTACGTTTTTGTCGATGCAGTATTGAACCGTGCGTGGGTTGAAACCTGGGCTTACGATAAAATCAACGCCTGCTTCAATCGCTTGATCGACTTGCTCGTTAGTAAGAACGGTACCTGCGCCAATCAGCATCTCTGGGTACGCTTGACGCATCGCTGAAATCGCGTCGGCTGCACATTCGGTGCGGAAGGTGATTTCTGCACATGGCATGCCGTTATCTACGAGTGCTTTACCTAGAGGAATAGCATCTTCAACTTTGTTGATGGCAATGACAGGAATTACTTTAAGGTTTGCTAGCTGTTCGTTTAGGGTTGTCATATGTCTTTGTCCTACTAATCAAGAGTTGGCGTTGCTGTATTAGGAATAATAGCACCGCGGTATTGAATGACTGTGCCTGCAACTTTGTGTCCCATTGCGGCTGAGTTAAACGCGTCGCCACCGGTCAGGCGCTTGGCAAGATAACCGGCGCTGAATGAGTCACCTGCGGCTGTAGTATCAATCACGGAGTCGACCGGCTTGGGTGCGACATACTCTGCGCGACCTTCGCTAAGTACTAGACACTCTTTTGCGCCGCGCTTAATGGCAATTTCGCTGACACCAGCGTGTTGAGTGCGCTCGATGCACTCCTCTAGGCATGTGTCGCCAAACAAATCTTGGTCATCTTCGAACGTAAGCAGTGCGGTGTCGGTAAAACCAAGCATCGCTAGGTACGTGCGCTGAGCGGTATCACGGCTCGCCCAAAGCTTTGGACGATAGTTGTTGTCAAAGAAGACGCTGCCGCCTTTGGCTTTGAACTTATCAAGGAAGCTAAATAGGGTGTCACGTCCAGAGTCGGTCAAAATAGCCAAGGTAATACCACTTAGATAAACCGCATCGTAATCCATTAACGATTCAACAAGAGACTGGCTTTCTGGTTGATCAAACACGAACTTGGCTGCCGCGTCGCTGCGCCAGTAGAAGAAGGTGCGCTCGCCAGTCTCATCAGTCTCGATGTGGTAAAGACCGGGCATTTTGTCGTTTAGGCGCAACACTTGGTCGGTATCGATACCTTCGTCCGACCAAGCTTCAAGCATTTCAGATGAGAAAGGGTCGTTGCCTAGTGCGGTAATGTAGCTTACTGAAATGTTGTAATTTTTCGTCAAACGAGAAAGGTAAAGCGCCGTGTTTAACGTATCACCGCCGAAACTTTGCTTCAGTAGATCTTCTTTGCGTTGTAGCTCCACCATGCATTCGCCGATGATCGCTATTTTGTATTGGCTCATAGTCAAATATCCAGCTTGAGAGTGCCCAGTTTCATTCATTATCAATGAAATGAAACTGGGCAGTAAGACTCTGATTTAGCGTAACTAACTGATTCTTTTATGATGGCTTTACTGTGGTGGTATACCTACCACATAGACGTTGCTCTGAGAGGTCTTGACTGCAACAGCTCCACAATTCCCCACGCCTCAAGAAACAAATAGACAACTAAATTTTATTTGAAACGTCGTTTTGATATGTTCTAATCTACCAGCATAAATTGAAGTTATGGTAGTAATATTTCTACTTTAAGCGACTAAGTGTGATTTAGGTCGAGTTTCATCATTGCGGGCTCTTGAGCTCTGTATGGGCGACGAAGCCATTGGAACTTCTCACAGAAAATGAATAAGCCATGATGCATAAGGAGCGGTATGGAACTCATTGATGGTGCAATTGTTGTCGGTTACTTTGCTTTCGTGTTGTTCGCCGCCCTGGCGTTCAAGCGTTTTGCTATAGATAGTTCCGGCTTCATTCGTGGCGGTGGGGCTATGATGTGGTGGATGGCTGGAGCCACAGCGTTCATGACACAGTTTTCGGCTTGGACCTTTACGGGGGCGGCCGCTAAGGCCTTTGAG
>NZ_JYJK01000077.1 GCF_003263785.1 Vibrio variabilis
CCCTTTTTCCAATCGGACAGTTGGAGGGTTTCATTGAGTGACCGCAACATCAGGACGTTAGAGGCTTCAGGAATGTTTGATGGCTCATTGTCTAATCGCCTCGAACTGTCAACACCGCAACAGCTCGATCAGTCGTTTTCACAAAGCTTAGCGCTTGGTGATGATTGCTGTGAGCTAATCAGGATGGCTGTAAGTGGTTCCACAAGTCGTTTGAACACGATTCTATATCTATCTATCAAACACATCGCTCTGTTCATGAAACAAGTAGGCATGAAGGGTGTCTATGTCATCACAGAGCAGCCTGCTCTGTTGTACTTCTTCCAGTCAGTCAACTTATATAGTGATGCTCCAGATTGTTACGTTCCGATGACGTATCAGCAAATAACCCCGACAAAACCATACACATATAAAGGATTAATTTTGAGCGATCCAATGGTTAAAGCTATTGGAGAATGCAACTATAAGCAGTACTATAAGCAGGTGTTGTCAGCAAGGAAGAAGAGCACGACTCATTTTGCATCATGCCTGAAATTCTAAAATTAGCTTGCTCTGATACACCAGGACTTATCATGTTTTTGATCGGTACTGGTGTATTGGTTTGGGCGATTTACATGTCATACAAGATGGTGAAGAACCAGTTTAAGGTAGATCAATCGATCTACCTTCCTTACTGTCTTTATGCATTTTTCATCGCATGTTGGATTTACACCAATGCTTATTTCCAATCGGATTTAATCACTTATTATGATCCTGATATCGCGCTAGCAATGGCCATCGGGGCAAATATTTTCTGTGCCCTTGCCATTTTGTCGGCATATTGGTTCTCTTGTAAGCTCATCTCCAAAGCTAAAAATAAAAATATCTCAAGATTACAGTCCATTATATTAATAGGATTATCAATTCACTCTCTGGTCGTTAACTTAATTCCTGACATGACGGTCATCGATGTTGAAGTGTATTCATCGGGGAAATTTTTAATTCGCTTTGGAGAGTACAACAAAATATTCTTCCTCACTGCTCCGTTTATCATCGCACTGACATTTCTTAACTTTGTTCGCGCATGGAAAAGTGACCTCAGACTGACACAACTCAAGTCCGGCTATATGATGGCTGGTGTGATTGTCTTTATGGCATCCACCTTGGTTGTGATGATTGTCATTCCGTATTTCTTAAATGACTTTTCACTGGTATGGGTAGCGCCCACGCTATCGGTACTTGAGCTAATGATAATCGGCTATGCCCTGCTATTTAACCGCTTTTACAGTGGCCGGTATATTACTCTGGTCGGCATTAGTTCACTGGCTAATATCGCTCTGTTCATCGTTCCCGCTGTATTTCTCGCATCCATTGGTAGTTATCAAAACATGGCGTTACTTGGTTGGATTGTGATCACTGGCCTTTTCTATCAAAAGTCGCTCAAAAAGGTCTATTGGTTCTTCAATCGATTGCTGTATGGAAGCGCCGGAAACAGCATCGACCAAATCTGCAGTCTAGAGTCAGAATTTCGGTTTTCATGTAAAGAGGCGATAGAACGACTCAATCACATATTAGGCGTCTCTAACGGTTATCTGCGCCAAACCATTGCCGATAAGGATGCCCAGGTGCTGGAGTTTCTGCAAAAAGGCGAGCGCGTTCTCGTGAAAGATGAGCTGATCTATATCCTCAATCATCATATTGACGCGAAAGAGAGCATGGGCGACATCATCGACTATATGGTCGCCAACAAAGTGTCACTGATCGTGCCTATTTTCGATAATAGAAAGCGAATATCCCACTTGTACCTTGCTAACCAATCCGACCAGCATCCGCTCATCACAGCGGATCAAGTGGTAGGCCTAGGCTTGCTGTTCAAAGAGGCTAGCCGCTGGATCGTTGCCGAAGATAAAGTACGAAAAAGCCAAATTCTAGCAGGCTCTATCGCCCACGAAATACGTAACCCGTTTAGCAAACTCAAATATCAGTTCGAGCAGATTGACACCAAAGTCTTGGGGAATGATCCAACAGATTTGGGCAATCAGAACTCAGAAGAAATCAAACAACTACACCAAGCGCTGCATGAGAGTAAGCGTGCCGTTCAATCTGGCACTCGATTTATCGACGCTATGTTGTCAGAGTTAAGAGGTGAATCACTCAAAACCGATCGCTTCTCACCCCACTCTGCTGGTGAGTTAACGTTAGCTGCGATCAATGACTTCAGCTTCAATAAACCAGAGGATCGTCAACGGGTAAATGTGACTATTGAAGACTTCGCATTCTGGGGAGACGACACCTTATTTAGCTTTGTTATTTATAACCTACTAAAAAATGCGACTTACTATTTTGAGCAATATCCAAAGAGCAAAATAGACATCGGTTTTCAGCGACACGAGAACATCAATACGCTGACATTTACCGATTTTGGCCCAGGTATCGCAGAGACTCATCTGGATCAAATCTTCGATGACCTATTCACGATAGGCAAAGCAACCGGCACCGGGCTTGGACTTTCGTATTGTAAGCGAGTAATGGCCGCCTTTGGTGGTGATATACATTGTCATTCGCAGCTCGGCAAATACACGACGTTTGAGCTCACTTTTCCTGTTATCGATGAATCCGCATACGAAGTCAAACTGCACACGCAACTAAAACCGATTTTAGCGAACAAAAATGCGTTAGTGATCGCCCCACACACCTCACAGGCTTGGCTAAGACAATGCCTCAATGACGAGTTCTCGATTGTGGTTCACTATGTGACTGCGAAGCAACAAGCACTGGACTACTTGGCGGATACTGACGTTGATTTTGTTCTGGTTGCCGACCTCGAGCCTTCCGCTGCCAGTGAAGCTGCAAATGCTATCCATGTTGCCAATCAGCACGGCACTATCCCGACACTTTTCTGTACCACTCGTACGGAAGAAGAATTGAGCTATGTTGATGCCTTTCAAGCAACCTTGCTGACATTCAGCAAGTACAGTTTTTGGAGCACTTTCGTTAAAGCCGAACAAGCGGGCGCGTTGAAGAAAAAAGAATCCCTGGTGGGTAAAAAAGTGTTGGTTGTCGATGACACCCACGTCAATCGCCTTCTGGTGCAAAGCTATTTGGTGACAGAAGGTGTTAAAGTTGAGCAAGCGGCGTCCGGCATTGAAGCCATTGAAAAGGCAAAACGAACAAAGTTCGACCTTATTTTCATGGACATCCGCATGCCCAACATGAATGGTTTTGAAGCATGTGAAGAAATTCGAAAACTCACGACATCAACGCCTATCGTGTCACTATCTGGCGAATGCGGACCGGATGCTCGCGAGTCCATTGCTACTCTTATGGATGACTACATCCATAAACCTGCGGATAAAGCTAAGCTCGTAGACATGCTACAAAAGTGGTGCAATGGCAACAGCACCACATCAAATAAGGTAAAACAGCTAGAAGCGTAATTTGGTAAGAGTCTATATCACTCTCACCTCATCTAGCTTTCCTGCTTCCAAGTAGATAACAGCGCGATATGCCGCGGTTCAATACCGCAGCAACCACCAATAATGGTCGCGCCTAATTCATGCCAATGTTTGGCAAAATCAAGATACTCTTCTGGAGAAAAATGACGAACCGTTTGAATCGCTTCGTTAGCTTGATGCCCCGATTTAATAGGCGTAAAGCTGTTAGCAAACACACCAATTTCCAAGCTCTTATTCTCTCGCTTGGTGACGCTATTGACGACTTCAATCGCTTGTGCAATCACTTCTGGAATCGAGCAGTTGAAGAATAGTCCTTTACCACCAGCCGCTAATAATTGCTCGACGGCCTCTTCCACTGTCTCTCCGGAGCGAAGCAATGCGGGTTGGTCAATCTCATCTTGTAACGTAAAGCAAAGGTAGGCGGGTTTTCGAGTGGTGTTAAACAGCTCTAGATACATATTCGCTTCGGCAACACTGGCAACGGTTTCAGCGAGCCACAAATCGACATTTTCATCTTGCGCTTGCATCAACTCGACAGTGATCGCTTTCGCTCGCTCATATTGAAACAGCTCTGGTCGATAGGAGCCAAATACTGGCGGCAGCGACCCTGCGACACGCACGTTATGCGTCGATTCAGACACCGCCTCACGAGCCAATTTTGCGGCTTTACTGGCAAGCGCTGCACCTTGCTCCGCATATCCCTCATCGCCTAGGTGAAATGGCACGCACGCGTAGCTATTCACGGTAATGATCTCGGAGCCCGCATCGATAAAAGCGTGATGCGCCTGTTTAACCAATTGTGGCGATTCAATCAGCGCTTGAGCACTCCACAAAGGCTGAGAAAATGGCGCACCGATGCGCTCTAGCTCTCGCCCCATACCACCATCTAAAATAGTAACTGCTTTAATATCTACCTACTGCTGTTAAAAGCGTGACTAAGAGACGCTATTAAACCACAATTAAGCAAGACATGAATGGGGTAAAGAAATGTTGTCCAAATTCAATGAATAATACGTTGATCGACCAAAGCACACTCTATCCATATTGCATTCAGATACCAACGTCACAGCGGAAGACTCAATGACAGTCAAAGAAATACTCCAGATTGAAAACGTTCGCTACTTTTTAATGTTTCGTAGCAGCTATTTTGCACGCTTCTACTACCCCGTTTTCACTCTTCTCTATCTGGACTACGGTCTGACCCTGTCTCAATTTGCCATGCTTAATGTGGTTTGGGCGGCGACCATCGTTATTTCTGAAGTCCCTTCCGGTGCATTCGCAGATACGTTAGGTCGCAAAAAACTGGTGGTGCTGTCATCTATCGTCATGTTTGTCGAGATCGCCATGATTGCCTTTGTTCCCACAGGGAACGCTAACTTGGTCTTCGCGGTCTTTTTGGTCAATCGGGTGTTAAGTGGGTTGGCGATGTCGCTCGCCAGCGGCGCCGATGAAGCGCTCGCCTACGACACACTAAAAGAACAGGGCAAGGAAGAAATATGGCCGCAGGTTCTGCAAATACAGCTGCGCATCGCATCCAGTGTTGGCATCGTTGTTACCTTAGTGGGCGCTGCCTTGTACGATGTTAACGTGATGGGTAATATCGCGGAATGGTTTGGACTAGCTAGACCAGAAAGCACGCAAGACATCATGCGTATTCCAGTCTACGCGACCTTACTGGTGGCGCTCGTTGCCATCTATGCCGCCACCAGCATGCAGGAAGAGCGGGAAGCCGTGCCACATGCCGATGGAAAAGTGGCTTCGACGATGGCGAGCTTAAGGCTCACTATGGATACGGCTAAGTGGGTAATAGCGACGCCAACCGTGATGTTCATCTTGCTCTATTACAGTTTGTTTGAGCACACCTCACGCATGTTTTTGACCATGAACAGTCAGTACTACCGCGCCATAGAGATCCCGATCATCTATATCGGTTTTATTGGCGCTGGCGTGAGCGTATTCCAAATCTTATTAGCAGGACAAAGCCGCAGACTGGCCGAGCGCATGGAGCCAAGGTCTTTCATTGCGTTAATGGGACTTGCCGCCATGGCAACCTATTTCTGGATAAGCCGTGGCTGGCCAATTTATGGCGTGATTCCCGCTCTGTTATTGGTGTTCATTACCATGACGGTGAACATCTTCATTAGCTATCACCTCAACAGAAAGACCGAGTCACACAATAGAGCCACCGTACTCAGCTTCAAAGGCTTAATGTTCAACCTTGGGTACGGCATGATTGGTGTCCTCTATGCGTATTACTACAAAATGGTTTCTCAGCGTTATAGCGAACAAGAAGTAGCGCAACACCTCGACTTTTTAGCGTCACTGTCCTCTTTTTTCTATTACTTCGCCGCGTTGTTTATCGGGCTCAGCACCTTCTTTTACTTCCGCAACAAAAAGCGTCCTGTGTTCGACCCATCATAATTTAGGAGCGGTTACGACTTTGGGGCATCGTCACCTTGGCAATGACTATTGACCAACTGAGATTGTTCAGCCTTGATGCGCTTCACAATTCGCTCGTCGCGCGCTTCTATCTCTGCTAGATTCAGTTGTGAAATCTCAGCGACTGCCTCATGCTTCATTGCTGTCATATCATGACGCAAATCCTCGCTCCATTCCTGTTTATCAAGCGTGTTAGCGGCGGCAAAAGCCGAAGACGTGATAGCGATAACACCAAGAGTAGATACGAGTATGCTTTTCATGATATGCCCCTTTGGGATTGGTTAATAATAAACGTGCAGACTACTTTACTTACCCATTCCCTTTTGCACATGTAGTGCCAACTTTTAGTTAATTAAAAATCAACGACTTAAAGTGTTAACATTTCTGACACTCTCTCTGACTTGGCGAAATTTACACAGCAAGTGTGAAATTCGCCATCTATCATTCATATATTTTGTGACGAATCTTAGGTTATCGTTAGCCTACGAGGTAAGCATGACAATACCGCCTAGAATAGACATCAAATAGCTTCTGAACGCGTTGTTAATAACCTATGGAATCACCCTTTGCCATCGCCTCAACACACGAACTTTCCCCAATGGGTATCTATCACCTAAAGCGACTGTGGTCATCAACTCACGCAAACGGGAACCGACAAACCCAGCCTTTACCTCAGGATGCGCACCTTAACCGACTGGTCTTGGACGCGCTTGGCATTGGGCTAAATCAAGCTTATCAATTTCTATACGCGCAAAAGCCCTCACTCGATGACTTTGAAGAGTGGGTTGTCGCAACATCTGGTGAACCAAGCCAAACTCGCGTTGAGCGACTTAACGCCGATATTACAGGCTCAGATTACAGCAAAGAGACCCTAGATAGGCTAAATGCGATTGAAGAGGCTCCAGCTGTATTGTCGCAGCAAGATCTCGCGTTTTGGCAGAGAAATGGCTACGTGATTGTCAGAAACGCTATAGATTTGAATGCCTGCCAAAGGGCTGAGAAGGTGATTTATGAAACAGTTGGCGCTAAGCCTGATGATCTCAATTCTTGGTATCAAAAGAAAGAATCTGGGATCATGGTAGAGCTGATACAAAACGAAGCGCTAGAGGCCAATCGCCGTTCTTTGCGAATTCATAAAGCCTTTTCTCAGCTTTGGGAAACACCCGCACTTTGGGTCACCGCAGATCGATGTGGCTTCCACGCACCACAGCGAGAAAATCACCCGTTTCCAGGCCCAGACCTACACTGGGATGTCGATTTTAGAAGGCCACTGGATTTTGCAACGCAGGGAATACTTTACCTCACCGATACCCCGCCAGAACAAGGCGCCCTAACCCTGGTTCCGGGGTTTCATCATCAACTGTCACGCTGGTTACCCAGCTTGCCCACAGGTGCCGATCCTAACCAACAAGATCTACACGCTTTAGGCTCAATTCCAATTGGTGCCAACGCTGGAGATATGATTATCTGGCATCATCATCTCCCTCACGGCAGCCGCCCCAATTTGGGGGTGCGTCCGAGGATCGTTCAATACATCAACATGTACCCTGGGCGAAGGCATCTTGCTTGATTCGCAGGCTAACCTTTTACTTTCTCAGAGACGCCAAAAAATTGCTCTGGCGCTTTCTCTTTGCCGTTTTCAATCACGAACTCAAGTTCATCAGCCAATGGCGATTTGAGTGCACGCAGCTTGGCAAGATCGTCATTGGCGAGTGCTGCATTTCCCATTTGCACATGGAGTACACCACGGTACATGTATGGCTCTGGGAGCGACGGCGCGATAGAAATCGCTTTGTTGTAATGAAACAGCGCTGTGTTGTAATGATCAGCGCCCTGTTTACGTAGTGTGTAGGCTAGATTGTTATGAGCTTGCGCCCAGTTTTTGTCTCGTTTGAGGGCGGCTCGAAACTTTTTCTCAGCGTCGAGAAACTGTTTGTCTTTCATGAGTTCCACGCCTTGATTGTAGGTGCGCTCGGCTTTGTTCAAAGAGTTATAACTAGAACCTGAGCCCGCCGACCAAGCTCCAAACGAAGATAAAGCGAAGACAAATAGTATAATGAGCAGTCGCATGATGTTCTCCTTTTCAGTCACTTGCTCTGTTATCTACGCAACAAACGCTATTCTGTTCACCCTTGCCGCATTGTCATTGTTGTAGGGTCAGCAAGCCCCTCTTTGCTTGGCATGCACCAAAACCGATCTTGTTATCAATCTGACGCAAACAGTTTGTATATCCAAGAAACTCCTTTTGAAGAAAATAAAATGTTACCAGAGCTAGGGGAAGCAATGACTTTAAACCTATCATTCTGAAAGCTATGTAAATCCACCTCAAGACAGTTGCACACTTTGTGACCTATCACTCTCATCCCTTCGTCTCCTCCTCTACTCCTCAATCAGAAGGATGAGCTGCACAGATGTTTCGCACATTAGATTGGTGATGCCCTAACCAAAAATAAAAAAGGACAACCCATGACATCAATAAAATCTGCTCTGTCTATGGCAGTGATGAGTGCACTTATGTTTGGCTGTGCGTCAGACCCAGCAACCTCTTCATCGGAAGAGACTGCCGCAGCAACCACAGCGGTAGCGGCTGCGCCCGCAGGCGTTGACACAGCTATGATGGCCGCTTGTGACAATCCAACGGTTTCAGACGCAGGCCCTGTAAGTAAAAACTCTATGTAGTTGGTACGTTCCCTGGCGCTAACTGGAAGCATGTCGATGCTCGCGCATTTGAACACAAAGGCGATGGTCTATATCAAGCGGTTGTCGAGGAGCAACCGGGTAAATACTCAATGCAGTACGCTGCATCAGACTGGAAACCGCAGTTCACCGCAGAGGGTCGAGTTCTCAACGTTGGCGAAACCAAAGTATTGAAATGGGGTGGCTACGGGAAAGACACTAAATCAACCATTGAAGCCGCTGGCAAATACGTTTGGTCAGTGAAATTTGACGAAAAAGCGAACCCAATTGCTGTCAGTCTTAACCAATGCCAATAGATCTCTAGCGCCAAGCGAGCATTGCTCGCTTGGCATCCAGCCTTTATGCTAAAACGTCGATCTCGTCCCGCGAATACGTTTGCCAACTTAGCCCCTTCATCACATCAAAGCCGCGAAACTGCTAAGTAAACAAAGCACTATATGAAACATAGGTTCATAGCTACTAGGTTGTGCGCTTTTTTGTTTACGGCCTTTGTTAGCGTCTAATACAAGATGTACATCCCCGGCATGCCGAACGGGTTGCGGGATCGAGACGGCCTCGCTGGATTTTGCAATACGCATTACGCAGAACTCGCCTCGCCGCGAACCAATCTTCTGGCTTTTGCATTAACAGATAGCCATTAAAACGCTTGAGAAGTGGCAGACGATATTCATCGAGAAACTTGCGGTCATAGTCGACTTCAAAATAGTCGAAGACCTGCTCAAGAGCAGTGAAAGTGGCCAGTTTGTCTTGGATATCGGTAAAGCTCATTGCAGCCGAAAAGAGAAGTGAAGGTACGAAGAGTGTATTAGAGATAACAAGAAAGAGGAAGCCCGAGACGTCATTCCCATAAATAGGAAGCCCCCTCGCCTCGAGCCTAATCTTGTTACGTTATTTGATTATCGTGCTCAAGTTGAAGCACTAAACCGTCAATTACGCTTGGTATTCTGGGTAGTCTAAAAGACCAACCTCGTTACCACCGAACAGAGTCTCTGGGTTGTGCGGTGCTAGCGGGTAACCGTGCTGAATACGACTCGGCAGATCTGGGTTTGCGATAAATGGACGACCGAAGCCTACCATGTCTGCAAGACCGCCAAGGATCGCTTGCTCAGCTTTTTCTTGGTTGTAGCGACCAGCATAAATAATGGTGCCTTGGTAAGCTTCACGCACTGCTGTTTTAAACTCAGCAGGTGTGTCTGGCGCATCATCCCAATCCACTTCAGCAATATGCATGTAAACCACATTGTGTTTGTCCAGTACGCGTGCAGCTGCCGTGTACGTCTCTACTGGCGTTTTATCAACTGTGCCGTTAAGTGAAGTAAATGGGGCTAGACGCACACCCACTTTGTCCGCACCAATTGCGTCAACAACGGCCGCAACTACCTCATCTAGGAAGCGAAGACGGTTTTCGATTGAACCACCATACTCATCATCACGGTTGTTCGCTTCTGAGTCGATAAACTGGTTAATGAGGTAGCCGTTTGCACCGTGCAGTTCGATTCCATCAAAGCCCGCTTCAACAGCGTTTAAAGCCGCTTGACGGTACTGACCAATCACTTCTTCAATATCTTGTTTGGTCATTGCGCGTGGCTCAACAACGTCAACAAAACCTGGCTCATTGCTGCCATTGTCAACAAACACTTTCACATTTTCTGCTTTAAGTGCAGACGATGAAATTGGCTGTTCACCACCGATGTTATCTGGGTGAGTAACACGGCCTACATGCCATAGCTGTGCGAAAATTGCGCCTTCTTTAGCGTGCACTGCGTCCGTTACTTTTTTCCAGCCCGCAATTTGCTCTTGTGAGTAGATACCTGGTGTCCAAGCATAACCTTGACCCATTGGAGAAATCTGCGTGCCTTCAGCAACAATTAAACCCGCTTGAGCACGCTGTGCGTAGTACTGCGCCATCATGTCGTTAGCTACGTTGCCTGGCTGCGATGCACGAGAGCGAGTCATCGGTGGCATCACAATACGGTTTTTTAGAGTAAGCGAACCAAGTTGAATGGGTTGAAACATTGAATCTGTCATAATCATTTGCCTATATCTGTTCTCTATTATTTGCTCGATTGAATTAGCTCAATAGAGTAACCATCAGGATCTTTCACAAACGCGATGTGAGTTTCGCCGCCTTTCATTGGCCCCGCTGCACGAGTGATGTTGCCACCAAGCTGTTCAATGCGCTCACATGCTGCATAAATGTCGTCACAACCGATCGCTATATGTCCCCAGGCATTGCCTTGGTCGTACTGATCTGTGTCCCAGTTATAAGTCAGCTCGATGGTAGAGCCTGCATCTTGACCTTCGTAGCCAACAAAAACGAGTGAATAGCGATATTCTTCGTTCTCGAAACGGTCTAACACCTTCATACCAAGAACTTCTGAATAGAATTTAATGGACTTATCTAGGTCCACTACGCGAATCATTGTGTGCAAAACTTTCATATTTACCCTCGCCTGAATCTTATGCGGACACTCACTAACATGGGTAAGTCGACGACATAAGCGAAATGGTGATTTCCAATTGGCGCTAGATTACGACAAAAGAGAAAGTACGTGAAATTATCAGATATTATGATTTAGATAATTTTTTGGAATGATTCAGCAAAGACGTGTGAGCTCTATGAAAAAGCCCACTGTTAAGTGGGCTCTCTAATTCGTCAGCATCTTACGTTTACTGCTTTTGGAGGATAAACATGTGATAACCAAACTCTTCGGCAAAAAGTGTGCAGATATCTACCTCTCGTTTGATGTCTTTCCATGCAGCCTTTTCAGACATTTCTGGTTCAAGCTCTGTAACCCGCTCAGCAAGCGGTTCATAGTAGTTCGCCCATGCCTCACTGCTCATCGGAAAATGTTCGACAACCAGATAACCCGATTTTTTCATCTGCTCAAGACGTGTCTCAACCTGTTGGATATCCGGGTACTCTTGATTCCAAAAGCTCACAGACGCTTCGCTTGGCGTTGATGTCTTCCAAACCATGTCGCTCAACATGATATATCCGTGCTCGGCCAGCAACGGCTTCCATTGTGATATCGCTTTTTCTACACCCATTATGTAGCGCTGCCTTCCGCCCAGATGAGATCGAAGCTTTGAGGTTCAAAAGGAAGTTCTTTCATGCTTGCAGAGACAGTATCAAGCCTATCAGCTAAACCCAGTGCTTCAAAGCGCTCAGTAAGTCGGTCTAGCGCTGACTGTTCATTATCGATTGCAGTGATATGCGCATCGCTATTTTCAGCGAGCACTTTGGTTGCTAACCCCTTCCCGCAACCGACTTCAAGAAGCTGTTTAGGCGATGTTGGAACAGCGTTCAATGCTTTTCGTGTATCTTGGTCACTGCCTGGCCCCCAGCGTTCGAGCGTTTCAAAGACCTTCATAAAGTCGGCCATATAAATGTCATGTTCGTTCATATCTTTTGATAACCATTTCAAACGCAGCGCTTCTTTCTCACTAAAGCCCTGCTTAATCAACCAATCTAAATGAGCATCAGGAGCGAGCTTATCCAATCCTTCGTGCCACGCTTTCAGATCTCCCTCACCCAGCATTGCCGCCAATAAATCACGTGACTTCTGCTTATGCTCAATCTCTTGCTCAAGCGTATGCAAGCGGCTTTGCAGCAGCGTCCTGTCGACTTTGGCTTCTAAACACGCTTTGCACTCTTTTAGCGTCAATCCTCCCGCTTGCAGTTGCTGTATCAATCGGACTCGTTGTAAATCTTTGTCACTATAGACTCGGTAGCCATTCGCTAGCCTTGTGCCACAAATAAGCTGCTGTTTTTCGTAATACAGCAACGCTGTTCGCGACAAGCCCACCTCGGCTGCCAGCTCAGATATTCGATACACACTATCGCCCTCGGTGATTGATGGTTATGAACTTTAAACTATAAAGCTATAGACAGGTCAACGAGAAAATACAAAAAACCGCGACAAAATAGCCGCGGTGTTCCAACTATTAAATTTAAGCTGCAACTCAGCGATTCAATGGGTGTCAGACGTTAACGTTCATATCCCGAGTACTTCACGCCAGACAAATGAGCCATATCACGATCCCAAGTGGCTAAGTCGTTGCGGTTAAACTGACTCAATTCATGATGGCCACATGCTCTTGCCATCACTTGCATGAGCGAAACCGAGGCTTCAAAAAAGTTCTTAAGTTGGTGTGAGGCTTTGCCCACATTCAATCTTTGGCGCAAATCCGCTTTTTGAGTGGCAATCCCCGCCGGACAGTTGTTGGTATTGCACATTCTCGCCGCCACACAACCTATTGATTGCATGGCACTATTTGATATTGCGACCCCATCAGCGCCCAGCGCCATCGCTTTCACAAAGTCCATGGGCACGCGGAGACCACCCGTTATGATGAGCGTCACTTTGCCACTCATTCCTTGCTCATCGAGATATCGCCGCGCTCTCGCGAGTGCTGGAATGGTTGGCACACTGATGTGATCGCGAAACATTTCTGGTGCAGCACCGGTACCGCCACCTCGCCCATCAAGAATGATGTAATCTGCGCTGGCATCAAGAGCGAACTGAATGTCCTCTTCAATATGGTTAGCACTTAATTTAAAACCGATAGGTATACCCCCTGTTACCTCTCTTACGCGGTCTGCGAATGCTTTGAAATCTTCAGCGCTATTGAGATCTTTAAATGTCGGCGGAGAAATAGCGGGTTCTCCTTCGGGAATACCACGAACTTGTGAGATCTTCCCAATATTCTTGCTACCTGGTAGGTGGCCGCCAGTGCCAGTTTTAGCACCCTGCCCGCCTTTGAAATGAAAAGCCTGCACTGACTTGAGCTTGTCTTCATCGTAACCAAATCCCGCACTGGCTAACTCGTAAAAATAGCGCGAGTTCGCGGCTTGTTCCTCAGGAAGCATACCTCCCTCCCCGAACAAATGCCCGTCCCCGCGAGCTCAGCCCCATTGCTAGAGAGATTTTCGCCTCTTCTGATAAAGCGCCAAAGCTCATATCAGATACGAATAAGGGAATATTGAGCTTAAGCGGCTTTTTGGCTTGCGGTCCAATGACAAGTTCTGTACCCACCACCGCATCTTCTAACAAAGGTTTTGTCGCCATTTGAGCTACCATGATTTGAAGATCATCAATGGGGCAATAGATGGCGTGGCACGCCCATCGAGGTCATAGGTCCGTGATGCCCAAGCTTTGAGAGTCCCTCGCGAGCGAGCTGATGAATAAACTCAACGGTGGGCTCTTCTTTGGTTTGAGTTGCAACCGGGGCGGCATCAGCAGCACTTGAAATACCCGGTCCCTCTTTGCCTATCATGTCATCTGAAAAGTTTTTATGCGTTCCATCGCAATAGGGAAGATTAGCGGAATGCTTGCATCGACAAAGATACGCGTCACCGGTTGAGTCGGTTTTAAAGCTTTTCGGCTTAAACTCCGTACCCGCATGAGAGCCATCGCAATAAGGTTGGTTTTTAGAACGGCCGCATGTGCAGAAGTAGTAATCTTGATCTTTCGTCAGCTCAACTTTGACCGGGATATTATTGGCAATGATTGGTTTACTCATAGTGCTTCCTTGATCGGATTATAGTTATCGCACTGTAAAGCGTAGAACATCTCCAGATTTTAATCGCAAGCGCACGCTGTCATACCTTGATGTTGTGGTCGTAAAAAAGCCAACTACTTGAGTTGGCTTATTCATGAGCGACTTACAAACCTTAGAAAGGAGCAAGACAATCAGTGTAACTTTGAGGCGCTACTGGCAGCGCATCATTGTTGTTGAAGCCATCAATGGTCGCAGCTAGTGAGATGATGGCTGAGACATCGTTTGACGACCATGTGTTGACCGCCAATGTAATAACCTCATCTATCGTCATCCAAGTACCATTAACCTCTATCGAGCTGCTCCAGATAATCCATCCATTCCAGGCGATGCCGTGTGTTGAAGATAAACGCTAACAGTTGCTGAGCGAGCTGCTCTTTATGCATGTTTTCTTCTGCATTGCCATTACTGTCAACAAGGAACTGTGAGACCTCAGACTGCCAGGTCCCCGCTTCCCATATCTGGCTATCGCCACTAAAGCTGCGGCAACGGGTGCACCGCCTTGGAACATTCCATCAAACGGCTCGTCGCCGGCGCCAAAGTAGGCCGATGGTGAACTGTATGGTGCAAGGCTGTTCACGTATGTCCGATCGGACTCGTCTAGCTCAGAAAGCCCATTCTTGTTGTGCCAATACCCTTTGGTATCGAAGTTAACAAGGACATCGCAGCTGTTATGGAAGACGAAGGTATCGCCTGTGTTGCCGTCGGTACGATTAACCACTTCACCATCAATAACAGGTAAGCCGTTGACGTAAGTAAGTACAGATTGAACGTCAAATTCGACTTTGTCGGCCGTGGTATTACCCCACCCTGGAGCTTGACTCAAGCTCTCACTGACTTCGTAAGGGGCGAAATCACCTCGAATATTAGGAACCAAAGCTCTAAAGACTGCACACCCATTATCGCCTGTACTTTTGCTGATTACTCGATTGTACATGCCACTAATATCGTTACCAAAGATGGCGACAAGCTCAGTCCAGAGATCTGGAGTCGCTTGCGGATTGATATCATCTGGCAATGGCACACTTAAAGGCACCATCAGCTTCACTGGCCAGTTGAGAATATACCCTTCGCCATCGTCTTTCATGCCATTTTTATTGCGGTCAAACACTTTACACACGCTGATATCCGCAATACCGATACTACCAAACGCGACGACAAGCACAGGATCTGGATCTTCGCCTTTTTTGCCCTGAGCGGGATCGGCAAAGTCTGTTGGAGTAAAGCCATCATCGGTTTGCTCTCCAGAATCTCGACTGATCACAGCGGCACCCTCACCTTGGTCACACGCAAGTGGCGACATAAACCCTAATCGCAATGCCCCATCATTATGGCGCGCAGCGAAGTTACGCAGCTCTGCAAAGGTCGTAAAATGGGTAAAGTTGGCATTGAGAGGAGCGACGCCGTTCACGCTCGCAAACCACATAAAGTGATCCACCGACCAAGCCAGCATTTCCTGCTCCAATACGCTAAACGTAATTGGCAACGCTTCTGAGCCCGTGGTGCGGAAAATACTTCGGCTTGCAAACGGGTCAGTCACACCAAAGTCCCAGTTTTCGATAAGCTCGTCGCCGTTTGCAGGATTGGTGTAATCCGGATCGTATTGGCAATTTAAGTTCTTATCATGGAAGGAGCGCAAAGCAATATCGTAGGTAACAGGCACATCTCGGTCACCAAGGCGAACCTTAAAGTTATCCGTTTTAGAAAACCGAGGAACAAATCCAAACACCCCACTACAGTTCTCGCCTGTTGCACCGTTGTCTACATTGCCATTACACGCATCGTAGACGCTGTCGTAGGTAGACGCCCAAGCTTTGTAAACGCCACCAGCATTGGGGGTATTGGCAAATGGGTATAGCTGAATGGTATCGCCTTCTGCCAGCTCTCCGCCATTCTCAGCGATGTACTCACTGCCTAAGACATGTGAACAAGGTATCTCTTGTTCAACCCATTGCCCTTTGACTTTTTGGGTAACGGTGTAAGTCGGATTAGTGAGTGTAATACCATCTTCACCATCGAAGTAGAACAGACGACATTCAAGTGGTTCTGCTGCAAAAGTTTCGGCGTTTTTGGGTCCACCTTTTCCTTTTACGGCTTCATAGCAGGTACCGCCATTCACACCGGTATCAGGTTCAATGCTAGAGAGTAAACACTTGCCAGAAGGATTGGTTACCTGAAAATAATAATAACCCGCCGGAAGCGCAGCGGCACTGCCGGGGCGTTTGGACCAGGACCACCATCTAAAAACACTTCCAGTTTCGATTCATAACGCACATTCTCATTAACGATTTCTCCTCCGGGAGTGGTCGTGAAAATGGCACCATCTAGTTTGGCAAACGCATGTCCTGACAAAGCAAGCGAAGACGCTAACACTGCCGAGAAACACAGGCGCTGAGTATGAGTTGTAGTTCGCTGAGAGTTCATTCCTTACTCCTTACGAGTTCTGATTGAACTGTAACAACTGCAAATCCTATTCCGTGATTAAGGTCATGATTTTATTGACTATGAAAGACTCAGCGAACAGTGCAGAACGCTAACATTTTGATAGTTGGGTAATTTGGTTTTACAGGGGGCGTTACAACCTGTAACGAATTACGAAGGCCAGCTGGAATATCTAGCTATCCAGCTCTAGCTTATGCTTCTTGATTAATCGATACAGCGTTGGACGGGAGATATTGAGATACCTTGCGGCGGCGGTCATATTGTACTTGTGATCCCTTATCACCTTCTCTATGTGTTTGGATGCGAGTTGGTTGTGGTCAACACTTCGAAAGTCACACACCATATCAATACCGAGTGCTTCCGGCTCAATGACACTGCCTGGGCTAGCACAACCGCTCTTTTGATAACATTCTTCAGCTCTCTAATGTTACCCGGCCACGGGTGATGCTTTAAGACAGTAATGCTGGCAGCAGATAGGGTGAGTGGTGCACGTTCAGATGTGAGTAACTCTTGTTTGAGAAAGGAGTTGGCGAGCACTTCAATATCACTCGCCCGCTCCCTCAAAGAAGGTATCGACAGCGGAAGGACATTTAGGCGATAAAACAAATCCGGTCTAAAATCCCCTTTCTTCATTAAATCATCGAGTGAATCGTTGGTCGCAGCAATGACACGGCAATCGACAATGTCACTGCAGTCAGCACCAAGGCTATGTACCTCTTTCGATTCCAGAAAGTGAAGTAAGTGCCCTTGAACTTCTAACGGCATATCGCCAATTTCATCGAGAAATAGCGTCCCTTTGTTCGCTCTCTTAATGAAACCGATATGATGTTTGACAGCGCCAGTGAAGGCTCCTTTTTCGTGCCCAAACAGCTCAGATTCAATTAACGAACGAGGGATTGAACCGCAGTTGATTTCGACGAAAGGACCTTTGGAGCGCTGAGATAATTGATGAATGAGCTTAGCACAGCGACTTTTACCTACACCAGTCTCTCCCTGAATCAGTATTTCACTGTCACTGGCTGCATATAGAGAAATCCGTTTATTAGTAATATCAATGGCTTTGCTGACCCCACTTAAGCCAGTCAAAGAATCCTCCTCACTAAACTTAACGACTACTCCTAATAGTCTAGCTGTCATCATCAAATGAAGAGGGGTGAAAGCGTCTCATTTATAAGACACTCCAGCCGAGAATAATTAAGTCGTTGTTGTTACAGCTGAGTCTCGCTTTTCACGTACGTTGTTGAGAACTCAAACGACTCACACAGATGCTTTGCCACTGAATACTCAAACAGTTGACCATTATCCAGGTACGCATTTTGTGCCACACAGACCAAATGCTCACCCGTTGGTATGCCTAGATACTCTCCCTCGGTCGATGTTGCGTGCCCTACCGTAATCTTGAGATTCGCGCTGTGAACGGTTTGATTGAGCTGCTCGCTCAGGTAGCCATAAATCGACGATTTAACATGTTCGATAGACAAATTAGAAACCGTAGCCTTAGATAAGTAGATGTACTCAATAATCGTTGGCACGCCGTCTAAAATACGAACTCGAGTGATGCTGTAGACCTCATCGCCGACCGCACATTTTAGTTTCACCGCGATGTCTTCTGTCGCTTCCAGTAACTTAAACGTAACAACTCGAGTATTAACGGTTTGCCCGCGATCCTCAGCTCGCTTTTTAGTTCCAAGTAGGTGAGATTGAGACACTGCACTCGAACGCTGCTTTACAAACGAACCTGAGCCACGTTTGCGTACCACCAACCCTTCTTTGACAAGAAAGTCTAGCGCCTTCTTAAGCGTTATCTCACTGCACTCAAACTCTCGAGCTAGCGCCTTACCATCAGGGAGCTTATCGGACGCACTGTAGTATCCCGATAAAATACGCTGCTTCATTTCACTATAAATGCCCTGATATTTGACCATTTCACCGACTCACTTTCTCTAGTGCTTGATGCACACTTAAACTAACGCCGAGACTACTTGCTATCAACGTTAGACTCAAGCATTTCAACATAAACCTATGGTTTAAATGTCTAAAATGTCAACAAATAAAAATATACGGCGATCAAGATCTAATTTTTAAACCATAAAGATTACAAAACCATATGGTTTTAATATTATCGATGACAGAAAACAAATACATGAAAGGGTTAATCGGAGTAGCTATGGCATTTCAAGAGAACTTCTTATGGGGCAGCGCATCAGCAGCTATCAAATCGAAGGGGCAGCAAATCTAGACGGAAAAGGTGATTCGATTTGGGATGTATACTCACGCGTTCCAGGTAACACGTTTAAAGATACAACCGGTGAAGTGGCGATCGACTTCTACCATAAATATGAAGAAGACATCGAACTGATGCGAGAGATGGGACTAAAAGCCTATCGCTTCTCTGTAGCTTGGACGCGCATTATGCCAGATGGCCGCACGGTCAACCCGAAAGGCGTAGAGTTCTACCACAACGTTATCAATAAGCTGATCGAATGCGGTATCACACCGATCCTAACTATCTACCATTGGGATCTTCCACAAGCGCTGCAAGATGAATATCAAGGCTGGGAAAGTCGTGAAATCCTGACGGACTTTACGCGTTATTGCGAAGTCCTGTTCAACGAGTATGGTGACAAGGTGCCGTACTGGGTTTGCATGAATGAGCAGAATATTTTCACAAGTCTAGGGTACGTACAAAAGATCCATCCACCAAAAGTGTCTGATTACCAACGCTTTATCAATGCTAACCACATCGCAAGCCTCGCGAATGCCAATGCTGTGAAGCGATTCAAAGAGATGGGCATCAAAGGTCAAATTGGTGCTAGCTTTGCCTACAGCCCAACTTACGCAAAAACAGCCTCTCCAGAAGACGTGATTGCTGCTGAAAACGCACAAGAAATACAAGATCTACTTTGGATGGATGTCTACGCAAAAGGCGCTTACCCAAAGATTGGCTTAAAACTGCTCGAGCGTCTTGGTATCCACATCGACTTCCAAGAAGGTGATAAAGAGCTACTTAAAGCAGGTATCTGCGATTTCATGGGTCTGAACTACTATCAATCTGCTACTTTTGTCGCACCAGAAAACCGCCAAGAGACAGCACAAACCGGTAATGCTGCGCAAGTGTCTGTGGTTTCCGATGTCGCTCGCATCCCTACCGATGATTACTATGTTCGCGCTGACAACGAACACCTAAAAATGACGGATTGGAACTGGGCTATCGATCCTGAAGGTCTGCGTGTCGCCCTGCGCCGGATCACGTCTCGCTATAACTTGCCGATCCTTATCAGTGAAAACGGATTGGGCGCGTACGACACGCTCACGGAAGACGGTCGTGTGCACGACGACTATCGTATCGCATTCTTAAAAGCACACGTTGAAGCGATTAACGATGCTATCGAAGATGGCTGTGAAGTCATTGGCTACTGCACTTGGTCTTATCAAGATCTATTTAGCTGGCTAAATGGTTATGCGAAGCGCTACGGCTTTGTTTACGTGGATCGTGATGAAGAGAGCGAAAAAGAGCTAAAACGTTACAAAAAAGACAGCTTCTATTGGTATCAAAGAGTCATCGAAAGTAACGGTGAACGACTTGATTAATCAGTAACTCTTTAGGCCTAGCTAACGCTGGGCCTTTTTATGGAGCCAATAGTCCATCGCGACGGCAATAAAGAACATGGTAACAGGCACCCACGTCTCCGATTGTACAGGTATGCCCCACAATTGCAGGAGCGTTTGAGATTTTCTTTCCCCCGAATCCGGAAACACGAGTGGCGCTACAACAAGTAATAGGTTTGAAGCAATCGCAAGCAGGGAATCTAGCGAAACAACATTGTATCGAACACTTCGATGCGCATAACAATGGAAAACTAATAAAGGTGCCCAAACGTAGAAATAGCTCAGTAGTACTAACGTAGTCCACCCCATATGTGAAAGCTTGAAAAACAAGAACAGAAAGACAGACACCATCGCCACTTCTATGCCTTTTACGCCCATATTCGTTCTATCCACTGGAGGTCACCTCGCTTTTAGTGACAGCGTATTGAGTGTAGTTCCAAATAGGCCTTACGACTATGTAACCAAAAACAGCACAACTAAGGTTTCCTTCATCGCTCGTTCAGGCTAGACTCAGCCTCCCCTATTTTGTCTGAGATTTTACTATGACCGCACCCGCCACTTCCGCCATCGTACTCGACTTTGAGACCACGGGCTTATCACCGAACCAAGGCGATCGCGCTATCGAAATTGGTGCCGTGAAACTGGAAAATGGCCAAGTGGTTGATCGCTTTCAATCATTGATGAATCCAGGTTTTCGAGTCAGCAGCTTCATCGAGGGCTACACAGGTATTACCAACAATATGCTTAGCCGCGCACCAGGCTGTGACGAAGTGATGAGCGAGTTCGTCGATTTTATTGGCGATGCCAATCTAGTGGCTCACAACGCTTCTTTCGATAAGCGTTTTCTCGATGCAGAACTGGATCTGATTGGTAAAGGTTATAGTGGCGAGTTTGCCTGTTCACTGTTGGTTTCTCGCCGACTAAACCAAGAGGTCAATTCACACAAATTGGGTGACCTGGTGGCGTACCATAATATTGCTAACGATGGCGTATTTCACCGCGCGTTAGCTGACGCCGAGGTGACAGCGTCACTATGGCTACTTCTCGTCAACTCGCTTACCGAGAAACACGCTATTGCACAGCCTAGTTTTGAGCTAATGCAAAAACTCGCCAAGCAGCCAAAAGCATCGGTTGGAAAATTCTTAACCAAACACAAATAGCGCGACTTCAACCTTGTTAAGAGACGACTATGACCAGAACTATTGACTCCATCGTCCCTGTCGGCGTTCGCTACATGGTGTTATCGGCACTCGGCTTTGCGCTGATGTCAGCTTGTGTGAAATACGTGAGTACTTATGGCATTCCCGTATTTGAAATCGTAGCAGCGCGTGCATTGGTTTCCCTGGTGCTGAGCTATCTGGATGTCAAAAGGAAAGGGATTTCAGTGTGGGGGCATAATAGACCACTGCTGCTATTACGCGGCATCGTCGGCTCATTGGCGTTGATTTGCGTGTACTATGCAGTGACAACGCTGCCTCTGGCGGAAGCGACAATACTCCAGTATATCCACCCTATCTTCACTGCCTTGCTTGCGTTCTGGTTTTTAAAAGAAAACATTCAGAAGTCGACCATCATTTGTATCGTGCTGAGTATTCTCGGCCTGACGTTTATGGTGGGACCAACGTTAGGCAGTAATACGGCAGAGTCATTGCCGTTATTTAGTGTGGGTATTGCGCTACTTGGCGCATTTGGCAGCTCTATCGCTTACGTTATCGTTAGGAAGCTAAGCCAAACTGAAGACAGCTCAGTGATCATTTTCTACTTCCCATTGGTCGCATTGCCAGTCTCAATTCTGTTAATTGGCGACGACTTCGTGATGCCAGATTGGTACCTCACCATGATGCTGGTGTTGGTGGGTGTCTTCACGCAAATAGGTCAACTAGGATTGACCAAAGCCATGCAAACCCAAGCAGCAGGCAAAGCGTCGGCCTACTCCTATGTTCAGATTGTGTTCTCTATTTTGTTAGGTTTGGCGCTGTTCAATGAAGTCCCTACTGTTTGGACCTACATTGGTGGCTCACTCATTGTGATAGGGGCTCTCGTCAATACCTTCGGTAAGCGAGTTGCTACTAAGTAAAACTCAGTGACAGCACGTACTCGCAGCTACTGAGCTGCTTGCACTTGCTGCATTCGTTTTGCTCGCTCTTCTTCTTGTTCAACCAAAATTTTCTCATGAGTTCTGAAGAAAGGCAGATAGATAAAGTAAGCGTTAACCATAGCAAACACGACCATCAACGCGTTCATGTAACTCCCATTGGCCGCCCACGCCGCACCGACTGGGGCAGGCACCGACCATGGGATCATTAATACCACGCGATCCAAAATCTGTGCCGAGGTTAAGAACCAAGCAATCGTTGCGTTGAGCATTGGGACGAAAATAAACGGCACAAGGAAAAGCGGATTCATAATAATGGGGAAGCCAAACAATATTGGCTCGTTAATATTAAATATCGACGGAATCGCGCCAACCTTACCCACCGACTTTAACTGTTTTGAACGGCTTTTAATCGCAAGATACACCAAAGGTAGTGTTGAACCGACGCCACCGATCAAAACAAAAAAGTCCCAAAAAGCAGGCAGATAGATATGAGGGAGCACCTGACCGCCCGCTTCCAATGCCGTTTGGTTCTCAAGCAAGTTAGACATCCAGAACGGGTTCATAATTCCGGTAATGATCAGCGCGCCATGAATGCCCATAAACCAAAGAAGCTGACAAATCAGTATCGAAATTAACACCGCAGCGAGGCTATCTGAGGCTAGCACTAAAGGACGGAATAGCTCTTCTATCAATTGCGGAAAGTGCACACCAAACTCAGCATCAAGAAAAACATTGAATGTTGAAATGCTGATCATCACGGCAAAGATCGGCACGATGAGCTTAAAACTTTGAATCGTTAGAATAGGGACATCTTCCGGCATCTTGATGTACCAGCCCATACGGATAAAGAACCTAACGACTTCTATTGAATACAAACTCGCAATAAGCGCTGTAAACAGTCCCGCACCACCCAGGTAGCGAGCATCTTCTTGCCCATCTATATAAAAGCCGGCCAGCATGAGAAACGCCATACACCCTGTCAGTCCAGACAGCCGCTCTGGCAATTGATAGCTCTTGGCGAGACTGGCCGACACGCCAAAAGAAACGATAAGCCCTACGACGCCAAGTGTCAGTTGATAAGTTGGCAAGAGGATGGGTCTAAACGCCAGAGATAAGTCCATCCAAGCCATCGACACCCAAGACTCAGAATCGGTAAACGGAGGAAAGATAATCGGGACAAACATACAGCCGACAAAAATGAAAGGCATTGCCAGCTGGAAACCATCACGCATAGCCATAAGGTGCTGACTGCGCATCAGCAATTTTGCTACAGGATTCATGAACTGCTCGACCTGGTTGGCACACAGTCTCATCATGGATTGGTTCATTTACTCTACCGGCTATATGGATCCGCGTCAGAATACCCGAATGCACAGACTCTCGGAAACCGATTATCCAAATCTGCCGACTCCACCACGTTTTTTACCTCATCACTCGCTCAATTCCGACTTTAGATCACGCTTCCCCTACCACTGAGCCATTTCTAGTACTCAATTTAAGGTCATTGGCGCCGTTTGAAGCGCTTAGTTTCCCGGCTCAAGATCATTCGTTAACTGTGTCACGAATTTTTCGCCATAACTCGGGTTTCCAGTGATCATTTTCACACTTAACTGGAAATAAATTGGAAACCGGTTTCCAAATGATTTCCTTAAGGGCATATTGATTAGGCATTCAAGATTCTGGAGAAGAAAAAATGAAAAAAATTATGCTTTGCTGCTCTGCTGGTATGTCTACCTCTCTACTGGTTAAGAAAATGGAAGCGTCTGCGCAAGAACGCGGTATCGAGGCTGAAATCAAAGCATTTGGCGCAAGTGAGTTCGACGTTCAAGTAGGTAACTACGAAGTTGTTCTTCTTGGTCCTCAAGTGAAATACATGCAAGCGGATTTCCAAAAGAAAGCAGATGCTCATGGCATCAAAGTTGAGCCAATCAACATGATGGATTACGGCATGCAAAAAGGCGATAAAGTGCTTGATTTTGCATTAGAACTTATCGGCTAACCTGTTTTTGCTCGGCGTCCCCCCTAGTCAATTTTTGACGCCGAGCTTTTCTTAATTTTTATCCTAACGAGAGTAACGACATGGGCGCTATGTACGACAAAATGGTCAATGTTATCGAGCAAAAGGTCACCCCTATTGCTGGTAAGATTGGTCAACAAAAATACATCACTTCTATACGTGACGGCTTTATTGCTGCACTACCTTTTATGATTGTTGGTTCTTTCATGCTGGTGTTTATCTTCCCTCCGTTTTCTTCGGAAACAACGTGGGGATTCGCACGCGCATGGCTAGATTTTTCTGAGACATATCGTGAGCAGCTCATGCTGCCATTCAACTTGAGTATGGGGATCATGACCATATTCATATCGGTGGGGATCGCATCTAGCTTGCTCGCCATCACGACCTTGATCCTGTTACGACAGGTTTGCTATCACTAATGAGCTTCTTGCTTGTTGCAGCGCCAGTTCAAGACGGCATGCTGTCAATGCAATACTTCTCTGGTCAAGGTATCTTCACGGCGATCATTACTGCATTGTACTCGACTGAAGTTTATGCATTCCTGAAGCGCAACAACATCACTATCAAGCTTCCACCTGAAGTACCAACCGGTGTGGCGCGTTCATTCGAAATACTGATCCCTGTATTGGCAATCATCATCACGCTTCACCCTCTGAACCTGCTCATCGAAGCGCAAACTGGCATGATCATCCCAGAAGCCATCATGGCACTTGTTCAGCCGCTCGTTTCTGCCTCTGATACGCTACCAGCAGTCCTACTAGCGGTACTGGTATGTCAAATCCTTTGGTTTGCAGGTATCCACGGCGCACTAATCGTAACAGGTATCATGAACCCATTCTGGATGGCGAACCTATCAGTCAACCAAGCTGCAATGGCAGCAGGCGAAGCAATCCCGCACATCTTCGTTCAAGGTTTCTGGGATCACTACCTACTTATTGGTGGCGTAGGTTCAACACTTCCACTTGCGTTCCTACTACTTCGTAGTAAAGCCGTTCACCTACGTACCATTGGTAAGATGGGTACCGTACCAGGCCTATTTAACATCAACGAGCCAATTCTGTTCGGTGCGCCAATCATCATGAACCCAGTGTTCTTCCTGCCATTCATCTTGGTACCAATGGTGAACGCGACTCTAGGTTGGTTTGCTCTTGACTGGGGTCTAGTAGAGCGTGTGGTTTCTCTAACACCTTGGACAACACCAGGACCTATCGGTGCATCGTGGGCAGCTAACTGGGCATTCAGTCCTGTCATCATGTGCTTCATCTGTATGGCTATGTCAGCAATGATGTACCTACCATTCCTAAAAGCTTATGAGAAACAACTTCTTGAACAAGAAGCAGCGGATGAGACAAAGCAACAGGAAGCGGCAGGTCAGCCAGTAACAGCCTAATCATCTAGCTCTGAGCTATCAGACCCTGTTGAAACCAACAATAAAAAGTCGCCCCCTAGTCTTAATTGGGGTTGAGCGTGGGGCGACACTGTCTACCTTTCGGTAGGCACCAGTTAAGAATTTAAGATTTAAGATATAAGAGAGAAGCAAAATGGAAACGATGGATCTAGAAGAACAAGTGATGGGCATCATCATCAATGCGGGTCAGTCGCGCAGCCTTTGCTATGAAGCCCTTCGTCATGCTAAAAACGGCGAGTTTGAAGAGGCTGAAGGCTTGATGAAAGAAGCACAAGAGTTTGCAAACCAAGCTCACCTCGTTCAGACCCAACTTATCGAAGCCGACGAAGGCACGGGTAAAATGAAGATGACGCTAGTGATGGTTCACGCACAAGATCACCTAATGACGTCCATGCTAGCAAAAGAGTTAGTCGCGGAAATGATTGAACTGCACAAGCGTACCGCTAAGTAATTCGATCTCACTTTACTTTTTTCAGTTTTTTCGACCATTAACGGGGCGAGTCAGGCATGAAAACGTCTTATAGGAGCGTTTTCAACATCTTTGGTCGTAAGCAGCCTGTTTTTAGGAGCCCAGCTTTTGAAGCCTCGTCGTGCTCCTTACTCTGGGCTGCTCTTTTTCCTCACCTTATATCCTCTCATCAGACTTGGATCAGTACCTCTGAAAGAGTACAATAACGGAAATCTTGGGAAACCGTTTCCCAATTCTAGAAACTCTATGAATCTATTAAGGTTGTTGTCATGGCTACTATCACCGATGTCTCTCTGCTAGCAAACGTATCGAAAGCGACCGTTTCTCGCGTGATGAGTGGCAGCCGTGGTGTTAAGCCAGAGAGTCGTGAGGCTGTATTGCGCGCCGCCGAAGAACTGAACTACCGCCCAAATGCCGCTGCGCAAACACTGGCAAATCAACGCTCAGATTATATTGGCGTTATCCTTTCCTCTAGCGACGCTGGACAAGTGTCTACTTACCTACCTCTACTTGCAAAATCACTGAAAGCGAAAGGCAAACACATGCTGGTTCAATTTGCAGAAACAGCAGACGAGCAAGTTCGCATGGTAGAAGAACTCAATCAAAGACACTGTGACGCCATCATCTCACTCGGTGGCACGATTCAATCCTTATCTAACGACAACGTCATTGCCATCGATAGTTTAGCGAGCGCTGAGCATGCTATCGGATACGATTACAAGTTCGCAGCAGAGAGTGCGTGCCGCTTCTTATCGAGTAAAGGTCACGTAAGCATAGCCATCGTCGTGAACGATGAAAGTTACGCGTCGACACAAGTGCTCGAAGGCTATAAAACATCGCTACAAAACTCGGCAATGCCAGTCAATAGACAGCTTATCGTCACAGCGAATGGCAACAATGAGCAAGCAATTATGTCACTACTAAACAGCTACCACCCGTTTACGGCCTTGGTAGTGATGCGTGACAGCCAAGCTGCTGTAGCAATGAACCTGTTTAGAGATTTCAATTTAGCGACACCTCAAGAAGTCTCGATCGTGTCGCTGGAAGATTCACAATTGGCAAGCCAGCTCAATCCTCCCCTCACCTGCATCAGCTACCCTTCACAGCAGATCGTCGATATGGCCATGGAGAAGTTGGACGCAATTCTGGAAGACAAACCGATGTCGAACAAGCCTCTTATTACTGGCAGACTCGTCACTCGTGAATCGGTTATCAATCGTCGTTAGTATAGTGCTCATAGCTAGTACGGTGCAGAACAACGGGTCTAAGTGCCCGTCTAACCACGATAAAAATCCACCAAATAACGCCAAAGGCCAGTAGCATTCTCAGCGTATAGGTCGCCGTTCTCAGCAATACTGCACTGCGTGATACCAATACCTTTAACTCATAAGGGTATTGTGGCGATACAACGCGATGGCTAAGAACAAAAGTAGACCAAAAACTGTTATCGATATTGACGTGTTCACTTGAATAACGCGGCAGTGACTCTCCCAATAGATACACCTGATAAAAGTAGTCGCGAAGCGGGCTCTCTAACCAGTGTCCCAACATTCTGCGCGGATTTACATAGGCAAAATACTCGGTATCTCCTACCTGCTGAGCAACAACAAACGATGGCTCCGGAAAGTATGTCGTCAGCAGAGACCAACCAATAAACACACCTTGTTCACTGGTATTGCCAGCCCAATAGCTTTTGTTTGATGACACTTCTCCAAACAAGCTGCACGCATACCAGCCCGTTGTGTGGTTTCTTATATACCCTAGCGCTCGGACTTCCTCTTCGATATACGCCTTTCGATTGTAGAATCGGCGATGTTCTGATTCGCACCCTTCATGCTTGGGTAGAGACACAACCAAATTCAGCGTCGATTCAATCCTACTATCGATGCTTGTCAAACTGGCCTCAAGCTCGTTGGCGATGTCTTGTTTAATGGTGGCGGTTGCAAAGATATAACTCAAAACACTGAGCAGTACCGTTAGCAACAGTGAATAGATGACAACTCTCATTTTTGCTCCTGCACCTTCTCAGGCTGCACCTGCTTTTTACGAAAGCCAATCATTGCAATGGCGCCCGCTACCATTCCGAACACCAGCAACAACCTTACGATAAAGGTGACAATACCTTGTCTGTATAGCGCAGTATCTTTATAGACTGAAATCGAAATTGGAAACAATAGCGACTCTTTAGTGGCTTTGTAATCCCCAAATGAAGCGCTATTTTTTTGCAAAAGTGGCGTTTCGTCGTTTGTGAAGTGAAGGATCTGATGAGTTTCCTGAGGCGCTTCTTGTACCCACCATCCCAATATCGCCGTGGGGTTAATCGTTGCAATCGCGACGTTTTCACCTCGGTAAAGTGCTAGCGCGTAAGAAGTATTGCCGTCATGCGTTGGCGAGCGCAACTTAGCAAAGCCAATATCCCCTTTTCGAGCTTCACTCCAAAACGAATTATCCAGCGGCTGATTCGTAGCGCCCAGATTGCTGCAAAACTGATAATGATCGGGTTGCTTGGTACCAACAAAAAGGCCGCGCATTGAAACGCTGCGAAAAACCGTATGACCAAGCTCTGTCTGCATCGATTTATCGCACTCTGTTAGAGGAAACAGATAGTTAGACAATACATGCAGCTCTGATTGAATTTGGGTAAGCTGACGCTCGACACCACTGAGCACTTGCTGTGCTTCTTGATGTGCCTGTTCGCGAAAACGTAAAGAACTGATACACACAGCCAATCAGCAGCGTGTAGAGAAAAATATAGAAAATATTAGTGAAGGACTGTTTTAACTGCATTGAATAAATTTGCGCTGAATTTCCTCACTGTTATACAGCATCAAATTTTTACGAACCTTATCCCACCTCAAATTTCTAAACATTGTTTATATATATTGCGAGACGTCATTCAAAATTAAAATGAAATAAAAACCACACATACACCGTACAAATATTACGTAAAGCAACCATCACGGAATGTTCTCATTTAATCTAAGTATTTATACGAGATGGCGCTCGCTATTTTTCAACCACTTGAAGAAGAGAACCTTTAAGCAACCGATAACTGATCCAACCCAGTCCAACAATACACATCAGGCGCAACCAATAGATCCCAGCGCGTTTCAACACATCGACAAACGAAGCTGTCGCTTGAATGGAATAAGGATGATGCTCAGAGTGCGCCGTTTGCAACAACATGCTTTGCATTCTCACTGGTGATCGCGTGTAAAAAGGCACGCAGTCCGAGTCCAAAGTCAGGCTGTAATTTGCATACGTCAGGCTGTAATTTGCATACGTCAGGCTTGGCTCAATCCAGTAACCAAGCACTCTTCTAGGGTTGATGTATGCGAAAGCTTTCTGCTTCCCTTTGTCTTTGGAGACCACAAACGACGTTTCTGGGAAGTGTACCGTCAACAATGAGTGTCCAATAAACACACCTTCTTTTTTGCTACCGCGCCAGTAGTTAAGCTTAGAAAGTTGGCGCCCGAACATGCTACACACATGCCATTGTTCGCCCGTGTCATAGATATAACCCACCGCACGAATACGCTCGTTTTCATGTGCAATATTGGCGTATTCACGCTTCACTTCATCACCACAATTGGGATCGCTCGGCAGCATGTCGATAACATTAAGAATGTTCTTTATCTCCCTATCTACCCTTGCTGTTGCACCGACCGCGCTCGTCTCCAATTCATGTGTCATTCTGAAATAGGCGCCGACTAAGCTCACCAATGCCGATAGCAACATCACCACCAACCATTTAATCATGACTCACCTCAAAGTCTTGCTCAGGGTTTTCTCTGCGTGTGCTACGACGATAAACGTCAAGCAGCAACAAGCTACCAAATGCCAATACTCCGCCTAGTGTAAGCCGCTCAATAAAGGTCAAAAGCTTATCCCAAAGAACAGTAATCGGTTGCGTCACACGAACCATAATTGGGTAACGTTCGGAATAAGTCGACATTTCAATACCATCGTCTATATCAATACCGCGCGACAACAACGCTTCGCCATCATTAAAAGACAGGACGGCCTTAGTCTGGGGGAAGAATGGTTCAATCCACCAGCCAAGAATAATGCGTGGGTTAATGGCTCCAAGGACAATGGTATTGTCTTTGATAATCGCTAAGGCATAGGAGGGATCGCGTCGATACTCAATCTGCTTAATTTTGGCAAACGCCACATCTCGGCTGTATCTCGCATCCCAAAACTCCGACGTAACCGCCGCTTTGTGCTGACCAAAATTACTACAAGCGATAAAAGATTCCTCATCGCCGCTTTGCACTGTTCCAACCGCGAGTCCACGTAAGCCTAAGCTTCGAAACACATGATGAGCCAGCACCTTTTGCGCTTCAGTGCTGCAATCCGTCGGTTGATAAACGGCTCTCAACTCTGTTTCTATCTTTGATAGTTGAAACTCAACTTTACTAAGAATTTGCTCAGCGCTGCTGCTCAGCTCCTGACGAAACGTGAGTACTTGATAAACACAACCAATAAGCAGCGTATAGAGAAAGATGAAGATCAGATTTTGCCAAGTGCGCTTGGGGAACATGCAATAAAACTACTCACAACCATAGAAGCGGCAAATAATAATCGCCAATTCAAAGCGATGTCTTTAATCTGACTCAACCTTTTAAAAGGGCTATCTCAGTGAGTGAGAATTCAGTAGCACGTTGCTGAATTATGTTTCCAAAATCGAAAGATAGCTTTGTTGAATTGATCGCTATCGACGATACAGAAGCCGTCCTTGCCAATTATTTGGCTTTGTTGCGCAATTCATTTTCGAAGCCGAACAGTCCCATTTAGATTAATTGTCAGCCAATGCGGCAAGTTTTAGGCATACCAAGCCTGTAAGCTTGTTCAACGCTTTGATCATCGCGTAAGCTTCACCAACTTGTGCGTTGTAATTTCTTAGACTTAGTCGTCCACCAAGCAACTGTTTAACTCGATGCATCGCCGTTTCAGCTAGCGAGCGCTTGTGGTAGCCATAGCGCTTTTTCCAATGCTTGTTCGAACCATATAGCTTTTGACAACCAACTGCTAAATATCTTGGATGTCCTCGTTCCCAGAATGCTGCCCCCTCTCTTGGAAGAAACAAAGCCACGGCTCGTCTAATATGGATTGCTGCGAGGCAATCCCTTGTGTCATAAGCACCATCGCCTGATATCTCAAGGATTTTTCGACGTGTTTGCCTAAGCAAATTAGGCAGTACTTCTGCATCAGTCACCGTTGATAAACTCAACTCTTCGGCAATAATTTCGTGCGTACTCGTATCTACTGCGAGATGTAACTTCCGCCACACTCTCCGTTTACCATCCGTGCCATGTTTTTTGACTTTCCACTCGCCTTCACTACAAACCTTGAGATCTGTCGCATCGATACGTCTTAAAACTTACATCAACGTCTTTGGCTCGAAGACTGATACAGCTGTAATGTGGGCAGCGCAGTGGAAGGTGAGCAAGTTGAAACACGGAATCAATAAAGCCCTGCGCAGCGCGAAGCGGCATTGAAAAAATACGCTTTACCATTAAAGCGGTTGTGATGGCTAACTCACTGAACACACGAGGTCTACCGCGCTTGCCTTGTTTCCACTCTCTTATCGCTTCATCGTCAATCCAAAACGTCAGAGAGCCTCGGTTTATTAGAGCGTGATTGTATTGCTTCCAGTTGCTTTTTTTGGAACGAGGTTTCGACATGAGACTACAGACTTCAATGAATATAGCCGTTCAGATCGTAAGCTTTGGATTTAGTTCCATGATTTACGCAACAAAGCAGACTTTAGGGAGCCTATTTATTATCGAATGCGATCATGTTGCTCCCGCTTTTCATTAATAAAAAGCATGATAAACATAAAGGCAATCACAAAATAAATTGCACTATAATTTCCAAAGTTTGATTTTTTTTCTTCTAAATATTGCTCCAAACTAAAAATCTGCTCTCCCTCAATGTTCAGAGACATCATTTCTCCACCATTTACATTTACGTAGGACTTAACCAAGTCACCTTCTTTGATTTTTTTCAAAGCAAATTCACAATTAAAAGCTCCTCCAATATGAGCAAACAGTGAAACGCCACTCTCCTTTGCGATAAGTTCAAGCTTGTCGCTTGTGCGATTCTTTGACGCACATTGAACCTTATCAACCTTAAATGAAACCAATTTGGCTTTGTCTTTAATTTCAGCAATATAGTCATATGGTTCCGTAAACCAAAGTTGCTTAGTCCCTAATACTAAAAACAATACAGTGCTAAATAAAAAACACGTTAGCTTGATATTCATAGAGTGAAAATTCCGAAATTAATAATTTTTGAGCGTATTAGCATCATTAATGGCATTAATAGCATCCAAAGTATTCCCCGTAACATTGTACAAGTTCAAAGTTGATACTCCTGCTCCACCAGCTGAAAAAGTTGAAATGTCAATAATTGTACCTGCCGCATTATGTGGGTTTTCGATAAATGGAAATGCCGCTCTAGCATCAGGATGAGACAAAACATCTCCTAGGTATTGTTGGATTGTGGTCATGTTATTTCCATTAACTAACGCCTTAGTTTGACCTGCCCCTTAGGCTATCATAGACCCGCCTAATATAAAGCCTTTGACAGTCATACGGCTTTGTTGCGGAATTCAGACGAGAAACGAAGCCGCCCAAAGTAGAGCAACTTTTAGACAATATACTGAGTTTCAGGCATACCAAGTCCTGTAAGCTTGTTCAGCGCTTTAATCATTGCGTAAGTCTCGCCAACCTGAGCGTTGTAATTTCGGAGGCTTAATTTCCCACCTAACAACTGTTTCACCCGATA
>NZ_JYJK01000078.1 GCF_003263785.1 Vibrio variabilis
GATGGACTGAGGTATTGTTCATTTTTTGGGGTAATGCTTTGGGCTTTTTAGTGGCGGCTTGGTATTTTGCTGCCCGCTATCGCAAGATGCGTGTCGAAACGGCTATGGAAGCGATCAAGGTTCGGTTTGGACGTGTATCTGAGCAGGTTTATACCTGGCTCTCTTTTCCTTTGACTATTATGTCTGCGGCGATCTGGTTAAACGGTTTGGCCCTCTTCGCGGCAGCGGTTTTTAACATTGATCTTGTGGTTACGATTGTTGGTGTCGGCCTATTGGTGACCTTTATTGCCGCGAGTGGCGGCTCTTGGACAGTATCAGCAACCAATGTCATTCAGCTCATTTTGCTGGTTGCGATTACTATGTCGGTTGGGGCATTTGCTTTGCTTGAGATCGGCGGTCCGGTGTCATTAATAAATCGCTATCCTGCTGATAGTTACATGGGAGCAGACATTAGTTATTGGCAAATATTTTGGCTTTGGGTGGTGATGATGCTCCTCAAGCAAACGATTAGCGCGAATAACGCACTTTCTTGCTACCGTTTTTTGGTTACAACGAACGAGAGAGAAGCGAGAAAAGCGGCTATGTTCGCAGGTATCCTGTTTATTTTTGGCCCAGTTATGTGGTTTGTTCCTCCCTGGGCAACCGCAGCGATGGGCGTGGATCTTATGGCGCACTATCCTAAGCTTGCCGAGAGCGCAAACAACGCCGCTTATGTGTATTACATTGATCATTACCTGCCTGCCGGGATGCTTGGTTTGGTGCTTGCAGCAATGCTTGCGGCCACTATTGCTCCTATGACGACTGCTTTGAATCGAAATGCGGGCATTTTTGTGCGAAATGTTTATCAATCGGTGCTCAATCCCAAAGCAACAGAACAAAAGCAGTTATTTGTTGGCAAAGTTGCAACCATAGTCAATGGTTTGCTCTGTATCTTGGCGGCTTTGCTGTTTGCGTCGATTAAGGAATACAGCTTCTTCGATATCATGATGCTATTTGGCGCGCTATTACAAACGCCATTGGCGATACCATCTTTGCTTGCTCTTGTGACGTTAAAAACACCGGATTGGTCGGGCTGGGCAACGATTGCTGTTGGATTGGCAGTGTCGTTTTTTATGCAGTTTGTCTTCAATGTGGATTGGTTGTTGCCTTGGTTTGATGCTACTAGCTTCACCAATCGAGAGTCGGTTGACTTACTTGTTTCCATGACTCTGGTCGCGCATATTGTGATAACGGGTGGCTTCTTCATCTCTACACGATGCTTCTATCGAGAAACTTCTGGTGAACGTGGGGATGAAATCGCGTTGCTAAAAGCGAACTTAAACACACCTATTAGCTTATCTGAGGAGGCAAAAGTCGATACTCGGCAAGGCGCTTATCTTGGACGTATGTGTCAGATCTTAGGTGTTCTTGTGGCTTCAATCGCGATAACAACAAGTTCTATCTCCGATGCCTGCGTGTTCGTTTCAATTGGCCTTGCTATCTTGTTAGCGGGCACTCACCTCTACCGGCAGCGAAATGTACAGCCCTCCTTACAGGAGCCTATTACAGACTAGTTCTCCCGATTAGCCAGCCTGAAAATGCTGGCTTTCTTTTTGCCGAATCTTGAGAGTTAACGTTCGTCGACTATAGTTGACATATGCCCACTGTTTAGGGAGGAAGTTCAGTGGGTTAGCTAATCAGGTCATAGATAGTCAGCATCGATGATCGTCAAACTTTCATCATTACTCGTGTCAAAGAATGGAGTCTTAAGTGAACAACGATAATCTTAAGCAAGCCCTGTCTCAGCCTTTACGGCATCCCTAATACGTTTTTCTACCATTACCTTCATTGTATTGATGTGTTGGTGGGCATTCGCTCCTTTTCTGCCCATTTTACTTTGGTCGCTGGTTCTAGCGATAGCGCTGTTTCCAGTGCGTAATTTTTTAAAGACTAAGTTTGGTTGGACAACTAAGCGAAGCTCAATTGCCATCGCTTTGATAGGGGTGTTGGTACTCGGTACGCCTGTCGCTTTGGTGGGCAATTCACTCGCGGTAAAAACTCTGCAGACCTACCAAAGTTATGAACAAGGTGATCTTCATGTTCCAGCGCCTCCACAAAAGGTGAAGGATTGGCCATTGATTGGTGAAGATGCTTATACGGTGTGGAATGAGGCGGCGAGAGACTTGCCGAACTTTATCGATAAGTATCAGCCACAGCTTAAAAATGCATCTGCCTGGTTTGTTAACAAAGCCAGCGGTGCTGCCGGGAGTGTCTTTTTGTTGATTGGAGCAGTGATCATTGCTGGGATTATGCTCGCTTGGGCGGAAGATGGCACTAAAGCAATGCGCCGGATATTTAATAGCTTTTCCGATGAACACAAAGGGCCGGAGCTACATCATTTGACCACGGCAACCATTCGCCAAGTGGCAGTGGGTGTTATCGGTATTGCTTTCCTGACAGCAACCATTTTTGGTGCAGTCATCGCACTTGCTGGCGTGCCTGCTGCGGCGTTTTTAACGGTCATTGCATTAGTTTTTGCGATCACTCAATTGCCTGTCACCATCATTGCGATTGTTGCGGTCGCTATGTTGTGGTCGAGTACCGATGGCTCGACCGTGCACAACACTATCTTCTCTGTCTTGATTATCGCCGCTAGCTTGGTGGACAACATACTTAAACCTATGGTGCTTGGGCGAGGGTTAAGTGTTCCTATGCCCGTGGTGCTCATTGGCGCCATTGGTGGCATGATGTCTGGCGGTATTCTCGGCATGTTTATCGGTGCCGCGTTTTTAACTGCGGGATATCAGGTATTCATGAAGTGGGTAGATGAGGAAAATGACGATGTGTCACCTGAGACCGAGTCAGATGCGTCTCAGCATTAACCGCTATTAATAGAGGCATCTCATGAAAAAATATATGAGGTGTCTCGCATATTTTTGTTGGTTGGATGAAATTCAACCAGGCGTGACCGACTATTTTTTGTGATTAGTAGAGCGCCTTGACTGGTTTGTTATTTTGATTTTTACCTTTTAAGTAAAATAAAATCTATGTACCAGGCTTTTATGGTAGCGATAAAGTCTGGGTGACCTTTCTTTGCTGCCCGTGCGAACGATTGACTGTATATCGTTCTGTAGTTACATTCCGATACAAATATAAATGAGTGGCATACTGCGGCGCAGATCGTAAATGCGACAAATCCCTCCCCTACAAACCCGTTGTACCGCTGTTGTTTCTTACATGGCGGTGGTTGTTATTAGTATCAGAATGTTAGGTGCACCATGAAGAAGTTGCTATTGGCTACTTTGTGTGGGGTATTGTCGCTGTCGTCTGTTGCCCAGCCGTTAAGGCTAGCCGGTAAGCCTGACGACGATAAACTCCATTTAACCTTATTAAAAGAGATCATTTCTCGTTCCGAGCAGTACTCTTCCATCGATTTTATCTACGCCAAGACAGGCGAGCCCGCAGGGACTCGATTACTTGCTGATTTAGAAAGCGATACGTTAGACGTGGTGTGGACTGCGACCAACCAAGATCTTGAAACGCGCTTTGACGCCATTCCATTTCCCATTTATCGCGGCATGTTGGGCATGCGTATCGGATTAGTAAGCACAGAGCGAACCAATAAGTTAGCAGCGGTTAACTCTGTTGCCGATTTAAAGCGCTTATCACTTTGCTCAGGAAAAACGTGGGCAGATACCGAGATTCTGGAAGCGAATGGATTATCGATCGCCAAATCACTCAAGTACCCAAATATTTTCGACATGCTGGTTGCTGGCAACCGCTGCGATGCGTTTATGCGTGGCGTAATGGAGCCTTGGGCGGAAGTGAAATCTCACCCGCATCTTCCATTGGAAGTCGATGGAAACGTGATGCTTCGTTACAAGATGCCTTATCTCCTGTTTGTGCGCAAAGGCAACGATGCATTGAAGCTTCATCTCTATGACATCATGCTAGAAATCCATAATGAAGGGCTCTACGAGACTATGTTCTTTGCGGACAATGAGATTAAAGCTGCATTGCAACAAGCAAATTTGAGTGAGCGCGTGGTATTTGAGTTGGAAAATCCGAATGTCACCGCTGCCACGAAAGCCATCCCTGAACACTTTTTCTTTGACCCTTTAGCTAAGTAACCACAGGTGTAACATGAACAAACTGACCAAAAAAATTATTCTTGTGGTGACACTCGTCATGACGCTGGTTACAGCGATTGCCTTGTCGACCCAATATGTATTGACTAAGCAAAATGTGGAAGCAGATCTCGCGAAGGTTACCGAAGAAATCGAGCAGGAGTTGCAAGTTATCTTGCAAGAGCCGGTGTATGTGTATGACAAAGCGCTGATTGGCAGCATTCTTGAGGCTTACATCAAGAATGACACCATTTCGAGCATCGTGGTTCGCGATCAAAACGGCAAAGAAATGAGTCAAATTCGCCAGCAGGCGGCGGAATTTGAATCTCGTATTGATATTGAGTGGGATGGTCTGCCAATTGGCTCTGTTTCGCTTGGTTTTAATAGTGAGCAAGCGCGCAATGAGCTAGAAAGCTTAATGCTTCGCTCGATGTTGATGTTCGGGACTTTGTACTTAGTGGTGATCGTCTCGCTTGGTTTCATTATGGATCGCTTGGTTGTGACCCCAATAAAAGGGATGGCCAGCAGTATGAATGATATCGCGGCTGGTGGCGGCGATCTAACATCGAGAGTACAAGCAACGTCAAACGATGAAGTGAGCGATTTGGCCAAGGCGTTCAACCGTTTTGTAGAGACAGTGCAAGAGATCGTTATCGATACGGCTCGCACGACAGAAAGCTTAAAACAAAATGGCTCTGCTATTACTTCCGTGCGCACTTCAGTAAGTCAGCAAACTGAAAATCAGTTGGCGCTCACTCATGAAAGCCTGAGCAAGATTGAGCAGTTTAATCTGGCGACGAGTGAAATTGCAGCGAACACAGAGAACACTCTTTTCAAATCCAATGATGCACTTTCTCTTGGGGCTTCAAGCGAACAAGCGATTATGCAAAATGTCTCTAATGTAGAAGACCTGTCCGCTAACCTTGAGACTGCCGCCGAGCGCGCTAACGCGCTCAAGAACCGAAGTGACGATATTGGCCGCGTCGTTGAAGTGATTAAAGCGATTGCTGAGCAAACCAATCTTTTGGCTCTAAATGCTGCCATTGAAGCGGCGCGAGCCGGTGAAAGCGGCCGCGGATTTGCTGTTGTTGCTGATGAGGTTCGCGCCCTTGCAAGCAAGACTCACGACTCTACCAGCGAAATAGAATCCATTATTGAAAGCCTGCAACAAGAGGCAACCGAGTCGTTTAATGCGACTCAAGAATCTAAGCAACTGGTGGAACTCACAAAGGTAAGCTCTGATGAAGCGCAGCTTGCGCTCACTAAGATGATTGAAGCCGTGACCAGCATCAACGCCATGGTTGATTCTGTCGCGAGTGCTTGTGAAGAGCAGTCCAATGTGAGCAATACCGTTGCAGGGGATATGCGCGAGCTTGATTCTAGCGCAGCAGACATGCGCAGTGTTAACAATGAACTGCAAGCCTTAGCGGAAGCCATCACTTTGAACACGACTGAATTGGATAGTCAGATCCGTCGTTTTAGGTACTAATCACGATTGCACATAACCAGCGAAAGTAGTAGTGAAGTGCTAGCCTACCAAGAAGTGATCGCAGATTGTCTTTCTGTTTCATTCGTCGCTTTCTAATAGGGTTACTATCGCTACTGCTCATCTGTTGCAAGTGAGGTGATTATGGAGCGTAAAAAATGGAAAATTGTTTTTGAAAAAGAAGGCACAACGGTTGACCCAGTCTACTCACAAAAAGTAGTGATTTACGATGAAAAGGGGGATGTGTTAGGTACCTTTAAAGGTAGTTCGACGCCGAACCCTTATAAACCAAGAGAGCCCCAAATTAGCGGGCACGCTGCCTATCCATACATTCGTTCAGGAACATATAACATCAAACATGGCACACATAAAAATTTACCGGCGTTAGTGGTAAACGATAATCAGTTTGTGCCAACTCTAAATAGTAATCCTAATTTTCCAGCTTATGGAAAAAAAGCTAATTACATTCATGTACATTGGGGGTACAAAACAACATGGAAAGGTTCTGCTGGTTGCCCAACAATTCATCCTGGACAATGGAAAGACTTTTTGTCCAAAGTTCCAAATGGTGCCGGAGATTTGGTTATTCGCTAGCTTTGGCGCTTTCTTTATCTGCTATTGCAAATGATACTCCCATCTCAACAGAATATACGGAGCTATCTCAAAGATACGATGCTTATTATCAGCAAGATAACTTCCAAGCTGCGTTTAAAGTAAGCCTTGAGCAACTGAAGATGGATCCGAGTGACGCTGTTGCGTTGATGAGGTTAGCACTCGTTGTTGATGGATCGTGTGATCTTGTAGAACCTCATTTTGCTCGTTTTGGCTCTATGGATAGATTTAAAGAAATAACGTTACTTGCCAAGAAAACTATTACCAAACAGTGTGGTGTTGACTTGCTTTAGTACATGAGGTCGAGTTGTAACTTTATGAAGCATTGACCAGAGCCCATTTTTATGCATTTTGAGTGAGTAGAACGCCCTGTCGACTTATCGTCCGAAGGGGCGTTTTATTTCTGTCAGTGTCAGTGTCAGTTATCACGCAATTTTGCCTGCGGCTTTTATTTTGACATGTACCATGTTCCCTTGCAGGTAACTGAGCGGTATTTCACTGCGCTCGATTACCGAAACGCTGTTTGCGCACGCACCGGCTTCCATGGCGAGTTGGCAGGCTTCTCTCTCCAAATCAGCCAGTACCTCAGCTCGCTGATTTGGCTCGATGGGGACAATCTTGTCTAACTGACCTGATATCTCACCGAGCGCGACACCAATCGCATTGGCGACTTCAAAGTGCTCAGGACGAACGACTGAGCTGACACCTTCAAACTCGTTGGGCATTAGCGCGCTGCCACCGCCAACGAGAATAACCGGCACTTTGGTGGCGGAGGTCTTCATTCTGTCGATGGCATCTTCAACCTTTTCCACCATATTTGAGTAAATCTGATCAGCCATTTCTGGTGCAAAATCAATAGACTCTTGCTTTGCCTTACCAGTCCATTCCATCACTTGTTTAGTGAGTGCTACGTCGGTGAGAGTTAGCGTGTCTCCACCAAAACTGAGTGCCTTTTGAGTCAGTTCATGACCGACACTTTCAGGGCCTAACTGAATGTCACCATCGTTGAGCATCACTTTGGTTCCCCCACCAATGGCGATGGCTAAAATGTCCGGCATGCGAAAGTTGGTGCGCACTTCACCAAGCTCGACTGCTACGCTCGATTCGCGAGGGTAGCCATGTGTTAGTGCACCTACATCTGATGTGGTACCGCCAACATCGACCACAATAGCATCATCAAGCTTAGTGAGATGACTGGCTCCGCGAATGGAGTTGGTAGGACCGCACGCTACGGTAAGAATAGGGTACTTGAGCGCAAATTCTTGCGACATCAGTGTTCCGTCGTTTTGCCCAAAATAGGGCGTAACAGCGATGCGGTGTTTCTCTAGCGCGTGGCAAAATCCTTCGACAAAGCGTTTCGCTGTGCCTTGCAGAGCCGCATTTAAAATAGTGGCGTTCTCACGCTCTAGGATACCTAGACTGCCAACTTTATGCGAAAGGGAAATATTAACCTCTGGCAGTTCCTCTCTCACCCAATGTTCAACCATTAGCTCTTGGTCACCGTTCACGGGAGAAAACACACCACAAATTGCGATAGAATCAACCTTGCCCCTCATTTTATGACATAGCTGACGGATCTCTTTCTCATCCACGTCGGCGATTTTTTGACCGTCGTACTCATAGCCACCGTGGCTTGATAGAAATGCTCGCCGAGTAAGGTCTGCCAAGATACGCTCCAACCACAAAGAGGGGCACAGCGCTGCCGCTCGGCAGTGCTAGGCGAAGCATGCCTACCTTGTCGAGACCTCGCTTCTCAACAATGGCATTGGTGCATTGAGTCGTGCCAAGCATGGCATGTTTGACACTCTCGCCGGTCAGGTTTGCTCGGCGAAGCAGTTCATCAATGGCGTTGTCAATGCCCGTTGAAATATCGTGTGTTGTCGCGACTTTGACCTTAGAGATAATCTTGAGTGACTCATCCAAAAGGACACCGTCTGTGTTGGTTCCACCGACATCAATACCGAGGCGATAAATAGCGGTTGTCATAGTCCTGCCTCCGTATTTGTGCGTGTTGAAAGGTTCTCAATGGCGACATATTTCACGCCATAGCCAAAGTAATCGGGACCGGCGACTTCGATACCCTTAGCGGTGCGCCATTTGGGGTCGCAAGGGTAAGCGATAAGCTCAATCCGCTGTCCGTATCTAAGCTGCTCGGTCGTGATGGGCTGCCCAGTTTCATGGTCTAAGATGCTTATTAAATCGGGTGTGCAAGCTAGGAGCGATTCTTGGGTCATATCACTCGCATTAGTTCCCTTGTGAGCGAGCAACAGTTCATTTTGGAAATGAACGTAGACGGGATCCGCATTGCTTTCAGAGGTTTTAAGCGGCTCAATGACGACACCGCCAGTTACGAAACCACCGCCGGTATTTCGATCGATATCGACAATCTTTCCACTAATAATTCGATGCCCTTCAACGATCTCCAACACGGCGTCGACCGCACTGTCACCGCGAGCATTGGCTTCACGAATGGCTTTACCTATCTGCATGGCTTTGGTCAGGGTCTCACCGAGTGCGCTGCGTTTGAGCTCTTTACCATACATAGGGTAATCACACATCGCTGCAGAGCCACCCATTTGCTCAGTGATTGGGCGAGCAAATCGCTCAGACCAAACACCGTCAATAGGATGCAAAGTAACCACGTTACCCTTTTCATCAGCAAGTGTGTTGGGCGCGGATGGCAGACCGTCTAAATAAAAGGTCACCATTTGTGACTCTGGGAATGCACGTCCCATAGCATCACAGTCGATCACTGGGATCCCTTTTTGTGCCGCAACCAAAATTGGGATCAATGAGTTGAAACCGCCAACCTCAATAGGGAAGGTCGCTTCGATACGCTCACCGACGGCTTGTTCCATCGCTTCAAACGCGACCAACATTTGATCTTGAGAGTTGAGTTTCTCAATGGCGACGGTGGGTGCGCCGATCATAGACGAAGGCACTGTCATCCAGTCATCTTTCACCTCATCCAGCGAAATAAGCTCAACAGGCTTTTTTGTATTGGCGATGGCGACTTTCGCCATCAGCGCACCACTGTAGGGATCACCACCCCCTCCGGTGCCAAGTACAGTGGCACCTAGGGCAATGTCATCAATCATTTGATCATTGAAAATCACGAACCGCTTCCTTATTTGATACTGACAGCTTTACAAGCACAATGTAGGCAACGAAGGACGCAAGAATACCGTCAATCGCTGAAATACTGGTTAATGAGAATAGGTTGAAGAACTCGCCAGCGGTGCATGCACTCACCGCACTACCCAATGCCCAGGCCACCAAGCCTTTTAGCATCCAATTAGGCGCACTTTGAATACGTTCAAACTCAAGTGCAGACTTATCCAAGAAGTAGTATTGAGCGAGGTAAACACCTGCTGAAGGCGCAATCGTCACACCTAGAAGTGTGAGAAATGCAGTAAACATATCGATCATGCCAAGCTGAGCGATAGCAAGGCCAAGAATGGTCATAATGATGACCAAAATAGGACGCGGTACATTCGGCAACACAACCGACATGCCCAGAGCGCCTGAGACAAGGTTACTGCTGTTGGTCGTCCACTGAGCAAACACCAGCACGATGATCGCTGCCATACCTAAACCAATACCGAAGAACACATTCACTAGGTCGTCGGAGCCGGTCATTTGCGTGAGCAGCAAAGCAACCACAATCGTCGCGCTGTTACCAAATAGGAAGCCAAAGCCGGCACCAAGAATCGCGTCTTTGCGCGTTTTCGCGTAGCGGGCAATATCAGGAGCCGCGACTGCAGCGAGGATCCAAATCGACATGACATAGGAAATAGCTTCACCCATAGAGAGTGGTGATTCAATAACCTTGTCACCCGCGCTTTGTGCACCTGCTGCCATAAATAGGCCAACGGTAATCAGTGTCACCATCAGTGGCACTGAATAGGCGCTGAGCTTACCGAGCGCTCGGACACCATAGATAGCAGTGATCATCATCAGCACACCACCGCCAACAAGCGCAGCAAAGTGAGAGACGACGATGTCATACTGCGCTAGCGCATCGACAAGTATGTAGGCGAAAAAGTCCGCCTGAAACGCGAACCAGCCAACAAGAGAAATACCGTTGATGGCGCCGAGGACCTTACCACCGTGGCGACCAAATACAGAGCTACTCATTAATGGTGTGGAGACGCCAGATTGGAAACCAATATTAGCGCAAAGCATGGCAAGTACGGCGAGAACGGCAGAGCCTGCAAACGTCGCAAATAGGGCGTCATGAATGGTGAGTCCGGTACTTAGAAACGCACCCAAGAACAGGCCAGAGATATCAATACCAATTGCAAGCCAAATTAAACTGATGACGTACCACGAGCGTTTTGCCTTCTCGGGTACGGGCTCTAACTCAAAGTCATCAATCTTCCGTGTTGTTTGTGTGTTCGCCATCCTAAGCTCCTAAATAATTATCCATAAAGTTCACATAAAAAAAGTTAGCAGCTTGTTACATACAAATAAATACATATTATTAGATGCAAACATTTGTTTTTGGTTATGTATTAAATTATGGCTATTCATATTGAGAAACTGGACAAGCGTGACCTGAGACGATTAGAGATTTTCTGCGAGATCGTTGAGCAGGGCGGCATCAGCAATGCTACCGTAAGTACTGGGCTGAGTCAGCCTGTGCTGAGTAATCAGTTGATAGAACTCGAAAAGAGCTTGGGCGTGACGCTTTGTAAGCGTGGCCGAAGTGGGTTTGATTTAACAAGTGAGGGACACACTGTGTATGGTTATGCAAATGAACTGAGTAATGTGCTCAGTGATTTTGCCTTTAAATTGAAGGGCGTACAGTCAAAGCTGACGGGGCAGGTGCGTGTCGGTGTTCTCGACAATACGATTACGCTTCCTAGCAATCCTGTTCCGACCGCCATCGAAAATTTTTATAAGCTGAGCGACAGTGTGGAGCTCACGCTCGAGGTTGGCGATTACACCTTGCTTAATGAAAAGCTGGCGAAAGGACAGCTGGACATGATGATCGTCGTTCTCGCTGAACATCAACTTGATGCCTTTAGTCATGCTGAGTTTCTGTTCACTGAAAAGAGTTACCTTTTTGCCCGCGAAGATGTTGCAAAGGAAATTGAAACTAACAATCACTCGCTTGAGGGACGACGCATTAACATTGGTGGCTATGCTTCTGAGGTAATGCGTAAGCTTTTGAATGTTGAGCAGTACCAACAACTAAAACTTATCGATGGTTGGAACGTTGAATCTGGCGCTTTGCTCGCGATGGCGGGGACGCATTTGAGCTTTCTCCCTAGTCATCTTATTGAAAGCAACCGATCTCAACAGGCGTTGGTGGCAGTGAACCCAGAGCAGTGGTGGTTTACGAGTGACTTTTCGGTTGTATTAAAGGGAGCAAAGACCGCATTGTCACCTGCTGCAAATGCATTTTATGAGTGTTTAACTAGCGTTAAGCAATCTCCGGTTTGAGGAGTCAGTTGTACAAGCTAGATATTTACGTTCGTCCGCAATTACTTGTACTATTTGAACGACAAAACACATAAAGACACCAAAGCTAATGAACTTATCTCAATTTGATATTAACTCTCTGACGATTCTAAAAACCTTGTTGGATGAAAAGCATGTCTCGAATACCGCTTTGGCAATGAATATTAGTCAATCTTCTGTAAGTCGCGCGCTGCAGAAAATGAGACTTTTGTTTTCAGATGAACTACTTGTTCGAACTCATGCCGGTTATGAACTCACCCCAAAAGCGGTCAGTATCAAGGCGGACATTAACACTGTAATCAACAGTCTAGAGGTTTTGGTTCACAAACAGGCTTTTGAGCCAAAACAAGACGCCAGTGTTGTGAAGTTTTTCGGCCTTCTGCCACAGGTTAATACCTTAATGCCAAGCATAGTCTCCGAGATTCGTGAAAGAGCCCCTAATATGGTGGTGAGTATCGATACGACCGCACAACGCCATTTTGATGCGCTGGTGGCCGGAGATGTACATTTTGTGTTGTCATCCCATCAACCTCCGACATCGGAACAAAACCTTTACCGAATGTTAGTGGCTAAACGTGAATTTCAGTTGCTAATGAACCGAGACCACCCATTGGCAGAAGAGACGCTGAGTGCTAAAAATTTGTTGCCTTGTCACTTTGGGCAAATATCTTTGCAGGGAGAGCAAACCCTCTCTTTTGAGCATAAATTTATTGAGTTGGGCTTAGTCGATCGCAAGAATCGCCTGTCTATACCAGTGAGACTAAGTCATTTCAGTTCTGCGGCAAGTATTGCTGCTGAGTCCGATGTTATTTTCCACCTTCCCACGCCTTTCGCGCAAGAAGCTGCGAGAGACGATAGGCTGATCGTTCGTGAGGTACCTGAAGAGCTAAAACTGGACTTTCAATCTGTCTACCTCTACTGGCACAAGCGATTTCATGAGGATTCAATGTGTGAGTGGATTCGAGATCTGTTTAAAAAACAATATGCTGATGGGCAAGCAGTGGCATAAATATGGCATAAATACGGCAGATGTTATGCACAATGCGGATAGCCACATTCGATGTTCTAGATACTGTAATGGTTGTGGTGAAACTGTTTTGACTGTTTAATTGATAACGATTATCAATAACAAGAAAGTTTGCCAACCCATGTCGTCTATTCACCACCTTAACGTTTCTAGCTATGCTGGTGCCGCTTGCATCAGCTTGTTTACCTTATCTTTTCCTGCTGTTTCTGACGAGAAGGCTTCAGAAGCTATGGAGACCATGGTTGTCACTGCTTCTGGTCACGAACAACTCGTCACTCAGGCTCCGGCATCGATCAGCGTGATTGACCGAGAACAGATTGAAAATCGCGCTTATCGTGATCTCACAGATGCCATCAAAGACCTACCTGGTGTCGTCGTTACCGGTGGTGGCTCTCGGCAAGAGATTTCGCTGCGAGGTATGCCGTCAGATTATACGGCGATCCTTGTTGATGGACGCAAACAGTCAGGCCGTCAAACACAAGTGAGCAGCGGTGGTGGTTTTGAACAAGATTGGCTCCCGCCTTTGAGCGCTATTGAGCGAATAGAAGTTGTGCGGGGACCGATGTCAACCTTGTATGGTTCCGATGCGATTGGTGGGGTGATTAATGTGATTACCCGCAAAGACTATCAAGAGTGGCACGGCAATTTGCGTGCTGAGACGACTCTGCAAGAAAACCCGAAGTCTGGTAACGAGTATCAAGGGGAGCTGCATTTAGCGGGGCCGATCATCAAAGATCTACTTAGTGCTTCTGTCACTGGTTTATATCAAGAGCGGGTTGAAGATGAAATACTGTATGCCAACGGTGGTAAAGATCTAGAAAACTATCGCGCCTCTTTGTACCTCACACCAACGGACACGGACACTTTTACGCTCGACTATGCGTATCACGATCAAAAGCGAGTGAATACAGAAGGGAAAACTCGAACCTCAACGTCAGAAACCCAAAATAATCGCAATGCTATTGGCCTTGCTCACGATGGCAATTACCTTTGGGGTAGCGGCGCGTCCTATGTGAGTCAGGAGCGGGTAGAAAACGTTGGTCGAGAGCTAACGGTTGAAAATACCAATGTTAACTCTCAATGGTCGTTGCCGTTGAGCGATCACTTCCTAACACTCGGCGCAGCCTTTGAGCAGCAAGAACTTGATAATACCCAGTATGTATTTAAGAACGCTCAGTGGTCACTGTTCGCCGAAGATGAATGGTATCTTCTCGATAATTTCACCCTAACAGCTGGACTTCGTTACGACAATAATCAGCAGTTTGAATCACAGTTTAGTCCGCGTTTATACGGGGTTTGGAGTGTGGATCAAGCTTGGACGGTGAAGGGCGGTGTTTCCACGGGTTATAAAGCGCCGAGTCTTACCGAGATGGAAGGCGATTGGGTTCAAGAGAGCTGTAACGGCCGATGTGATGTTTACGGCAACCCAGACCTAAAACCAGAAACGTCGGTGAATACCGAGCTCGGGGTTTATTTTGTTGGCTCCCGCTCTTTAACATCAAATATCACGCTGTTTTATAACGACTTTAAGGACAAAATTGACAAGGTCAATCTTGATGACAGTTGTACGGGGAGAGCATGTGATGCGACCTACGTCAATATTGAGGATGCCGTTACCTATGGTACAGAAGCTGCAATAGCCAAACAGCTAACGGACTCAGTAAAAATCGCTGCCAGCTATACCTTTACGCATAGTGAGAAAAAATCGGGTGCGGATAAAGGACAGCCGTTGACTCAAATGCCTAGGCACCTTGCTAATCTGAACGCTGACTGGGCGATTCGTCCAGATATTCGTTCTTGGCTGCGTGTTTCATATCGTGACAAAGAGGCAGATACGATAACGAAAGACTCACGCAATAGTCTTGCTCCCGCGGTGACTTACGTTGATGTGGGTGGGAACTGGCAAGTTTCAAACAATGTACGTTTGATGGCGGGTATCTATAACCTACTTGATAAGCAAACGAATTATGAAGAGTACGGTTATGTTGAAGATGGGCGCCGTTACTGGTTGGCTATCAACACTTCGTTCTAAACCTGACTGTTTTGTTTTGGCGTGCGGCTTTGTCTCGCGCCTTTGAGATAGAGAACTATTGATGAAAAAAACACTGATAATCATGCTGCTTTTTCTGCTGCCCGTTAGCTTAGCGAACGCCAACTATACCGTTCGTAAAGACATTGTTTTTAAACAGGTCGGTGACAAGACATTGGCTTTGGATTTGTACTTGCCAACCGTCACAAAGACTCAACCTGCACCGTTATTAATTTGGGTACATGGTGGTGCTTGGAAACGAGGCTCGAAAGATGCCATCCCGACCAAGAATCCACGGTTACTGAACTCGTTTCTAGAGCGCGGTTACGCGCTCGCTTCAGTGGATTACCGTCTGAGTGGAGAGGCTACTTTTCCAGCGCCAGTGGCGGACATCAACGATGCGCTCAACTATTTGTACGAAAAAGCTGCGCAATACCAAGTTGATGCAAACAAAGTAGTACTGATGGGGCGTTCTGCGGGTGGTCACTTGGCGGGGCTCGTCGGGGCTCTCAATACGCACAAAGAAGTTGGTTTTATCTCTTCGCCAAACTACCAAGTAGCGGCTGTGGTGAGCTTCTTTGGGCCGACGGATCTGTTGGCTCTGGGTAATAAAGGAAATAAAAAGGCGTCAGCGAAGTCTTCCGTATCACGTTTTTTAGGTGGGATTCCGAGTGATATTCCTGATGTGGCGATTGAGGCCTCCACAACCACTTATATTGGTGCCGACTCGCCAGCGTACATACTCCTTCATGGTGATGAAGATAAGCGTGTGCCGCATTCACAAAGTGAGCTGCTCAAGGCTAAGCTTGATGAGTTTGGTGTGGAGAATGCGCTGTATATTGAAAAAGGGGTAGGTCATAGCGCTGACGTGTTCGATTCGCCAAAATACGTTCCTACTGTGGTCTCTTTTGTAGGCAAGTATTTGTAAGTCACTAAGTCACTAAGTCAATAAGTCACTAAGGCAATAAAAACAGGGAGCGATGAGTCGCTCCCTGTTTGTACTTATAGACTCTGTTGATGTGCCAAAATAAGCGTGTTCATTTTGTCTTCTGCATGTTGGTTGGCTGATGCGTAATCCATGCTAGCGGGAAAATCGCTGATCACTTCGTAATAACACTTCAATTTAGGCTCGGTGCCAGAAGGGCGCACGATAACTCGTGACTGATCTTCTAGGATATAGATGAGCACATCACTGGATGGTAGATTGATAGTCTCTGTCGAACCATTGGCTAACAAGCGTGTTGAAGACTTAAGATCCTCTGTCACGACGACCTTTTGCCCTGCAATCTGGGTTGGTGGTTGCTGGCGTAACTTGTCACCGATCGGTGGCGAGTTTGGGTCGAGCGCAATACTGCGCTGCGCATTGCAGTAGAAGCCATGTTGTCGATACAAGGCTTCGAGTTTATCCCAGATGGTTTTACCTTGTGCTTTTAGCTCGCTTGTTAGTTGGGCAAAGGCAACCAAAGCAGACAGACCATCTTTATCCCACACTTGATTTCCGATGGTGTAGCCTAGTGCTTCCTCATAAGCGAATAGGAACGGATGGACTTCACTTTGCTGCTCCATAGCGACGTTGGTGAGCCATTTAAAACCGGTGAGTGTTTGGTAGTATTGTGCGCCGTGCGCTTTGGCTATCGCACTCAATAATCTGGAAGACACAATCGTATTGCCAACCAGCGCATTTGGGTTATTTTTCAATAGGTAATCGGCAAACAGCGCTCCGACTTGGTCACCGGTTAACATTTGATACTCGCCATCTTCGCGTCTTACCGCAACGGCGAAGCGATCCGCGTCTGGGTCGTTTGCGCAGGCGATGTCCGCGTTGTGCGTTTTGCCAAGTGCCATCACCAAATCCATAGCGCCCGCTTCTTCTGGATTTGGGAAATTGACGGTGGGGAAGGTGCCATCAGGCTCACGCTGCTCTGCAACGCTGGCAACGTTCTGAAATCCGGCATCGGCAAGCAAGGTTTCTGCCATCTCGGCGCCCACACCATGCATCGCAGTATAGGCAATGGAAACATCAGTGTGATTACTACGTTTAAGTAGTGGATTGCCATTCATCGCAATGCGATAGGATTGGTAGTAGTCTTCTTTTAGCCATTCCAGCAGGCCTTGTTCGCTCGCTTGCTCTAGGGACATTAATGTGAGTGGCTTGGTGGTGGCTTGGTCAATATTCGTCGCGATGCCAGTGTCATGAGGCGGGATGATTTGCGCGCCATTTTCCCAATAGACTTTAAAGCCGTTATATTCCGGCGGATTGTGGCTCGCGGTGACAACGACTGCCGCCGCCGCGTTAAATTTTTTCACGCCAAACGCGACAATCGGCGTTGCCGCTACTTGGCTGGTCAAATAGACCTTAATACCCATTGCGGTAAGCACACTGGCGGTATCGTGAGCAAACTGTTTTGAATCGATTCGACCATCATAGCCGACAATCACACCTCGCGTGTCCGCATTGTCTATTTGCTCAAGCAGATATTGCCCAAGTCCTGTTGCGGTTTCTTGGATGACGAGTCGATTCATTCGGTTGGGGCCTGCGCCGACTTTTCCTCTGAGTCCTGCGGTACCAAACGCTAGACGAGCACTGAATCTATCAGCCAGCTCTTGTTGATTGTTACTATCGATAAGCTGTTGCAGCTCTTGACGAGTTTTTGAATCCGGATCTCGTGCTAACCATTGAGTGATGGTTGTGGTCATGGTGTTCTCCTTACCCGCAGTGAATGGGCAGATGTCGCATCTTTAATGTCTTATATTGTAAATGACTCTTACTCTCATTTCTGGGGTGGCAATCGATAAAACTGTGTTTGTTAAATCTTAGCTCAATGATCAGGCGATGGGTCAACCCAACATGGTGTATAGCCCAAACCCAATAAACAGTACTCCTGCGAACTTCTCTATCGGCGCGATATAAGTATTGACCAATGACCTAAACGGTTTGGTGGTCAAAAAGTAGGGAAGGAGGAGAAACCAGGCTAAACAAATGGCGGTGATGACAAGGCCATATTCAACTTGTACCCAAATTGAAGTGTCGCTGGATATGACTTGGCTAAACACACTTATGAAGAAAAGCGTCGCTTTAGGATTAAGGGCGTTGTTGATAAAGCCTTGCAACCAAAAGTTGCTATTCGATCTTGTTTTAGCTAAGTCAACATCGTCTTGTCTCGTCTTCAAAGATTGATACCCCAAATAAGTGAGATAGCACGCACCAGCGTATTTCATCCCTTGGAAAAGCCATTGGGAGTGAGAAGAAGCCAAATGAACTAGTCCAATAGAGTAAGAAATATGTATCCAAACGGCGCTAGCCACACCACAAGCAGTCAACCATCCAGCCTTTCTTGAGTGCACTACCGCATTGCGGGACACAATGAGAAAGTCGGGACCTGGAACGATAACGGTAATGATGGTTAGGGCAATTAATGTAATCAGCTCTGGCGTGTTCATAGTCGTCTCACGTTTTTATGAAGGAGCCATGAGTATGCAAAATCCACCTGAAACAAGTTGGTTGATTTATCATCAAAATAGAGCCAGTATGAAATAAATTTTCTATATTAGGCTGATAAATGAAACAAAATACCGATAGTCTCAGTAGAATGGATATAAACATACTTGAAGAGCTACAAGGTGATAGCCGGATTACGGTGAGCGAGTTGGCAGAGCGCGTTAGCTTAAGTGATAGTCCTTGTTGGAGACGATGGAAGAAGCTTGAACAAGATGGCTATATTACGGGCTATCATGCGAGCTTGGATCGTAAGAAGTTAGGGTTGCAAGTTGTTGGATTTAGCCAAGTTCGTTTGAGTAGCCATCATCCTACCGATACCGAGAAGTTTGAAGCCGCGGTCAATGCGTTGAGTTGGGTCATCACATGCTTTTGTATTGCCGGTGATGCGGATTACATTGTTCAAATTGTCGCTTATGATCTCGACCAATATTATGAGCGAGTATCTGAACTGAGAAAACTACCGAGTGTTTTCTCAATTCAATCTAGCATTGGTATTAAAGAAGTTAAAAATACCCATAGATTGCCAATTTAGCCTTGGTTGAGTTGCGAGGTGTCGGTGAGTCATTTATGACTTAAATAGATGGCTGATTTACCTATTTAAAACTCTAATTGTCAGTGCTTGGTGGTTTTGTCATCAAAGTCGGTGAGCAATTATACTGAGCTATCTGTAGTTGTTTGCCTTCTTGAACCGGTTGAGAGAAGCGTTAAGTAAAAGGTAGAACATGGATCACGCAGCGATTCAAGCACTAACGTTGGCCTGCCCAACATGCAAGATTGAAGTGAAAAATGAGGAAGGTCGCACTTGCACTCAGTGTCAGGTGAGCTTCAATAAAACGCCATTTTGTCCTGATTGCGACACAAAGCTGGATGCTATGAAAGCGTGTGGCAACGTAAGCTATTATTGTAATTGTTGTCGAATTCCAAAATCACGATCCGTCATTAAATGGAAGTTGATTCCAGCGTAGACATATAGTTTTCAGCTTAAGAACAACAGTTGTAGCCCAATTTCCAAATTGGGCTACAGTCTTCAGATGAACCGTTAAACGCGAAGCTGGGATTTAGTCGTCTGAACGAGCCTCATCATCAACGATGTCATTACCAATATCGTCATTACTATCATCATAATCAGTCTCATCCTCGACACTTTCGGTCGCGGCCGCCTTTTTCCCATTAAGGGTATGGAACTTCTTCCGGTCTCGAGCTAGATGGATGTACTTGATCCACGTTTTCTCAAGCTTGCTTTTTGCTTGCTTCTCATCGGCAACGACTTGCAGAAAATGACGCTCCCCTTCAGACTCTGGCACGAGCTCGCCGCCTTCAAGTAAGTTCATCGTATCTCCGAAGCGGATCAATATCTCCTCTTCAGCAATGGTAAAGTCCCCGGATTTTGCAAACCCACGTCGAAACCGCTTGTTATCGTAGAACGGTTTCTTTCCAAGACGAAAATCTACATTAGACATAGCCACCCTCATAAAATGACGTTTATCATCAAACTCTGCCTCAGTATAGACAGAGCTTTGGCGTTTTTTGAAATTTTGCCAGACGATTAATTTAAGCACTTAGTAAGTCGTTACTTTTACGTGAAAATTTGAAACTTAGATGACAATGTGATGAAGCTTTCCTTGCGAAAATTATCCTATGTTGAGTTCCGAAAATGGCTAACGACGGACCTAACTTGGTTTACACTGGACACTAATGATAAAAAGAATGAGGCGACATGGTGACAGTAATCTCAATGACCAAAGAACAGTATCAGCAGGCGAGGCTAGCTCGTGACGCCCGCTTCGATGGTGTGTTTTTCGTTGCTGTGAAAACAACAGGAATTTTTTGTCGGCCGATTTGTCCTGCGAATTTGGCGAAAGAGGACAACGTGCGTTATTTTCAGCATGCTCACGCTGCCCTTGAGGCGGGATATCGTCCGTGTTTGCGTTGTCGTCCGGAAAGTGCTCCTAACTCATGGGCTTGGCTTGGCGCGGAAACCAGTTTTCGTCGCGCTCTGACACTTATTGAGCAAGGGGCGCTGAATCAGTCGAGCTGTGAGGCGCTCAGCGAGCGTTTGGGCATTAGTAGCCGCTATCTACGCCAGCTATTTCAAGAGCACCTTGGTTTATCACCTAAGAAATACGCCCAGTATCATCAATTGATGTTTGCTAAGCAGCTTCTCCATCATAGTCATTTATCTATCGCAGACATCGGTTTTGCCTGCGGCTTTAATAGCGTACGGCGTTTTAATGATGCGTTTAAGAAGACGCTTAGGTTAACCCCATCACAATTGCGTCGCGGAGATGGCAAAGTTACTGCCCGCAACGAAGTCTATCTGGCCTATCGTGGCGCGTATGACTGGTTAGCAATGCTCAGTTTCCTTCAAAAGCGTGCGATCAGCGGCGTTGAGTACGTCACCGAGCAAAGCTATGAGCGCTACCTTGATATCGATGGGACGCTAGGTTGGTTCCGCTTGTATGCAGACCTAAACGGGACGCAGACGGTCAAAGTCGAGTTTGAACTAGAGCAGGTCACCAAGTTGGCAAGTTTGTTAAGTGGCATTAAGCGTGTATTCGATCTTGATACTGACATGACTGCTGTCGAGTCTCACCTAAACACTGTTGATGAGGGGCTTATTTTAAAGCCTGGTCTTAGATTGCCTGGAGTTTGGTCGGCTTGGGAGGCGGGCGCACGGGCGGTGCTTGGACAGCAGGTATCTGTGAAGGCCGCGATAGGTCAGCTCAATCTTTTGACTGAGACTATGGATCAGCGCCTTTCAGGCCAGCGAGTGTTTCCGACCCCTGACTATGTCGCGGGAAAAGACCTAAGTTTTTTGCGAATGCCCGAAAGCAGGAAATTAACCTTATCGCGACTTGCCAGCCATCTAGGCGAACACCCAGACGATCACCCTGATAATTGGTTGTCGCTAAAAGGAATTGGGCCTTGGACCGTCAACTATGCAAAAATGCGCGGCTTATCGTCCCCAGATTTGCTACTTAGCTCAGATCTTATTGTTAAAAAATATTTGGTTGATCATAACGAAGTCAATGCAGAGCATACTGCACCCTGGGGCAGTTATGCCACTCTTCACTGTTGGAGTCATTTCTCATGAACTATTACACTGTATTCACTAGTGAACTAGGGCCTATTACTGTGCAAGCGAATAGTGAAGGCTTACTGGGTATTTGGTTTGAGCAGCACACTACCTGCCCAGATGAACTTGGGGAGCACAACCCAAGCTATCCGTTATTGAGACAAGCTGAAATCGAGCTAAAAGAGTATTTTGCTGGTGAGCGTCAGGCGTTTACTTTGCCGTTAGCAGCTATAGGGACTGAGTTTCAACGTAAGGTTTGGCAAGCTCTGTGTGAGATCCCATATGGTGAAGCAATCAGCTATCAAGAGCTTGCCAATCGAGTGGGTAACCCGAAAGCGGTAAGGGCGGTTGGGACGGCGAATGGCAAGAATCCGCTGTCTATTGTTGTCCCTTGTCATCGAGTAGTGGGTAAGAATGGAAAGCTGTCGGGTTACGCTGGTGGTGTAGAGCGAAAACTTAGATTACTCAATTTAGAGTCGGGCAATTACTGAAATTTGGAGGGTTGTGCGTTGGGTGTATTTAATCGAACTGGCCTAACGACAGCTTAACTATTTCACACCCTCACCTATGCAACTGGTAACGCTTGTGGGTTACGTATTTTATCAATATTCCTACTATGAGAACCGTCGTGATTGCAAAATGCATTTTAATTTGCATTTTGCAAAAGTGATATGAACGCTATTTCCCTGAAATTGGTGTAGATTTAGTCAAAATCAATTAAATAGAGGCTTTTAAAAGTTGGCACGCATACTGCATTAGTAAGAGCGACCCTTTTTAAGCCGAGGGTCACCTAGCCAACTGACGTTGTTAGTGAACCTATTTTGTTCACACTTGTATATAGCCAGTCACACACTTTTTGTGGCTGGCTTTTTTTCTTTCTGGGCTCAGAAAAGGCTCTTTCCAAGCCTATTCCTCACCTAATTTTGATTCGCTATTCATTCATTAATCTTTCGCTTGCTAGGCCTTGTGCATGTCAAACAATGTCTCCCAGTGTCCGACTTGCATCATCCTGACAACCTTCATAACAACTTGGTTTACGCGGACAAACAGCCCCTCGTGAGCAGATTAATCGAGCATCACCTTCAATCCCCCGCTCTACCCAGTTTATGTTGAGTATTTTGGCGACAGTTTGCAGATCTTTTTTGATATGACGCGGAATGGTGACACTACCACCGCCTTCAACGCATGAACGTTTAAGTTCGCTAGCGATGTCTAATGCATTGCCTCCCTGCGCATCAATAGCAGGGTTGAGATCGATGCCCGCACACAGCACTCGATTGTTACCCGCAGGGTCGGTCATATTGATGGATTCACAACAATAGATCCTTGGTTCATCACCGACATTCAATATGGATATTTGCGCCGACGAACCATTTTGTGGTTCAGACAATCTTCTGAATACTGCCCAGTGCTGACAGGGGTCATTAACCATCCGCATATTTCCCCACGGAAGCGGAATACCATTTCCGCGATAGACAGCCTTGAGTTTCCCAGGGCCATAAGCATCGAAATAGTGCCAGTGGGGATATGGGGACACAACAGTCATGCGACGCATAGCGACCGAAGGTGACACGCCGACCCGTTTATGAACATCAATCTCATAGCCGCTTCGGTCGAGCAGTTGTCTGAATGGCACTTTGGGACACAGTAGTGCCCCTGCAAAGAAGCTGGATTCAAAATCGCGCCATGCTTGAAGGATGTCCTGTGAGTTGAGTGCCGAAGAAGACTGATGAGCTGCACTGTCGTCCCAGGTATTTTGATTGCCGACGCTGAGTACGCTTTTTAAGCCTTCGTCGCGATGCAGGATACGGTGACCAATATATACCGCCAAATCGTATTTTAGACGTGTTGGGTAGGCTTTCAGGATTTCGTTGAGGTAGATGGTGCCGGGTGGCTCGAAAAATGACGTCACCAGCTGCTTAGCGTTCACCCCAAGCTCGTCCACCACATCTTTCGGAGTCCGGTTTACCCATTGCACGCGCAGTCCCAAATCGCTCGCAATATCGATGAGATCTTCAATCGAGAGATTAAGTCGTTTCAAGCCAACGTCTTCTGCGGCACGTTCAAGGTCGGGGAAGTGGTTCTGCAAACTTTCCTGATGCGCACGTATCAACAAGTGAGCAAATTGACGACCCGTGATCCCGGTTTGCGAGAGCATTTCGGGAATGGCGATCTGCAAAATGTCATTGGAGAACAAAAAGCTTGGCTCAAGTGCCATACCACTTATTCCGCCGCGATTTCCTTTTACCGGGGTAATTTCATCTGGCTCGGGTTCATTGTCGAGAAACCAAGCGGGATCCTTTTGAAATACTTCGGCGATCACCTCCAGCATATCGATGCTAGGGACGCGTTTTCCACGTTCAATCATCGATAGGTAAGAGACGGAAGGCGCGTACTCTGGGTTGACGCGAATACAACGCGCAGACAGATCTTCCATGGTTAAGTGGTTACGTTTTCGTAGGTTACGAACTTTGGTGCCCAAAAAATGGGACTGGCGGATCAGACTTTTTGACACTGGCATTTTGTAAAATTCACATTGTAAAATTTTTGTTGTGAAATTGTAGTCAAAAACACGCTAGTCTACAAAGTATACAAATCACAAAACGAATATAAATTTAAACATCCGTTTGGGTTGATTACTCTAATTTGGATCTAGCAGCAGTAAGAGGGACAGACTATGAACATGTTGACATTCGATAAAACAGAACTTCATAAGAACCATTCAACCTTTATCGCAGAAGCCGTGTTCGCCGTCGAGATGGTTAAAGCTGATGAGCAGATGGAAAAACAAAAGATGGCAAAACAGCTGCTAGACACCCTGTTTCCCCTCGAAAAAGGCTCACATGAGGACGTGGTGAGCTACGAAATTGATTATCGCCACGTACAGGCGTATTTCAAAAATGGAGAGCACACGGGACTCAAACGCGCTAAGCACTTCGTAGCTTACCTTGGCGATAAATGTGCACCAGAAGGTATTTTGCTTCGTGATGAAAGCGGCACTCACCTAGAGGTTACGATTGGTCGTCGTAAAGGTACTGGCAATTTAGAGCTGGTAGAAATTGAAGACATTCAATTGGAAACATGTACCACGTTTGGTCAGTCAGAAAACTGTCACGCTTCGGGAATTCGTCACTGGGTTAGTCTAGTGAAAGGCGATGAGCAAGGGCGACCACGCGCTTGCAGTGAGGATAAAGAGTACACCGCGAAAAACGGTGACGATTACACATTAGGATTCAGCTTCGCATTTTAATTCACGCTAGCACGTTTATTATTACCGCATTTTCCTTTGGTAGTATTGCCCCGCCTTAACGGTGGGGCGTTTTTTTAGAACGGCATCACTCGGTTACGACCAGAACGTTTCGCGTCGTAAAGCTGCTTGTCGGCACGGTCAACCAGCGACGCATAGCTGTCCCCTGTTATGAATTCTGCCACGCCAAAAGAGGCGGTAATGTTGCCGACCTTTTGGCCGTTCTTACGATCTTTAATGGTCATTTTTTCAACGGCCAAACGCAGGGCGTCTGCCATTTGTCTCGCAACACGCAGTGATTTATTCGGTACAATCAGCGCGAATTCTTCGCCACCGAATCGATAGGCAGTAATGCCGCCACGACAAGCTTGCTTCAGACGCTGAGAGATCCCTTTCAAAATGGTGTCGCCAAATAGATGCCCCATTTCATCGTTGAATTTTTTAAAGTGGTCGATATCTAACAAAATCAAACTTAGTGGCTGCTTGGCTTCGCAAAACATGGTTAAGTCGGCATCAAAAGCACCGCGGTTATACAGCGAGGTTAAGCTGTCGAACATGGCGTTGCATTGGACTTTTGCTAACTGAGATTTGAGTCGGCTGATCTCATCGCTGGCGTTTTTGAGCTGTCCGTGTATGAAGTCTGTGGAGTGCCTAATGTCGTTGGCTTCATCGACTAATTGTTTGATAAGGGGCATCACTTCATCAAGGTCGGTGCACGCTCGGCATCCAGACTTGATGATAAGCCGTCAAAGCTATGTTCAAGCGCTTGTGAAAACTCGCTGGTGTCGCTAAGGGCATCATCCATCGAGCTCGACATCTCAGTGACAATGGCTTCCAGGTTTTCTTTTAAACCCTGAAGATCCACTTCTGCTTTTTCAGCAATGTGGCTTCGATAAAGAGAAGCGGAGTTAACAGGTGGTAGGACTTCGTAATCTTTAAGTATGGCATCCATATCGGCATTTAACTCAGGGATGGTCTGATCCACATAGGTATACCATAAAGCGTAATTCGCCGGCGTTGCCGGTACGTGATGTTTCACCATCAGCGGCACCGCTTTTTTCAGATTGGCAGCCGATTTCTGAAAATCGTTTTTCTTCATAGTCCCTTCGTTGTCCTTAGCTCATTCCGATAAATGCCATAATTTCTTGTAGTTATTTTTACTGTATAGCTGTGCAATTATCTAATGAGATGAGTAAATTGTCACTTTCGGATCCTCAGTTTTTGAAAATAGACACTAAAAAAGGTGTGATCTTTATTCCGCAACAGCACTCTTATAAATGCTGTTGCAGTTTACAATGTGTATTGCACGCTTTTTGAGCATTATTGATTAAGCTTGTTCATCCTACGTGTTCGGCGCTTAACCATAGACTCTTTGACCACATGATCGAACAGTGGCGCAAACAGGTTCGCGAACAAGATCGCGAGCATAATGCCCTCTGGATAAGCTGGGTTGAGTACACGTATGAAGATGGTCATAACCCCTATCAGCACACCGTAAGCCAGTTTTCCCGAGTCAGTAAATGCAGCGGAAACCGGATCGGTCGCCATAAAAAAGGTGCCAAACGCGACGCCGCCAATCACAAAGTGCCACCATATCGGCATGGAGAACATAGGGTTACTATCTGACCCAATCAGATTGAGCAATGTCGCGGTAGCAGTCAGGCCAATCAATACACCAAGCACAATTCGCCAAGACGCAATGCCTATCGCAATCAAGAATAGGCCAGCCAGCATGATAAGTAGCGTCGACACCTCGCCCATTGAGCCTGGAAGATTACCGATAAAGGCATCACTCCAAGAGAGGGTTTCACCCGTCATGTTATTGATTAGCGCACTTTGACCACCTTCATACCATTGGCTTAGTGGCGTTGCGCCTGAGTAACCATCGGCAGCCACCCAAACTGCCCCGCCAGACATTTGAGCAGGGTAAGCGAAATACAAAAAAGCCCGTCCGGCGAGCGCAGGGTTTAAGAAGTTACGCCCTGTCCCTCCAAAGACTTCTTTTGCAACCACTATCCCGAAGGTGATGCCAAGCGCTGCCTGCCACAAGGGAATCGTGGGGGTAAGATAAGTGCAAACAGGATGGAGCTGACGAAAAAACCTTCGTTGACTTCGTGTTTGCGGACGATAGAGAACAGCACTTCCCAAAAACCGCCGACGATAAATACTGTCGCATAGACTGGCAGAAAGAAGAGCGCGCCGTAGAACATTTCACTGGCCCAACCGGCACTGGTCAGTGCCTCTGGAGACCCAAAAGCTAGAGACAAGCGCCAACTTTGCTCAAACACTGGCACCAGTTCATCCAGTGTGTAGGTGACACTGAGTGCCGCTGTTGCTTGGTTACCTATGTTGTACATTCCCCAGAACATGGCTGGGAATACCGCAATCCATACCATGATCATGATGCGCTTCAAGTCGATGCTGTCTCTTAAATGGGTGCGCCCTTGTGTTACGTGACCGGGCGTATAAAAAAGGGTAGCGACAGCTTCGTACAGTGGATAGTAGGTTTGGTATTTCCCTCCTGGCTCAAAATGTGGGGCGAGATTATCGAGTGTTTTTTTGAGTGCCATAATGCAAGCCTCTTATGGTTTAGACACACTTTTTACGTGTGTACTTCGCGAACCGCCCACTCATTGACTAAGCTAACAAGCGCGTCTGTACGTATGTGTAAACACTGCCCGCGCTTAACGCGACGAACATAGCGAGAACAAGATGGCCATCAAACGAGGATTGTATTGGTTTTATAACGACTTGCGGTTGCATGACAACGCACTGCTCTCCAAAGCAGCTAGAGAAGTAACCTCTCTTCACTGCGTGTTTTTTCCTGAATTAAAGACGCAGTTCGAACGTCGATTTCTCCCGGTTGAAATCAATAATGATGCTAAGCAGCACTTCTTAATGCAGTCAGTCGGAGAGCTCAATCAGTCCCTCAGACAAATTGGGCAAGTGCTCCACAAGTTGGAGGCAGATAGCTTGGGGAAGCATCGCAGCAGTTAAGCGAACTCATTGGCCGTTATGACATTACTGACCTGTTTGTTGCACAAACAGCCAGCTGGTACGCTGAGACTGTGGTGGATCACTTGGCTCGTCATCATCCAAGACTCACCGTACATAGAGAAGAAAGTCACAGTCTGTTTTGTGAAAACACATTACCTTTCGACTTATCTGATTTACCCGATTCATTTTCAAAGTTTCGAAAGCTGATAGAAAAGCAGCCCATTGCTCTTCCCGGAAGTACGGTGACTGAGCTGCCACCTCCGATTAACAATCGCCAAGGACTTCCTGAAGCGTACGGATGCTTCGAGCAGGTGGTAAATTTGGGAGAACAAGGTGTCCGGGGTGGCGAGCTTGCAGGACTTGCGCATGTGCGAGGATATTTCGAGACAGATGCCGCGCTGAGTTACAAGCAGACACGCAACGCGTTGGACGACTGGCGAAGTTCCACCAAGTTCTCGTTGTGGCTTGCCAATGGCAATGTGTCACCAAGAACGATTGTGAGTCAACTGCATCGGTTTGAAAGGCGGTTTGGTGCCAACGAGTCAACCTACTGGATTGTGTTTGAGCTGCTGTGGCGTGAATACTTCCATTGGTATGCTCGCTGTCATGGCGCAAGATTGTTCGCGTTTTCAGGTATTAAGCACAAGTCGCCGCTGACTTCATTCTATGCACAGCGATTCCGTCAGTGGGTAAACGGCAACACCCCTTACCCCATTGTTAATGCCTGTATGCGTCAGCTGAAACAGACAGGTTATATGTCTAATCGTGGCCGACAGCTGGTGGCCAGTTGTCTTGTCCATGAACTCGCCATTGATTGGCGCTACGGCGCTAACTACTTTCAGCATACATTGATTGATTACGATGTGGGCTCGAACTGGGGGAATTGGCAGTACTTGGCAGGTGTCGGGGCTGACCCGCGTGGTCATCGTAAGTTTGACTTACAAAAACAGACACAACTCTATGATCCTGAGGAAGTTTTCATCCGTACGTGGGAAGGTGATGGCCTATCTATGAGTGTAGATGCAGTAGATATGGTGGATTGGCCACTTGATAACGGTTAAATGACCCGCTAAAGGTGTCGCATCATAAAGACGAAGTCAAATATCACGGGCAAAACTGACTGCCAACATACAACAGAAAAGGAGAGTAGCGATGGCGTATCACACGGTTCGACTCATATTGGGTGATCAACTCAACTTACAGCACTCTTGGTTTTCAGATGTAGAAAATGGCGTGCTCTATCTTATTGCTGAGTTAAAACAAGAGTCTGAGTATGTGACTCACCACATCCAAAAGCAGGTCGCCTTCTTTCTCGCCATGGAATCCTTTGCCCATGCCTTGTCTGAGCAGGGGCATCACGTGGAGCATTTGACGCTTGATGATAGCGCTCGGTTTGAATCGTTAGACGAACTCATTTTCGCAAAGTGTTTACATCATGGCGCCGAGCATTTTCAGTACCAAAGACCTGACGAATGGCGTTTGCTCGAGCAACTGAGACAAATCGCACTACCAGATATCGCTGTGAAAGAGGTGGATACCGAGCACTTTCTGTTGCCGTTTTCAGAGATCGAAGCACTGTTTCCAAAGGGTAAAGCGATCGTTATGGATCGCTTTTATCGGAAAATGCGCAAGAAACATGGCATGTTGATGGAAAGCGAAGACAAACCGCTTGGAGGTAAGTGGAGCTTTGATGCTGACAACAGAAATAAACTGAAAAGCAACGACTTAAATGACTTACCTGCGCCTCTCCTGTTCGCCAACTCCACACGCGATGTCATCGATCGCATGGTGAGACACGATATTGAGTCCATTGGAGAGATTGGTCAGCAGTTGCTGTGGCCGATTAATCGCGAGCAATCGCTGAACTTACTCGCCCATTTTTGCCAGATCTGTTTACCCAACTTTGGCCGCTTTCAAGATGCCATGACGGCGGAGCATGAGTCGATGTGGAGTTTGTATCACAGTCGGTTGTCATTTTCACTCAACAGCAAAATGTTGTCTCCGTTGGAAGTGTTGTACGCCGCTATTAACACGTATTCTGAATCGGATGGCTCGATCAGCTTAGCGCAGGTAGAAGGTTTCGTGCGTCAAATATTGGGTTGGCGCGAGTACATTCGTGGAATGTACTGGAGCAATATGCCGGAGTATCAATACAAAAATGCCCTTGAAGCATATCGGCCTTTGCCCAAGTTTTACTGGACTGGGCAAACGAAAATGCGCTGCATGCACCATGCCATCTCTCAATCGCTAGAGTTTGCCTATGCGCATCATATTCAACGTCTTATGGTCACAGGTAATTTTGCATTATTGACGGAAGTTGACCCAGACAAAGTTGAAGAGTGGTATCTCGGGATATACGTCGATGCCATAGAGTGGGTTGAGATGCCTAATACGCGAGGAATGGCCTTGTACGCCGATGATGGGCTTATTGCGACCAAGCCGTATTGCTCAAGCGGTGGCTACATCAATAAGATGAGTGATTATTGTGGCGGCTGCTACTACAACGTAAAAGAGAGGAGTGGCGAGCAAGCGTGTCCTTTTAATGGCTTTTACTGGCGTTTCATGCACAAACATCGTGAAAAGCTCGCGAGAAACCCACGCGTTGCGATGATATATCGCACTTGGGATCGCATGGCGCCGGAAGTGCAAGACGAGCATTTGACGACAGCAGAAGCCAATTTAGCTCGAATTGACGAGCTATAAATCATGACACTGTTTAGGAGCAAGGGATGTCAGATTTAGGGTTAAACGTTTTGATTGTTGGTGGCTCAGGCGGCATTGGTTGGGCACTATGCAAAACTCTATCTACCCTTCCTAACGTGACCGTCATGGCTACATATCGACAAGGTATTCCGGCAGAAGCAGAAGACTATAGTGACATTGTTTGGCTGCCTTTAGATGTATGCGAGCCTTCGCAATACGCGCCTCTGGTTGAAGGGATAACAGAGGTTCTATCTGGAAATAAGGCAGCTAGGCAATCTGCTTGCCTGGATTGGGTGATAAACTGCGTTGGTCAGCTTTCTATCGACCACGAGCTGCCTGAGAAAAATCTCAAATCTATTGAGGCTGATCGGTTTACTAAAGCGATGCAGATCAACACATTACCAACTCTGCTTCTTGCTCAGCATCTACAGTCTTTATTGAGGCGCTCCGCTGCACCTCGTTTTGCAACGGTGTCAGCTCGCGTTGGCAGTATCAGTGATAACGGTTTAGGGGGTGGTATAGCTACCGCTGCTCGAAAGCGGCACTAAATATGGCGCTGAAAAATATCAGTATTGAGTGGGGGCGGTTGATGCCCAACTCCTGCACGGTTGCTTTGCATCCTGGGACGACCGATACCTCTCTTTCAAAACCTTTTCAAGCCAATGTGCCTGAGCACAAGTTGTTTTCAGCAGACAAAACCGCACGCTTGCTAATGAGTGTGTTGATGTCTCTGCAGCGTGAGAATAATGGCCAGTTTCTTGCGTTCGATGGTTCACTGATCGAATGGTAATCGATGTTTATTAGAAGCACAGCGCTTTGAGCAATATTTCACATCATCCCAGCAGCGTTGCCATTTCTTGCGCCAGTTAAAGTGGCGGCGACACACGGGGCACAGTTTACTCGGCAGATGGGCTTTGTTGTGCATAGGTAACTCATGTCTAGTTCGGTATGATCCTATACGAAACTCCGCTGTAGATAGATGAAACTCGGCTGTAGATAGATGAAACTCGGCTGTGGATAGGAGCAAATGTGACTATGATTCCGTGGTTGCTTCAGGTTTATTGAGATATTCCCTCGTTTATTATCTATTCTTTACACAGCAGTGGTGTAAAAGGTTATTCTCATGAAACTCGATATTTATCAGTAAACGCGTTTACCGCAGAGCCGTTTAAAGGCAACCCCGCAGGGTTTGTGTTACGCAGCAGCCGCTGCCGGCATCATTGATGCTCAATATCGCAAAGGAAATGGCGATTTCAGAAACCGCGTTTTTGTCGCTTAGCGATAACCGACTTCGCTGGTTCACGCCGCAAATCGAGGTCGCGCTTTGTGGTCATGGCACTCTGGCTACCGTTAATGTACTAGATGAACTTGGGTTGCTAGGTGAAAGAGGGACGTTTACGTTTCACACCTTATCTGGCGATTTGTCTGCGCAAAAATCTGGTGCGCGAATTTCAATGGATTTTCCTTTGTTTCCACCACTCCCACGAGCATCCATGTCAACCGAGCGTTTGGCTGCGTTAGGGCTTAGCAGCGATGATGTTGAGTTTGTTGGAGAAGTCGAAGGTGGGAAAGATTTCTTAGTTCTGAAACATGAAGACAGTTTGCATCATCTGCGTCCAAACTTTAATGCATTATTAGAATCGGATGGCAGGGCAGTGATCGCCACAGCCCAATCTTCGAGAAGCGATGTCGATTTTATTGCCCGTTACTTTGCTCCTTGGGTTGGGGTGAATGAAGACCCTGTAACAGGTTCCGCCTACTGCGCTCTCGCGCCATACTGGGCAGAAAAACTTGGCAAGTGCTCACTTGTAGGCTATCAGGATTCAGAGCGAGGTGGCTACGTTGGTATGATGGTGAAAGGTGAGCGTATTGAGCTGTGTGGCCAGGCTGTGACCCTAATTAGGGGGACGATCGATGTTTAATACTGGTTTTCTAATTTCATAACGCGCTGATTTTCGGTAGTCTTTGCCTTTCTATCCCGACGTGAATCTGGAGATTTTATGATTGAACACCAACAAGAACGTCAACGTTTTGTGGTTGCGAAAGATGGCCACGAAAGTGTATTGGAGTATAAATTAAACGGTAACAGCATTAACTTTACTCGTACTTATGTGCCGGATGTATTTCGTGGGCAAGGTATCGCCAAACAATTGGTTGATCAGGGTTTGGAATGGGCTCGTGCGGAGCAGTTTGATATCGAAGCGGACTGTTGGTACGTTGCGAAGTTTTTAGACTGACTTCATTTTAGAACGGCGAATCGTCAGTGACGGTTCGCCGATCGGCTTATTATTGGCTATCGATTGGGATCAAAAGGATAGGGATCGAGTCCATTACTCACCCCGTCATCGTCACTATCGTTATAAATGCCATCTACGGGCGCCTGTCCCCACTCTTCTAACGAGCGGTTAATGGCTTTAGACACAGATACGTTGTCAAAATATAGGGTTCTCGCGTCACGAATCTCAGTGTACATACCTAGCTTGGTATAACCATTGTTACCAATCAGTAGCGTTTTACCTGTGCGATCGAGTTTCAATTCACCGTTTACCCAGATCATCACACGACCATCAGCGTCTAACGATTTTTTGAAGTAGACCCGAATATCCGTCCAAGTGTCTTGCGGCGCAACGCCAAGATCCATCGTTGGGTAGTTAGGTGCGTGGTAGGTGAGCTTAAAGTCGCCGTTGTTGCTCAGTCGAATAGCGCCATGTGGCCCCGAGCTAAAGGATTTCCACTGCGTAACGATAATGGAGTACTTAGTGATGTTTTGCCATGATGCATCAGGGCGAATACTGGCACTGTAATAGTAATCATCCCCCGGCGCGAAATTGTAATCACTGTTCATAAAGGCAATTTCACTGCGATACGCCGGTGGCTCTCCATAAAACTTGAGCACATGCTCACCCGTTCTTGCCCAAGGGACGTTCTCTACTTGGTAATAATGGTAGCTAGCTGGCTCTTTTGTCAGTGAGTCATAGCTACTTGAAAATGAAGCCGTCAACGCTTGATTTAATCCTGATTGAGGGTCACCATTTTCGAAACCGGCAGTGTAGATAGGGGCAGCATCCTCAATAGGTGTCGTGCGATCTATTTGCACGCTTACCCATTCTGGGTCGGATACATTGAATCCATCATCAACGCGGTAGCTAAATTCATCAAGACCAACGAAATCAGCAGAAGGCGTATACAGAACTTTGCCTTCAGCGATACTGATGGAGCCATATGTTGGCTGTTCTGTCAGTACAATGGTGAGTTGATCGTTTTCAGGATCATTATCATTGGCGAGTACATCACACAGCAACTGCTGATTTTCCGCGCCGATACATTGATCCGGTTGAGTGCTGGTGGCGATATTTTCTGAACGTGTTGGGTCGAGAGGGTAATCATCATCGACATCGGGAACGCCATCATTGTCATCATCAGGGTCTTGGTTGTCACCTAGATCGTCTTTGTCTGAATCTTTAGTTTCTGCTGGATCGTTAGGGAAGGCATCTTCGGCATCGACAACACCGTCACCATCGGAATCCTTTGACAGTGGTGACAGATCGAATTGCATTCTGTCGACACGTACCGAGCCATCTCGAGCAAAAAGAGTAAACGTGTGCTCACCGGCGGCTAGAAAAAGAGTATGTGGTTGGGTTTGCTCAAAGTTTCTTGTTTCCCCTGTACTTGACAGGAAGGGCATTTCGACCAGGATCGTATCCCCTTCATGCAGTTCGAGAGAGCGAACTTTTGTCGACTTAGAGCCAAGCCAGGCAGAAAATTCATAATAACCCGATTCAGGGACACTTACGGTGTAGTTCATCCATTCACCGCGACCAAACCAGCCGACATGGACTTTGCCATCGTGAGTGGAAAAATCGACCCCTTCGTTTCGATAATTCTTTGACCCTAGGTTGTCCGCTTCTCTATCCGAGTAAGCAATATTTTGACCACCGAGATCGAAGTCTTCCGCTTCAATGACAGTGGGCAACTCATGAAACGGCAGAGCCATTTGGCCGGATCCCAAGGGAATACATCAAGACTGTCATTGATACCATCTCCATCGGTATCGTTCGCCAACGCTGTTGTCGACGCACAGGCAAGCGCAATAGCCATCACCAGTGTTCGATTTTTTATGGTTGTGGACATAGTGCCACTCCTTATTTATGGGTAAGCAGAGCTACACCGCCAGGCGTACTTGGCGGTGGATATTGAAAATAGGAGTGCACTCATCTTCAACATAGCGAAGTTAATTTATATATCAAACTGGGTTTATATTGGCCTGGTGAATAGTTTGCTGAGTGTGGTTCGTAAAGTAAATATCTGTTGTCGCTTTCTATATTAACCACGAGAAAGTGACGGTTTTGATTATTTAGACCTTATATTTCGTATGGTTAACTTAAAGCGCAGCGAATCTAAGCGTGTAAATTTTACGAGCTCAGGAGACAAAACTATGATTTTGCTTCCGCATTAGAGGGGGCGTATTGAGGTAAGTAGTATCGAGTTCAAGATTGCCCGCATTTTGCTATCTCTCAGTTGTTAATAGTTTTTATATCAATAAGTTGTGCTACCCGTTTTCTCAATGTTCTATCGACCACTAATATGTCGTAATTTGGAACAAAAATCCCTTCATCCCCTCCTAGTACAGGTAGTACCCGTTTGATATGCTAACAATGGATCGGTGGTTTGGAGAGAGGTAACATGATGCGGAACAATTGGGCACTGCTTGTACCCGCAATATTACTCGTAGGATGTAGCAAACCCGAAATGGAGGTCACTGACGCGCAGTATCAAGCTCATCATGGCGAGCAGGTCGTGATAGTGCATGGTTTAGCGCGTAGCGCTTGGTCGATGCAAAATATGTCGAAGGGCATTGCAGATCAAGGTTATCAAGTCTGTGTTGTAGACTATCCAACGTTGCGTCAACCTATCGAAAACACCTTGGATAAAAGTGCCGAAGAATTGTCACGCTGTATCTCAGAGTTCAATGACTCTAAACAGAAGAGAGATAGTCAGGCGGTAGCGAAGCATGCTTCTGGTGAACACGTACCCACCAACTTTGCTTTAAAAAATCACGCCAAGATCCATTTTGTAGGCCACTCCCTTGGCGGTTTGGTGATTCGCTCTTATCTTGCCGAGCATCCTGATTTTGTTCATTCTGAGCAAATGGGCAATGTGGTTTTTGTAGGCACTCCTAATCATGGCAGTGATGTTGCGGATTTTTTTTCTGATACCTGGATGCTGTCATTAGTGGGTGGCACCGCAGAATCATTGACGACAAACCCGGAGAGCTTTCCAAACCGTCTTCCGCTTCCCAACTATAACTTTGGTGTCATTGCTGGCACCCAAAGTTACCCAGTGTTCAATAGTATGTTTGCTAAAACCAATGATGGTTTGGTGTCCGTTGAGTCAACAAAGTTAAAAGGCATGCAAGACTTTATCGAAGTAGACATTAAGCATGACAGGTTGCGCCGAGATCCTTACGTGACGGGGCTCATTGTGCAGTTTTTGCAGTCAGGGCAATTTGAACCGGACAGTGAATAAATCCAAAGGCCGGTTCTTTTAACTGTTTTCGATTCTTCTAACCGCTCTCGATGCTTCTATCTTCTCTCTATGCTGATGGTCGCACGCCGTAAGGCAACTGCTTAAAGAGCTTTGGATCCGATGACACATTGGGTCCAATATAAGGTGCTCTCCAGTCGAGTAACATAATGGCGAGTACGTTACGATGCTCGCCATAAGCAAAATCGAAATCGCCAGAAACTGATGGGATCATGCCATGTTTCTTATCAACGGCACGAGCGATAGCGGCGCGAGCTTTCGTTACAACAGGATCATCATGAAGTCCTGCTAACAAAAAGCTGATCCCAACTTCAGCAATAATATCCTCCTTGGTGTGCTTGATGATGTCATCGATGTTGCGACGGAAATAATCGTAAATCCATTGATGGTCTTTTTCATTGACTGGGCGTTGATAGTAACCAGAATCCGCCAAAATGATGTGCGTCATGCCATAGAGTTTGTTGCCAAACTGCTGCTTGCTTAAGCGGTAGTCTTCGCTATCTGGGTAAGTGCGTTGGAACGCGTCGACAAACTCAGAAACTAAATCTTGCTCACCGATCTGCCTTAACCAATACGCTTGGTTAGCCAGTTGCGCTGCCCATGCGGTAATCATTGTCTTATCAGTCAGAATGCTTTCAAAATCGTAGCTTCGAAGCACCTTGCGCAATTTTTGGTCAGACTTATGAGTGACTCCATATTCTTGCAATCTGGCGAGATACCGTAAAAGGTCGAGTCCCATATAGAAGTAGTCTGGGTTGTTTTTGGTTGCAGCATAACGGCGCTGGCTGCGCTCGTCTTTACCTTTTTTGTATTCATTTAGGCGAGCAAGAGAGTGCTGACGAATTGCGTTGGGCGTGGTGACGTCGGCGGCTATTTGATTGAGTCGGTCAGTCACATTAGCAAGGTCGACCAAAATGGTGGTGTGGTATTTCTCATCTTGAGTTTGGCGGTACATGCGTAAGCCAAAATGCCCTTGTTTATAGGGAGATAGAGAGAATAGCTTGGACTCGTAAGTATCTTTAACCACGTTCGCGTATGCCTGAAGCTGGCCAGGGGAGTTGTTTAGATCGAAGATACTAGCACCGGTGACCAAAAAGGCACTCAGAATTAGAATCAGCAGTCTTTTATTCAATAGCATAGCATTTACCCAGTGGATTGAGATCTACCAAGTGTAGGAACAAACTGACGGCGCTTTGTAATGGTTGGGTAAAACTTATTGTTGCTCTGAATGTATGCTGTCAAAATGCGTGAAAGTGAGTAGTTAGCTTTAATTGATTGTCGTGGTGAATGGTTTGGCTTGGGGTTATTTGCGCTGATTATTTGCACAGTGAAATGACGCTAATTCTTTGCTGATCTTTGAATTTCTTGTCTATGCTGAGAAAGCGAGGCACGGAGACTGCCCGTAGAACAAGACTTTAGCAAGGAGTATTCATAATGAAGTCATTAGTAGTGTTCGTGCTAAGCACGGTATGTTCGTTTTTTGCTTTGGCTGATGATGCAGGTGAGCCAGGCAATATCTGTTTAACTGATACTGGGTTGGTGGTGACCACTCATCTCGATACCTGTCCTAAAAACATGAAAAAACTCTAACCTGATTGAACCAGCGACTTGCTGGTTCAACTTATCTTTTCTTGAATATTTACCTCTCATTGGATGTTTTTAACTGAATATCTAACCATAAATTCCCAATCAAGAATCAAATATTATATCTGGAGTTAAACATACCGCAGTAAAATACTTAGGTATTTTACTGCGGTATGTTCAAATCTATTTATAATGCTTGGCTTTAATTAGATTTTGCCCTCCTATTCGATAATTTGTTGGATGGTGGTTTGTTCTAATTTGACGGTAAATAGGTCGTTAAAGCTATAAAAAATGTCAAATTTTAACAGTATTGGATCATTTAATGGCTTTTTGTTTTGCGTATTTATCTTTTTGTTAACATATGATTTTTTGATTTTAGAACATTTTATAATTTTGAGACATTGAGCATGCCTATTTCTTCAAAATATTGATTCAGGGTATTTCAATATTTAAGTTTGGTAGTAAGTTAATAATCAACAAACAAAGGAATATGATCTATGGATAACATTATTAAATGTTACGCCCGGAGTAACATTTAATCTGTCGTCGTAGGATTATTGTACTTGTTTGATACCAGTCAGAATGAAAGGCCACGGTGGCCTACTTATTTACCAGAAGGATGCTTGCTGAAATTTTGCGGTATGAAAGCAGACAGTGCTTTCAGACAAGCAAGAGGGATGCGCAGAATAGTTATGCTAAAAAATCTATTTAACAAACTTGGGATCGAACTTTGGTTCTCCGCCCACCTTGCCTACGGCTTTGTACAGCTAGTTTTCATTCCGATTGTTATGCCTGCTTTTGTTGCAGAGCGTACAGGCAGCTTTGCAAACGCGGGTCTAGCAATGGGCTTCTTTGGTGTTGCAGGCCTTGCCGCTCCAATTATTGGTTTATTGGCCGATAAATTTAAGGCGCACCGCCTAGCGCAGTTCCTTGGTATGGTTGCGTATATCGTTGCCGGCTTCTGCTACATCGCAGCGGGTACTAATTTCAACATGATGGCAATTGGTTCGGTATTCTTTGGTTTAGGTTCTGCGACATTGCTGATGCTTAACCCAGTGTTCATTGCGTTTGCAGGTTATGACAATAAGACGGAAGCACTAAAGCTAGGACGCATGGCGCAAGCTGCAATCATCGGTACGCTATTGGGTGGCGGCGCACTGGCTGCTCTAACTGACGGTGGTTTTGGTTACGAGACGAGCTTCTACACTATGATGGCGACCGTTGCGGTGCTGTCAGTGATTACTTTCCTAACCAACAAAGAAGCGGGTCAGCGCGTACTGGATACGGCAGAAGCGCGTGAAAAAGCAGCGGCAGAAGAAGCGCAAGAGAAGGTGAACCTAATCAAAGTGATTTTCTCAAAGTTTGGTCTGTTCCTGTTTGCTGTTGCGGCATTATGTGCGGGTCAAGGTGCATTCCAAGCCCAGTTCCCTAACCTAATGAAAAATGCCTTCACAGTCTCGGAAGCCTTGTCGGCAACGAGTTTGTCAATCTCAGCGGTATTAGGTCTTATTGTTGTTGTTGCCGCAGAGCGCTTTTCTGCGAAATTTGGTCCTACAGCACTGTTTAAGTTATGTACTGTTGCATCAATTGTGGTTATCGCGGCGCTATACTTTATCGCAGAGCTTCAGTTTATCCCTACAGTGATTCTGCCAGTGGCTTTGGTTATTATTTACTTGCAAGGTATTACCGTTACAGACATGTGTTCCCCTGCGGTTGCATCACGCTTGACGCGTGTTGGTGCAGGTTACACACAAGGTCTAATGATGTTCTTCATCTCAATCGGTTTTGCTACAGGTAGCGCAATCAGTGGCTTTACTGTTGAAGAGTTTAGCTGGAGTGCACTACCGGTCGCGATTGGTGTACTAACTGCGGTAGCGTTTGTTGCCATTTGGATTGTAACGCGTGAGAAGCAATCATCAGATCACTCTGCTGACGCAAAACATGCCTAATCTCGCTTGATCTAAGCAATGAAAAAGGAGCGACTTCGCTCCTTTTTTTGTGCTTGTTGTTTAGGCAAGCACGAGTAAAAGTTACTAGGCAGAACTAAAAGCTCTGCCAAATTGCGGTGATGCCACTTAATGAACATAGTACTAGTGCCGCAAGGCGAATCTTTTCTTTCGGCAACGACCCTGTGGTGAGCTTAGCTAATTGGTAGCCGAGCCATGCTGCTGGGATCAGTGGAACCGTAATGAACAAGTGGTGTGTGGTTAGAAAGCCTATGGGTGCTTGCATCACGAGTGAAATAAACGAGCTAAACACAAAAAATGCAGAGAGGTTACCGCGTAGCTGATTGGCCTCTTGGTGTTGAAGCAACAATGCCATTGGTGGACCACCAATGCCGCTACTGGTACCAAAAAAGCCAGAGAAAAAACCAGCGATCCCCATTCTTACCGGGGTCGGCTCAATACGAACCGGAAGTAGACTGACGACAACCGCAAACACAACCAGTAACCCTAGCCAAAGTGACAATACTTGTGTTGATACATAAAGCAGAAGCGCAGCGCCAGCGATTGAACCCGGGATACGGCCAATGATGGCCATTTTAAGTCCACCAATCGCAATGCTGCTGCGATGTTTCATTGCGTTGAGTAGCGAAATAAACAGCGCAACAAGACAGATCGGCGCAGGCACATAGTCAGGTGATACTTGAAACAGTAAAGGCGCAGCGACAATGGCGAGTCCAAAGCCGATGGCGGTTTGAACGTAGGAGCCAACAAAAATGAGCAACATCGCAATAAGCGATGTTTGGCTAAACCAATCAGCGAACATGGATTGTCCCTTTCAACAACAAGGCGAAGAATTGGCTATTGTACCCGCAACTTACTCTAAGCGGCATACCGAAATGAAGATAAATCTTGCGTTGTGAGAAGAGGCTAGACAGGGATATAGGGTATATATGTGTTCTAATCGTTGTCTGCGTGAAACTGACATAAAAAAGGGAGCAAAAGCTCCCAAGTAAAATATAAAGCAACGAAAAGGTTAAATAGAGGTTTGTCGCGATATATTCCCTACAAACCGCTTATTCAGAGTTTTCCATCCCTGTGCAAAGTAGCTCTGCTGCAACCACACCAGTACTGAATGTGATGCCCGCCATTAACAATACGATAGCGTACTTACTTGCAATGATGCATAAACCTAAGGTGTTGATAATTTTATCCATTTCACTTCTCCTTCATTCAGGAATCGTTATTGACTAACGCTATTTTAATCCAGAGAAGAGAAGGGATTTGCGAGATGACGCTACTAATAATAAAGCTTTTGCAACTATATGCTGAAAAATAAGACAGCGTCATAGAATTACAACTGATTACAAAATAAACGTTTTGCAATACTTATATTCAAAGTGTTTCGATTCTTTTATTTGCTGCTTTTCAGGCGTAATTCTTTATATAGGGTTGGCTTTAATGGCTAAAAAATGGCGATGCTACTGAGCATCGCCGATGTTAAAAAAGCGCTTATGGCTGCTGTCGAGTTGGCGCCAGAACGATTTCTCGAACACACACATTTTGCGGTTGTGCGTAAGCGAACTCAACGGCTCTCGCTACGTCATCAGCCGCTAGTACGCCACCCATGACTTCTTTCCACTCGTCGTAGCCATCTTTGATCTCTTGAGATGTGGTATGTGACAGTAGCTCAGTCTCAACCGCACCTGGAGCGATAGTAACAACGCGTACATCAGATTCAGCCACTTCTTCACGCACATTTTCAGAGATAGCATGCACGGCAAATTTAGTGCCGCAATAGGCAGCGTGATTACCAAAAGTTTTACGTCCAGCAATAGAGCTAATGTTGATAATGGTACCTGAATTGCGCGCTTTCATTGGCGCTAACACTGCTTGCATACCGTTTAGAAGACCAAGCACGTTGACGTCGAACATGGTTTTCCACTCAGACGCGTCTTGAGTGTCGATTTGGCCAAGTAGCATAACACCAGCGTTGTTGATTAACGCATCTGCAGGACCAAATGCCTGTTCCGCTTTTTGAATCGCGGCTTCGAAAGTCGCTTTGTCAGTAATGTCGACTTTTTCACACATAGTGTTTGGTAACTCTAGTGCCTCAAGTTTTTCGACGCGACGAGCAAGAAGTAGTAGAGGGTGGCCTGCGTCACTGAGACGACGAGCAATAGCTTCACCTATACCAGAGCTGGCACCTGTAATAACAACGAGCTTTTTCATGTGTTCACCTTAACGATTGTTTGGACTTCTCTGTGAAGTTGCTAAGCAGTTTAGTCAATTTACTATTGTTGATATATGGGGATTTAATGAAAACAGTGTTGTTATTTGGCAACAAAAATAGAGAGAATCTAATCCTATAATGTATTCAGTTGCTTGCATCAATGAGCGTTGAGAGCTCAACCCACACGAGGACTTTTCATTGGAACCGAGAGTGAGAACGGGTAGAATCTGCCTCCCAAAGCTAGAATCGCTTGGGGTACGAGAGGAAAGACTGATGTATAAGTGGTTATTAGTTTTGGTTATGGTGATCGCGTTGCCTACGAATGCTCAAGGTTTTGAGCTTGAAAAACAGGCAGTGGTTGATCGCGTGGAAGTGAAAAAGTCTGTTAGGCGAATGTATTTGATGGACGGTGACGTCGTGGTTCGAGAGTATCGTATCGCTTTGGGTAAGAGTCCACGCGGCCATAAGATCCAAGAAGGAGATAACCGCACGCCAGAAGGAAAGTACTATTTAGACTTCGTGATGGATGATTCGGCCTTTTATCGCTCAATGCACATTAGCTACCCCAACCTCAGAGATAAGAACCGAGCGGAGAGTTTAGGTGTCAGCCTGGTGGGAACATCAAGATCCATGGCTTAAAAAATGGCGATCGCCGTGCGCCACAGTTTGTTCAGAGTTTTGATTGGACGAATGGCTGTATCGCCATCACCAATGAAGAGATGGATGAACTTGTGTCTTTAGTCAAGATTGGTACACCCATCTACATTCGATGGTAGGAACTTCTCTTTTTGTACTCTTTAATAGCGGTATGTTAGCCCAAGACTTACGCCGTAGCCTTTGTTTTGAACGTCGACTTTAGTATCCAGTGGATCGATTGCGATATATTTTCTTGCGTAGTTCTCAGCGAAGCCAGTTAGATCTAGAGTCAGGTTATCACTCACGTTATACGCTGCACCCAAACGATAACGCACATCCTCTCCACCAAAAGAGTCAATGGCTTCATCTATGCTTGCACCACCGCGTAACGAAAAGTCACCAATTCGATATTCCATTGAGGTCGCATAGCGTTTGCTATGGCGAGAGCCTTTCAGTAGCCCGAAAAGGTCATCGTAATTGGAATAGGTCACGCCTTGTCCATTCCAGCGTGATAGGCTGAAGGTATTGTGCCACGACCAGTTGTCTGTGAGTGCTATTGTGCCGTAGACGCTGGTTATTGATGGCAAATCAAACTGAATATTGCTGTCGCCAAAATCGCTCGCTAATCGATGTGTCGCCGCAAGAGTTAGCCAAGAATTCGCTTGCCATGTTGCACTTAGAGCGCCGCTCCAACCATTAGTATTCCCGGTCGTAGTGTCAACGTTACAGGTAAACCATTCACACTTTTTTGCTTCAAGCAAATAGTCCGCGTATTGATACTCCAACGTAGCTCCGATGCTGAAGTTACCCATTTTATAGGCAACACTGGGAGCAAATGAGACAACAATTGGCCGAGTACGTGCTTCTCTGTGGAATGGAATGCCTAAAAATTTTATATCAGGAACCGAAATATCCGCTGCGGTTCGGCTATAAGCCGCAAGACCGACATACCAGTTTGATTCGAGAGGCATAACTAAAAAACCAGCGGGAATCGGGTTGGCTTTGGAGTAGGCTGCTTTGGTTCCTAAAATGTCGTAATCGGTATCCACTTGATAGCGCGTCACGCTTGCCGTCACTGTAGTCGAGGTTAACTGCGTCATACTCGATGGCGCGGTCGCCAAAATACTGGCATCGATGGCTTCGGCGCCATTGGCACTGGCAAGGGCGCTATTCGATGTGGACGACTCCCAAAAGTTTAGCCCTGTGGCATTGGCAATTGGGTTGAGCATTAAGGCAGACAGGCCTGCTGTCATTGAAACACGTTGTTTGAAAGACATGTTCGTTATGATTGAGTGAAAAAGGCGCACATTCTAGCACGATGGTTTTTTAGTCAAAGACAGTTTTGTGTGAATAAAAGTGTAAACCAGTATTTGTGCTGAGCCCTTGGATGCTCTGAGCTCCGTATCTAATCTTCTAAGTTTGCTAACGTTCTGATTATCAAAAGGTTGATGTATGAATACAGAGAGTGGATATGCATTAGAAGATGATTGTCTATTGGATAGCCAGTTTGGGGAAGTGTCAGATTTTTCTTCTCAAGGGTAAATCTTTGTGAAGAGGCGATAGCCGAGGAACGAAAGTGTTTAATTGGGGTGAGCATAAACATGCTTCCCCAGCTATCGCGATTCGGTTTATTTAAGGAACTGACAAGCTTTTGCTAGTTGGATGAGTGCTTCAGTTTGCCAGCGTGGTCGTTGTTTGTGACTGGCAATCTGCTTTAAGTAATAGGTTGTTAAGGGTTTTGCTTTGCTATTGTTTTTCATTGGGAAGCTCCGTTTGTGCTTGTCTTTGACGATGCGTTTAGTATGAGTTTTTATGGGGAAATAAAAAACAGAGCTTGTTGTTTGAAAATTATGCCTTAATTTGGCCTATTTATGGTCGATATCGCAATATTGTCTATTTGAAGCTAAAATGAGGAACTTGGCATTTCTTTTGGAGTACCCATTATTGGAACCTATTAATCTGTACCGCTATTATCAGCGCCTGTTAGATTTGGAGCTGGGCCAAGAGCATGCGGTGACTCTAGGCAAGTGTCGGAAACGCTATTCGCCAGTCCTCGTCACACAAGATCCATTCTTAAAATGATGACTGAAAAGCGCTGGATATCCTGGATCCCGAGAGTAGGGCGCAATCAGCGCTCCACTCTAATTCGTACGATGAGCGATGACGAGGTAAAACGAGATGTAGCATCGGGCTGGGTTAAGTCGAGTCAGTACGATAAAGCGTTAGAGTTTCTGCATCATGACCAAGTCGCTTTTGGTCAATTGCTGCAACAAAACGCCGGTGCGCGGGTTTCTGAGGGCAAAGTAAGAGTACAGTTGACTTACAACCGTCCCTTTACTGTGTTGTCGCCGAGTCGGCCACAGCGCAACAGTGAGCGATTTTTAATTCGTCAGGTGCACGCTGGGTTAGTGACATTAAATGAGCAAGGAGACGTTGTCGCGGATATTGCTCATCATTGGGAGGCAGAACAAGACTTCCACGTTTGGCGATTCTACCTCCGTCCATCGGTTTACTTCCACAATGGCAACCGCGTGGATGCCAAAGCGGTGTCGGAAAGCTTGGCCTATGCTCAATCGTTACCTTACTTTCGACATGAGTTAGACCATGTGGCGAGTATCAAAGCGGTGGGAGAAAATACTCTTGAGGTAACGCTGACGCGCCAAGACAAAGGGTTCGCTGCATTGCTGACGGATCTTAAATACTCCATTGAACCGAGAGAGTCATTTAGCTTGGCATCGAGTTCTACAACCAAACTTGTGATTGGGTGCGGCGTATTTTCGCTGGCGGTACATACACTGGAGAAGATGGAGCTTAGTGCCAATGACCGCTACCATGGCTTGCGAGCGTTAACCGATCAGGTATCAATTTGGTCGCTTAAGAAGGATCTGTTTTCGAAACAATCCACCAGTTGCAACCATACCGTTACTGACAGCGTAGGTCATGAAGCGACCCCAGTGATTTCACATCCAGAGCTCGACTACTTAGCGGACGAAGGAAAAAGTGCGGGGAGTACAGATTCGAAAGCTCGTATCGAACACGGATGTATGTTCATGATTTTTAATCAGCGGAACACCAACCTGAATCATGACCAACGCCGCTGGTTAAGTCAGGCGCTGAGTGGAGAACAAATCTGGAAGCAATTGCAACGGGACGACCAAAAGTTTGGCGCCCAAAATGCGACCAACTTTTTCCCTTTTTGGCAGCCGATTAAACGTCTTAGCTCGAATGCGGTCATGTTACCCGATACGCTGAGTATTGCTTTCTATCATCACCCGGGGATCACTCGTGGTGCTAAAGCGATGAAACGCCTTCTACAACAGCAAGGGGTAGAGGTCACTCTGAATGACTATAGCTTTGACGAGTTTATTGATAAGTCGTTCAACCAAGGGTTTGAAGAGGAGTTAGTACTTAGCAGTCTTAACCTTGATGACAACTATCAGGTTTCCGCACTCTTGTTCTTTTTGAGTGACCCTGTTCTTCATACAACGATTGGTGACGATCTAAGTGCTTGGCTTATTCAAGAGATCAACCAGATCCGTGCCAATTGTGAGCCCAAAGATTATCTTACTGAGCTGGAGCCGTTTGGTTCCATGTTGATCCATGAAGGGGTGATAAGCCCAATGTTCCACCATAGGCAGACATTGAGCTTTGAAGGCGTGATAAAAGGCGTTGAGATCACCTCATGGGGTGGCCTCAACTACGCGATGTTTGGTCTGCAGGTTGAATGTTAAGAGATTCAGTTTCATGCAGATGCTGTGTGATGATCTTTTGGTTTTCGGTGGTCGTCTCAAGCGATTCGGCGGTTTTGTGAATCGCCGACGCCATTTTGGAAACGTTGCGTGTCGCGTGCAAGATGGTGCCTTGCATTGGGCGCAGCAATAACCAGTATGCCGCTACCAATGCCAAGACAATGGACAGTACCAACAGTGCCAACAGCAGCAGTACGTTAAAACGAACATCATAAGCAAACTTTTTTGTGCTGTTGGCAATCGAGTTCTGAGATTGCTCAAGTGCCCTGGCAGTGCTGCTAGAGACGACTTAGACATCTCGGTAAGCTCATTAATGTTATCCATGGTATCCACTAGCACTTGGCGCTGCTCTTCGTTCAGGCTTTCATTTTGTGACAGAAGGGTTAGTGACGTTGCTAGGTTATCAATCGCAACACTAGAGCGGTTGATTGACTGCTCGATGCCGTCGAGGTCAAGCATCATATTTATATTTACCAAGGGCTGCTCTGTTTCATCATCGGCGGGCTGAGCAGTCGCGACCGTGTCATCGCTGGCAGCGAATGTGGTTGTGATTGGAAGTAAGGTGGCAAGGGTGAGTAAAAATAGAGTTCTCATTGGCATCTCAATAGGCAGTTCGGACTAAGGTATCTTGGCTATAAGTTAGTGTAGATTGCGCTCAGATACCAATTAAGGTTTTGTATCTTATCTAGATTTCTATTTGGTATTCATTGTTGTTTAGCATTTATAGTTGTTTAGTGTTTATAGCTGCCCAGTATTTGTCGTTGATTAGTATTAATGGCTATTTCATGGCTCCCACAGCGGAACGAGACTTAGCCCATGTCGTTAGGGCTATACCTGACAAAATCAATGCAGTCGCCAGCAACGACAGGTAAGACGGCACTTCTGCAAGCAAACCCCACCCGAGAAACATTGCAATGGCAGGTACGCTCAGTTGCATCAATGACGCTTGCAATATGTCGATACTTGGCAGTAGGCGGTACCAAAGATAATAGCCGAGCCCAGAAGCGATGACGCCAGAAAGTAGGGCATATAGGATGCCGGACGCAGTGAATGTACTTGGTAAAGCGAACAGCACTTGGCTTAGAATCGCAAAAGCAAAAACCATCACACTGGCGACGATGAAACCTTGCTTCGTTGCTAATATCGGTGAACTCACTCGCTTTCCTAGTAGCGTAAAACCACTCCAACAGAGCCCAGAGGCCACCATTAGACTTGCTCCCAACCAGGATGGCTGAGCAGCCCCTGGTAGCAACAATAAGATAAAGCCGCCAACAGCGACGAACATACCGAGTATTTCGAGTAAGGTAAGGGTATGCCCGGTAAGGCGATGGTGGATAACAAGCGCAAACTGTACGGTGCCGAATAAAATCAGCTCCAGTGCCAGTATCTAATGTAATGTACGCCAGAGAAAACAGTAGCGCATAACCAAATAAAGTCGCACCGAGTGCGATGGATTGTTTTAATGGAATGGATGTATTGGGCGTTTTAGCTTTGGTTTGCTGCCTACGCCCAATCAAGGTACTGAGAACAATAAGTGTCGCGGCTCCGCTGATAAGACGAATTGAGGTAAAACTCACCGGATCGATAGCGCTACTGCCAAGCGCTAGGCGACACAGTAGCGAGTTGAATGCAAACGCCGTCATGGCGGCAAAGGAGAGAGTCACGGTGCTGTTCATGGTTAAAAATTCATGGTCAAAGCCTATTAAAATCAGTAGACAATCCTAACTCGATACCAACATTAGCTAAACAGAGAATAGTTCATAAGATATATTACTCGGATGAGTGTCTTCGCTCCCCCTCTCAATCACAATGGAAATTGCAATGGATGTACAAGTAGTAAAAGTAGCCGCAGAACATGATGACGCGCTATGTGACGTAATCAAAACGGTTGGTGCAGAATATGGAGCGATTGGCGATGGTTTTGGTCCATCTGATCCTGAAGTGTTGGCGATGAGTGAGCACTACCATGAAGAAGCGGGAAGCCTCTATTTGGTTGCGTTAGTGGATGGCGAAGTGGTCGGTGGCGGTGGTATCGCTCCGTTTGGTAAGCACGCTGGGGTGTGTGAGTTGAAGAAGCTATTTTTGCTGCCGAAAAGTCGCGGACTTGGATTGGGTAAAAAGCTCATCGAGCAATGTTTGGCATTTGCCAAACAGCAGGGCTATCAAAGCTGCTACCTTGACACGCTGAGCTCAATGGCCGCCGCTATCAAGCTTTATGAGCTTGCTGGCTTTGAGCATCTTTCAAAACCTTATCCGGGTACATTACACAATGGTTGCGATGTGTGGATGCTGAAAACGCTGTAATAACTCAAACCAGCGCTTCCTATATTCAGTTAACTTTTCTTTTGAGCCGCCAGTGTTTCTAACCAATGCTGGTGGTAAGCATCGAGCTGCTTCTTAACAAACAAACCCGTAAGCCAACGAAGCCCACCGCGCTGCGTTGACTCAGTGACAATATGGCATCCCTGGGTGCAGGGAGAGATCAGCCAAGCGTGGTACATGTCGACCCCACCTGTTTTCCCTCGCCACGCAATGCGCTCAAATGGCTCGTACTCAACGACCGTGCATTCAAACCGCATGGTCTTAGTCACCCAGTTAAACACCGTCCCTTTATGCAGCTCGTTGGTATCTCCTTTGACAATCTGCACTTGTGTCTTACGGTGCTGCCAGTTCGGCCAACACGGCGCGCGAACAATCCAAGACCATACCTGCTCACAGTCGGTAGGCACAATCTTCTCATTTCTTACATGCACCGGCGCATTTTTGGGGTGGAAGTACTCCGGCCATTGTATTTGCTTTAACTCTTTCATAATCATCTCGCATGGTGTTGCGGGATGTTTTAACTATATACGCGCTTTGCGAAGTAAGCTTAGTTTCTGTTTCGCTATCCATGCTAACGCTGAGTCACGAGGTCATGGATAGCGAAAGTTGAGAGTTATCACTTTGACTTTTGGCCGTGATGATTGCTACGCATTGCTAGGAGGGTGTTTTGGTTTTGTGCAGCAAGTTCTTTTGTTTAGCTCTTCTATTTCACTTCGGCTGATGAACCAAGTGACATCTTTGAAACTATGAACCTCCTTGGCAGTGATAATATTACAATTGATCTTTAGATAAGTGATGAGTTGGTATAGTTTTTTGGGTTCGATAAATAGTTCTTGAGGGCAGCGGTAGGCTGAATGTACTTGCCAATCTCTCTCTAAGGGATAATTGGGTGGGTGGAAATTCGCCACTCCTGTCGATACAGGCGAAAGTCTATATATTGATGTAGTGGGAAAGAGAACTGTCTGGGAGTTTTGTGCAATTTACTGTATCTAGGAGCTAACAGTGAAAATGCAGCCCCACCTATAAATGCCATGGGACCAACTGTAAAGAGCGCTACAATACATATTACGATACCTGCACGAGCCAAGATGCGAGTTGTAGTATAAATTCCATTTGGAATGTTTTCGTTTACGGTGGCATTTATACCGTGACTAGTTATATTAAAATCATACGTCTTAGGTTGATTTATTACGTGATGTAAAAAGTATACTAGAAGCGCTCCCCAGCTAGAGAAAGCTATACCGTAGAAAATAGCGTAATCATGGTCTTCTAATGCAATGAAAATACCTATAATTATAAATACTATGAGAAAAGCTAATTCTCCTATTAATTCCAGCCTTCTTCTTGGCGGAGTTGTTGTCCATGCATATAATTGTGGTGAGTCTATCTTCGGATTAGTATGTTCATCAAGGATCATTTTAGTTTTCTCTATCCACTATTAATATGTCGTCATTAGATAATGTCGGTTTATCTTTAATTATCATGGAAACACCTCTGTTATTATTTATAGTTACAGTGTAATAAATGTCTTCTCTACCCTCTAAACCTAATTGAAAAGAAACTTTGTTCAATTTCGAATATACCTTAAGGTAATGAGTTTGTTTGTGATTCATACTCTTTTCTGGGTAGATTTCAGCTGAATGGGAATTTACTCCTTTAACATGTTTGGACAGAGAAATTATATGGTTTTGACCGGTGGTTAGTACTTGAACTAAGTAATACTCAGGCTTTATTGGTACCTCTCCAAGGTGGCTACTATCTTCAATGTAGGTTTTATAAACTATGTCCTGTATTGAAACATGAGGCTGGAGAGCTATGGACTCATACTCTTTTATTTCACTTATATAGCTCTTTTGTAATGGCTGCTGCCCCAATATCCATTAAATATCCATTTCTCGATAGGTGTTTTTGTTAGCCAGTAAATTAATACAAATATGACCAGTATAACAAGAGAACTCCAGAATATTATGGTGCTTACAAATCCTGCATGTAAAAGTGATATAGGAGTTCCCAAGACCGTGAGGCGGTATAAAATCCAGCTGTAGGAAAAACTTTGAGAGGCAAATGCAGCCCCTCGAATTAACAGCAGGGTTTGCATTAGTAAAGAATTAGATGGATCAAATGACGCGCTAAAGTCTCGATAAGCATCCATGCCACTAGCTAAGGATCCAGTTACAGTTCCGAGTATGCATCCACTTATTAGACGTTTGGTTACCAAGCTGTTTGATGTGTTATGTGAGTCTCTTATTGCAGAAGACAAGTTCGAAAGTAACAATGTCCTCCCCTCTCCTTGAGTTAACACATATTTAGCAGCGCTCTCCGCAGTAGCCCCAATAGCTGAGAGTGTCCATAAAAAGCTCACTCCTAAATCTTCCCACGCCTTTCTATATTCTTTTGATTCTTCTGGCAGTGATCGCAACGTATCTAACGCTACCTGTAAATTAAATAGATTGAGCAATGCAATTCCGGCGTTCAAGCCGCCAACAGATTTAGCGGAGTGAACCAAGTTCTCCTTGGCGTTATTGTAGGTAGCTTGCACATACTGCTCGACTTGCTACTCACCTCAGTCCTAAACTGAGTACTTCGGTCGTTGTTGACTATGGTGATGAAGTCAGTGCTTTGTAGTGTCTTCGCAAATCGCTTTTGTAGATTTAGCAGTTCGAGGGCACGTTGATGATAGCGTTTTCGGCTCATGATTTTTTCATCGTATAGGCGTTTTTTGTGCTCGATGATATCGCGCAGTTGTTGGCGCGCTGTTTGTGAGGCTTGAATATAGTCGCGGTTGATTTTAAGAGTAAAGCGATTAACGGTCGCTCCCCAAAGAGACATTAGTAACAGTCGTTTAGGCTGAGAACCAGTACTTGATGTCATTGGGAAAAGGGTGAGTAAAATCCGGTCAAAAGCACCTGACGTCGAATCGACAACGGAGGAGGTGATTGCCTGCATAACTTTTTTAGAATGCTCATCGAGAATACTAAACCAGTGCTGCTCTCTGACGTCAGGCTGTTCGACCCAAGTGCTGAAGTTGTTGGTAACGCCAAGAAGATCCGAGAAGCGAGACATACCAGCGAAATCAGCATCGTGGTTAAAATCTCGTGCTATGGCTTGAGCGAGTGCTTTACTGCCTCCATAAGGAGCGTAGGCAAGTATCGTGCGTTCACTCAATAAACGATTGACTGCCGATTGGCTCTTTTCTCGATGCTCTGAGCCTGTTTTTAACGTTGTGACCACAAGATCCATAAGGTCGAGATACTGGTCGACACCTTGTTTAGTTTCGTTGTCGAGCCCCAAAGAAATAGGATCGTCGTCGAGATCTCGAATGAGTGCGCATAGGAGATCAATACTGAGTCCCAATTGCGCATCCACTCGATCGAGTTGCTGATCTAACTGGGTAGAAAAAGCATCGAGCCTTGACCAGTCAACGTATTTGTTGAGTGATTTCTTTTGAGCCCATTGCTCGTGGATATCACCGCTTGGTCGATAACCCCAATTGCTTAAAAGTTTCTCTCGCGCTTTTTCTGAATGTTGATTGCCGTGTCTCATGGTGTTGGCGAGGTGAGTGTTTTTGACCTGCTTAGCCATGGTTTCCACATCGAGTGCTACGAGATACTCATGCAGATCTTGTTCAAACAGGACATAGTTCTCTTGGGTCACCTTTGATGGCCAGTGTTTTTCGTCTATCTGGACCCGAGCAAGGTTGCGCACGATTCCAGCCATCAATAGCTTGTGTTGTGTCTCTTCATCTCCTTCAGTGATCATCAAATAATCTCGAACATGGTGAAGAATAGGGTAGGCCAGGTCTTGAAGATCAGAATAAGGGTCATCAAGTGCAACGACTAGCTTGTCTGGGGTTGTTGCATTGGCTAACCACTGTGCTGAGTCGAAGGCGGGTTTTACATGATTCAGTGGGTGCTCAGATTGTCCCGATGAGGAAGACGAGCTGTGAGCGAATTGATGTTCTACATGATTATCCGCGAGTGAATCTAAACCTTCTTCGTTGCTGGTGTGCTTTTGAGGGGCTTGCTGACAGCGGATCTGACGCATAAAACGAGTTCTAAGATGAGCCTGTTCTCTGAGCGTGTTTTTGATTCGCGGTGTCCATTGAAACAGGGAAAACGCGAGACTTAGTGCCTTGCCTTCAGGATATTGAATACCACCGTTACTTATGACAGCGCCTTTTATCTGATGTTCTTTGAGTTCTTTAGTGGTTTCGTCAAACACATAGACCCAGCCATCTCGGAGTTGACGGGTAACTTTAGGCAACACTTTATTAAGCTTATCTTGCGCATATGGCGCAGGGGGTGGATTGGCGAGAAACTCGGTGTCGTACGCATAACGGATCGGGATAATTGAAATAGGCAGAGCGACCTCTTCAGGCTCGTTCTGCGAGTTAGTTGCAGTGTTTATTTGATCCTGTGCGCTATTAGATTGCGGTGCGCTGCTTTCAGCCTTAGAAGCATTGCCACTGTTTTGCGATGAACCGCTTTGTGATGAACTGTTTTGAGATGAAAAGTTTGATGACGACTCGGATTTAGACTCGCTCTGTTTAGATTCAGATGCCTTAGCTTTACTACCAGAACGTGATGAAGCTGCAGGTGATTTGCCGGCATTGCCGATGAAGACATTTCCGCTGCCCGCGACAATCTGCCCACCATGCGCGGTTCCATCTCCCATACGTGCTGCAGGTTTACCATCGATAAATACGGAAGACGAGCCTTCTTTAATCGTGTCTGGTGGACCAACGCAAATCAGCTTATCGCCTTTACGGGCGGCAGGCATACCATTGATGGTGATACTGGATGAGCCAGCCGCAACGGGACCTCCGATGTGGGAGACTTTAGCTGTGGTTTCTGGACACTGGTGATGGTCACCGATTCGCGCGGCGGGCTTTCCCATTTCGAACTCTAAAATAGACTAAATATCGAGCGATGCTAGCACGGTGTCGGTAGTCCTATAAGTTAAGTTGCATAAAGTGCGAAGTGCCTCTTAGGGACTAGTACTTTTGATTCATTTGCTGCAAAGGTTGAACCCAAGCTTGTGGCATTAAATGTGTCAGTTTCTTCATGTTATCGACATATAGCTTTCGTCAAACTGGCATTGAAGTGTCACTTAAACCCGCAACACTGGAGGAGGACAATGACTCAATAGGAAGCTCACTATGCCAGCGTCGCTATCCAGGAATGTTAAAACTCGACTGTTGCCACTTTTCTCGGACACCAAGCTCAATAACACTAAGATTAATAACACTGCGCCTCAACGCTTTACCAACTCCGAAACCCTTTATAATCCGACGTTTAAAGATACGATTACCACGCTACGTTCCTATCTAAATCTCGATAAAATCCTCAATTTTCAAACTCCCACAATTCCTGTCGAAACGATGTGTCCTGACTCAGTCAACGTTGAGACTCGCGATTGTGTTTATCGATTAGGGCACTCTTCGGTACTTATGAAAGTCGACAAGGTGACTATCTTAACTGACCCAGTATTGAGCAACCGAGCTTCTCCGTTAGAGTGGGCTGGCCCCAAGCGCTATCACGACTTACCGATTTCGCTGAATGAGTTGCCATTCGTCGATGTATGTTTGATAAGCCATGACCACTACGACCACCTAGATAAGCAAACCATCAAACAGCTTCACGATAATGTAGGGGTGTTCTTGGTGCCGAAATGTGTAGCGAGTCATTTGTTAGAGTGGGGCGTGCCAGATAACAAGATTTTTGAGTTTGATTGGTGGCAGTCGATGAACATAAGTGGTGTTCGATTTGCATTTGCGCCAACTCAGCATTTTTCTGGGCGTTCGTTTAAACAGCGCGACAGTTCGTTGTGGGGAAGCTGGGCGATTCTAGGGCAAAAATCTAACATCTATTTCAGTGGTGACTCGGGGTATTTCGGCGGGTTTAAACAGATCGGTGAGCGTTACGGTCCTTTTGACCTGACGCTAATGGAAACCGGAGCCTACGATGAGAATTGGGCTGACATCCATATGTTTCCAGAGCAAAGCGTTCAGGCGCACTTGGATGTACGGGGTCGAGTGATGCTGCCAATCCATAACACGACGTTTGACCTGTCTTATCATGTTTGGAATGAACCACTGCTTAGAGCAGAGCAAGAAGCTAGGCGCTTAGGAGTCGATTTCTTATGTCCAAAGATTGGCGAAAAGGTGTTACTTAGTGAACTTAAGGTGAATGGTCAAGAACGCTGGTGGGATGAAAATGAAAAGGCTCACAAATAGTGAGCCTTTGGATTAGTAGGGGGTATATCAGGGCAAAAAGGGATGATTAAGCAGAAGCTTCGGCTTGGTTACCAGCGGCTTGCTTGTTACGCATACCAAGAACAATCGTTAGACCAAACGCGACAGCGAATGAAATAGCCATACCTGCGATGTAGTAGCCGATGTTCTCTGGACGAATCGAGATGATACCTGGCAGACCAGCAGCGCCAAGTGCTTGAGCTTTCACGTTGAACATAGTGATGAAAGCACTTGAGATGGCCGCACCGATGATTGCTGCAATGAACGGGTAGCGCAGTTTTAGGTTCACACCAAACATCGCTGGCTCTGTGATACCTAGTAGGGCAGTCACGCCAGAAGGCATCGCAATCCCTTTAAGCTTGACATCCTTGGTGGTGAAGCCAACTGCGAGCGCTGCCGCACCTTGTGCAACGTTTGACATTGCAGCAATAGGGAAGATGAACGTACCACCTGTGATCGCGATGTCCGCCAGAAGCTGGGTTTCGATTGCAATAAAGCTGTGGTGCATACCAGTAATAACAAACGGTGCGTAGATAAAGCCAAATAGTGCGCCACCAACAAAACCAGCTGAGTCGTATAGCCAGTTCAGGCCATCACCAAGCAGGAAGCCAATATCACGAGTGAATGGACCGACAACCGTAAAGGTTAGGAAACCTGTGATAAAGATGGCTAGCATTGGTGTTAGCAAGTTATCCAAAACAGATGGGATAAACTTGCGCAGGCCATTTTCTACTTTAGCAAGAATAAACGCGGAGACGAGTACAGGTAACACAGAGCCTTGGTAACCAACTTTTTGGATCTCAAAGCCCAAGATGTTCCACGTTGGGATCGTACCTGATACGGCTGCGCCGCCAAAACCCCAGCCGTTAAGAAGATCTGGGTGAACCATCAGCATACCAAGGGCTGCGCCAAGGAACGGGTTACCGCCAAATTTCTTTGAAGCTGAGAATGCGAGCAAAACAGGTAAGTAAACAAATGGCGCGTTTGCAAAGGTGTTAATCATACTTGCCAGGTCAGCAAGACCTGGATTAGCTTCAATGATTGATTGACCTTCAATGAACAAGCCTTGTGCAGTCAGTAGGTTGAAGATACCCATCAAAAGACCGCCGGCTACGATAGCGGGAATGATAGGTACAAAAATGTCTGACAAGCCTTTAACTGCTTGCTGCAACCAGTTTTGTTTCTGAGCACCCGCTGATGCTACATCCCTAGTCGACATCTCAGACATACCTGTCAGCTTGGCAAGCTCTGCATGAACTTGGTTGACAATGCCAGAGCCAAAAATGATCTGATATTGACCAGCGACTTTAAATTGTCCTTTCACACCTTCTAAATCGTCGATGGCTTTTTCTTGGATCAGCGATTCGTCTTTTACAGCAAGGCGTAAGCGAGTAGCGCAATGTGCCAAGGCAGAGAGGTTGTCCTTTCCCCCAAGCAGCGCGAGTAGTTGTTTGGCTATGACTGGATAATTCATAACGAGCTCCGGTTACATTTTGTACGTTATTATTTAATGCTGTTCTCAATAAAGTGTGTTGAAAATATTTTTTGGGAACGTTTTGCAAGATCGAATCATAAGCATGTGCGAATCAGTGTCAAAAGTTTAAGTACCACAATGTGACTGTGATCATCTCTTGTGACGTAAGGCTCGACAAGAGTGTGCGCTCTGTAAGAGTTTTGGCCGAAATAGAGCAATAAGCAAGTCGTTGATGGGCTGATTGGCTTATCTAGAGGGCAATTTTCATGATATTCTTTGCAATCATTCCCATAAATATCGGACATTTACCCCATGGCAAGCTTACATGATGTCGCTAAATTGGCTGGCGTATCCAAATCCACTGTTTCTCGAGTTGTGAACAACGAATATGGGGTAAAACAAGCGACAAAAGATAAGGTTCAAAAGGCCATTGATGAACTGGGATATCAAACAAACCTAGTGGCGAAAGAGCTTAAGTCACAAAAGACCAACCTCATTGGCGTGATTGTCCCAAGGGTTGCGTCAAGTGCCACCTCGCAAGGGGTGGACGGATTAAGTCGTGTATTTGACAATGCCGGTAAGCAGGTATTGCTTGCCAGTACGCAGCAATCTTTTCAAAAAGAAATAGAGTTCATTCGTCTCTTTAACCAAAAGCGGGTTGAGGGCATCATTTTGTATGCTACTCATTTAGACGAAGAGTTGGTTGAGGTCATTTTGCAATCCGTTGCACCTGTCGTGCTGGTGGGTCAGGATGGCTCACTGTTTAACATTCCAAGTATTGTTCATGATGATTTTAGGGTAGGCTTTGAGGCAGGAAATCGTTTAATATCATCGGGTTGTAGCGATATTGGCTTTATTGGAGTGGACAGTTCAGATATTGCGGTCGATAAGCTTCGTTATCAGGGGCTTGAGCAGGCGCTGCAATTTAAGCGCAAAGGTGAGCCATTGTTTCATAGCCGCGGCGAATTTACGATTGAGTCGGGCTATCAGCAAGCGAAACAGCTATTGGCTGAGCATGCTAATTTGGATGGTTTGTTTTGTGCAACCGACCGAATTGCGATTGGTGCGGTAAAGGCGATTCAAGAAGTCGGTTTGACGGCAGGATCAGATATCAAAGTACTCGGTGTTGGCAATGATGAGCTTGGCTCTGTGTCGTCACCAAGTATTTCTACTTTTAACTATCCTTTTGATAAAGCTGGTGAAAGTGCCGCGAAGCTACTGATGGATTTGCTTAGTGGCGAGCCAGCGAGCATGAGCAAGATTGTCCTTACCTTCCAAACAATTGACCGCGAAACCTGCTAGTTTCGTTTCTTACCAACCGTTTTAATCGCCTCTAAGCTCTGATATTTGCATCAATACTAGGCGGAGGCGAGACGTGTTTCAGGTCACAAAACGAGTCACTCACCTTGAATACGCTTGTATCAGTCCTGTTTTATAACTAGTATTGCAAACGTTCCCAAAAAAGAATTCTCAGTATTAAGGTGATAAGCCAACATGTTCTCAGTTAGCGATCTTGTAACAATGCTCGGTGGTCAAGCCAACATCACGCGTGTGTTATACCCCAACAAACAGTTGGTGATTGAAGTTAATGACCTAGCACTTATTCATGACTCTTTGCCACCCTATAGTTTAGAGGAGGTGCTGGGTAGGCCGCAGCTCACTTTTTCTATGCCTGAACATTTTGATGAGACGAGCTTGCTTGAGCTAGGTGCTGTGATTGCGGAGCAACAAAAGCTTCTTGCGGTCGATGCAAGTCAGCCAGCAGCTTGTGAACATCGCCCTACTTGGCACGTTTCGCCTCCGAGAGGGTTGTTGAATGATCCGAATGGCTTTATTTATCACCAAGGGCAATATCACCTTTTCTACCAGTGGTATCCACATGACTGTGTCCACAAAGACAAATACTGGGCGCACCTGACGAGTCGTGATTTGGTCAATTGGGACTGGCAACCATTGGCACTGACACCGTCGGATTGGTTCGATAGTCACGGGGTATTCTCGGGGCATGCGCTGAGTCAGGGTGAACAGCTGATGCTGTTTTATACAGGTAACACTCGAATTGGTAATCAGCGAGATCGTCATACTACTCAGTGCTTGGCGGTCTCTGATGACGGTATCCATTTCAAAAAACTGGGCCCTGTTATTCCTGAGCTACCTGATGGCGTCACACCACATATTCGCGATCCAAAAATTGTTCGACATGGCGATCATTGGCTGATGTTACTCGGTGCGCAAACCACAGATCTCAAAGGTCGATTGGCTGTGTATCGTTCGCAGGATCTCCATAGCTGGGAGTTTGTGGCCTTGTGTGGCGATGAGATGGGCGACTTTGGTTATATGTGGGAGTGTCCAGATCTGTTTGAACTCGGCGGCGAACATTTTGCTGTTGTTGGGCCGCAGGGCATTGAATCGGAGAGTGCGCTTCATACGATTCCTCATCATAACGGTTTTGCGAAAGCCCAGTTAGATATTGATGGCAAAATTACCTTGTCGGAATTTGGCAATCTCGATAAAGGTTTTGATTTTTACGCACCGCAAACCCTGTTAACCGCAGATGGCCGACGCGTCCTCTCTGGCTGGATGGGTCTTCCAGATGAAATCAACCATCCTTCGACGGACAACGGTTGGTTGCACCAATTAACCGCGCTACGTGAACTGAGCAATAAAGATGGACGCTTGATCCAAATGCCAATTGCGGAGATCGAGAGCTTGTATCAAGACAAGCAGTGGTTCACCCTCGATAACGAGCGCTATCAGCAACTCAACAACAAAGCGTTTGATATGAGTGTTGAGTTAGACTGGGGAAGTGAGCTGAGATTGCATGCTAAAGATGATCAGTATGTGTCGATTCGATTGGATGAAGCAACTCATACACTGCTTCTTGATAGAACACATACTTTGATTCGCGAAGGGGATACTCAGCGTGAAGTGGCTTTAACCAGTGACAAAGTGGCATTGCGTATTTTATCCGATGAGTCTTCGCTTGAGATCTTTGTGAATGGTGGTGAGCAAGTTCTGACGAGCAGAGTGTTTACCGATAAAGATGCAACAACCATTGAGCTAATAAATGGCTTGGCAGACTTTGAGATTTTCCCACTTAATGCGGCAAGTGCTCCTTTCATCGTTAGCTAGTTAGTGTCGCAATATATAAAAAGCCCTGAGCTGTCTTGACAGATCAGGGCTTTGTTATTTATGGGGTCACTGCTGTGATTTCAGTAGTTCTGTCACTTGGTTTAGGGACTCAAAGATATAGTCGGCACTTTCGGCAACATCTTGGTGTGGCGGGACAATATCGGGAATCATTGCCGCATGACAACCTGCGGCTTTCCCTGAACGCATACCGTTATTTGAGTCTTCAAGTACTAAGCAATCTTGTGCTTCAAGTCCGAGCTTTCCATACGCCATGATGTAGCAATCGGGTTGAGGCTTTCCATTGTCTACATCTTCTGCAGTGATAATAAGGTCAAACTGGCTAAGGTAGTCAGTATCACCAAAGTTCAGCTTGGTTTCTGGTAAGTGTGATGAGGTAACGAGAGCGATCTTGAGCTGTTGTGCCTTGGCTTCTGTAAATAAGTCATGAAACCCTTCTTTAAACGCAATACCTGTTTGGCGCGCTTCATGGTAATGGGCGTCTCGAATTGCTTTATAGTTGGTGAGGTTAAATCCCGAATCAAAGTGCTCTACAAGCATTCTTTCACAGTCAGGGTCTTGAACACCAATAAAGCCCTGATAGAACTCATCCGTTAACTCGTAACCCATCTTTGTCGCTGCATATTGCCAGCTCGCTTTATATACCGTCTCGGTATCAAAGATAAGTCCGTCCATATCGAACAGTAGTGCCTTGAACATTGTGATGTCCTCTTTATTTTCACGTTTTTTTAATCGCTCTACTTTGTCAGAAGTCTTGTGAAATTAAAACTTCAAAGATGTAATTTAATTACATTCCAATACTATTATGGTTAGTTGTTGTTCGGTTTGTAGTCTGAAATAGCTCCGTTGAATAGGTGTATGTGGAGTGATTTATCCATAACGTGACCATGATCACTAACTATTTAGGGGTGTCTTTGAAGTAAAGTGTGATATTAATCAATGTTAGATGAGAGCTATTCTCATTTAAATTGCCGTGTAATTTATCAACGCTCAATTTATGTGATCTAAATCACCACTAAAAATGGTCGGTAGGCTCTTGTGCGTGACCGTGGTCACAAAAAGTGACGCTATGCTGACTTTTTGAAATCCTGTGTTACTTTTTAATGGACTTTTGAATAAACATTTTTGGTCCATTGGACACATATTCTAATAACGAGGATGACCTTATGCTATCTCCTGAAGCAAAAATCAAAGTACAAAACTTTGGTCGTTTCCTCTCCAACATGGTGATGCCAAATATTGGTGCATTTATCGCTTGGGGTTTGATTACGGCACTATTTATTCCTACTGGTTGGATTCCAAATGAAACTCTAGCCGCAATGGTGGGTCCTATGATCACCTACCTTCTACCGCTACTTATCGGTTACACCGGTGGTAAAATGGTAGCAGGCGATCGCGGTGCTGTCGTTGGTGCAATCACCACAATGGGTGTGATTGTCGGTACAGACATCCCGATGTTCATGGGTGCAATGATTGTTGGTCCTCTTGGTGGTCTAGCGATCAAGAAGTTTGACCAAGCGGTTGAAGGTAAAGTGAAGAGCGGCTTCGAGATGTTGGTGAACAACTTCTCTGCCGGTATCGTAGGTATGCTTTGTGCCATCCTTGCTTTCCTTGTGATTGGTCCTGCTGTAAAAGTGCTATCAACTGCGCTAGCAGCTGGTGTTGGCATGATGGTTAACGCAGGTCTTCTGCCTCTAACCTCTATCTTTGTTGAACCTGCGAAAATCCTATTCCTAAATAACGCAATCAACCACGGTATCTTCTCGCCACTAGGCATTCAACAAGCAGAAGAGATGGGTAAATCTATCTTCTTCTTGATTGAAGCAAACCCAGGTCCTGGTCTAGGTCTACTACTTGCTTACATGTTCTTCGGTCGTGGCAACGCTAAGCAATCAGCACCGGGTGCAGCGATTATCCACTTCTTTGGTGGTATCCACGAAATTTACTTCCCATACGTATTGATGAACCCACGTCTAATCATTGCGGTTATCGCTGGTGGTATGACTGGTGTGTTCACACTAACCATGTTTGATGCAGGTCTAGTATCTCCAGCATCACCTGGTTCAATCTTTGCGGTACTACTGATGACACCTAAATCTTCTTTCATCGGTGTGATTCTATCAGTGATTGCTTCAGCAACGGTTACCTTCTTCGTAGCTTCGCTACTAATGAAAACATCTAAGCAAGATGATGAAGAAGAGTCACTAGAGAAAGCAGCAAGCCAAATGGCAGACATGAAGGCAGCTTCTAAAGGTCAAGGCGGTGAACTAGACCTAGCAAAAGTACGCAAAATTATCGTTGCTTGTGACGCAGGTATGGGTTCAAGTGCAATGGGTGCAAGCATGCTTCGTAAAAAAGTAGAAGCGGCAGGCCTTGGCATTGAAGTGACTAACCTAGCGATTAACAACCTACCTGCTGGCGCTGACATTGTCATCACTCACAAAGACTTGACTGACCGTGCTCGTACTCACGCAGCAGATGCACACCACATTTCACTAGGCAACTTCCTAGACGGTGCCTTGTACGATGGTCTAGTAGCAGATTTAGTTAATGCACAACAAGCGGGTGCAGAGCCAAAAAAGCCTGAAGCACCAGCAGACACTAGCTCAAGCAATGAAGAAGGAACGCTTAAGCTATCAAATGAAAATATCTTCTTGGGCATGGAAGTGAAGACCAAAGAAGAAGTTATCAAGTTTGCTGGTGAGCAACTCGTAAAACTTGGTTATGTAGAACCGCAATATGTTGAAGGCATGTTGGCTCGTGAAGAGTTGGTTTCTACTTACCTAGGTGAGTCGATTGCAGTACCTCACGGCACTATTGAAGCAAAACAATTCGTTAAAAAGACAGGCATTGTGTTCTGTCAGTTCCCTGAAGGTGTTCAGTGGGGCGAAGACGAAGATGATGTCGCTAAGATGGTGATTGGTATCGCGGCGCAAGGTGATGAACATATTCAAGTTATCACGGCGATTACGAATTCACTTGATGACGACGAAGCTGTCGAATGTTTGAAGTCTACCACTGATGCTGAAGATGTCCTTCGCATCCTAAGTGGTAAGTAGCAGAAATGGTGATGATCACCTTGGCTTTGAGTCATAGCTCCTAAGTGAAACGAGACCAACAGCCCCCTTGTTGGTCTCATTTTTGATTTTTTCTTTTTCTTTTTTTAATGAGTTATTTAGGAAGACGTCTTATGAAAGCATTACATTTTGGCGCAGGTAATATCGGTCGTGGCTTTATCGGAAAACTACTTGCAGATGCAGGCATTCACGTAACATTTGCTGATGTCAACGAAACCGTAGTTAACGCTCTGATTGAACGTCAGTCCTACCCGGTAAAAATTGTTGGTGAAGATGTAGTAGTCGAAGAAGTGACAAACGTCACTGCAGTTAACTCGACCAGCAGCGACATTATCGACCTTATCGCTAACGTAGAGTTGGTTACGACAGCAGTCGGTCCGACAGTATTGAAGATCATCTCTAAGTCTGTCGCACAAGGTATTGAAAAGCGCGCAGCGAATGGCAATACAGCGCCCCTTAACATCATGCATGCGAGAACATGGTACGCGGCACTAGCCAGCTAAAAGCGATGATTTTTGAGCACCTTTCAGACGATGTTCAAGCGTTTGCTGAGGCAAACATTGGCTTCGTTGATTCTGCAGTAGACCGTATCGTACCGCCGGCAGAAGAAGGTGAAACGGATCCACTAGCGGTAACGGTTGAAACGTTTAGCGAGTGGATCGTCGATCAAACTCAGTTTGTAGGTGACATCCCGGCAATTAAAGGCATGGAATGCACTGATAACCTAATGGCATTCGTTGAGCGTAAACTTTTCACGCTTAACACAGGGCACCTGATCACAGCTTACCTTGGTGTACTAGCGGGTCACGAAACCATTAAAGATTCTATTGAAGATGAAGCAATCCGTGCAGATGTCACTGCAGCAATGCAAGAGAGTGGTGAAGTATTGATCCGTCGCTACGGTTTTGATGCGGATGCACACGCTAAATACATTCAAAAGATTCTAGGTCGTTTTGCAAACCCATACCTACGCGATGAAGTTGACCGTGTTGGTCGTCAGCCTATTCGTAAGCTAAGTCCACAAGATCGCTTGATTAAGCCTCTTAACGGTACGCTAGAATATGGATTGCCGAATGGTCATCTACTTAAAGGTATCGCTGCAGCATTCCTTTACAAAAACGACGATGACCCACAAGCGGTTGAGCTTCAAGCTATGTTTGCAGAACAAGGATTCGAAAAAACATTGGCTCACTATTCAGAGCTGAATGTTGACTCAGAAATTGTTACACTAGCGCACGAAGCGTATTTAGCGCTCAAATGATTCAAGCTGTTGGTGCCACGCAAGTGGCACCCTTTGTTTTAAGAGATGTTATGCCACTGCACCCGCCCAATGAAACTGAACTATTAGAAGCTCTGTCCGAAGCTAAGGACGCGAGTGAGTGTCTTATGGCCGCTTATGATGCTATAGACGACACTCTGGATACTCTTATCAATAGTATTTTTCATAAAGACGACTATGCAGTGAAGTATGTTGTCGATCCCCTTCTCACCAGTGATGGTCCTTTAGGTGACATTCTAGTTCGCGCTAAACTGCTCCTCGGTCTTGGCGTCATATCTAAAGAAGTGTTCGATGACATCGATATTTTTGTCACCTTGAGAGAGTGGACAAAGCACCAAGAAAACAAGGTCAGCTTTACTGAAGTCGACGTTTTATTCGAGCTGAATAAAATCAGTGCCATTCAAAAGATGATGCCGATCGAATACGACGACAGTATGACCGCTGGCCTTGACGAAGTGATGCTGGAGATGTTTTTAGAGCGTCACTACCAACGAGTGAAATCTACCATCATCCTTGCTATCACCGAAATGGTGAGCACACTTTGCCGAGACAACCCACTTGTCTGATTGATAATCGCCCCAATGCTTAATCCGCTTGGGGCTTTTTGTAACTCCTTTCTTATCCTTCGCGTCAATTTTCATCTTTTCTTATCTTTAAGTTTTGAAACGAAACTTTTTTGTTCAAATAAACACCAGTCAAACCGTGTCTTAGAAATAATACAGTCAATTCCTTGCGGTATAACTTACGTTGTGAAATAATTTTCGCATTAGTTAAGTTTTGAAGCGAAAGTTAAAGTGAGAAAACGTAATACTCAGGTTAGACGTCATTCTATTGCCCAGCTTGTACAAGAGCGTGGTGAAGTCAGTGTTGAAGAGCTATCGGCACTCTTCGATACCTCTGAGGTGACAATTCGAAAAGACCTTACTTCGCTTGAGAAAAACGGTCAGCTGCTACGTCGCTATGGCGGTGCGGTTTCGCTTCCACAAGAGGCGGTGGACGAAATACTGAATGAGTCAGTCGCTACCTCTGAAACGAAAGATAAGATCGCCGAAGCCGCTGTCGCTTTAATTAACGATCACTACCGTATTGTGATCGACTGCGGTAGCACAACCGGCGCTTTGGTTTCTCGCTTGGGGAATAAAAAAGGATTGGTTGTGATGACCAACTCTCTTTCTCTTGCTAATGCGATCAACGAGCTGGAAAACGAACCTACTCTGCTGATGACCGGTGGTACTTGGGATGCCCATTCCGAGTCTTTCCAAGGCAAGGTTGCCGAATCCGTTCTGCGTTCTTACGATTTTGACCAGTTGTTTATCGGTGCAGATGGCGTCGACTTAGCTCGCGGTACAACGACGTTTAACGAGTTAATTGGCCTAAGTAATGTGATGGCCGAAGTCGCTCGCGAAGTGATCGTCATGATTGAATCCGAGAAAATTGGCCGAAAAATTCCTAATCTAGAATTAGCGTGGGATGCCATTGATGTGCTGGTGACCGATCAAGGCTTAACAAAAGAGCAAAAAGCTCAAATTGAATCTAATGGCGTAAAGGTGATTTGCGCTTAAACGAATTCTCCCTCTTTTATTGACTTGCTTGCGTTCATAGAGGGAAACAGAAACTAATAATGGAGAATTGATATGTGTGGAATCGTAGGTGCGGTAGCACAACGAGACGTAGCAGAAATTTTGGTAGAGGGTCTACGCCGTCTGGAGTACCGTGGATATGATTCAGCGGGTGTAGCCGTTGTTGATGCAAATCTGGAGCTTAAGCGCGTTCGCGTCTAGGTAAGGTACAAGAGCTTGCTGATGCAGTTGATGCACAAGATGTGACTGGCGGTACAGGTATCGCACACACTCGCTGGGCAACGCACGGTGAACCTTCTGAAGCCAATGCTCACCCACACGTATCTGGCGATATCGCTGTTGTCCACAATGGCATCATCGAGAACCACGAAGAACTGCGTGCTTTGCTTCAAGAGCGCGGTTACGTGTTCCAATCTCAAACGGATACTGAAGTTATCGCCCACCTTGTCGAATGGGAACGTCGCACATCAGAAACTCTGGTTGAAGCGCTGCAAAAAACAGCAGCCCAGCTAGACGGTGCTTACGGTACAGTAGTTGTTGACCGTAAAGACCCAAGCCGCATCGTTGCTGCTCGTTCTGGTAGCCCAATCGTTATCGGTTTTGGTGTTGGTGAAAACTTCCTAGCTTCTGACCAACTTGCGCTTCTTAGCGTGACTCGTCGCTTCATGTACCTAGAAGAAGGGGATGTGGCAGAGATCACTCGCCGCGAAGTTAAGGTGCTTGATGTTCAAGGCAATCCAGTCGAACGTGAAATCACCGAATCGAACGCAGAACATGATGCAGGTGACAAGGGTCAATACCGTCACTTCATGCAAAAAGAGATCTTCGAGCAGCCGCGCGCACTAATCAACACAATGGAAGGTCGTATCACGGATAAAGCGGTAGTGACTGAAGCGATCGGTGTGAACGCGGTTGATATCCTTAAGAAGGTTGAACACGTACAAATCATCGCATGTGGTACGTCATATAACTCTGGCATGGCGGCTCGCTACTGGTTTGAATCTATCGCTGGCGTAAGCTGTGACGTAGAAATCGCGTCTGAGTTCCGTTACCGTGACTTCGTTGTGCGTCCAAACAGCCTACTTGTGACCCTTTCACAGTCTGGCGAAACAGCCGATACGCTAGCAGCCCTTCGTCTTGCGAAAGAGAAAGGCTACATGTCTGCAATGACCATCTGTAACGTAGCGGGTTCATCTCTGGTTCGCGAATCTGACTTTGCATTCATGACTCGCGCAGGTACTGAAATCGGTGTTGCTTCAACCAAAGCCTTCACTACTCAGCTAGCAGCGATGCTGATGATGGTTGTGTCTATCGCTCGCCTTCAAGGCCGTATGACATCAGAGCGCGAAGCAGAAATCGTGAAGTCATTGCACGAACTGCCTGCAAACATCGAGAAAGCACTGGCGTTCGACAAAGAAATCGAAGCTCTGGCAACAGATTTCGCCGACAAGCACCACACACTATTCTTAGGTCGTGGCGAGTACTACCCAATCGCGATGGAAGCGTCTCTAAAACTCAAAGAGATCTCTTACATCCACGCTGAAGCATACGCAGCAGGTGAACTTAAGCACGGTCCTCTAGCGCTTATCGATGCGGACATGCCGGTCGTTGTTGTAGCCCCAACCAACGATCTGCTAGAAAAGCTTAAGTCAAACATCGAAGAAGTACGTGCACGTGGTGGTCTACTGTATGTATTTGCAGATGAGAAAGCAGGTTTCGAAGGCGACGAAAACATGAAGATCATCCAAATGCCTCATGTCGACGACATCATCGCGCCAATCTACTACACAGTGCCAATGCAACTGCTGTCTTACCACGTAGCGCTTATCAAAGGCACTGACGTTGACCAACCACGTAACCTAGCGAAAGCGGTAACGGTTGAGTAATGGCTCTTAATGTCGGAAGGCGGACATTAAAGATTAGAACTCGATAATAGAGTTTTGGGGTGTCTTACTAAAGTGGCAGCGTTCTCACCGAGGCGCTGCCATTTTTATATTTAAAAATTCCTGATCAAATTTATAGTAAACGCTCATTTAGGCGTAGTGTGGTTTGGCTAGCTACTTAGCCTGATAACAAAAAAGAAAAAGAAGATTAAGTAACTTATAAATATTATGCAGGCAGGTAAATACTTCATTATCACTCCTCATGTTTGTAAGTTAATTATGAATAGACTGCGGAGTATTGAATAGGAATTAGAGAAATTCATTCTTGAAGGAGATGTGAACAAATTTGAATTACAGTAATTCATAGTCTGTTTGATTTTTAGAGCGAATAATAGCCGCACAATAACCAATGTTGGTTTGCATGTTCAATCTGGAGTCACGATGAAAAAGAAATTATTGCGCACACTTATCCCTACTTTGTTTTTGAGCTTATCCACTAGCTCAGTCCTTGCCTCTATCACTATGAATGAGCGAACAATACCGACCCCTGTGGGAGTTTCGTCAGAGTTTGCTCAAATTTTAGAGAACAGAACGGTTCCAGCCCCATTGCCAGTGCCGACTAACACAGAAGAATGGTTAACGCTGCAGACCCAGTTTGATGCGCCAGGAATCGAAGTTACCCATAAAGCACTAGAGCGTTCGGGTGTGACTTATGAAACAAAACAAATCGCCGGTGTTGATATATTCTTGGTGACTCCAAAGAATGTCGCACCAGAGTACAAAGATAAATGGTTAGTTCACATTCATGGTGGGGCATTCGTTTTCGGTGGTGGCGAGGCTGCGCTGCGTGAGGCGATATGGGTTGCTAATGGGCTTGGAGCACAGGTGATTTCTATTGATTACCGTCAACCACCTTTACACCCATTCCCTGCCGCAGTGGATGATGCAGTCGCCGTTTGGAAAGAGTTGATTAAGACTCAGTCGCCAGAGTTAACGGCAATGTTTGGGACATCGGCTGGCGGTAATTTGACCCTCGCCACTACCCTTAAACTTCAAGAATTAGGGCTTCCAACACCAGGTGCTTTGTTTGCAGGAACGCCTGCTGTGGATTTGAAAGAAACATCGGATTCTTGGCTAACGCTTCAAGGGCTTGATCCTCTTGGTCAGCGAGCTGGGATGATTGATGGAACATTTGAACTTTATGCTGGCGGGGAGCCTCTAGATAACCCAATTATTTCGCCGATTTATGCCGAGATCAAAGAGTTTCCACCAACGATATTCATCTCGGGTACTCGTGACCTTTTGCTCAGCGACACGGTTCGAATGCATCGCCTTTTACGCAGCGCAAATGTAGAAACTGATCTTCATATCTATGATGGGCAATCTCATGGTGATTATATGAATAGCCTCTTATTTGATATGCCAGAGTCAGATGACGCACTTAATGAACTCAGGAAATTTTTTAATCAGCACATCAACTATTAGGGGCTGTTGATCTTTCGCTGACAATTATTCACAGGGATGTGGCTTCTCATTTTAGGAGGCTGTGATGACCAATATTTTCGCTTCTGTTTTCAGATGCATCGTTACGTTATTGCATGCAAGCTACCATTATTCTCAGCATCAATCCTTATCTGATCATACATATTCAATAGCTCCGCTGATGGAATTATCCGAACAGACTATCGGGAGAAAAGGGTGACTAGAGTTCTATTCAAAACATTACTTGGGTTGTGCTTAGCGATATTCAGTGCATTAGTGGTTTCAAGCACAACCCTTGAGCTATCTGATACCTCTAGCCCTAACCAAACGCTAGCCAGCTTCATGCGAAACTCAAGCATTGTCATTGAGCACTGGCAGCAAGAGTCCCTACATTTAAAAGAAGCCCAATACGCCTATTCCCAAGTTCAACGAACCATGGATCTTTCTATGGTGCCAAATCGCAGTAGAACCGTTGTAGTGATGGAAAAAGTGATTTTGCTAAGAGAGCTACTGGATAGAATAGAGCAAGAGACGCTTCAACGCGCCCCTAATCTTGAACAAGTCGATGAACAAGGTATTGAACACTGGCGTTTTGGAAATACGGAAATCGTCATTTCACGTCAGATGGAAGGGGAGCGTAGGGATCAGTTTCTGTTTAGTTCTAATACTATTCAAAGCTTAGCTCGTTGGTATCGGACGATGTCAGCGTCGCCCTATTATGTAGAAAAGCGCCCCGATTATTATCAGGAGTTTCTGATTAGCCCTGGACCGCTTTTCTCCAAGCAGCTCATCCAATCTTTACCCCAGTCGTTTAATAGGCTCCATGGCTCTTTGCCTTATGGCAATGGTTTGCTCTTGCTGGAACACTCATCCTGTGCCGATTGCTAATAAAGGTCAGTTTTCATATGGGGGATCGTTGGAACTTGCGCTGGGAGAGCAGAGGGCTTAAGTGGCGGACGGGTAGATTGTTCTCGCTCGTCGGTGTTGTGAACTTATTATTTATTGCGAGATGGATCATTGACGATGGTGTTTGGATTACAGGGGGCGTTTACCAACTGTTCACCACGGCGTTTTTGCTTGCTCAGTTTTTCTTTGTATCATGGTTGATCATGGCGATTTTTAACTATTTCGCCGACATATACGCGTTTAAAAAGCATAAAGGAAAGCATGTTGATTCATCATTGATCACAGTACTCGCTCGCATTTTTGGCGGCCTTACCATTGTTATTCTTGGCATTTATGTAATTGAGTTTATGGGTTTTTCTATCTCTCCAATTCTTGCTGGTTTAGGTGTTGGTGGCTTGGCCGTAGCGTTAGCGATTCGTCTATATTGGAAAACGTTATTAATGGTTTAACCCTGTATGCGGATGGTGGTGTGAAACTCGGAGAATTTTGTCGCTATGGGGATAAACTTGGCACTATTGAGAGCATTGGTTTGCGGTCGACTCGTGTTCGGACGCTAGAGCGTTCTTTGATTACTATCCCTAATTCTGAGTTTGCCAATATGGAAATTGATAACTTGGAGCGAAGAGATAAAAGACGCATGGAGCATGTCATTCGACTTCGTTCAGAAACAACACTCGAGCAGCTAAGGGTGCTCATTGTCAGCATTCGTCGCTTATTATTACAGCACCCAATGATAGAAGAAGAACCAGTGCGAGTTCGATTGATGGGAGTAGGCGAATACTCTATTAATATCAATATGATGGCTTATATCAGCTGTCGTGATCATGAGGAGTTCATGGCGGTGCAAGAAGACATTTTGTTTTCTATGCTGACTCAGGTTGAAAGTGTTGGCGCGAAGATCGCCCATTCTACGCAGTATCAGTTGTTCGATAAGGTATCGGCAGACAATCAAGAACAAAAAAGGAAAGCGGAGCAGGTGGTTGCCCAATGGCATGAAGACCAAGCTTTCCCGTTTCCTGATTTTAGTTACGAGTACAAGTATGAGATTAAAAATACCATTATGTATCCGGCGGCAACCTCTGCTGTGCGCACTCCCTCTGCTTAAAGCAGCCTCAGACACCTTAACCTATAGACACTGTGCCCCTAAAACGACTATATATCGGTTTAGGGGCCGGATCTTATAGTTAAGAGTTTTTTAATTGACGCCATAAATCCTGCTCGCTATCGACCGTCAGGTTGAACAACACTATTAAAGTAGCTCTGCATGGTTTGATGTAATAGTTGGTGTAGTGGAAAGCCTCTCTTCGATTGAAGGTAGCCGCCCTCAATACCAATTTGGCGCATTGCTTTTGGCAAGTTGGGTAATGGGTAACAGCTTAGTTCCGAATCATCTTCTGTCATAAAACTGCTGCCAAAAGAGAAGGCATCCGAATTTCTGAGCTTGCTTCGTAATACTGTGAGGCTATGCGTCGCCAGCACAATATTCGCGTTGTAGCCTTTTGATATGTAGAGATCTTCGATTGGAGCACGCTTGGTGTTAATGCCATCAATTAAGATTCTTGTGATTGGTAGGTGATGAATATCTTCCCATTCACTGCTTTTACTCAACACCGGGTGATCGTTACGTGCAATTAGGCTCAATTTTACTTCGGTGAGCTTATGTTGATAGATATCTTGAGGTAAAGGAAAGCCTGAAAGTTGCAATAAATAATCGATTTGTCCATTCAGCACCTCTACCAAGGTTTTTTCTTGCCAGTAAACTAACTTAAAGCGCGCCTGTGGTAGGGCTTTTTGTAGAACCTTAAAAATCCCTTCTCCATATTGTTCAAGTAGGTATATGTTTAAAGCAATGGTGACTTCACCGGTAAATACTTTAGGGTCAAAGTTGTGGTAGGACTCAACCACTTTTATCAAAGGGGAGTACATTTCATCGGCCGCTTCGGCAAGTTTCTCTGCCAACTCTGAAGCTCAACGCCGTGTGCTTTACGAAGAAAAAGTTGATCGCCAAATGTTTCTCTTAACTTCGCCATCCCTCTGCTGACACTGGTTTGCGATATACCAAGTTTATCTGCAGCGGCATGAGTATTACGAGTTTCGACAACCGCTTTGAGCAACTTGAGCAGATTTAAGTCTAGGTCTTGCAGTTCTTTCATGGGTTACCTTTTCGCAATGATAGTAGGTGGCATTCTTTAAGAATAAGGGCAATTTCAAATTTTTCAATAGGTTATGTCTGGTATGTAGAACGAGTAATTGATAATACTCACAAAAATATAGCATGAAATTGTGGCTAGTATCGCTTAGCGCTGGAGGTGTTGATTATAAGGAGGGGACACTTATTAGAGGCATAATGATAATTGGTATTTTGAACACCTAATTTGAATTTCTCTAATTCATATAAAATATCAACCACAAAACGTAAAGTAGCGTTATTCAAATAACATACAGGCGATGGATTGCTCACTGTTTCATGGATGAATTACACATAGAGTAATACAAGAGAGTATCAATGAAAAAAGTAGCCACTATCGCAGTAATTTTAACAACGCTATCTTCTACGTCGGTTCTAGCGAATAAAAATATCGACTTCTCAAATCCGTATGAATTGTACAATGGCCTTGCTGTTGGGTACGGCAGCAATGACTTTGACGTAAGTGCCCAATTTGCTAGCCAAGTTAATAACCGTTGGAATCTACTAGGTACGTATCATAGTGACGAAAATTTTGACAATCACGATCTGAGACTTAATGTTATCCATGGCACTGGTGTGGGCTATTTTGTTGGTTATAACTACGATTCGAACTTCGACAATAGAGGCATCCGAGCCAATACGGGTGAACTTGGTGTACACGTAAACGTACCGCTAAATAAGGAGATTCGTCTGATCCCAGAGTTAGCTCTAGGCTCATTTGAACATCAAGATATGTCGAACAATGCGTACTATACGCAGTTGTCACTCAATATGGTTTACAACACAAATAGCAACATCTGGTTTAGTGTTACACCTGAATATACCTACAGCTTCAATGACCTTAAGGAGGACAATGGTCGTCGTTCCAGCTTCAGATACTGGGATCTCATCGCGGATGCGGGTTATAAGATTAATAACAATCAGAGTTTGGTTTACACCTACCAATACGACAAAGGGGACCATCTCTCTCTTATCTCATACAGAATTGGTTTCTAGTTTATTTTGGGCCCACTTAACGTGGGCCTGTTTATAGATTGAGTCAGTTGTTGTTTATGATATTCGATAATTACTTTCCTCGGTTGTAATATTGGAGATTTAAATTATAGACTTGGTGTTATTTAATTGTTAGGAATAGTGTTGTCCTTTTCTACCACATGCGTAATCTCGCATTTTTGAATTTCTGAAATCCATCGTTACATTTCGCATCCTCTCATACAATCACTCTCGTGATTTACCAGACTAATAGAGGCCACAGTGCGAACGCTCCTACCAACTTTAATAGCGACTACATTTAGCATTTCTTCGCTTGCAATTGCAGAAAAGATCGACTTTTCAACAGCTCTTCCGTCGTATTCTGACGCGGTTGAATATCAGCCAAGCCCTCAATCGTTCTCCATTTATGCAGACTCGGAAATGTCAAATAGTGCTTGGGAAGAGAGTCAGCCACAATATTCTTTCTATGAAAATCCTTACAGGGTGTCGTTGTTTTCTCCTCAAAATGGAGAAGATAGCCAGAGACTGTGGTCACAAACTAAGTCAATAGGCGCTTATGGATTGGGGGTAGCGGGTGTCCTTGCTTTAATGCCAGAATCAATTACACAGTGGGAAAAGAATGGAGATCCATTACTTGATAAGTGGTGGGACAATGTCAGTCAAGGTCCTGTTTGGGATAGAGATGTTTGGTATATAAATTATCTTGGCCACCCTTATTTTGGCGGTGTGTACTACCAGTCGGCACGAAAGTCAGGCTACCGTCAATGGGATTCGTTCGTTTATTCTGCCATGATGTCCACATTTTACTGGGAGTATGGTGTGGAGGCCTTTGCCGAAATCCCGTCGATTCAAGATCTGTTTGTGACTCCGATACTTGGCTGGGTATATGGAGAGTGGGCATACAACAAAGAGCAAGAAATCAGGCTCAGTGGTAGTAAGGTTTGGGGTTCTAGTGCATTGGGAACTACTACACTGTTTTTTCTCGATCCAGTGGATAGTCTCGGCAACGGTGTAAACCAACTATTTGGTAGGCAACTTGTTACCGCAGGAACGGGATTTATTGGTATTCAAGACATTGGTATGCCTGATGGAACATCTGAGCGTCAGTTTAAATTCCAAGTTCAGTACATGCTGGATACTACGCCTGGTTCTTCGAGAGCCCGCAACAACTTTTATGCGCAAAGAAATGATGATCCAATAACCTACGGCATTGTTGGCATTTCTGCTGGGGCGAGTTATGTCACGCCATCGGATTTTTGGCAGTTGGAGTCTGGTATTGGGGCATCTTTTTCACTTGGCTTACATTTTACACCAGCAATTTCGGCTCATTTGACCTACACAAAAGCCTACCTGACTGATCATGAGCAGCGGACGTCAACAGCCTATGAAAACTACAGTGTCAATGCATTGTATTATTTTAACAGCGATTCTCGCTTTAGACCTTTTCTCACTGCGGGTTTTGGCGAAGCAATGAAGAATATGGATCGAAAACAAAAGAAATTTCAGCTTAATGGGGGGCTGGTTTGCACTATCAAATCAACAGCAATTGGGCGGTACAAACAGACTGGCGCTATTCGGCAGTGCCACGCTCAAATGTCAATGATATTCTCACCACCGGGAAGATCATTTATCGTTTTGGTCAAGGTGAAGGGTAGCTAAAATATAAACCACCAATGACGTTATAAATACTCCAGTGATTGCTCCCGATATGATTAAAGTAATTATTGAATGAGTAGTCCATGCGTCTGTACCCTGACGCATGGCATTACGGTCGTCTTATGTAGCAACTTAGCTATAACAGTGTATGAATTTCGACAACAATCTCTTGAATACCAAGCGTAAAGAACTGCACACCCATACAGATCAATAGAAAGCCCATGATGCGAGTAAATGCATTGATGCCATTTTGACCTAATGCTTTGAGCAAAGGGTACGCCATAGTTAATGTGAACGTTGCTATCATTGCGACGATAGCAAGTCCTGTCACAACACCGCCATAGACACTCGTCATGCTTGTGTGATTTTCGTACGTAGCAATTTGAGCGGCCAAGCTGATGATAACCGCCATCGAACCAGGACCGCAGAGTGAAGGAATGGTCAAAGGTACGAGGGCGATAGAATCTTGCCCCATTGGTGTAGAAGTACTTTCAACTCGTGGGAACAGCATATTAAAGCCTATCGCAACGATAATAATGCCACCGCCTAAGCGCAAACTAGGAATGGAAATACTAAAGAGCTCGAGTACAGAGGCACCGATAAAGAATGTAATACACAGAGCAATAAACAGATAGAGCCCTGTGGTTTTGGCTTGAGAGACGATGTAACTTTTATCTCGACCTTTACTGAGTCCGAGTAGAACGGCAGCAGCAGCGGGTGGATTCATTATCGGTAACAACCCGATAATGGTGAGTGTCATGTAGGTGAGCAGTGTTTCAAAATGCATAAGAGTTCCCGGGTTATGGTGAGTGTTAGGTAAAATCACAGTAAAAATACGTGTGCTAAATAAAGAACACTAAAGAATGAAATGGCATCGGTTAAAGTGGTCAGTACCGGGCTTGATAACATTGCAGGGTCAAAGTTGAGCCGCTTGAGTAACAGAGGCAATGTGCCACCAATCATGACTGCAAGGGTGGAAGATAGTGTGTACGCGATGGCGATGACCACGGGCAATCCAGCGTGTTCTCCGCCAAGTGTTAGAAACGAGAGAAGAGCCAGGACGCCACCAATGAGCATTCCATTGAGCGCGCCAATGGGGAGCTCTTTCGCCACCACATATAACAGATCTTTGGCTGAGATCTGCCCTAAGGATAATTCACGTATAGACACTGCTACGGATTGATTCCCAGCGGCACCGGAAAGGTTGGCGACAAGTGGCAACACCGCTGCTAGGACGGCAATTTGCTCTATGATGGGCTCGTATACAGCAATAATTGAAATTGCAATATAACTTAATGCAACCGAAGGCATTAAAAAAGTGAGTCGGCGTAGGTTGCGTTTGAGTACTGGCATAGTGCGAGATTCATCGCCGCCGAACACACCAGATTGTTCGAGCATTTGCTGCTTCGAACGTTGATATAAGGCTTCGTTAAGGTGTTTAAAGCCAACAATACCAATTTGGAAACCTTGATCATCAACGACGGGTATCACCGGGTGCAACGTTGTATCTAGCGAGCTTTTAATCGTATTTAGATCAGTGTGAGGGCTGATGGTTGGCAGTGTGGCATCAATGTACTCCTTTAGTAATACACCACGTGGTAGCAATAACACATCGCGTATTTTAAGTCCGCCTAAATAATTGCCTTCCGAGTCGTGTAAGTAAACGTAGCGCCACTCTAGTCGATCCAAACCGTGTTCTTCTGTACCTAGTATTGCGCTCAAACTGTCGGCGGTAGCCTCTGCTGGCAGTTTGAGCACTTCGCTTTTGCAAATACCTCCCGCTGAGTTTTGTGGGTACCTCAAGGCGGCACGCTCTTCGTCTTCCCATACTGAAGGTAGGGCAAGTTTGAGTTGTTTTGTTAGTTCGCTAGGTAGTTCATTGAGTAGTAACCGACGATCCGCGGAATGCAGAAACTCAAACAACACAATGCTGGTGGTTTCAGGTAACTGGCTGAACAACCACAGAAGCTCAGGATCTGATAAGTGATCCAGTAAGTTAGCAGCAAGGTTTGGGTTTACTTCGCTTAGTAGAGTCCAAGTAGCGATACGCTGCGGGTAAGAGAGGTTCCTTAACACTGAAGGCAGATCGGAAGGTTCCGCCCCTAGAATGGCTTTGTTCAGCCGTTTCCCGTTTTTGGGTATAAAGCATCCGATTATTTCTAAGTACAGATTTTCCGCACCTTCTGACGAAAAAGCCAAGGTAATTAATGTCATATTCTAGGCCTTTGACAATGAGTTAAATGTGATTGACGCTAGGTTTAATTAGACGTTTGTAGCGGTCGCTTTTTGGCCGTAAGTCTAATGAAAAGTGCAATGAATGCAGCGATCATCAGAATGAAACTGCCCATTAAAAACCACTTTGTAATGAACTCTTGATATTGAGAGACAAAAGGGTGTCGCATCACCCATTTCCCCAACAGTAATAGACTGAAAACCCATGTAATCGAACTAGTGAAGCTGACAATAAGTGTTCTTATGACGCTGAGCTGGGCTACACCCATGAGCATCGGGGTAAGTACACGAACAAATGGGATAAATCGTGATACGAACAGGGATAGAAATCCGAATCGATTTAATAGTTTTTTGGCTTTGGGTAACGATCCATCTGGAAGTGTTTGTTCAGCTTTTCGCATGAACTGAGTGTTGTGCAACCAACGTCCTTGAAAGTACGCGATAATGCTGCCTGAAAACGAAGCACAGGTGAGAAGTATTAGAGCACTTGAAAAGTCAATTGCCCCAACCCCACCATGCCCCAACAAATAACACTAAACCATCACCAGGCAGAGGTAAAAATACAAAACTCGACTCAAGGAAAAGTACAACACCAAGCAAAAGCAATAAGACGTGCAGTGAGTTCAATTCAAGCAAAGCATCAAAGTCTTGCAGCCAAATTGCGGAAATTATCTCTTGCATGGAAACTCCAAGTTAACGTGGGTGCTGGCTATGGAACGCCAGAACCCACAAAGTGTTTTAATCAAACATTAAGATGATGTAGGCAAAGAATAGAATGAGATGGGTCGCTCCATTGAGCGAGTTGGTTCGTCCGCTACTAAAGCTGACACTTGTCATTAATAGCGTTGCACCCAATAACACCATTTCAGCGGGAGCTAGTCCGAGTTGAATGGGTTCATTCATGACTCCGGAAATAAGCAGAACTGCAGGAACGGTGAGTGCTATCGTAGCGAGAACCGAGCCAAAGAAGAGGTTCATCGCACGCTGTAATTGATTAGTCACGGCCGCTTTAATCGCACCAACGGCCTCGGGAGCGAGAATGATCAAGGCTACGATCAATCCACCTAGCGCTGCAGGCGCCCCCATTTCTGTTATGCCATCGTTAATCGGGATGGCCAGACTTTTTGCGAGCAGAATGACGACTCCCAAATAGCTCACCAGCATAATGGTATGGAATATATTGCTATGTAGAGGACCGTGATGTTCATGGTGATCTTCATTGTCACCGTCAATGAAGTAATCGGTATGACTGCGTGTTTGAATAAATAGGAATACCGCATATAAGGCGATTGAAGCGAGTACCAATGTCCAAGTTAGGCTGGTCGACATATTACCCAGCGCATCCATTGTGGTGAAATTAGGCAGAACCAAACACAGTAAGGCGAGTGGAATAATGGCGACCAAATAGGCTTTTATTCCATCAAGGTTGTAGGTTTGGGTATGATATTTCATCCCACCAATTAATAAGGTGATACCGACAAAGCCATTAAGGACTGCCATCACAACCGCGAACATGGTGTCGCGCGCTAAGAAGGGGTTAGATTCTCCTGTCAACATAACGGACGAGACCATAATGACTTCGAGCAACACAACTGACAGCGTTAATATAAGTGTACCGTATGGGTCACCCAGCTTTATCGCCAGAGCATCTGAGTGACGAACAACGGAAAAAATTGCGCTCATTACCGCGTAAAACAGCACCGCAGTAATCGATATGTAGGCGAATTGAGAGAGTTCTGCAGTGAGTAAGTTGTCACCGACCAGTTTGAAAAACAGAACGGCAACAATACCAAGCGGCAGCTTGTATTCTTGTTTGAGTGCGTTGAGCATGTTGAGCCTTTATTGAGTAACCGAAGGCACGCTAATATCCTTTAACGAGATTAAATCGGATGAAGGCTGCAATTTCCTGTGCAGCAAACGGTTCGTTTCAAGTTATGTGCTTAAGCTTTTGCATAAATAACGATAGGTGCTGGGCTACGCGCCTAACTACTTAGCTAACTTAATGTTTGCGGGTGAACCAGACTATGAATTAGAGAAATTCTTTGTTGCTATCACATGACCGAAAGTTGCTTAGCAGCGTTTTACATTCGCAATACACTAAGGCATGCGTTCAAGGGATTCTGGTTCTTCAGGTTTATAGTGGTTGGGTTGTAATCCCACATGAGTTGGCAAGAGTGTGCCAATAGAGATAGAAGACCAGGTTCCACTGAAAATACCTACGCACAGTGCGATAGCAAACCCTTCTAAGGCACTTCCCCCGAGTAACCATAATGCAGAGACGGTGACTAAGGTGGTACCTGATGTGACGAGTGTTCTTGATAACGTTGATACAATTGACTGATCGAGAAGGGCGTCGATTTTACCGTCTGGTTCTGCGCGAAACACCTCGCGGATTCGATCTGAAATTATGATGGAATCATTAAGGGAATAGCCCATTACCGCTAGCAAAGCGGCGAACACAGTTAGGTTGAATTCGATTTGAGTCACTGCAAATAGTCCGAGTACAATGACAACGTCGTATAGCAATGCTGCAATCGAGCCTAATGCTAATCGCCATTCAAATCGGTAGCTCAAGTACAGCAAGGTAAGAACGAAGCAGGCTAATATGGCCAATCCGCCTTGTTCTACCATTTCTAAACCAACCTGAGGGCCAATCACGCTGCTGTTGGTAATATGAAAGTGACTGTCTACTGGCGACAATGCTTGGTTCAGTACTTCTCTCAAATCGAGATTCGTATCATTGAAACGCAACTGCCAATGTCCTTCACTGCCCGCAGCGGTCACTTGAACGTCTTGGTTCAGTGCCAAGTCGAGATGAGATTTAAGATCAACTTGAGATACGTCTGATTTTGTTTGAATATCGGCAACAACACCTCCCGTAAAATCGAGCCCCAATTAAATCCCCTTGAAGCGATAGAAATAATAGAAAGTGTCAATAGAATCAGAGATATCATCGTCATCAATTGACGTATTTTGGTGACGTTAATTGATTTGGTCATTACAGTTTTACCTCATGTGAGGTGTCTCTTCCCCACAAATAATTAATAATAATTCGAGATGCAAATACGCCGGTAAACAAGCTAGTTAATAGCCCGAGTCCAAGTGTGATAGCAAAGCCTTGAATCGGACCGTTACCTATTGCATACAAGGCGATGGCGACGATCATGGTGGTGAGATTGGCATCAAAAATTGAAGAGAAAGCACTATCGAAGCCTCGCTCTATGCTTGTGAAAAATTTCTCCCTTCGCGCATTTTGTCTTTGATGCGTTCAAAAATGAGTACGTTGGTATCGACAGCCATTCCCACTGTTAGTACGAGGCCTGCGATACCCGGAAGGGTGAGCACGGCTCCCGGAATAAGAGCCAAAAGACCAAATAGACAGATTAAATTAATAGTGAGTGCAGCATTCGCAACCCAGCCAAGTCGTCGATACCAGCAGGCGATAAACACCAAAGTAAAGCCTAGACCCAAGGCGAGGGCGGCAAAGCCATTTTTGACATTCTCAGCGCCCAGAGTGGGTCCTATTGTGCGTTCTTCAACAATGGTGACGGGAGCGGTGAGCGACCCGGCTCTCAGTAGAAGGGCAAGATTCTGAGCGTCAGGCATTGACCCTACGCCGGTAATTCGAAAGCGATTACCAAGTGTGGATTGAATCGTTGCAACACTGATGACTTCGCTTTGTTGAATAGACTGCCCTTCCTCCGATTGCATGTACTCGCTGTACAGCGTTGCCATCGGGTTTCCGATATTGCTTCGCGAATGATTGGCCATTAGCCGTCCCCCAGTGCTATCAAGAGTGATGTTAACTTCGGGGGTACCCATGTCTCCTAGGCTGGCACGAGCATCGATAATATGCTCGCCCCTAAGATACTATTTCTATGAAGAATTACGGGCCTACCATCTTGGTCATTGATGGATTTTGTTCGCACGCTGGCATCGGACTCTACATGGTAGAAAGCTAATGATGCGGTAGCGCCAATAATGTTTTTTGCTGATGTTGGATCCTGTACACCTGGTAGTTCGATGCGAATTCGATGTTCACCTTGAGGTTGTACTGCTGCTTCTGTGATCCCTAGTTCTTCTATACGACCTCTCATTGTTTGAAGATTTTGCGTCACGGTCAGAGTTCGAATCGCCCGTCTTTCCTCTTCGTCCATCGAGATAGCTAAGCGACTTCCGGATTGGCTCATCGTCCAATTTGGATACTGTGATCTTAGGTAAGCACGAATATCGCCCAGGTGTGCGTCACCATATTGAGAGAGTACGACGTCACCATTGACTACACGACCACGTACGCGAAACTCTTGACGAAGGTCGTTAATAATCGATTGTGCGTGAGCGTTAAAAACGGGGACTAGGTCGACTTCCAAGAGAAATTGCACGCCACCACGAAGATCTAACCCCAACTTAATGGGTTTAAAGCCTAGCGAGATTAACCAAGAAGGAGCGGAAGGCTCTAGTGTAAGAGCAACGGTCTCCGACGAATGAATGAATTCTGTCATCAAGGCTTGTGCCGCGGCTTGCTGTCCGTTTGAGCCAAATGTCACCACCAACATATCGTTAGTTTCGGTGACGCTGTGCACATCAATATTGTTGCTCGCAAGGTAACGATACACTTCATCTGCGCGTGCCGGGTCGGTTTGGTTTGAAATGTGCAAAGCTTCTCGTTCACCGAAAGCTGAGGGTAGGGCGCTGAGCAGCATTAGTGCGACAGACACTACAAGAATCATGACCTTCCATTTAGCTGAATAATTTACGGTTGTGATTGAGCGCTTTAACTTCATTTTAGTTCATCTTATTAATTAACTCACACCACTAAAGCCAGACTAATCTCTAAAGTTGCATGCTAACAATCTCAGTGCGTTATAAGCGGTTACGCAAGTATTTGGATAGAAAAATACAGCCACTCAGCATGTATGAGTTGAAACTAAGGGTTTTGAAGGTTATCGAGGATGCTTTTGGCTTCAACAATAAACCCAACTATTGGTTGCCGAGCAATGGTAGTTCTTGAGCTTCATTACCACTATGGGTTAGAGAAATTCATATTTGGTTAGGGTTAATTGTTCATATATGAATTTCTCTAATTCCTCGCGGTAGATCGATTCGTGGAAAATAATGGAGACTGAATCGGCAAGCGGAGCAAGTCTAAGTGGATTGCACAATATATTTAAATGACCGCAAATATAGATTTCTCGATATTGGCGAAGGGAAATGTACCTTAGTGCTGTGCTATTCGATGAATGTAGAGTCTCTTTATCAGCACCTTTGCAAACAGTCCTTTGGTTTAGAACGAATGATAATCATCGATATATCGACATGTTGGAAAGGTGAAATAGACTCGCTAGACGACATTCAACGTAATGAACTATTTGGCGATGTAAGGCTATTGGCAGATATTTATTGGCTTGAAGACTATGAAATTAAAATAGTTCAAGGCCTGGGGTTGTCTCCACCAATTTAGTTTTACGGAACGGCTTTGTTGCCGAATTCAACTGAAGAGCGAACGCTAGCTAAATCGTTCGCATTTTAAACAACATACTGAGTTTCAGGCATACCTATCCCAGTTAGCTTGTTGAGTGCTTTGATCATGGCGTAAGTCTCACCCACTTGTGCGTTATAATTTCGAAGCGTGAGTGAAGCAGCGAGTAGTTGTTTTACGCGATACATCGCGGTCTCCGACAATGAACGCTTATGGTAACCATACGTCTATTTCCACTTTTTGTTCGAGCCGTAGAGCTTTTGGCAGCCAACTGCCAGATTACGTGGATGACCTTTTTCCGCTAGCCGCGCGCCCAGAAAGCTGCACCTTCACGCGGAGGGATTAAAGGTGTCGCTTTCTTAACTCTAATCGCTCTGCGGCGATAATTTCATGTGTGTCTGTATCAACCGCAAGATGGAGTTTACGCCAGACTCGACGCTTGCCATCAGTTCCATGCTTTTTCACTTTCCATTCTCCTTCACCGTAGACCTTGAGTCCTGTTGCATCAATGGCCAGGTGTTGGATGACGCCTCGTGTTGAGGCTTTGAAATTAACTTCTACATCCTTGGCTCGGCGACTTATACAGGTATAGTGAGGACAAACCAATGGAACATTCGCCAATTTAAATACTGAGTCAATGAAGCCTTGTAGCGCCCTTAAGGGCAGGGAAAAGATGCGCTTCACCATGAGAGTTGTCGTGATAGCTAAGTCACTAAACAATCGCGGTCTACCACGTCTATGCTGTTTAGATTGTTTCCACTCTGTTATTGCTTCTTCGTCAATCCAAAACGTGAGTGAACCTCGATTGACTAGGGAGTTGTTGTACTTGCGCCAGTTGGTGGTTTTATAGCGAGGCTTCGGCATGAAATCAAAGTCAGTAAATGAATGTCTCTGATCCGATCGTAAGATTTTGATTTAGTTCATTCGATTTCGGCAACAAAGCCGAGTAAACGCTAAACCCGTTGAGAGAAAGCAGCATGTACTTGATCAATAATACAATGATGTAACTCTGTTGTTCTTTGGCCTTTTGGCCAGATAATGTCGTATTGCATATGCATGTCAACCAGAGAGAATTCAGGAAAAATCTCCTTAACACCTTCAGGTAAGTCGCTACCATATACTGGCAAAAATGCCCAACCAATATTGGCCTTAAGTAATGAACACAAACTATCGTATCCTTCGGCTAGCCATGTATAAGGTGACATTTTTTGTGTCTGCATAAAGGGCGAGTTGGGATCTAGGGAAGTGGGCAGTATTTGGGTAAAAGCTGCGAGTTGATCGTTAGTTATATTTCGGGATCGACTTAACTCATGATCGGCACCGCATGCCATTTTGTATGGCCATTGACCGACGGCTCGAAACTCATAGAATTGACTGCTTCCTTGTAAGGTGGGAGTAATAGCGATATGTACATTGCTATTTTTGACCTCTTTGAACAGTTTGGGAGCGGCTTGTCTCTTTAGTACTAAATTAAGGTTGGGCCAGCGTTTCTGTACAGAATGAAAGAGCTCTGAGAACGGAGCGAGAGGCAGATCTTCATCTATTCCCATCACCAGTGTTGCTGGGATCCCTTTAGAGAGTTGACGGGCGCTAAAAGCAAATCGCTCGGTACTGTCGACCACGACTTTGGCGCTATCATAGAGAGCCAGCCCCGCTTCAGTAATCTGGGGGTATTTTCCTTCCCGCTCGAAGAGCACTATCCCAACTCATCCTCTAGTCTGGCAATATTGCCGCTAATAGTCGTTAAGTGCTTTCCTAACTGACGGGCTGCAGCGCTGAAAGAGCCAGTTTCAGCGGCTATAATAAAGGCTTTAAGTAGCTCAGGTCTAAGCATGTTTTCTCGTTCCATCCTATGGTGAAACCATAGGAAGCCTATTAATAAGTTTTGCGTCACCCTTGTATCATAGACGTATTCCCACAAACGGGAAAACAATTAATACACTTTGAACATACTCATGAGGATAGCAATATGAAACGCGCCATCATCGCAATCGCACTTGTAGCGGCAAGTATTACTGCAAAGGCAGACTCAGCTTTTGGCCCCTCTGCTGATCTTAGTCAGTTCTATCAGCCATTTGACGCAAACAACATTCCTCACAGTCAGATGCAAACCTGGCCGTATTACAAGCATGTGAGTATGAACATGGCGGATTTTGTTACTCATGGAGTAGAGTCCATTAAGGCGACAAAGCCACTGTACTTAAGCAGTCTCAACAGATTTTTGATTTAAACACTGAGTTTGAAGCGGGTAAAAGTTACTTGGACAGTTTGCAGGGAACACAGACTAAAGGGTTTGTCATCTTAAAGGGTAGTCAGGTTGTCGCAGAGTTCTATGACAACGGGTATAACCGAGGTATGAGCAACAATCTTCAATCGGCATCAAAAAGCTATGCGGGACTGATCATTGGCCAACTGATCGACGCAGGTAAGATTGATCCTGAAAAAACGGCTGCGTTCTACTTGCCGAATCTGGCTGGAAGTGTGATTGGCGAAGCAACCATACGCAATATTGCTAATATGGCGAGTGGGGTTCAGCAGTTAGGCGACTATCATACACCAGGCTCGGAAGGTTACAAATGGGAAGTCGAAATAGGGCTCCAGCCGAATGGAGAGCCTATCGGGCATTTTAATGCCATCAAAAACGCGATAGGCAGTGGTCAAGAGCAAGGTACGAAATGGGAGTACACCGATCAGAATACCGACACTCTGGGTCTTATTGCTGAAAAGGTAACGGGTAAGTCTTTCGCTGTCCTGTTGCAGGAGCTGGCAGACAAACTGGGTCATCAGGACAAAGGATCTATCGCCAAAACGTCGGATGGAACGACTTCACCCGCATATGGTATTAATGTGAGTGCATTGGATTATGCTCTATTCCACCAGTATATCGCAGAAGGTAAAGCGGGTGAGGCTTATTACCAGTTGGCAAAAGATGTAGATAGAGACTTGTTGGCCAAGGGCGAAAAGGGTGAGTTTATAACTAGCTCAACCGGTTACAAAGTCGCTTATGGCGCGCAGACATTTTATTTTCCAGAAGAGAATATTTTGATGAGTGTTGGGTCTTTTGGTCAGCTGGGTTTCAGTGACTTAGATACAGGCATTGCCATTGTGAACCAACAAGATTGGTCAATTAATATGGACCAAGATAAAGGGCCAGAGACGATTAAGCGCTCAATTGCTCTGATTAAAAAACTGCGAGTACAAATGAAATAGAACTCTAGAGCCTACTGAAATGAAGAGAGATGCAATTGCTTCTCTCTTTTTTGTTTGCGTGAATCGAGTGGGCTAAATCAATATGGTGAAGGACAATCATTTGGACAAATCGCTTTTCGAGTTGTTTTTAACGTCAGGCGTGTATTTACGATTCGCGAAAGAGTACATGCTGGACGAGCAACTTGATGAGGTTGATATTACGAAACTGATCTAGGCTGTTTCTTAGATCTCTAGGCGTCAGACTTCGATTCTATAAGCACCTTAGCGTCTACGTGAAAGAGTTTGGATAAGCAATAGCTATCTTGTTCTACAAGTCAATAATTTAGGGTGCGCCGCATTCTTGGATTTCTGCAACGCGAGTGTCATCACAGGGTTTTGAGCAATTGATATGCTAGGTAGTTACACGCCCTGCAATCAACGCTCGTTAGCGTATAAAGTAAGAAGGATTTGTCGTGAGTAAACCTAAATTACACTTTGATGTGCTTAACAGTGCAGATGACTCGCTCAAGCTCAATATTGTCCTAGAAAATAGCACTGATACAGAACTGAAAGATTTTGTGCTGTGCTTTGATATGCCGCGCTTTATCGATAAACAAACCGTGGTCAATGGACACGTTACCTCGCAAGTTGGGTCGCACATTGAGATGGCACCTCCGGTAAATACTGCGATAGGAAAAGGTGAGCGCTGGCAAACCACCATCGAAAGTCAAACTTGTGGTTTGTTCAATCTTTCTGAGCGCCCAAATCATCCCTATCTACGACTTGGAGAAACGATAGTCGATGTTGAAATGGGAACACATAAGATGAGTCAACCTGAAGACTTAGATCTTCGAGTGTTGACGCTTCCCGCAGCGAGCTCAGGTGTTATTCCTCAGCCGCAGTCTATTGAGCCTGCCGAGGGTGAATTTCGACTAGCCAATCAAGTAACTTTCAACGCTGAGTGGCCAGAAACTCGTAACGCCATTGATTGGTTTTCAAATCAGTTTCCTGAGGTGACCTTTGCCAAAAGCAGAAGGTGATGCGACGCTGTCGCTATCGCTATTGAAGGTAAGTGCAGAGCACATCAAACCTGAAGGCTATGAGTTGACGATTGGCGGTGAGTCTATACAGATCAAAGCGGCGACATCGGCAGGGTTCTTTTATGGCGTGGTAACATTGGCGCAGCTGTTGGTTACAGGTCAAGGTGTCGTCGCTCGGCTACTATTATCGACGCGCCTCAATACCATCACCGTGGGCAGTTTTTAGATTGTGCACGCTCCTTTCATGGCATCGACACAGTGAAGTCAGTTATCGACCAAATGGCGTGGCTTAAGCTCAATACGTTCCATTGGCATCTCACCGATGACGAAGCATGGCGCATAGAAATCGACGCCTTCCCTGAACTCACGGATCTGGGTGCTTGGCGCGGCGAGGGAGAGTTACAGCCATCTCAATTTGGCTCTGGACCAAAGCGATACGGCGGCTTTTTTACAAAGCAGCAGATAAAAGAGGTGGTTGAGTACGCCAAAGCGCGAGAGATCGCTGTGATTCCAGAAATTGATATTCCAGGTCATGCTCGTGCCCTGATTATGGCGTTACCGCATTTGCTGCGCGAAGCTGACGATAAGTCTGAGTATGTTTCCATTCAGCAGTACCAAGACAATGTACTCAATCCCGGGTTGCCAGGCACCTATCAAGTGCTGGAAACCATATTGGATGAAGTATGTGAGCTGTTTCCATCTCAAGTCATTCACTTGGGTGGCGATGAAGTGCCGAAACACGTATGGGAGAAATCTCCGGCGTGTATCGCCAAGGCAAAAGCAATGGGACTCGACGATGTTCGCTTGCTAGAGGGGCATTTGATTTCCCACTTGGAGCAATATCTAGCCCAGAAAGGCCGTAAGATTGCCGTGTGGGAAGAGGCCAGCCATGGCAACAAGATCACCAGTAACGCAACAGTCTGTGCATGGTCAAACGGAGCTGAAGGGCAAAAAGCAGCGGGATCGGGGTATCCTGTCATAATGTGTCCGGCTCAGGCCACCTACCTCGATATGGCATGGAACAAGGATGTTAATGAAACTGGAGTGCTGTGGGCTGGAGCCATTGATCTTAAAACGGCCTACGAATTTGACCCTGGAAGTATCGACAACAGTGAACAAGTGATAGGTACCCAAGCATTGGTGTGGACGGAGTTTGTTAAAGACAAAGCCACATTGGAGTACTTGTTGTACCCAAGGCTGTTCGCTGTTGCCGAGGTGGCATGGACGGCCAGCGAGAACAAGTCTTGGCAAAGCTTTTTACCAAGGGTGGCTGCTCAGTTGGAATATCTTGATATGCGCAATATTAATTACAGGCGCATGTCATCTTAGTTTTTATGTAGAAACGATAGAAAGACCGCCCTTGATAGGGCGGTTTTATTTGAATCAAAGTTTGAGCTATAGCTCGAGACCCTGGCACTTCTCACACACTTGCTCTACTTGAGCTTCGTCTTTGTGCTCTATATTGTCGACTTCGAATGCGTCGTGTGGTGTTACTGAGTTGCAACGCGGGCAGTAATCGTTAACCAAATAAAACTGTAAATCGTCCATAGTGCCTCCTTGCCGGTATTTACCATTCAAGTCTAATGTCATTTGGTTGCAGCTCTCAAGCTGGTGTTAACAAACTCTTTACATATGTCACGATTTAACGTTTTTTACCGGCCTTACCCTGAACTGCTTTGAATCTAGGGTTCGATTTACAAATAACGTAAATGCGGCCACGACGCTTGACGACTTGGCAATCTGAGTGACGTTTCTTGGCACTTTTAAGTGAGCTGAGGACTTTCATGATTATCTCTTTTGTTATGTTATAACGTATACAAATGATAATTGTTATCGAGTGTGAGATCCAGACATTTTTAATTATCTCAAAAAGCCCCAGGTATAATAGGTTGAATTTCAAATGATAATCAATATCATTTAATGGGTGTGAATTTTGATGGAGAGGATGCAGTGGATACAACGAACTGGGAGCAACATACCTTGTTGGCCGATGAGGCGAATCAACAAGGTGAACTAATGACGGCAGTGACGCATTATCAGGCGGCGCTTTCTGAATCTAAGCAGATGGACGTGACGATCAGCGATTCAGATGAATTCGAAGATCTACTGGCAATCAAAGTGATGTCTTGCCACAACCTTGCGGACTTCTGGCGTGCTCAAGGTGACAGCGACTACGAGCTCAAGTATCTACAGTTGGCGTCTGAAGAGATAATGACGTTGATTCCCCAATGTCATCAAGTCCATTGTGATCGATTTATCTCTTCGCTTGGTTGCTGCAAATCGGCTTTGGTAAGCTTCTTAAAACGACACCCTAATCCGCAAGTCGCAAAACATGTCGAAAGCATGCAAGCGATCAGTGATTGCGAGATCATTGCTCGATTTAAGCTTCAATGACCACACTACTTGTTAGGTGGTCACTAGAGAATACCGAGCGCCGTTGTTAGCTTACATCACTGCTAGAACACGCCGTTGTTATTGCGGATAGCGCCACCCGTGAAAAACGCATAGAGACGCATGAAACTGTCTAGCGGCTGGATAGCATCCCAGTGAGCTTCAATGTTGTTACCGCTGATTTTCCAAGTATCAACAATGTTGAGTCCTTTCTTATCGTTGCCACGGTGTGATTTCTTGATGGTAGCGTGAGAGTGCAAGGTGACATAGTCACCATCCACATAGATGTTCTTAACGTTGTATGAGAACTCTGGGAATCGCTTTACAAAGTTACCAATGTAGTTCAAAACACCTGCCAGATGGTCAGGGATCCCGCGACTATGTTGTACATAGGTTGAGTCACTGTATTGTTGGTGGATGTAGTCAAAATTGTGCTCATTCATAATGTTTTGCACGAAGTCGACGATCATCTCAGCATTGTTCAACTCTACTTCAGACCATGTATCACGTTTGAAATCGTCTAATTTGATTACTGGTGTTGTCATCTTGATATCCTTTCTGATTTGTTCCGTTCTTGATCGTAATAGCTGCCGGTTAACGCCCCAGAAGCTCTGTTAACCAAACCTCCATTGCGTCACTTTGTGTTTCAATAATAGTGCTGTCGCCAAGTGTGCTAGCAAGTACTGCTGCGCCTTGGTTTTGTGTCATTAGATGAAGGGAGTAGCGGTCTGCTTGTTCGTGGTATCCAAGCGCTTCAAACTGAACGACGAGCCAACGTCGAAACAATGAAAACATCTCAGCAGCTTCTTCCTTCGCTGGATGCACCAGTTTATTGAGCTCTGAGCAAAGAGAGCCCATTGGGCAGCCAAAGATCTTAGTTGACTCTTTATTAGGTAGTGACGAGCGAATAAAGGCACGAATTCGTGCTTCAGGTGTTCGGTGCTCTTGCTCCCAAGATTCGATCAGTGAGCGGATCGTCTCTAATCGCAACGTGATCACCGCTGTTAATATTTCGTCTTTCGTTTTGTAGTGGTAGTAAAAATTTCCCCTAGAGATCCCAACCTTGGTCGCGATCTGTGAGAAAGAGGTGTGCTCGAACCCTTGTTGATAAAACAGCTCATTCGCTGCTTCGGAAATTTTTAGCTTTGTTTTACTCAGTTTCATGGTAAATCCGCATTAGGATGGTTGTCCTAATTTTAAATTAGGATGATTGTCCTAATAATGCAAGTGTGAAATTTGAACAAACAGGGATGGTGAGTAAAAACGGGTGGATTGTTTGAGTGAGTTTATTGCCTAGGGTCACGAAAGACAGTGACCCTAAAAGGTCTCGAAATTAATGAGTTACCGAGGATGAGAAGATATTAATGATCATCGTGCCCACTAAGATAAAGCCAATCCCTACTATCGCGTAGAGATCAAGTTGTTGCCCGTAAACCAACCAAGAAAGGCCAGCGACCAAGACAATACCTGCGCCACACCAGATGGCGTAGGCGACACCAAGTGACAAAGTTTGCACTGCGACCGCGAGTAAGTAAAACGCCAAACCGTAACCAACCAATACGGCGAGCGTAGGACCAAGCGCGGTAAACTGCTCGGTTTTAGGAAGCAAAGATGTAGCGAAGACTTCAAGGCCAATGGCTATTGCTAGTGCAAGGTAAGGAGGAATCGAAAGCATGTAAGTGCTCTGGTTGAAAATGGATGCGGTACATTACCACACCAATATGTCAGTTGGGTGTCTTAATTGAAAGCGAAACAGTTAGAAACGGTTACCGCTCATTGAATGGACACAAACACGCTCGAACTATTGAAATATCGAATGCGTTTGCGGTTTTTATGAATCTGTTTTAAAGATTTACTACTTATCAAACATCAGTTTATCTATCTGCTTACTATCAAATTCCGCCAGCGAGCGTCTAGCTAGCATTCGAAATGGCAAAGCCTTAACCATTTCTTCAATTGGCTGTACGGCAAAAGCCCAAAAAATTGACCCATCTAAGCCCAAGATAATAAATGCGCACAGGGGAATCGAAATAAGCCACTGACCAGTAAAGTTGATTTTGAATACAGCTGTCGTTTTGCCAAGCGCACGCAATACGTGACCATGCACCGTGTTATACCCACGGACGAGAGGTAGAAATATGTACAACGGAGCGATGATAGATAGTGCATCATAGGTCGCTGGATCCAGTTCTGGGTAGATATCGGCAAGCACAAAATGGAGTCCAGCGAAGCAAACCGCGCATGCAAAAGATGCCCAGACAGCAACATCAATACTGGTATCGATATTCTTTACCATGCCATCGGTTTTTCGGGAGCCAATTGCTTGACTAATGGTAATGGCCGTAGAGTGTGCCCACGCCGTTATAAACTGAGTGCCTGCTCGTATCCACGGAAAAATGATGGTAATAGCAACATAAGAATGAAGACTAAGCTGAGAGTAGAGCAGTTGATACGCCGTCGCGCCGATCGATAAGATGGTGACATTGGCTGCCACCGGGAATACTTCGATAAAGTGTTTTCTTAAGTTGGTTCTTGTTGGGGCTGTAAACAAAGCCCCGTGACCGCGGAACATGGGCTCTTGCCGTACATTCCATCCGAGGTACACCATGCGTATCGCAATGGCGATGACGCTGCCAAGTGCGGCACCGCTCACTCCTAAGCCTTGGAATGCAATCATGCCGTTGCTCGAAATGCCATTGATCAACACATACGAAAGCGCGGCGTTGATGGGTAATTCAATAAGGTATCCCTTAAAAGGAACTTTGCTTCGACCCATGCTATTGAATAGCGCGATGAGGATCTGCGTGATAGCGGTAAACAGCACTAAGTATTTCGAGATGCTCAGGTAATCACTTATCTCAGCTTGCAGTTGTGAATCCTGGATGATCATGGCAAGTAGCGGTGCTTCAAACAGGGAAAGCAATGTCCAAAAAAGCAATGCCACTGCAAAGTTAATGAGCATTCCTGAAGATACGGCACTCGATAGCGCTTGAGGTCTTCCTGAGCCGACAGCGCGGCTTAGTACCAATTGAGAACCGTTGGCCAACGCCATCTGTATTCCCAGAATAAAGGCGACGATAGTCGTTGCAATCCCCATAGCTGCAAGAGGCTTCTCACCCAGTGGAGATACTAACCAAATATCAATCATTAACATCGATTGCATAAGCAGTGCGTTTAACGCGAGAGGCCATGCAATAGTGAAATTGGTACGGATATAGTTTTGAGAAGACACGAAAAACCTTGACTTGTATCGACAAATTGAAGAACGCAAAGTGGTATTGTAATACAAAATTAGTTGTTAAACTAAGGGTTGTGTCACGCTCTTTCGGTCGATCTTCCGGCCAAGGAATAACAAGAACTTCGTACTATTTAAAAACAGTAACTTAGGTTTCGATATTGTCTATTTGTCTGACTTTATGTGCGTTATATCTCAATCTAAACGTCTAGTTCCATTTTTGTGGCTAATGGGAATTGCGAAACCAAAATAGACGATATATAGTAAATTACACAAATAGTCATACAATAGTATTTTAGGAGTGACACATGACAAAACCAGTTATTGGTTTCATCGGCCTAGGCTGATGGGCGGAAACATGGTTGAAAACCTGCAAAACCGCGGCTTTCAGCTCAATGTAATGGATCTGAACAAAGAAGCAGTTGCAGCATGTGTTGCTCGTGGTGCGAACGCTGTTCAGACGCCTAAAGAGCTAGCTGAAAACAGCGACATCGTCATGCTTTGTCTAACAACGTCTGCCGTTGTAGAGAAAGTAGTTTACGGTGACGAAGGCATCCTTGAAGGTATCAAAGAAGGTTCGACTCTGATTGATTTTGGTACATCTATCCCAGCTTCTACTCGCAAAATCGGTGAAGAGTTGGCAGCGCGCGGTGCAGGTATGATTGACGCACCACTTGGTCGTACTCCAGCTCACGCGAAAGACGGTTTGCTGAACATTATGGCGGCCGGCGATATCGACACATTCAACAAAGTGAAACCAGTACTTGATGAACAGGGTGAGAATGTATTCCACTAGGTGCACTAGGCTCTGGTCACGTCACTAAGCTTGTTAACAATTTCATGGGTATGACGACAGTTGCAACTATGTCACAGGCGTTTGCTGTCGCTAAACTTGCTGGCGTTGATGGTCAGCAGCTGTTTGACATTATGTCAGCAGGTCCTTCAAATTCTCCGTTTATGCAGTTCTGTAAGTTCTATGCAGTGGACGGTGAAGAGAAACTAGGTTTCTCTATTGCGAATGCGAACAAAGACTTAGGTTACTTCCTAGAAATGGTGTCGGATCTAGGTACCGAGTCGCTTATCGCAGAAGGAACATCACGAAGCCTGCAAGCTGCCGTAGATGCAGGTCTAGCATCGAATGATGTACCCGTTATTTTTGACTACTTCACTCAGTTGAAAAAAGACGCTTAATCAAAAATACGTCTAGTAATGCCCCCACGTATTAGACGGTATATCCCCCAGGCACTACACTTGGCCCCGCTTTGCGGGGTTTTTTTGTATCTACAAGTTATCGCGACGTTTCTGGTTTTTTTGTAATACAATTGAGGCGAGATTATTGAATTTAATCTACGTAAAACATGAAAAGAGTTGGTTTCAAAGTAGGTGATGATTAATCACTGTAGATCCCGTTAAGTAAGACACTTATGCCTATATCTTCTATGTGATTGACGTCTGCTTTCTTCCATGAATAGATTTAAATCTTAGCTATATTGTATTACTTTATTGAGGTCGAGTCCGGGATATAGATTGAAGGTGAAAATGTCTACGTTAGTTCAACCAATACTGCTTACAGACAATGAAGTAAAGCAACTCAGTAAAGAAGTCGGCCGTGATACGCTCATGGGAAAAGCCATCGCTAAGAATGTTACGGATCTGGAAGCCTTTATGAGACTTCCAATAGAGGTTCCAGGGCATGGTGAGGCGGGTGGTTATGAGCACAATCGCCACAAGCAAAATTACACCTATATGAATCTTGCGGGTCGTTTGTTCTTGATCACGGGCGAAGAGCGTTATGCCCAGTTTGTGCGTGAGTTGCTGGCATCGTATGCTGACTCGTACTTAACCTTCGATTTTCATGTACAAAAAAATACGAATCCAACTGGACGTTTATTCCACCAAATACTCAATGAACATGTATGGCTGATGTTTAGCAGTTTGGCGTACTCATGTGTTGCATCGACCATGGCAGAAGATGAGCGCCAACATGTGATTGATAATCTCTTCAATCCAATGCTTGATATGTTCACAGTGAAGTATGCTCATGACTTTGACCGAATTCACAATCACGGTATTTGGGCTGTGGCAGCTGTGGGTATCTGTGGCTTGGCCGTGAATCGTCGCGAGTTTCTTGATATGTCGGTCTACGGTTTGGATCGAGATGGAAGCGGCGGTTTTCTGGCACAGATCAGTAAGCTGTTTGCGCCTTCAGGCTACTACATGGAAGGGCCTTACTATCACCGTTACGCAATTCGTCCATTGTGTGTGTTTGCTGAAGTTCTGCATCGTCATATGCCTGAACTCGATATCTTCAATTACAAAGATGGTGTGATTGGTCGAACAGTCGAGGCCATGCTAGCGACGGCGTATCCTAACGGCCAATTCCCGGCACTAAATGATGCTTCTAGAACCATGAGTATTAATGATGCTGGTGTTCAAGTGGCCGTTAGTCAGTATGCCGAACACTATGGTATTGATGAGAACTTACTTGGTATGGCCAAGATCCAAGACTCAGTATGGATGCATGCATGTGGCTTAACATTATCGAAAGCGTTTGAGAGTAAGAATGATGTTGGACTGCCTTTCTGGCCAAGTGTTGAGCTTAATGAAGGTCCGAATGGCGATCGCGGCGCTCAGGGCTTCATGCGCGTCCAAGATAAAGACAAAGATGTGTTCCAGTTGGTTATGAACTATGGTCAGCATGGTATGGGGCACGGTAACTTTGATACTTTAGGTATCTCTTACTTTAACCGTGGCAAAGAGGTACTGCGTGAGTATGGCTTCGGTCGCTGGGTAAACGTTGAGCCGAAATTTGGCGGTCGCTATTTAGATGAAAATAAGACGTACGCACGGCAGACGATTGCTCACAATGCTGTCACTGTTGACGAAACCTGTCAAAACTATTTTGACGTGGAGCGCGCTGACAGCGTGCATGGTGACCCCCACTTCTTCTGCGCTGATCACCAACAAATGGTTGGTATGAGTGCATTCGCTAATGCACATTATGATGGTATAGGTCAGCAGCGCAGTGTCTTTATGTTGAAGCACGAAGACTTTGAAGCGCCTTTGCTTATTGACCTGTTCCGACTGACTAGTGACTGTGCTCATCAATATGACTATTCGCATCAGTTTGACGGGCAGATCATCAGAACTAACTTTGATTATGAAGCGCACAAAGAACTGAATGTGGTCAGTGATGCTCTGGGCTATCGCCATCTTTGGAATGTTGCACAGGGTGACTTTACAGGCAGCGCATTGGTGAGCTGGCTTCAAGAAAGCAGTTACTACACCTGGCTAGGCACCAGTTCAAGTCTAAATGGGCAAGTTATTTTCACTCGCACTGGCGCTAACGATCCGAGCTTCAACCTACGTAGTGAGCAGAGCTTTATTTTACGAACGCACGGCGAAGATACCTTACTTGCGTCCGTGGTTGAGACTCATGGTTACTTCAATGAAGAGTTTGAACAGTCCGTCAATGCTCGTGGTGTGACAAAAGAGATTCGAGTTATCGGACATTCAGACTTGGCCTCTGTGGTGGAAATTGAGACAGAGAAAACTCGATTCACTTTAATGGTAAGTAATGATCCTAATGTGACCCGTGACAGTGTGAATCATGCGGAAATAGCAGGTAAAACCTATTCATGGGTTGGCTTTTATGCGATTGAGCAAGCGGTATTAGTTTAGCCTGTCTTCAATCCAAATCTTGGAGTCGTCATGTGAACCTGACGCACGGTTCTCGTTGATAGTGTCGAATATAGTCCGTTTTACAATCATACAAATAAACAAAGCCAGCGATATGCTGGCTTTGCTGTTTATGGTGTGTAGTCATTACTTTACCAAGCAACTAACGAGTTATAAAAAAGATCTGACCGTTATCTCATTTAAGAGTTCTTTGCCTTATTTGTAATACAAAAATATGAGAATATTATTTGTAACAATAAAGGCATCAACGTAACACTTAGTATTGGTGACGCCTATTGTTTTCAGTTTGATTGGACAACTCAAAAGTGATGGAACCATGAATAAAAATTACTTCAAAACCCTACTCGCTTCATCCATTGTTATCGCTCTGACCGGATGTGTTTCGACCGGTGACAACGCCACCATACAAACGCCAAAACCTATCTCTGTTGTCGCCTCCAGCCACGATGGGAACAGCCCTGAAATGGTTTTAGATGGCGACTCGAAGACCCGGTGGTCAGCAAATGGTGTGGGTGAGACCATGACGTTTGACTATGGACAAACGGTCGCCTTCGATGCCGTCAAATTGTCATTTCACAAAGGTGACAAGCGCACGACCAAATTTGATATTGAAACCAGCCTAGACGGGTCAAGTTGGACAAAAGTCATTACCGATGGTGAAAGCACGGGTAAATCACTGGATTTAGAACGATTCGATTTCGCTGAGACTGAAGCGCGTTACATTCGTTATGTTGGGAAAGGAAATAGCAGCAGCGCGTGGAATAGTGTGACGGAGTTTATCGGAGTTAACTGTGCGAGTGATTACTGTTCCGACCAAGAACTGCCAAGAGTGGATATTTTAACGCCTGTCGCCATCGAATCATCTAGTCACGATGGCAATGGTCCAGAGCGTCTGTTTGACCAAGATATCAAGACTCGCTGGTCTTCTAATGGAGTAGGCGAGACGGCCACCTATGATTATGGCAGCGTTAATCAGTTTGATGCCGTGCGCCTAGCATTCCACAAAGGTAATGCGCGTTCGACCTTGTTCGATATTGAAGTCAGTGTTGATGGCAATACATGGAGCAAGGCACTTGAAGGTGGCATGAGCTCTGGTGCCGTCAATGGTTATGAGCGTTTTGAGTTTGCACCTGTAGAAGCGCGCTATGTGCGTTATGTGGGTAAAGGTAACTCAAAGAGCAGTTGGAACAGTGTCACGGAGTTTGCTGCTTTGAACTGTAAGATTAATGCTTGCCCAACCAATCACATTATTACGGAAGATGTCATTGCGGCAGAAAAAGCGGCTGAAGAAAAGCGCAAAGCCACGGCGAAAGTTGATGATAAACGCAAGGATCTTCGTAAAGGCAACTTTGGCGCGGTTGTCGCTCTGCCTTGTGCGACAAGTTGTGACTGGGATGTGCCTTTAGCAGAGCCTAAGCTGCCGAGTACGCCTCAAGCGGGTAACAAGCCAGGTGAAAACTTTGACCTTACTTCATGGTACATCTCTATGCCGTTCGATCATGATAAAAACGGCAAGCCAGACAATGTGTATGAGTGGGATCTTGCCAACGGGTACGAGCATCCGGAGCTGTTCTATACCGCAGATGATGGTGGCCTGGTATTCAAGACCTTTATCAAAGGCGCGCGTACCTCGAAAAACACTAAGTTTGCCCGTACCGAGATGAGAGAAATGCTGCGCCAAGGTGACAAGAGCATTGATACTAAAGGCGTAAACAAAAACAACTGGGTATTCAGCTCGGCTCCAATTGAAGACCAGAAAGCTGCTGGTGGCGTTGATGGGGTACTTGAAGCGACCCTCAAGATCGATCACACCACGACGACGGGTGAGCTAAATGAAGTTGGCCGATTCATTATTGGTCAGATCCACGACAAAGACGATGAGCCAATCCGACTTTACTACCGTAAGTTGCCTAACTATGACAAAGGTACAGTCTACTTTGCGCATGAAAACACCAACAAAGGCACCGACAATTACTACAACCTTGTCGGTGATATGACCGGTGTACCAAAAGACGGTGATGGCATCGCACTCGGTGAGACCTTCAGCTACCGCATTCAAGTTGTTGGCAACGAAATGACCGTCACTTTGATGCGTGAGGGTAAGCCTGACGTTGTCCAAGTCGTGGATATGTCCGACAGCGGTTACGATGTTGGTGGCAAATACATGTACTTCAAAGCCGGTGTTTACAACCAAAACATCACAGGTGATCCAGATGACTATGTACAAGCGACTTTCTACAAGTTGAAGAAGTCACATAGTAAGTTTGCTGCGAAGTAAGCTATAGAGCAGGGTAAAGTTTGAGCCAGCAGTTTTTTGATTGCTGGCTTTTTTGACTTGGCTGCCGTGTTGCCAATAACAACAGTATTTCCCGAGAGTAAAGGCTTCGGTCAATCTTGGATGGTTACCTTTACTCCATTTCAACCGCAATACCCATCATTCATGAAGGTTTCAAGAAGTCGAACTGGAGCCTGTTTTGCAAGGGGGATTTATGATGCTTTGAGTAGCGCTTCGGTTTCTGCATCCATATTGCCCATGATGCCAAAAATTACGTCTTTCATAGTGAGTCCTCAAAAGTAGATTTAATAAGCGGTGAGGAAAAACTACGGGAGAATGGTTTCGGAGACGAATCGCTTTTGATGGGGGAATCCTCCTCTGTAGATTAGCTTGTTCAATGGTGTGTATATTTTTTGTTCGACTTGAAGAGGTGAGAGCGGTAAGGTTGGGGGATAGGTGTGCTTCAAAGCATACGGTTGAACAACAGGTTACACGCAAGGAGGACAAAAAATGGAATGGAGCTTATGGTTGGCTTATGTGGGCGTGATTACGGTGTTAATCTCATCACCGGGTCCTTCAGCGATGCTGTGCATTGCACACGGCGTTAAATATGGGAAATCCAGTGCCCTTGCGACTGTGTTTGGCGGGACGTTTGCGTCGCTTACCTTGATGTTCCTCTCTGCTGTCGGTTTGGGCGCTATTTTGGCGGCATCGTCAGAAGTCTTTTTGCTATTGAAAATCTTTGGCGCGCTCTATCTTGTTTATCTTGGATACCAGACTTGGAGAGACACAGGGACTGAGTCGGTGTTGAGTGCAGATACCGGACAAGAGAAAGTCGCGTTTACCCAGCGTGGGATTCTCAAAAAAGCCTATATGGTCGGTATCAGCAACCCTAAAGACCTACTGTTTTTTACCGCACTGTTCCCCAACTTTATTAACGTGAATGCGCCTCAACTTAGCCAGTTTGTGGTGCTCGCTCTGACATGGGTTGTGATCGATACCTTGATCATGTTGGTGTATGCGAGGCTTGGCGCTAAGGTGAACCCTTGGTTATCGAGTAAGAAAAACATCAAGCGCTTTAACAAGGTCATGGGGGCTTCTTTATGTCAGCTGGCGGGGCGCTGTTTGCTTCGAGCACAAAGTAATCTCAAAAGTCTTCAGTACAAGGGAATGCAGACAATAAAATTAATAAAGGCTAATTAAATAAAGCGCTGATGGCACGTACAATCGGTCCCAGCGCTGGCAGTATCAGAAGCAGCAAGGCCACAACGGCTAGAAAAAGGATTCGCTTCCACGACTTTGCTGCTTGCTGCGCAAAACGAACCTCGAATAGAGAACCAGAGGCACTGAGCATGGTATCTTCTTCTGTACGGTCTCTTTGCTCTTTTTCATAAAGCCCCATGAGCGTTACCTCTTTCCATCTTTATCCAAACTTGTTGAATTTATATCAAATTACATGCGCATAAAGTGATTCTAGACACGAATGAGCACTTATCACGTGAATGGCAATAAAGGTTGCAGTAGATTACTTACGCTAAAAAGAGCACCTCGAGGGCGCTCTTTCGTCTTCTTCCCTAACTCATGCTAGATAAGTCGTGCAATCAGCGCGAAGATTACTGGTTTTTCGGGTGGATACCCAGCGTTGTTGATTCTGCTTTGCTCACGTCGAACATAGTGAAGTTGTATGTCTCTGCTGTCCATGTATCGTAGCGGTCTAGTGCCCATTCACCTTGGTTGCGGTCTGTGTGCACTGTCCACAACGTTGGGAACACATCTGGTGTTTCCAAAGAGTGATCAAGCTGGTCATAACCTGCAAATGTGCTGTTGGTGGGCGTATACGAAAGGATAGTGATATGCCATGGCAGAGAGTATGTTCAAACAAAAAGACCCGCATCGTTTTTGATGCGGGTCTGTAAGTTTGGTTTTTTTAAAGATTAATTCGCTTTATAAGCTCTATCGTAAGCAGCTTGCATCGCACTCACGACTTTTTTATAACCCATGCGCTCTATGCTCTTTTGGTAATTTGGCCAGTCTTTCTCGATATCACGAGAGCCTAAGATCCAAGCTTGCTGCATCTCTACCATATAGTCGCGGATGGTGACCCAGTGCTTGTCGTAGATGTCTTTCTCTTTCGCATTTAGAGAGACACCCATGAATGGTTCTAACAAGTAATCACCTTGGTCATACAGGGCTATACCTTCAAGCGCGTATTTGTTCGACCACTGCACTTCGTTCTGATAATCCATTGGGAAACCACGTTGAACTTGAGCACCGATCGCCCACATTTGTGCGTTAACCGGCGTATCCGCTTCTAGGATCTCTTTTTTAAAGACTGGCTTGCCATCGACTAGGTCATAGTGCTCACCTTGGATACCGAAGTTTGCTAGGCGTTTACCTTCTTGTGTGAACCAGAAATCGAAGTACTTAATGGTTTCGATTGGGTGTTCGTTAGTGTATGAGATAGCCCAGCCGTCTGGCTTCACTTTGGCGCGGCGGTGCTCCTCAACACGTTTACCACTGATTGATGCTGGTGGCGCGAACGCTTTAAATTGGAAGCCTTTTACTTTGTCTGCGAGTGAATCGTTATAGCCAGAAGTAGACGCAAACCAGTCGTGGGTCATACCACCAAGGTCTGCAGACAATAAGTACTCACGAGATCGACTGCCGCGAGTGAATACTTCGGCATCGATGAGACCCTCTTGATACCATTTGGCGAGGTTCTGAATACCGACTTTGTAGTTTTCTTGCGCGTAGCCGTGTTTGATCTGGCCATCAACAACGTGGAAGTCGTGGAATACATCAGAGCCAGACGTACGACCATCCCATAATGTTACGAGACGAACCATCTCTTGCCAGTGACGTGCAAAGAAAGGAACTTCATCTTTCTTGCCGTTGCCGTTTGGATCTTTATCGCGGAATGCTTTGAGCACCTCGTACATTTCGTCGACATTTTTCGGTGGCTCAAGACCGAGTTTTTCTAGCCAGTCATAACGCACAAAGTAGCCACGACCGTATTTACCGTCTGGTAGGTACGGGATGTAATACACGTTGCCATCGGAGGCTTTGATGGATGCCCAAACATCAGGGTTGGCGTCAAAGAATGCTTTAATGTTTGGCGCATGCTCTTCAATCAGTTTGTTAAGAGGAACAAACGCACCTTCAGGACCGTACGTGTTGACGTTGTTCTTCATGCTCGAACCGCCGACGATATCAGGCAGGTCGCCCGATGCGATCAGCAGGTTAAACGCTTCTTCACTCTTGGTGGTTGCCATTGAGGCTACGTTGTTTAGGTGAACGTTAGTCAGACGCGCCGCTTCTTTTTCCACTGGCCAGTCGTTGTTATAGACGAACTTCTTTTGGTGTAGGTGGATGTCGAGTTTGATTGGCTTATCTGCCACTTTGTATGCACCATCTTCCGCTGCAAATGCTGGGGCAGCAAGCGTAGCAGCGATCAGGGTAGACAACGCAGTGATTTTTACATTCATCTTTTGTTTCCTTTCTCGTTATTGTGTTTTGTATTAGGAAGAGGGGGTTACTCTTTAACCCACCCAACATAATTCCCTTGTTGAAGTACTTTTGAATAAATGGATAAATCAGAAGCACCGGAATGATTGAGCAGATCATGATTGCCGCGCTTACGGTCTCAAAGGAGTAAGCTGAGTTAATCAAAGTACTGGCGAACGTATCGTCGTCTGTCAGCTGAGTAATGATCTGACGCAGATAAACCTGAAGTGGCACCTTGCTTTCATCGCGAAGCAATACCATGGCCCAGAAGAAGCCGTTCCAGCGCGCAACGATACAAAATAGCGTGACTGTCGCGAGGGCAGGTTTTGCTAGTGGTATAAATACCTTCCAAAGTACTTGGAAGTCATTGGCACCATCCATTCGAGCCGCTTCTTCAAATGACTTGGGGATAGCCTCAAAGAAGTTACGAAGTAGGATGATGTTGAACGCGTTACAGGCAAAACCGATGATGATACCGAAGTAGCTATCAAGTAAGCCGAGATCGCGCATGTTCAAGAAGAACGGAATCATGCCCGCGTTAAACCACATGGTGAACGCGACTAGGATGTTCCAGTACTTGCGACCCAGTAGCTGCGGTCTAGATAGTGCGTAGGCACCGGGAACGATAATCAATAGACTGACTAGCGTGCCGCCAAAGGTGTAGATAAAGGTATTCTTATACGATGTCCAAAAAGCGGGATCTGTAATGACCTTCTCATACGCGGCAAATGTGATATCGACAGGGGTGAGCACAACCTGACCCGCTGTTACCGCATCACCAGCACTGATAGACATCGATGCCACGTAGATGAAGGGGTAAAGTGTACTGATGGTGAAGATACCCACGAGGAACATGTTCAGATAAACGAACGCCTTATCGCCTCGGGAGTACAGATTCATATTCATTGCTTGGCTCATAACTTACTCCATTACCACAGCGATGTTGAAGAGACGCGACGGCTGATCTTGTTAGCGGTCATCACTAAGATAAAGGCGATAACAGCATTGAACAGACCGGCGGCAGCGGCGAGATCGTACTGAGCAGCTTGAATACCTTGACGGTAAATGAAGGTGCTGATGACGTCTGCGGTTTCGTAAGTGGCAGGCTGATAGAGCATGATGATCATCTCAAAGCCAACCTCGAGGATGTTACCGATACGAATGATCAACATGATGATGACCGTCGGAAGGATGCAAGGTAGCGTGATCTTCCACATCATCTGCCAGCGCGAAGCGCCGTCCACGACTGCAGACTCATAGAGTGATGGATTAACACCTGCAATTGCCGCTAGGAAAACAATGGAGCTAAAGCCTGCTTCTTGCCAAATGCCAGTACCGACGAATATCGTACGGAACCACTCCGGTTTGGTAAGGAAGTACACCGAGTCATAACCCAGAGCATTGAGGAACAGATTCACCACACCGGTTGAGGGTGAAAACGCGGTAATCACAATACCTGCAATAATTACGGCCGAGATAAAGTGTGGGAGATACACAATCGTTTGTGCGGTGCGTTTGAACTTCGCATTGAGGATCTCATTGAACATCAGTGCGAGGATGATTGGCACCGGGAAGCCAAAAATAAGGCTAGCACCACTTATCATCACAGTGTTGCGAATGGCACGTAAGAACTGATCGTTTTCAAACAGCGTAACGAAGTGTTCAAACCCCACCCAAGGGCTCTCTGTGATTCCACGAAATACGCTGTAGTCTTTAAAGGCGATTTGCAGACCATACATCGGTTTGTAGAGGAAGACTAAAAACCAAATAACGGTAGGTGCGAGTAGCAGGTAAAGTTGCCACTCTTTTTTAAAGTGATGGATGAGCCACTTGGTCTTTTTCTGCAACTTGCTTTGCGAAGTAGGCGACTTGAGTGTCTCATCTGTATTTTGATGAAGGTTTTCCATAACACACGCTCCGTCTAGTTCACCGCGATACGCTTGAGCGCATTGCCAGTCGATTGATCAAAGACGGTGATGGCGTCCTCTCGGAAGTACAATGTGTTGATGTGATCAAGGTGATCGATGCGACCATGGGTTTCGGTCTTAACGACAAACGGTTTGCCGACAGATTTGGTGTGCAGCAATGCTTCGGAACCCAGTGTCTCGACGAGGTTGATGTGAACAGGAATTGCGCTTGCTTGGTCAACAGGTTCGATGTCGATATATTCTGGCCTGATCCCCAAAAGAATATTCTTGTTGTGCTCAAGTCCTGCAACATTTGGCAGTTTGCATTGAATCTCTTCAAATTCTGCATACCACCCATCTTCACGCAGTGATGCGCGTGCTTCGATAAGGTTCATAGGTGGCGAGCCGATAAAGGTGGCAACAAAGGTGTTCACTGGACTATTGAAGAGCTCCATTGGCGTGCCAATTTGCTCGATTTTACCGTTGCTCATCACAACAATTCGGTCTGCCAGTGTCATCGCCTCGACCTGATCGTGGGTAACGTAAACGCTGGTTACGCCCAAGCGGTGGTGAAGACGCTTAATTTCAGCGCGCATTTGGGTGCGAAGTTTGGCATCCAAGTTAGAAAGGGGTTCATCAAATAGAAAGACTTTAGGATGGCGAACAATCGCACGGCCCATGGCAACACGCTGGCGTTGGCCACCGGAAAGGTCGGCAGGGCGACGCTCTAGAAGTTCTTTTAAGCCTAAAATTTCCGCCACATCATTGACAGACTTGGTGACTTCATCCTTGGGAACTTTGCGAATTCTTAGGCCAAACGCAATGTTCTCGAAAACACTTAGGTGTGGGTACAGTGCGTAGTTCTGGAATACCATAGCCACATCGCGATCTTTGGGTGCGACTTCGTTGACGCGGCGGTCCTCAATGTGAATATCGCCATCGGTGATCTCTTCTAGCCCAGCTAACATGCGTAGCGTCGTCGATTTTCCACAGCCTGAAGGGCCAACCAATACGATAAACTCTTTCGACTTTACTTCTAAATTAATGCCATGTACGACACTAGTATCGCCATACGCTTTAACGATGTTATTTAACTGAACACCAGACATAACTACTCCTTGTTGCAAATCAGCAACCGAATAAACACTGTTCTTTGTGACTTTAAAATAAATAACAGCAATGATTTATATTTGGCGTTTGAAAGTGAATATGTTTAATCCGATGTTAAAATGGCCATCTTATTTATTGAAGTTTAACAGTTCGCCAATATAACAATTGATTCAATCACGCTAGATATCAGTGCTATTTAAATAGGTATAATTTCAATGCCCAGTTAAGTGGGCATTGAAAAATGACGGATAGTAAACATTAGAAGCTATAGGTTATGCCTACACGAGAGCGAAGCTGGCGTGTAGCATCTTCACTGCAGGAGCTAGAGCAGTTGACGTTACCAAACTCAACATATGGACGCCATGCCCAGTCTTTTCCTTTGTAGCCGATTTTGAGGTTGTAATCCCAGTCGTATTGGCCGTTTTGACCCGTTTTATAGATTTCATTGAAGAAGTCTTCGGTGTAGTTGCCTTCAAGCCCAAACTGCCAGTAGTTCCATTTATAGTCTAGGTTGGCAGTTAACTTACTTTTGTTTACAGAGGAATATTTGTTACCGTCGCGACCAGTTGTGGAGCTACCCTCTTGGTAGTAACGGAACTCGTGACGATAGCGAAACTTAGCGACCAAGCCAGAATCGAACTTATAGCCTACTCGAATCTGTGGCTTGTAGGTGACGTTAGTGGAAGAAAACGTCACGGGCATGCCTGGCTGAAGGTAAAGCTTATCGTTGATTTTATATTTGTAACCAATCTCAAATTCATTGTCACCTGAGCGCCAGTCTTCAAAAATATTTCCGTTTTGTTTAGCTTCGACACCAAAATATACATTTCCTACGCCACCGCTAACTTTAAATCGACTCGCATAGGATTCTTGCTCGTGTTTATATTCCTGACGGAAGTCAACAGAGGCCGCTGTTGCAGCGCCAGCGAATAATACAAGTGCAACACCAAGAGCAGATTGCTTAAGTTTCATACTGATATTTCCCTAGTTTATCTATTTATATTGTCATTTCTTTGTGGCGATAAACATCGAGTAACCTAGCGGGGTGCAAGGAATACATTGTGTTTATAACCATTGTTAAGAGGGACTTTGTTACTCATTCACTTGATAGTTATTGCAGAGTGCGTTTTCCTTTGATTACCGAAACATCTTACAAAAGCCTATCTCGTGGTCGTCCATGGCATCAATTTTCTGTTATTGAATTAATGTATTACAAATACTAGGTGGCTCAATGCTAACTTTCTGTGAAATGGCTCAATATTTCACCTGAACAAAGGTGTTTTTTATTGATATAAAGATTTAGCTCACACTTTTTACACTTTGAAACACTTGCTTCATGTTTAGGCAAAGGGAAGGGTATTGAAGGTAATGATATAACTATCTTTTTATGATGTTGTTTCTTATAGATTTTGCTCTGGTACTGTTTGCGGGGAACACTGGGTTGCGTTAGCTAGCGATGTGTGGCTTTTAGTTTTAAAGGCGTTTCGACTACCAAAGTTCGCTTTGTCACGCTCGCAACCGTAACAAAGTTTGATCAAGGTAACTATGTGGACGCTTTTCCACACCAAAAACGATATCCACGTCACGGATGGGTATATTGTATTACAAAAAGGTCGATTTACTCGTTATATTAATCATACAACAAGTAAAAACGACAAGGATTCACATATCATGGATTTAAACACAGTTATTGTGGGAGTTTACTTCCTCTTCCTAATGGCAATAGGTTGGATGTTCCGAACATTTACCAACACCACCAGTGACTACTTCCGCGGGGGTGGTAACATGCTTTGGTGGATGGTGGGCGCTACCGCCTTTATGACTCAGTTCAGTGCTTGGACATTTACTGGTGCTGCAGGTAAAGCATACAACGATGGTTTCGCCGTCGCCTTTATTTTCCTTGCGAACGCGTTTGGTTACTTCATGAACTACGCTTACTTCGCACCTAAGTTCCGTCAGTTACGTGTAGTCACCGTTATCGAAGCTATTCGCATGCGTTTTGGTGCAACGAACGAGCAGGTATTTACTTGGTCTTCGATGCCTAACAGTGTTGTCTCTGCGGGTGTATGGCTAAACGCTCTAGCGATTATCGCTTCGGGCATCTTCGGTTTCGACATGAACCTTACCATTTGGGTAACAGGTCTCGTTGTATTGGCGATGTCAGTAACGGGTGGCTCATGGGCGGTAATCGCATCTGACTTCATGCAGATGGTTATCATCATGGCGGTAACCGTGACGTGTGCTGTTGTTGCTGTTGTACAAGGTGGTGGTGTTGGCGAAATCGTTAACAACTTCCCAGTGCAAGAAGGCGGTTCATTCCTAGCAGGTAACAACCTAAACTACCTAAGCATCTTCAGCCTATGGGCATTCTTCATCTTTGTTAAGCAGTTCTCTATTACAAACAACATGCTTAACTCTTACCGTTACCTAGCGGCGAAGGACTCAAAGAACGCGAAGAAAGCAGCGCTTCTAGCGTGTGTACTGATGCTTTGTGGTGTATTTATTTGGTTCATGCCTTCTTGGTACATCGCAGGTCAAGGTGTTGACCTAGCGGCTGCTTACCCAGAGCAAGGCCGTAAAGCAGGTGACTTTGCTTACCTATACTTTGTACAAGAGTACATGCCAGCAGGTATGGTGGGTCTTCTAGTAGCAGCAATGTTCGCAGCAACTATGTCTTCAATGGACTCAGGCCTTAACCGTAACTCGGGTATCTTTGTTAAGAACTTCTATGAGCCGATTGTTCGTAAGGGTCAAGCGTCTGAGAAAGAGCTAGTAACGGTTTCGAAAATCACGTCAACAGTATTTGGTTTCGCTATCATCCTAATCGCACAGTTCATCAACTCGCTTAAGGGTCTGAGCTTGTTCGATACCATGATGTATGTAGGTGCTTTGATCGGCTTCCCAATGACCATTCCAGCGTTCCTTGGCTTCTTCATCAAGAAAACGCCTGACTGGGCTGGCTGGGGTACGCTAGTTGTAGGTGGTATCGTCTCTTACGTGGTTGGTTTTGTTATCAATGCAGAAATGGTTTCATCAGTATTTGGTCTAGAAGAGCTGACTAAGCGTGAATGGTCTGATGTGAAAGTAGCGATTGGTCTAATGGGTCACATTACGCTAACAGGTGGTTTCTTCGTACTATCTACACTGTTCTACAAGCCACTTACTGAGAAGCGTCAAGCTGATGTAGACAAGTTCTTCGGTAACCTATCTACGCCACTAGTTTCAGAGTCAGCGGCTCAGAAGAAACTGGATAACAAACAGCGTCAAATGCTTGGTAAGCTTATCGCGGTTGCAGGTTTTGGTGTGTGTCTAATGGCGCTACTACCTAACCCACTATGGGGACGCGCAGTGTTCATTTTGTGTGGTGTTATCGTGGCTGGTGTTGGTGTTCTACTCGTTAAAGCGGTGGATGAAAGTGCAGAAGCGAACCTAACGGAAGCGGAAGCAAACTAATAACACAACAATGCAATTAAGTAGAAGGAAGGCTTTTGGCCTTCCTTTTTTACGTTTTAACCCCAGAGTGTATTACAAGCGTGCCGGGTCTTTAGGCTGTTTCTCATTCCATCCATAGTCGCACTTGACTCAATACTCCTCGTCCATTCTCACCTCATCGGCACAGGTAATGTCGGAGTTAACTTCGATAATACCAAACAAAATTGGGAGGCTTTCTGGCTTAGTGCCAGTGAGCTTCATATCGGCATCAGCGATGTCATGAGCCTGAGCTTCAGTCAGTTCTGTGCCTTCATCTGTTCTAAGTCGTTATCTGGCCACTCAGCCATAATGCTCTCTGGTGTATAACGGGGGAAACTATGCAGATATTTTTGAGACAATAGCAGATGAAGAAGTGCGTCCAATTTACTAATTTGATTGATAATACATGTCTAGACTTAGACCATTGAATAAATGCTGAAGCTGAGAGAAACAAAAAAAGCTAACAGCCTTCGCTGTTAGCTTTGTGAAAATCATTAATAAAAATGGGCGAGGCCCGGCAAAGGATTAAGTCTATGGCTTAAACGAAGTCTTTGCGCATTGGTGTGAAGTTATCAATCAGCACGCCTTCTTTAACACATGTACAACCGTGCATGATGTTAGGCACTTTGTAAACCGTGTCGCCAGCAGTCACACGCTTGGTTTCGTCACCAACAGTAAAGTCAAACTCGCCAGAGACTACGTACGTGATCTGTTCGTGTGGGTGGTTGTGCATTGGTGCCACTGTGCCTGTCTCGAAGTGAACTTCGACAGTCATCATGTTTTCGCAATGAGCAAGTACTTTACGACGTAGACCGCCGCCTTGATCTTCTAGTTTGATGTCTTTGTTGTAAACAAACATGCTGTTTTCCTTAAAGTGTTACCTAACTCGGCGTGACTAACGCGAGCTTCTGGTTATGGTCATTGAGTAATAGTTGAGAAGAAGCTCGAGCCTTGAATGCGTCGCCCGTCATAATGGCGTCGTAGATGGCTTCGTGCTCTTCTAAACAAAACCGTCCTCCAGTCGAGGACTCGTCTATAAATGTCTTGAATAGTGATTCAAGGATATTGGCAAACGGTATGTAGAATGGGTTACCGGTTGCCAGAAAAATTGTTTTGTGAAACTGGTGGTCGTTGATCGTCCACGCTGCGTAGTCGTGGCACGCAGCCGCTCGTTTCATGTTTTGAAAGCTAATCGATAGCGCCTTTCGATGGTCAATCGATGCATAGCGTGCCGCGATGGAGCACGCTTCAGGCTCAATAGCTTTCCTCAGTCCTAAAAACTGGGTTAAAAATCGTTGTACGTTGTCTGCCTCTTTGATCCAGTCGAGAAGTTGAGGGTCGAGAAAGTGCCATTGCTGGCGAGCTTCGACACTTGTTCCAACTTTGGGCTTAGAGGAAATCAATCCTTTCGCCTCTAGCAGTTTGTTGCACTCTCGCAGTGAAGTCCGGCTAATACCAAACTTGGCCTTGAGATCATTCTCACATGGCAGCTTTTCACCTTGGTTCAGCTCTCCAGTTAATATCTTTATCGCAATTTCCTTAGCGACTTGTACATAGACCCGATGGCTCGATGAAGAGTCTGATGCTGCAACAGCATTCCCTGCTGATTCGTTTGAGAGCATGATCATTCCTTTGTCTGTATTTGTTCTCTAAGGGTCGTTTTGGCATGGCGCAAACATCCAGTTTGCCTGCAGCAACAACGGTGTGCCGCTGTCAGTGATGTCTCTACCAAGGTGGTTAACGATCCCCATGTACTAGCTAATAGACATTAAGTAATACAATATCATTTATTTGCTTGGTGAGATAGATTGAAGTGTCACAAAATACAAAGTTAGATTGATTATTGTGAGTGACAGGGAATGAATGATTTGAACGAAGATTCAGTTCGTTATGGGATTTAACGCGGCAAATGCTGTACAGAGCTGAGGACTTATCATCAATAAATGCGGGAGGTCACATTTACTCGACCTCTATTAATGGTAAGATATCTACTAAAATAATACATATTCAATTCAAAATCGGTAGCATTATGTCAGGTAAGTTCAATGTAATAACGGGCTCCAAGCGCAGTATCCATGTGCAGGTAGCGAGAGACATCGCCAGAGGTATCCTCTCAGGTGATTTGGCTGAGGGCTCAATCATCCCGGGTGAAATGGCTTTGTGTGAGCAGTTCGGTATCAGTCGTACTGCGCTTCGTGAAGCGGTTAAACTGTTAACTTCAAAAGGGTTACTGGAGTCACGACCAAAGATCGGTACTCGCGTTGTTGACCGTGCCTACTGGAACTTCCTTGATCCGCAACTGATCGAGTGGATGGATGGCATTAGTGATGTTGAACAGTTTTGTGGCCAGTTCCTTGGACTGCGCCGTGCCATTGAGCCAGAGGCTTGTGCACTGGCGGCGAGATTTGCATCTGCTGAGCAACGCATCGAACTTTCTGCCACCTTCCAAGAGATGGTTGAGGTTTCAGAAGCAGAGCCTTTCGATCAAATGAAATGGCTGGATGTGGATACGCGTTTCCACTCGCTTATTTTTAACGCGACAGGCAACGACTTCTTCTTGCCGTTTGGTAACATCCTAACCACCATGTTTGTGAACTTTCTTCAGTTCTCTTCCGATGGAGGTTCAACATGTATCAACGAGCATCGCCGTATCTACGAAGCGATTATGGCTGGCGACTCAGCTAAGGCGAGAGAAGCGTCTGCAAACCACCTACGTGAAGAAAATCACCGTCTTCCAGTGGCGAGCTAATATCATAGTGAAAGAGCAAGAGGGCAGCGTTTACGCTGCCTTTTTTATTTACGCTAGTCCTAAATATAAATAATTGCTATTGTAATACAAAATAGAAGTCTGGAGACAAACATGACCGATGCTCTTGTACCCAATATTACTCACTTTCTCAATAACGTAGACCCATTCAATAAAATGCCTGAGTCGCTGGTAAGACAGGTCGCTTCCACGGTTAAAATTACCTACGTGGGGAAAGGCGAGATCCTTGACCCTTGCTTGAATAGCACAACAGCGCAATCCGTCGAGGTAGAAGAGTCAGAGAAACAAGACAAATATCTGTACGTGATCCGCTCCGGTGCTATGGAGCAAAGAGAATCGGATGGCGTACTGCGTGCAAGATTGGGTGCAGAGGATGTTTTCGGTTTTACCTTCTTAGACAGCAGTGTCTCGGATCAAAAGGGCTACAAAGCCATTGCTTTGGAGAACACCTTACTGTATCTGATTCCACATAAGGCATTGACGTCGATTTTCAAGGACTCTCCAGAGTTCGCCGAGCATTTCGCCGCACAAGCTCAAACACGACTTAAGTCCGCGCTGGATGTCGTATGGTCGAACAAAGAAAAAGGTTTGTTTATTCGAACGGTGTCTGAGGTCGCTAGCAAAGCCATTGCTATTGTAGATGCAAAAATGTCGATTCAAGAGGTGGCCAAGGAGATGCGTTATAAAAAGCGTTCTTCGACAGCGTGGTCTGTGATGACGGTCAGTTAATCGGCATTATTACTGACAGGGACATGACCAAACGCGTAATTGCGGACGGGTATGAACTCAATGCGCCAATCAAATCAGTCATGACGGCCAATCCTATGACCGTCAGCCCTAATGACTTAGTTCTGCATGCTGCATCACTGATGATGCAGCACAATATTCGCAGTCTACCTGTCGTTGACGAAGGCAAGGTTGTCGGACTGCTCACCACTTCTCACTTAGTTCAAAACCATCGTATGCAAGCTATCTTCCTAATTGAGAAGATAAAGTATGCCGAGTCAGTTGAAGACTTGGAAGCGCTCAATACCGAGCGACAAGCGATATTCGAAGCACTTATCGAGGGGCAAGTGCCGCCAGATATTACTGGTCGAGTAATGGCGATGATGATGGATGCTTACAACCGACGTCTAATTCAAATGGCGATCTCCCACTTCGGAGAGCCACCGTGCAAGTTTGCGTGGATCGTTGCCGGTTCACACGCCCGAAATGAAGTCCATATGCTGTCTGATCAAGACAGTGCATTGGTGCTCAGTGACGACGCGACTGAAAATGATAAAGTTTATTTCCGTCAACTTTCCCAATACGTGGTGAAGGGGCTGGATGCATGTGGTTATCCTCTCTGTCCTGGCAATTACATGGCAGCGACGCCGAAATGGTGTCAGCCACTATCCGTGTGGAGAGAATACTACCGCAAATGGGTATCGAACCCTGAGTATGAGCGTCTTCTCAACATCAGTGTGTTCTTAGAGATACGCTGCGTATACGGTGAGTCGAGTTACGCTGATGAGCTCAGAGATGAGCTGCATAGCCAGATAAAATCAAACCGTGAATTCCTTGGTATTTTGACAAGAGACGCCATTAATACTCAGCCACCGCTTGGGGTATTCAAAAACCTCGTGTTGGAAAAAACTGGCGAGAATAAGAAAACCCTCAATATCAAGAAGTACGCAATTAACTTGATCATTGATTTGGCGCGCATCTATGGCCTAGCCGTAGAGTGTGAATCTGCCAATACCAAAGAACGTTTCACGCGAGCTAATGAGCAGGGGATCTTAAGCGATGATGCCTACAAGAATATCCTCAACACCTATCAATATGTATTGATGTTTAGGCAACACCATCAGTTGGAAGCGTTAAAGCAAGGTGGTCAACCAAACAGCCATATTAATCCCGATACATTTGGCAGTTTTGAACGTGGCAATCTAAAGGACGCGTTTTTGATCATTTCTGGGTTGCAAGATGCGGCGAAAGTTCGCTTTGGTGGAAGGATATAGTTTGTGTTGAGAGCCGTTTGGAAACTGATGAACCGCATTCACGCGTACCATCAATTTGAAAAAAAGCGTACACAGTACTTTTCAAAGGTCTCCACACCAAAAGAGCTGGATGGACTATCAAGTGGTGAACTTCCAGAGATTGAGTCGTTTGGCAGTCAGTTGAACTATCTGGTCGTTGATTTCGAGAGACGGGATTGGATGCCAGCACTGATAGCATCTTAAGCGTGGGCTGGGTTGCGGTGAATGGGTTTAGCATTGACTTGGAGTCTGCTCAGCATTTGTACGTCGATACAACAGCAAGCGTCAATGCAGACGGTGCAGTCGTAAACCACATTGTTCCGGAAATGCTCAAAGATGGTGTTCCCCTCGATGAAGCGATGAATCGACTATTTGATGCGGCGAAGAACCGTATATTGATTGCTCACGGTGCGATCATAGAAGCGTCGTTTGTAGAGGAATATTTGAATCATCGATATGGTTTGAAGGACGTGCCGATACTCTGGATTGATACCTTAGCTATCGAAAAATCAATGGCCAAGGCCGTTAACGCAGACAGCTCTATCGATGTGCGTCTTGCAGAAACAAGGGAAAGATACGGACTGCCAGAGTACAATGGTCATGAAGCACTCATTGATGCCATCGCCACCGCTGAGCTGTTTTTAGCTCAGCAGACGCGTTTATTCGACAAAAGCTACCCTTGTATTGGCAAGCTCTATCGAATGAGTCGATAAGAGCATCTATTTGTGTGAGCTTACTCCGTGACAGGCTCACGCAGCTCTTCAATGCATCCTCGGCTAATGTCTTCATTGATGTAAGCCATGCCAAGAATGTTTAAGAAATCCATTCGATCGGCGTTGCGAAGGTCAATCTCTGGCACGGCAAGATTATTGTCTTGATAGAGCTTAGCGATGTGCGCCATAAATGCCTCGCCATCACGCATCATCAGAAGGCTCATTGCGCCTACGTCCGGTTTAACGCGACTTTGCTGATCCTCGTTGAGGTTTACCTGCAAAACGACGGGCTCTTCACTTCCTCCAAACCTTACACCACGTTCGCGAACCGTTTGCTGCGCCCAATAGTAGGCGAGCTCTTTACTTTGCGTGAGAAATACTGGCTCGGTGGCGTCTTGGAAGTGATTTCCTATGGTTGCATGGTGGCTTTTGCGACATCATTGAGGCTTGGTCGCCAGAGCGTTTTAAGCCTTGTGCTTGGATAGAGGCGACGAGTGCTGAAGAGGTGCCATGGTACCAGGTGTTGCTGGTGGTGAAGCCAGTTTTTGTTAGTAGGGTTTGGGTGTCTTTTAGGTGTTGTGGGGTCATGGGCGGCCTCTTTGTTTTTAGAGCTGGGTGGTGAGAGTTTAGAGTTGAAGGTTAAAGGTTAAAGGTTAAGAGTTAAGGGCTAAGAGTTAAGGGCGAAGAGCACCCCCTCAAGCTCCCCGACTACGCGTCCCGTTATTAAGCGGGAGAATTACTGGCTTGCTCCTGTCGTCGCATCGCGTATTTTGTATATAAGGCGATGCGTTAGCGAGCCTGTGGTTCCTCCCCTTTAAGCGGGGCGCGCAGCCGGGAGGCTAGGAGGGGTAAAAGCTCTTAGTCAAACTGATGCGAAGTATTCAACTCACCCGCCGCTTTCAGCGCGTTCTCACCCGCAAAGTACTCTTTGTGGTCATCACCGATATCTGAACCAGACATGTTTTGGTGTTTAACACACGCGATACCTTGGCGGATTTCTTTACGTTGAACGTTCTTAACATAGCCAAGCATGCCTTCATCACCGAAGTACTCTTTCGCTAGGTTATCTGTTGATAGCGCAGCGGTGTGGTACGTTGGTAGTGTGATTAGGTGGTGGAAGATACCTGCTTCACGTGATGCGTCTGCTTGGAACGTGCGGATTTTGTCGTCAGCGCGTTTTGATAGCTCGGTTTCGTCATATTCAGCGCTCATTAAGTTTGCGCGGTCGTATGCTGATACATCTTCACCAGCTTCTACCATGGCGTCGTACGCTTGTTGGCGGAAGTTTAGCGTCCAGTTAAATGAAGGCGAGTTGTTGTAAACTAGCTTCGCGTTCGGGTGTACTGCACGTACGCCGTCCATCATCTCTTTGATTTGACCGATGTGTGGCTTCTCAGTTTCAATCCACAGTAGGTCAGCACCTGCATTGATAGCTTCGATACAGTCAAATACACAGCGATCTTCACCCGTACCTGAGCGGAACTGATATAGGCCAGAAGGTAGACGCTTAGGACGTACTAGCTTGCCATCGCGGTTAAAGCAAACGTCGCCTTGTTTCATGTCTGCAACATCGATCTCTTCAACGTCTAGGTAAGAGTTGTAGATGTCGCCTTGGTCGCCCGGCTCTTTCACTACCGCAATTTCTTTGGTTAGGCCAGCGCCTTGTGAGTCAGTACGTGCAACGATGATGCCGTTGTCGATGCCAAGCTCGAGGAATGCATAACGTAGCGCGCGCAGTTTCGCGTGGAAGTCAGCGTGAGGTACGGTTACTTTACCGTCTTGGTGACCACACTGCTTCTCATCAGCTACTTGGTTTTCAATCTGTAGACAACACGCACCCGCTTCAATCATTTTCTTAGCCAGTAGGTAAGTCGCTTCTGCGTTACCAAAACCAGCATCGATATCGGCAACGATTGGTACAACGTGAGTTTGATGGTTGTCGATTTTGTCTTGGATTTGATCTTGAAGTGCGACATCGCCTGCTTCACGAGCTGCGTCTAGCTCACGGAATAGACCGCCTAGTTCACGCGCATCCGCTTGACGAAGGAAGGTGTATAGCTCTTCGATTAGTGCAGGAACAGACGTCTTCTCATGCATTGACTGGTCTGGAAGTGGACCGAAATCAGAGCGCAGTGCCGCCACCATCCAACCTGATAGGTATAGGTAACGCTTATCAGTCTTGCCACCGAAGTGCTTCTTAATAGAAATCATTTTTTGTTGGCCAATGAAACCGTGCCAGCAACCCAAAGACTGAGTGTACTGAGACTTGTCTGCGTCGTACGCTTCCATGTCTGCACGCATTATATCCGCCGTGTATTGCGCGATATCTAGGCCAGTTTTGAATTTGTTTTGAGCACGCATACGAGCAGCAGATTCAGCATCGATGGCATCCCATGGCGTACCTGCAGCGCGTTTTGCAACTTCGATCATTTCGATATCTTGATTAATTTGCGACATAACTATTCCTTAGTTTCACGTTGGATATAGGGTGGCCAGTGGCCTGTAGTATTAACTAGTTGTTATGGACAAATCCTAGCCGCTTGTGTGATAATTTTGTTAATTTATAGTTGTTATACTCGGTATTTTTGTTATGAATATTGCTCGTATTGACCTTAATTTACTTGTGTATTTAGACATGCTGCTGCGAGAACGAAACGTGACCCGCGCGGCGAATCAGTTGGGCATCACTCAGCCTGCGATGAGTAATGGATTGCGTCGCCTGCGTGATTTGTTTGAAGATCCACTTTTGGTGCGAACCAGTGAAGGGATGATCCCGACCGAGCGTGCCCAGAAGCTTCAGCCGCAGATCCGAAATATTCTTGCTAATGTAGAAAAGACGGTGCAAACCACGACCGAGTTTCATGCTGAGGATAGCGAGCGCGTGTTTCGTATCATGCGAGTGATTACGCCGAGTCCACTATTATTCAACCGCTATTGGAAAAGCTCAGTGAAATTGCCCCCAAGATACGCTTGGACATCATGACGCCGAGTGATGTGAGCTATCAAGATGTAGAGCAGGGCACGGTCGATATCGTCATCAACCGCTTTGATGATATTCCTCAGTCCTTCCATCAAATGAGCCTGTGGCATGATGGCTTTTCTTGTCTATTCAGTCGCGACAACCCGATCGCCGATAACTTTGATTTGTTCTCTTATCTAAAGGCGCAGCATGTTTGGGTAAGTAAAACCGGCATGGGTACCGGGCACGGTGTCAATCCGAGTCAAGCTCAGAAACTGGGCTGGATTGATGAGGCGTTGATGAAAATAGGTAAGACGCGAAATATCACTGTGTTCACTCGTCACTACCTTTCCGCGATTCTTTTTGCACAGCAGAAGAATCTGATCTTGACCATTCCGAGCAAGGCTGCTCAATCACAGCGCAACAATCCCAAGCTGCTTATCAAACCTGCGCCATTTGCGATAGAGCCGTTTGAGGTCAAGATGGCATGGAGCCCGCTGTTGCAAAGTAATCCCGATCATCAATGGATGCGTCGCCTGATAAAAAGCGTCGCCAATGAGTTGGAAAGTGGCGTAACGGAGTAACTGAGAAGGTCAACAATAGGGGTATTTTTTCTATGAATGTTAACTATAAGTGGCATAAATTAGTCAAATTCTCCTCAGTTACGTAAGTTTTTAAGCAGTGGTCATCGACTAATTCGAGAGAAATTTTATGAGCAATCGTATTCAACAGGGAAGCTTGAACATTGATAGCACCCTCTACAATTTGGTTAATGAGCAAATCATTCCCGGCACTGGTATTGAAGCCGACGCATTTTGGCAATCATTCGAGTCGATCTTATCTGACCTAGCACCAAAAAATCGCGCACTACTCGTCAAGCGTGACGACCTGCAGCATCAAATCGATGTTTGGCATCAAGAGCGCGCAGGTCATGCGATTGATCCAGTCGAGTACAAAACCTTTTTACAGCAAATTGGCTACTTGGTTCCCGAAATCGATGATTTCGAGATCACCACAGAAAACGTAGAGCCAGAAATTGCGACACAAGCAGGACCACAGCTGGTGGTGCCTATTATGAATGCCCGCTTTGCGCTCAACGCAGCGAATGCACGTTGGGGTAGCTTGTATGATGCGCTTTACGGCACGGATGTGATCGGCGAAGAGGACGGTGCGGAGCGTGGTGGCAGCTTTAACCCAGTACGTGGTGAGAAGGTGGTTGCCTATGCTCGTGAGTTTCTTGACTCAGCAGCGCCACTCAACGGCGTATCACACCGAGAAGTCGCTCAGTACAGCATCAGTAATGTCAGTGTAGGTAACACCCTTACCGCTACCCTTACCAACGGTGAGGAAGTGACCTTGATGGATAGCACGCAGTTTATCGGCTATCAGGGGGAGGCGAGTTCACCGTCATGCATTCTTCTTAAACACAATAACCTTCATATCGAAATTCAAATCGACCCGAACACACCGATTGGACGTGTAGATGCAGCGGGCATCAAAGATGTGGTCGTTGAAGCAGCGCTGACCACCATTATGGATTGTGAAGACTCGGTTGCAGCGGTCGATGGTGAAGATAAAGCGTTGGCCTATCGAAACTGGTTAGGTCTGATGAAAGGCGATCTGCAAGAGAGCTAGAAAAGAATGGCAAAACCATTGTTCGAAGTCTGAATCCAGATCGTCAATACACCAGCGTGACAGGCGGAGAGATCAACCTTAAAGGTCGCAGCATGCTGTTTATTCGCAATGTCGGCCACTTAATGACAAACCCAGCGATCCTTGATAGTGCAGGCCGTGAAGTGCCTGAAGGTATTATGGATGCCATGATCACCTCTTTGATTGCCATCCACGATCTTAAAGGCAATAGCCCATACCAAAATTCGACTTCAGGCAGCATCAATATCGTGAAACCTAAGATGCACGGCCCTGAAGAAGTGGCGTTTACCAACGAACTATTTACTCGAGTGGAAGACGCGCTAGGTTTGGAACGAAATACCATCAAAGTCGGTATTATGGACGAAGAGCGTCGCACCTCGGTGAACCTAAAAGCGTGTATTCATGCTGCGAAAGAGCGTGTCGTATTCATCAATACAGGCTTCTTGGATAGAACGGGTGATGAGATCCACACCAGCATGGAGGCGGGCGCATTTGCTCCTAAAGCGCAGCTTAAAACCATGACCTGGATCGGCGCCTACGAAGATCAAAACGTGGATCTCGGTTTGGCGTGCGGTTTACAAGGCAAAGCACAAATTGGTAAAGGTATGTGGCCTGAACCAGACAACATGGCAAAAATGATGGATGCCAAGATTGGTCACCCACAATCAGGTGCTAACACTGCATGGGTTCCTTCGCCAACCGCAGCGACATTGCATGCGCTCCACTACCACCAAGTCAGTGTGCCAAGCCGTCAAAAAGAGCTTCGTGAGCGCGTGATGGCGAGTGTGGATGATATCTTAACGATTCCACTACTAGGCTCGCAAAAGCTGACACCAGAACAAATTCAAAGCGAGTTAGACAACAACGCGCAAGGCATTCTCGGCTATGTAGTACGCTGGATTGACCAAGGTGTTGGCTGTTCCAAAGTGCCAGATATTAATGATGTCGGCTTAATGGAAGATCGCGCCACACTACGTATCTCAAGCCAGCACATTGCCAACTGGTTACGTCATGGTATTTGCACGGAATCTCAAGTGATGAAAACCATGCAGCGTATGGCACAAGTTGTTGACCAACAAAATGCCGATGACCCAAATTACAACAATATGGCCCCAACTTTGACAGCAGCATTGCGTTCTCTGCCGCATGTCAGTTGGTGTTCGAAGGCTGCGCACAGCCCAATGGCTATACCGAGCCCGTATTGCACGCAATGCGACTCAAATTAAAATCACAACAACGATAAAACACTGTAATTACCAAGCCCAAGGTAACACCGCGCTTTCGAGCGCGGTTTTTTTTGCAGTGACTAACGGAAGTTTTACCTCAAAGCTGATATTGTCGTCATTCCTGCGCAGGCAGGAATCTAATTACAGCGAGCGATAGACTCGGAGTCAAACTCGCTTTCGCCCCATTCCTTGTTTGAAGATATATTCCTTATGGCACCTATAGTGGCTGATGAAGTACTACGCCCATGCTTAGTCATTGGCTCTAACAAGAACTCATCAATATTTTATCTTTTAGGGTGTGTTACATGGCCACTGTCTAAAAGCATGAAAGTGCTCGCAAACCCTTTTGACGATTAAATCTATTCAGGTTCACTGTAGTATGTTTCTTGTTCAGCTTAGGCTTAACAGGGATCATGATGATAACAAGAAAATTACTCGTCTGTTTTTTATTGGGCGCCATATTATTGGGGTGTCAAACTACCCTTATCGAACAATCTTTTACGGCGGATACAAGTTGGCACACGACGACATTAGACAATGGGCTCATACTTCATATCAAAGAAGTGCCGGGTCAAACCGTATCGACACGCTTTTTGGTTCGTACTGGTTCTAGAGATGAAGCAGATGACCAAAAAGGTTACGCGCACTTTCTTGAACATATGGCGTTTAACGGTACTGAAGCCTTTCCAAAAAATGACATCGTCGCTCTATTTGGTGAAGAAGGTGTCGCGTTCGGCCAGCACCTCAATGCTTTCACTACACATGCTAATACCGTCTATCAGGTTGATCTTCCCTCTGATGACAAACTAACCAACGCCTTAACCTGGTTCAGAGAAATTGCCACTTCACTTTCTCTAGACCCTGAGGAAGTATCGAGAGAGCGAGGCGTTGTGCTTGGCGAAATGCGTCTTCGATCTCAAACAATTGGAAACCTAGATTTTGAACTTTACCGACTAATAGCAGAGCAATTATACGGTATTAAAGGGGATATTATTGGCAACGAAGACAGTATTCAAAATATCTCAGAGCAGCGATTAAGAGATTTCTACCAAACTCACTACACACCAAATCGCAGTGAAATCTTTATTGCGGGGGATATTGACTCTACTTCAGTGATTACCGAGGTGAATACCATTTTTGGCCAGTGGTTTGCACCAGAAAACGGCTCACCTATCAACAATATCTCACCACTTAAGCGCTCAAAGAGTACCGTTCTTGGCGGAATTAACGGCTCATTCCCATCAACAACCATACTGTTGGATTTGGGCCCAAACACTATGGTGTCGGCGGCGGATTTCGAAGACTTTGCTGCGGCGAACATCTTGACTGATGCCATTAGCACGCGCTTGAACGATCGAGCACGAGATCTAAATATACCCATACAAAATACTTATGCCGAGCTGATCCAATGGTTTGAGCGTGTGGTGATGAGAGTCCATATATCCTATGAAGCGCAGAACCAACAAACAGCCATGCAGTTTTTGGCTAAAGAGTTGGCTACGTTGAGAGACCATGGTTTAAGCAGTTTAGAGGTGGATGCACAAGCGAGTGCTTTTCTGAAGCTCGAATCCAACTTTGCTGACAACTACACGGCGCGCAACTATGCCGATGATCATGTCTTTTTTCGTATGATAGGCAGACAAACGTTGTCCCCAGAGACTTACAAATCGTTATCGGAAGCGTTGGTCTATCGGGCAGACAAAACCTGGTTTAATAAGCGGCTAACAAGTTTGCTTGAAAGTAATGATGTCCAAACGGTCGTTGCCATCGATCACCTCTATTTTTTCACTGAAGCACGACAAGAACAATTGGCTTTCGTCTCTGATATGGAGAGCACGTTTAAGCTAAGTGGCAAAGCGTTGATACTGCCGGAAGTCCTATCCGACTTTCCTCAGCCTGGTGACAGCGGTGAGATCGTGTCAATTGAGGAGCTCGATCCCAACACCTCCAAATGGCAACTTAACAATGGTGTCGTTGTTTACCTCAGGAGTATGCCGAACGCCGGCGATGAAGTTCACGTATACGCTGGCTCAAAAGGTGGACTGGCCGCCCTTTCACCTTCACTTCGCCCCGCGGGTGATCTGATAGCAGGGGCGTACGCAGAGAGTGGTCTTGGCGGCTTTTCCTCCAATGATTACAATCGGTTAATGCTCAAAGAAAATGCGTTTCTTGAACCCATCGTTTGGGAGCATTTACACGGTTTTCATGGCAAATCGACCAAAGCCTCGCTGCCCTTAGTCCTTGCCTCTATCTATCAAGCTTTCAGCACGCAACACTCGATGACGAGATGTTTTCTCGTTACAAAAAGCAATTTATCACGAGCAATCGGCAGTATCTCGAATCCGTGAATGGAAAGGCATTTAAGGCAGTCTCAAATGCAATTTATGATTCTGACTCCGTTCGCTATACGAGAGCGTCTGAGGATTATGAAAAAGTGACGTCGAGTGACATGAAACTTGCTTATGAGCAACTAATGAAAACCAATCGTGGAATGGTATACGTCATCGCGGGAGATATCGCAGTAGACGAGTTCAAGCCACTGGCAAGAAGTTATCTGGCGGCTATGACGTTCAATGAGTTGTCCGCGAATAAGCTCTATCAAGTGAAGTTGAATCCTAAAGATGAGGAACTCACATTTGCGTTTGGATCGGCAGGTAATAATGTGGAGCTGTTTTCAATGTTCGCGCGTAATGCGAAGGAGAAAACCACTAAGGATTATTTCTTAGCTGACATAGCAGGACGGATCGTAACTTCCCGTTTGACAGAACAAGTCAGGGAACTGGGAAGTCTGGATTACTCACCATATTCTTTCGTAGATTGGCCTGAAGGAGCTGACACTCAGCAACTGCTTATTGTGATGAACTCTTCTATCATCAAACGAAAAGAGGCACGAATGGCGTTGAACGAGATTGTTGAGTCTATTGGCAATGGAGCCACAGAAGAAGAGTTCAAGAGCACAACAAAGCAGTTATCTCATGCCCTAAAAGATGGTTTATCGCAACCACATGAGCAGGCAAGAATGATATTCAACTATGTACTTGCCGATGCCGACCCTTTGGCTGTGGTTAATCCTGATAGTGTGATTGATTCATTGACTCAAGAAGACATCAACCAGTATCTAAAAGCGTTTACGTCAAAAACAGCGACTCGGATAGATGTAACTAACTTACCATCGGGGAACTAAAGATTATGCCGGGCATCTCCCGGCATTTTTAATGCAGGGGTGGATGATAAAACCGGTCATTCGAACATAGGTTTCACTTATTCCTATTTGTTCATATAGAGCCAATTAAGCTAACTCACTAGCTCAGAATTGTCCACACATGCCTTAGAAACCGAGCTACGTACTGCAAGGTTCAAAGACCTACCGCGCAGTGGCTGAGCATATTAGCCCTTCGGCCACATTCTCCAAGCGAAAAAAAACGCCAAGACAAACAGTCTTGGCGTCAAAGATAGTAATCGTAAACTCGGGAGGCTGAGTCTCCCATGCTCTACAATCTCAAATATCCCTTTAGCTACTTTCCTGTAGCAACGTTGTGATCATATATTCATCACCTCGATGGCAATACTAGCCTAAAGTGGTAAACACATCGTCATCAGTGCAATCTCATATTCCATTTTTATTAACTTTGTGCCGCCATATTAGCGAGCACACATTTTAGTGTGCCGTAGTCGTATTGCGCCTCAAAATGTTCGAACAGTGGTTTGAGAGCGTGTTGGGCAAGTGAATCGAGCGCTATGGCTTGCTGCGTGATTGTTTCGATCTCGTCTTCGCTTAAAGCGACCACGCTGTTTAACTCGCAGGCGTTTAATTCTATGGCTTGAGCTAGATGAGACATGATTGTTGTCGCCTTTAGTCCGCGTTTATTTGCGATGTCTTCAACGGTAAACCCTTTGTTAAGAAGTCCTAGAGACTCGAGCTCGGTATCTGATAGTTGCTTTTCAGCTTCGGACTTAGGCTCAAGAACGGCGATGAAGGCAGCGCCGTTCTTCTCGATCTTAACTTCACCAAAACCTGAGATAGTCGAAAGTTCATCGAGGGTTTGTGGGCGCACGCTAGCGAGTGATTCCAACGTGGCATCATGACAAATCATGTAAGCCGGCACCGATTGCTGCTTAGCTAGCTCTGCACGAACCTCGCGAAGCTTTTCATACTGCGGCATATCGGCAGTAGACAATGTGCCAGAGTTTTTCTTCTTAGCGCCTTTCGCCGCTTTTTTCGAGACTCGCAGTTTGCGAAGTTCGATGGGCTGCTCACCTTTTAGATAAGGACGACACAACTCGGTAAGCTGCAAACTGCCGTGTTCACCATGTACTTCCAGAAGGTTCATGGCAAGCAGTTGACGAAATACTCCTTGCCACTCTTTCGCAGAAAGGTCGCCACCAATACCAAATGTAGAAAGGGTATCGTGCTGGTTTTGGGTAATTCGACTGTCGGCTTTACCTAAGAGAATGTTGACTAAGTAGCTCACACCAAACCGCTGACCGGTTCGATACACAGTGGAGAGCGCCTTTTGCGTCGCTTGTAAGCCGTCCCAGGTTTCGGGTGGGGTGAGACAGTTATCGCAGTTTCCGCAAGGCGTTGATAGCGTTTCGCCAAAGTAGGCGAGTAGAGATTGGCGACGGCAAGTAGCCAAATCACAATAGCCAAGTAGTCGATTGAGTTTTTGAATGGATACGCGCTTATATTGCTCTGCGCCTTCGGAGTTTTGCACCATTTGTCGTTGTAGAACCATGTCTTGCATACCAAAACTCATCCAAGCATTTGCAGGCATGCCATCACGTCCTGCACGGCCTGTTTCCTGGTAATAGGCTTCAATACTTTTTGGTAGGCTTAAATGCGCCACAAACCGAACATCGGGTTTATCAATCCCCATCCCAAATGCGATAGTAGCGACGACGATGATGCCGTCCTCACTCAAAAAACGGCGCTGGTGATTCGCGCGTTGCTCACTTGATAGCCCTGCGTGGTAAGGCAAAGCGGTTTTGCCCATGTCACACAGCCACTGCGCTGTCTCTTCTACTTTTTTACGTGATAGGCAATAGACAATACCGGCATCACCTTGATGATGAGTATCGATAAAGCGCCATAGCTCTTGTTTGGCATTGCAAGGTCGGAGACGTGGTAAGTGATGTTAGGACGATCAAAACTGTGAACATAAACATCGGCTTGCTCAAGTGCCAATTGAGCGATGATCTCTTCACGTGTTTTAAGATCGGCGGTAGCGGTGAGCGCGATTCTCGGCACGGCAGGAAAGCGCTGCTTGAGCACACTGAGCTGCTGATACTCCGGGCGAAAATCGTGACCCCATTGGCTTACACAGTGTGCTTCATCAATAGCAAACAGCGACAGGCTCGATTGCTCCAGCAAACGAAGCGTTTTTTCCATTAATAGTCGTTCAGGTGCGACATACAGGATTTGGATGTCACCAGTGAGTACTTGCTCCTCCACGACTTGCTGATCGTACGGGCTCAATGTTGAGTTTAGGTAAGCAGCACGAACGCCAACTTGATGTAGGGCGTCGACTTGATCTTGCATCAGTGCGATAAGGGGAGATACCACAACGCCAACTCCCTGCCTTAGAATCGCCGGAATTTGATAACAAATAGATTTACCGCCGCCGGTTGGCATTAATGTCAGTACATCATTCCCCAACATCAACGAGTCGATAATATCCGCTTGTTGATGACGAAAATTATCGTAACCAAATAGAGATTTCAGCAGTTCATTGGGCGTGATGGGATTCGCGGTCGGAGTATTTGGCATCATAGAAGCTTTGGGGTTATCACAAAGTGGGAAGATAGCGGGAAAGTGTGTCAGGAGCAGAGTAGGTTTTCAAGCATTCATCGAGATAATGCGCAGTCATTCTCAATGTGGTTGTGGAACTGTGTCGTAAGAGTTGTACGACTTGAGGTTAGTCTTGTTATGACAAGGCTTTTTCAAGGTGCTGTGAGTGATTAGGAATGGGAACGCAGCGAGAGAAAGTCGGGCTTAGCTTGGCATATAAGCCCGACCTATACGGAGCTTTGGAATACTGTGCGTTTCCATCGCTTTTGCTGCCTTTTGCTAATAGTGCAAAGAGGTAACAATTTGTTAGACACAAGGTAGAAGAAAAGTTCCGCTACCTTGTATCTGAAGGCTTAAAAAAGCTTATAGACCTTTGATGTTCTCAACTTCAAGTTCGTTGAAGTAGCGAACTGTCTTCACTTTTAGCTCTTGTTGAGCTGCATCGTCAGCAACGATGATTGCTTTAGAGTGCATTTGTAGCGCAGTCACTGTCCACATGTGGTTTACAGAGCCTTCTACAGCCATTTGTAGAGCTTGAGCTTTGTTGTGACCCATAGTTAGGATCATCACTTCTTCTGCGTCTAGTAGAGTTGCAACACCGATAGTTAGTGCGTATTTAGGCACTTGGTTGATGTCGTTGTCGAAGAAACGAGAGTTTGCGATACGCGTGTCTTCTGTCAGTGTCTTGATACGAGTACGAGAGTTTAGAGATGAACCTGGCTCGTTGAACGCGATGTGACCATCGATGCCTACGCCGCCCATGAATAGGTTGATCTTGCCGTATGAACGGATTTTCTCTTCGTATGCTGCACAGTGTGCGTCGATATCGTCCGCTAGACCGTCAAGAAGGTTGATGTTTTCTTCTTGGATATCAACGTGGTTGAAGAAGTTGTTGTACATGAAAGAGCGGTATGACTCAGGGTGCTCAGGGTCGATACCTACGTACTCATCCATGTTGAACGTCACAACGTGTTTGAAGCTTACTTCGCCTGCTTTGTGCAGAGCGATAAGTGCTTTGTACGTTGAAAGAGGCGTTCCACCAGTTGGTAGACCCAAAACAAACGGCTTTTCTGCTGTCGGTTTGAAAGCGTTGATACGCTCAACGATGTGGCGAGCAGCCCATTTACCTACTTGTTCTGCGTTCTGTAATGGAATAAGTCTCATGTTGATCCCCTAATAAAAGAATTTAATGTGTTCTGAAACATTAATTCGCATTATAAAAAAAGTTTTTCGACACGGCTATTACTTTTCTGTGAATTTTCGTTTTTTTCTTGATCGGGATCGCCTTTTGCCATTCGTGTTGAAGGTTTGTTAACAAGAAGTGCTTTTTTAACAAGAAAAATTTTCAGAAGAAAATAAAGTGCGGTTTTGGGGGGGTTGGGGAGAGAAACTTGAAGAGGTAGGCTTAAGGAGGCTGGGTAATTGGGCAGGAAGCCTGCCCAAACCCTTGTTTAGATCGCTTGACCGTTAGCGGTGACTGCAACGTCGACGTTGCCACGCAGTGCGTTCGAGTATGGGCAAACTTGGTGCGCGACACGAACCAGTTCTAGTGCTGCGGCATCATCCATATCTAAAGTCACATCCAGAGCGACATCAAGAACAAACCCACCATGTTCATTGGCCTTTAGTGCGACCGTTGCTTTTGTTGGTGCTTGTTTTACTGCTAGTTTCTGCTGCTGAGCGACATGAAGAATGGCATTAGAAAAACACGCTGAGTAACCTGCTGCAAAGAGCTGTTCTGGGTTAGTTGCAGTGCCAGTTCCACCTAGCTCTTTTGGATAAGAAAGCGCAAGATCGAGCAAGCCATCATCTGTTGATACTTGTCCATTGCGGCCGGCGATTGCAGTTGCTGAAGTAGAGTAAAGTGCTGACATAGGTTCATCCTTTTATCGATTTTGATTGTGTAAAATTAGGTTGTGCGCTAACTATATTGTTAAAGTTGGATGATTGCAAGTATATTGTGCACAACTTAATTTACTCGAGTGGCCAATTATGAAGTTAGATAGCCCTGAAGCCTTAGATCTAGACAAGCAAGTTTGTTTCGCACTGTACAGTGCTAGCAATGCACTGACTCGTGCCTATCGGCCAATTCTTGAGCAAGTCGACCTCACTTATCTGCAATACATGACGATGTTGGTACTTTGGAAACAAGCGCCTATGAATGTCAAAGATATCGGGGCAGAATTGAAACTCGATTCCGGCACACTTACGCCGCTGCTTAAACGCTTAGAGCAAAAGGGCTTGGTGGAGCGTAAGCGCAGTGAATCCGACGAGCGTGCTCGAATGATTTTTGTTACCGAGCAGGGTAACGCGCTTCGCGAGAAAGCGATGTCGATACCTGGAGCGATTGCTTGTAAAGCCAAACTCGACCCAGAGGAGGCGATGGTGCTCAAACGGATTTGTGAGCGACTAACAGACAATTTGATGGATTAACATAGATGGATATTGAAGGACTCAATCGAGTCGGGTTTAAACATTTATTGGCGCTGCATGTGATGCTAGATACGTGCAACGTGACTAAAACGGCAGAGCTACTGTCTGTTACCCCTTCTAGCGTAAGCAAAACTATTACTCAGTTACGCGATATTCTTGATGATGAGCTGTTTTTTAGAGATGGCACTTCGCTAACTCCAACGCTTTACGCTGTTGAGATCGCTCCGCTCGTGCATTCAATGTTGGCGAGTATGAATGGCTTGCTTAACCAAGCTCGTTTTGAACCGCAAGTATTTGAAGGCCGTTTTAGCCTATCAATGCGTGAAAGTACGTTTGAACTGTTTGCTAAACCGCTGGCGAAACTGACGACCGAGCTCACACCCAAAGCTAAGCTCAATATCATGACTAAGGCGAAATTTGGCTTTGGTGCGCTTCATAGTGGGCAAGTGGACTTCATTATCTTGCCACACGATGTCAGTCAGCCACCAACTAACACCAAAGAGCTGGTATGGGAGGTTGTGCTCGAAGATGAGTTGGTGTGTTTGATGTCACCTGACCACCCATTAGCAGAGGTTGATCTAACGATAGAGCATTACCTCAATAGTCAGCATATTGGCATCGCTGAGTCGGAGCTGAGCCGTCCTTACTTTGAACAAACACTTAGGCAACAACACGGTGTTCGCGATGTGAAAATGATTGTGCCAGATTTTGGCGCTGCCGCGGTGATGTGTCATCAGTCCGAGTTACTGTTTACCTGTTCAAAACAGTGGGCTGACGTCGCCAGTCAAGCGAAGGGATTGACGGTAAAGTCTCTGCCGTTTGAATATGGCAAGGTGGCTTACAGCGTTGTCTGGAATCGAGCGGCGATCAACGATCCTGCTATTCAGTGGCTTTGTTGTTATTTGCGTGATTTACGTGTCTAGTTGAATCAATACCGAGCTGATTTAACGACCTAAAGGATTGGAGTGTCGAATAAATCGTTAGTTGCATACCAGGTCAGCTTCTTGTAGCCTGAAATTTCATCAAAAAGGGTATTTATGCATCACACAGTTTCTTACCTCTGGCTCACACTCACTATGCCTGTAGCTCGGTAGGATCCCCTGTGCCTGGCTACGAGTTGATTGTAGCCAGAATCGCACCTTCATTCTCGTAGCCCAAAGTTAAAAAGGAACGAGAATGAACTCAAGGACACACATCGCTCATCACGACAAAAAGCAGCAAGTTCAGGGATTAATATACGCGTTAGTCGGTACCGCACTTTTTTCAATTAAACCTATTTTCATCAAAATAGCCTATCAATATGGTGGCGATGCGACGGCCATTATGTCGCTTCGCGCACTGAGTTCATTACCCTTTTACCTCATCGTGTTGTGTTTGCTGTGCCGGGATGGGCAAAAGCGTTCACTGGTACGTCACCATGGTTGGCAAGCGGCACTCGTTGGCATCCTCGGCTACTACGTCGCGAGCTATTTGGACATTGCTGCACTGGCCTATATTAGTGCTCAGCTAGAGAGGTTACTGATTTTCTTGTTCCCAAGTTTTGTCGTGTTGCTGAGTTGGCTGTGCTTGGTCAGCGACCCACGCGTAATGTCGTACACGCGGTTGCTCTGGGATATTTAGGAATAGCGGCCATCTTGTTTCATGACGTGCAATCGCTGGGTAGTGAGATTTGGAAGGGGAGCGGCTTGGCTATCGCATCCGCTTTTATTTTCGCCATCTATCTGATGCTGAGTAAAAGTATCATTGGCAAGATGGGAAGCGAGCTATTTACCAGTATTGGTATGGGCAGTGCTGGTGTCGCCATTCTTATCCAACTTGCTTTCTCTTCTGCATCGATGAGCAACTGGTCATTTGAACTTGTCGTGCTTGGTGTCTTACTGGGGATTTTCTGTACTGTGTTGCCGTCTTATTTCGTTGCGGCGGGCATGGCTCGCTTGACCGCGACAGAGCTGAGTATTACCTCGAACATTGGTCCTGGTGTGACGGCTATTATGGCGGTATTGGTGCTATCCGAGGCGTTCACTGTGTTTCATTTTGTTGGATTATGCTTGGTGACCTTGTCGGTATATTGGATGAAGAAGCCAACAAAGTAGCCCTGAGTAAGAGGGTGATGCCGCAACGGTCAGCGGCATCATTATGCCATTGCGGAACTATTTCCAAGCGCTGCCGAACTGAATATACGTTGTCCACTCTTCAGGGCCTTTCGCTACATCGACACCCACACGTATACCCAGTTGGCGAGCGATGAGATAGCGGAAACCGCCACCGCGAGTATAGTAAACCTGACTTTTAGCAATGCTTTCATCGTGGTTAAACGCCGTTCCTGCACCGACGAAGCCCAGTATTGTCCAGCGTTCGTCTATATCGTAACTGAGTTCTAATTCGCCCAACGCTGTATTGTCTGCTTGATAACGCATTGCTGCGATACCACGCATCTCAACATACGGTCGAGCATAAATAGAAGCCGGAAACTCGACGTTGTCTGAAATTGACTTAACATCACCGCGTACGCCAAGCCCCCAGTCTTTCGATAGACGGGTATAGTGTTGAGCATAGGCGTTGTATTTTTGGTAGTCGAACTGGCCACCAAAGGCTTTGCGGTGATAATCGACTTTTAGGCCAGCTTTGGTGCCCTCCCGTGGTGAAAACTGGTTGTTACGAGTGTCGTACATTACTCGCCAGCCGAGGCGGCCATCCTTGGAGGCCTGGTCTAGGCCTTCAAGTTTTGTATCTGAAGACATGTAACTGTAAACCCCGCCGATAAAAAAGTCGGAATCACCGAGGCGAACATCTAGTTCTTGAAAGAAATACATCCCGCGGATGCTCAGATCTAAGGGATTAGGCAGAAGTTCATTGTGGAACTTGAGGTTGAATTTAGCACCAAACAAACCACCCAGATATCTAATGCGATCATTCATCCAGTTACCATAGTGGAAACCACCATAGAGTTGACTTCCATTATTAGTACCGAGAGCCATGAGCCCCGATGTACTGGCAGGAATGTCTTTCACTTCCTCTCCGGCAAGGCGTCTTTGCTTACGCTCTTCGGATTCGTGAAAAAATAGCAATGCTGCTCCGCCACCAACGCCAACGGCAGGGTCGGTAACCGTTAATGGCATGGGAAGAAAACCGACAGCATTATCGAGAATAAACTGGCTGCCATCCAGTCGTCCATCTTTTGGGTCAATGAAGTTATCCATCACGCCAGCCTGAAGGTAGGTACTGCTCAAGAGAGCACTAACAAGGAGAGACAGAGAAAATGATCTATTCTTATTTTTCATATATGTAACAATTCAATAGTAGTTCGGTAAAAGTGCTCCCTGCGTTTTTTCCAATTATATCGGCATATTAACTTCATATTTGTCATTTTTAGAACATGTAAGTACTCAAAATCGAGCTTCTAAGGTGTTTATCTAATCGATTATCGAATGGATTGCATTTGCTTATTAGGTTCTTTGCTCTAACTGTACGGGGCAAATAGATTTGGGTGGTGATCTTCGATGATGAGTGCAGTGGTGTTCATTCACGTGTTACATGAAAAAACAGTATTCCAGAGAATAAAATTGCGATAATGTGCGCACATTTCGTATTAGGGGTGATGGTAACAATGCTGCGCCGATTTCATGATCTTTCTCAGACCTCAAAAGGGGTCGTTGCCTCAATTTTAGCGTCTTGCCTTTTTGGCTTGTTGCCACTTTATGTGCAGTTTCAGCCGGATCTTGGTGCGTTTAAGGTGAGTGGGGGTGAAGGGCACTGGGTAGCTGCACAGCGAGTAACGTGGAGTGCAGGACTCATGATGGTCATTCTTGTTGTTACCGGTCGTATTCGTCAGTTTTGGCAAGCATTCAAGCAAACACGGTTATGGCATCGCTATTTAGTGTCGGCGCTGCTCGTTGCACCCCAATACTGGGTATTTGTTTGGGCGCCTTTGTACGGAGAGACACTGTCTGTTGCACTCGGCTATTTCACTCTGCCTCTGGTGCTGGTTGTCGTGGGTAAATTCGTTTATGGAGATTCATTGTCACGACTGCAATTGCTTGCTTGTTGTTTAGCGGCTGTTGGTGTCGGCTATGCCTATGTGATGGCTGAAGGTCTATCGTGGATTGTACTGCTGATTGCTTTGGGGTACCCGATCTACTTTATCCATCGCAAAACATTGGATGTGTCGAGTGACGTTGGCTTTACCCTCGACAATGTGTTTTTGTTGCCGCTTACATTTTTTGCGATGTTCTATCTATTACCTGTAGAGACGATTCAAGCCATACGTGCAACAAGTTGGTTGTACTACCTTGGTCTCGCGGTTGCCGGCGCAGTACCTATGCTGCTATTTCTGTATGCGTCTCAGTCGCTGCCGATGTCGTTATTCGGCCTGCTAGGCTATGTCGAACCTGTCTTGGTGTTTGCCGTTGGACTACTGCTTGGCGAGCGCGTGGAGGCAGCAGACATGCAACTTACGTACTGGTGATGATGGCACTGTCCGTTCTCGCACTGGATGGTGTGAAAAGAGCGAGAACGCACGGCGCCGTTTAAACAGGTTTAGCGATTTAATCTCTACATAACGGAGTCGAGTCGCCCGAGAGGCACTTCAAGCGTGTTTTGACCGTGCTCAATCGGACTACCCACCATTTCATCGTAAGCGCTGTCTTGTCTTAGAACGACTTCTTTTGCAGAGAGGTTTTGACAAAGGCGGCGCATGTCCACCACGTTGTGCGCGCGAAGCAGCGATCCATTATCGTGGGTGACATAATGCTCCTCACCGTCAAGTTCCACTGAAGCTTGGTAAAGTGACATCTCCAACGAATGAATGACTAATTTGTCAAATTGGGCGTATTGTTCCAGTGTGCTTATCTTGGTATTCATCGCGCGTCTCCATCATTGCCCCGATTGGGTTTGTTTAGAAGGAATCAATGACAAACTTGTACGGCAGGGATTATATAAACGGTTAAATATCGTCCAGTAAAGATTTAAGTATAAGAGAGTTGTTTGGCGAGTTTACAATGTAAAAGTCAGGCAGACTGGTGCTACCTGACTTGGTGTTAGTGAGAGAAGGGATTACATTGCCGCTTCAAAGATTGCTTCAATTTCCGCTTGGCTTGCTTGGCGAGGGTTCGTCATACAGCACACGTCTTCTAATGCACTTTCGGCAAGCTTGGCAATGTCTTCCGCTTTTACACCCAGTTCTTTAAGGGTAGAGGGAATACCTACTTTGCTTGATAGCTCTTCCATAGCCTCAATTGCAAGCTGCGCTGCTTGTTCGGTACTCAAGCCTTGCGTGTCTTTACCCATCGCTTTGGCAATATCGGCAAACTTCGCTGGGTTGGCACTCGCATTGAAACGTTGCACGTGTGGTAGCAACACGGCATTGCACACGCCGTGTGGCAGGTGATACGTGGCGCCAAGCTGGTGTGCCATTGCATGAACATAGCCAAGCAGAGCATTGTTGAATGCCATACCCGCCATAAACTGAGCGTACGCCATTTGCTCACGAGCTTCGATGTTTTCACCGTCAGTAACACAGGTTGGTAGGTGCGCTGTGATCATCTCAATCGCTTTGAGCGCCACCGTATCTGTAATTGGGTTTGCCGCGATTGAAACATAAGCTTCGATCGCGTGAGTCAATGCGTCCATACCGGTTGCTGCAGTGAGTGAGCTTGGCATAGCCAGCATTAGGTTAGGATCGTTCACTGAAATCAGCGGCGTGACTTTTTGATCCACAATCGCCATCTTGATCTGTCTTTCTTCATCGGTGATCACACTGAACATGGTCATTTCAGAGGCTGTACCCGCCGTGGTGTTGATAGACATGAGTGGGAATGGAGCGAGCGTCGCTTTGTTGATGCCTTCGTAGTCTGTAATTTTGCCGCCATTGGTTGCAACAAGCGCAATGCCTTTCGCACAGTCGTGTGGTGAACCACCACCAACCGATAGAATTAAATCACAGCCTTCATCCGTTAGGACTTCGAGACCCGCTTCGACGTTTTGAATAGTAGGGTTGGGTTGGGTTCCATCATAGACAGCAGATGCGATCTGACGATCGTCGAGTTTTTTTGTAATTTGAGCGACAAGGCCAATTTGATTCAAAACAGCATCCGTTACAATAAGTGCTTTTGTGAATCCCTGTTGCTGGATAATATCCAGTGCTTTGTCTAGACACTCTTTTCCTAACAAGTTGGTCGATGGAAGGATAATAGTACTGCTCATTTGAATGCTCCTTGCTATTCGTCATGATGAATATAATGGCGGTAAGCTAACATGAGCATTTAATGAGAAGTATGATGTAAATCAATAGGTAACGTGGCGTTTAATTATTAAACGATATCAACATTAATGTTTTAAAACATAGTGTTAAGTATCTTGTGTGCACTTTAATATTGCTTTCTTAGCTAGTTGATTGCCCTAACTATTGAATTGTTGAATGGTTAATAAGCATTCATTTCACCAAGAGTTATCTTTGACAGCTGAAGGTTTACCCGCAAAGACTCGTTAATGATTAACCTAGGGTCATCAAGGCCGATACCCTGTTCAATCGAGTGATGCGCTTTGTCTGAAAGTGATTTGAGCAATTCAATTGACAAGGAAATGTCGCTTTCTGAGCCTTTAGAACTGCTGAGCGATTGGAGGCTAAACAGTTGTTCGGTGAGTTTGTTGACGGCGGATTCGAGATCGTAGGCTTCTTCACTGAGTCTGAAATTCGGTTTAAGTTGTTCCAATTGCCGTATAGTGGAAATAAGGGTTTCTTGAAGGGTGAGTGAATCCATGCTTTCTCCTTGTGCATAAAGTTTCATTTGTGTATCGATTAATACTGGAGCAGTATGCTGTAAAGTCGAGCTTGTTTTTAAAAACTGAGACATGGATCATTAGTCGGATATCAGCGCTTTGGGTTGCAGCCCTATTTAAAGCGCTCAGTCCTTTAAACCAGCCCTTTCAGCTTTGCCAATCCCCATGCTGCCGTTGTCACTACATCTTGAATCTCTCCCTCAATGAGCATGCGTTCAAACTCAACAACAGTGAATTCACCAGCGATGAGATCTTCTTCTTCACTGTCGTGGTTCGGCTCACCTTGGGTTAACTCGGTTGCAAGATAGATATGACAAGTTTGATTAAGAAAGCCATAGGCGATCAGCTGCTTTCCAACATAGGTCATTGAACCAGCGATGAGACCGGTTTCTTCTTGCAGTTCACCTTTTGCAAGAGATAAATGACTTGCATCTGGACTGGACTCCCATGCACCTTGCGGCAGTTCCCAAAAGGTTTCGCTGACGGCGTATCGATATTGCTGAACCAGATGAATATTGCCGTTGTCGATAGCAATGATCACCGCACAATCGGGTTTATCGACAACACCATAGATACCTTGGTTACCACTTTCACGTTCGATTTTGTCTTCACGAACAGACATCCAAGGGTTTTGATAGACGACGGTTGAATCTAAGGTTTTTATGGTCATAGGTGGTTAAATAGTTGGCAAAACATACGGTCAGCTTACCTCAGTTTTTCAATCTATCCTATGCTAATCAATGAATAACAACGAAAAGGGCTAGCATGATGAAAATAGGGTTGAAACAAGCTGCGGTAGTGATGTTTGCCGTTGTGGCTTGTTGGGTAAAGGCGCAGGACAAATTTCCGCTTGCACCACCTGATACCAGCACCCCAAAGCAAACTTACGAAAGTTATATAGCGGCGGTGACACAGGCGAATAATGAGTTGGGAATCGTTTATCGAGACTTGTCTAATGTAACGGAGTCTCAGCGTTACCTTATCGACTCTTCTTTTGAGCGAGCCTCAATGACGTTTGATTTATCGCAAGTGTCTGCCTCGAGTCAAAATCGTGTGGCAATCGAGTCAGTCATGTTGCTTAAAGAGGTGCTCGACCGTGTACCTCCTTTCGATACAAGCACTATTCCAAACAATACAGACGTTGAGCGTTGGACAGTACCGAGCACGAGTATTGATATCGTTAAGCAGCCTTCAGGCCAGTATCAGTTTTCAAGCGAGACCGTCGAACACTTGCACAGTTTCTATCGCTTGGTGAGTCATCTACCTTCCAACATTCAAGCCTCTCCCGATTACTATGAATACTACTCACTAAGTGCAGGTCGTTTAATACCACCTCCATGGTTTGCAGTCATTGACGCGATGCCAGAACAGATGATGATTGAATTTGGCGATCAAGCTATGTGGCAATGGGTCGCACTGATTCTGCTGGTATTTGTGTTGGCGTGTTATGCCTATTGGGTTTACCAAAAGATTGAACATGTGCTGCTAAAACCTGTTCTCATGGCGCTTGGGTTATTTGTATTTGATTGGACAGCGGATTATCAACTCAACTTGACTGGTACGTTGATGACAACCCTAAACATGATAGGTGAGCTAATGTTTTGGCCACTCATCGCACAAGCTGCTATTTACTGGGGGCGTCGTGTTGTCGCTGGTTAATGGTAGGTCAGCGAATCAATACGGGTCTTAAAAAAAGCCTGGCGCAGATCATGGGTACCTTAGCGGGCAGCTTTTGTGCTGTTTGCGTCATTGGATATGGCCTACATCGCTTGGGCGTGCCGGTTTACGGCATTGTTACCGGGCTCAGCCTAGGCGGGATGGCGATTGCACTGGCGATCCGCCCCACGATGGAGAACCTCATTGGTGGCGTGATCATGTTTATGGATAAGTCTCTGTCGGTAGGGGACTTCTGCTCAGTCGGCAGTGTGTCCGGTGTGGTCGAACAAATTGGGGTGCGTTCTACCGGATTCGTGCCAAAGACCGTACTTTGATCACCATCTCTAATGGTGATGTGGTGAAGATGCAAATCACCAATTTTAGTCGTCGAGATCGCTACCCATTTTTAGTCAAACTTGGACTGCGCTACGAGACACCAATGGAAACCATGGTCGCGGTAACGCGCGATATTCGAGAGTTTTTAGCTCAGCATCCTAGAGTTTTGGCGTCGCCGCTTCGAGTCCATTTCTCTTCGTTTAGTGACTATAGCCTAGACATTGATGTGTTTGCTCATATCGATACTCGCGACAGGGAAGATTTTCTCAATACTCAGCAAGAGCTGCTGATGGAAATTAATCGTGTGATTGAGGAACATGGTGCTGAGTTTGCTTTCCCATCTACGACGACTTATCTTAATCCCGACAGTCTCACGCAAGCGCCAACAACGCTTAAGCTAGCAGGCGATGGGCAAGACTAAAGTAATGAACTTTTTCATCTTGCTTTTAGCAACGTTTTCTGGGGTGAAAACACAAATCAGTGCTAGCACCTAAGCACTGATTTTGTTACAACAGTGGCCATAAATTCCATGCTAGATACTCGCGAATCTGGCTGGGTACCTCACCAATAGCAACAAGTATAAAAAGGACATCAACGTGGCACAGTCTCTACAGTTTGAAAAGTTCGTCGATCTAGAATTTGATTTAGCAGAATGCCCACGCTGGGATTGGCGCACAGAGTCGTGGATGTGGGTCAACATCTGTGAAGGGGAACTTTGGCGCCACAAAAATGGCGTGAGTGAAAAGCGTGAGTTTGGTGACAAGCTAGGCTGTTTTGCACCGCATGGCGAGCAAGGCTTTGTCGTTGCGCTTAAATCCGGGATGTACCACATCCAAGATTGGGATGCAGAGATGACTTCGTTGGCACCACTGGTGTCAGAATTTCCTCGTATGCGCTACAACGACGGCCGCGGTGCGCCAGGCGGACGCTTTATCGCAGGTACTCGCAATGGTGCAAAAGAGGGTGACCAAGGTCAGTTCCATCAGCTACACCTAGATGGCACTATCGAAGCACTGCCTATGTTCGCGTGGACATGTAACGGTCTGGCATTTTCTCCAGATGGCCAATGGCTATATTGGGCAGACACTGGCTCAAGTAAAGTGTTCAAGCACAGCTATGATGCAAGCACAGGTCAATATGGTGAGCAGCAATTGCATTGTGATCTAACGGACTACAACGGCCGCCCAGATGGCGCAAGCGTCGATGTGGATGGTAACTATTGGGTTGCGATGTACGCAGGGCAATCTGTCGTCAAGATTGCTCCAAGCGGTGAGGTACTGGAGGTGATTGATGTTCCTTCAGAAAACCCAACTATGGTTGGCTTTGGCGGCGAAGAAATGCGTGATCTCATTGTGACATCGGCAGAAGGTAGCAACGAGAAAGGCAAACTTTTGATTGCTAAGAATGTAGCGCAAGGCTTGAAAGAAGAGCTCGTTAAGGTGGTGATTCGTTAATCACTGACTTTTTAATAGTGATGAAAGCGGAGCCCACGGCTCCGCTTTAACATGTCATCGAAAGCGTGTAGTGTGACGCGCGATTCATATCGCTTAGCTCGTCTTCAGTAATGTATTTTTTGGCAACCACATTACCCGCCACAACAAGGTGGGAAATATAATCACGACACGACGTGGTTGGCATATTACCCCACATAAAATCGGCTTTGGTCGCATCGGAAAATTCGATATTCAGCACGATGGATTGCTCCTCGCACCTCAAGTCATACACGTTGATCTCGTACTGCTGCATACTACTTCCCCCAAATTTCACTAACCGTTACTCAAAGGCTAACCGTACAAGCGTGTGTAGGGAATGCAGTTGAATAGCATGTTATTTAATTTCTCATCATTGCAACATGTTCTTGGTTTTGTTTAACGGTTAAGTTACATGGTCTTCGTACGGTAAACTTTGAAGCACTTCAAATAGTGAATTTTTGCCAAGAGTCAAAATGTATTTATGGAAGGTTAGTCTCATAAATCATTGGCAAATCGTCCTTTTGTGTGAAGAAATATGAATCAAGATAACAAGGCGTGCTCACTCGGGCAGTGCACAAGTGAGCACGGCGAGAGTTATTCTAAGATAAGACGAGCATTGAGCGCCTGTGTCGGTCTAGCGTTCTCTCCCATGGTGCTAGACAGACGTTTCAGCTGGCTTTTCGGGATGAACTGAGGATCACGTAGTACCAACCAACGCACACCTTCGCTGCATGGAGGAGTCGTTAGTGAGCCGTTGTAGCGATAGTAATCTTTTACGCGCGGCAATAGGTCATCTAGGTTGACCTCTTTTTCCAGCGTGATGGTTTGTGCTTTTGCAGGTAGAGTATGAACAATGCTATCTAGCTGTGCACTTTCTCGCTCTCCTTCTCGATACATCACCGCTACCACCGCAAGTTGCCCTTTTTCGTTAGCATGAACAAAATGTGCTTCCAATGGCGCCGATTTACCGTTGATCGTGTTTTCGGAAGGGGTGTGGAAGTGAAACTGTTTGAGCTCAAAGTCTTGATCGTCGATATGAAGGGTGTTCTTGCCGCTAACGTTGACTTGAATTGTGTGGCCGTTGTTGATGACATTTTTGACTTGCCCTTGATAGTCGAAAGCAAGAGGCTGTTTTTTGGCGCTGGTGAGTGTATTGGTTTCGATGTCAACGGGACTTTGGTTTTGTCCTTTGTCACACGTTGCGCTGACAGCGCCCCAAGTGCTCGGTCCATTGTTGTCGCCATATCCCCAAGCTTCTGCATGAGCAGATATGCTTAGAGGCAGGGTCGTGACTAAGGCGATAGAAAGTGTTGTTAGTGTTTTCATAATTATCCTTTGTTTACTGACGTCGCGGAAAGACCGCATCGCAAAAAAGGATAGATGAGAATAAAGGTGAACAATGCGCTGCACACTTAGATTGCGATTCCGTTCTAATAAACGTGGAATCAACCTCACTTTTCACTTTAATTTCAGTAGTATGGCTCACAGCTTAGTTCAAAGCAGAGCGTAATTAACTGAGCGAAAAGACAATAAAAAACCCAGCCGAGTAATATTAACGGGTGCTGGGTTTCAAAAGCGAGTTAGTACTCAATAATTAGTTGCGACGTGGACCGTTGCGCACCATGTCTTTGCCATTTTCATAGACATCTTGAGAGACCCAGCGACCGAGTAATAGCTCATGTTTGTCACTCAGTACAGCAACAAATGGACGACCGTCAGAGTTAGAGGTCGCCAGTGCAATACCTGCCACGCCTTGTAAACCCAACGCGCCGCTTTCAACTAAGATCAGGAATTGCTCGAGTTGTTCTAATGTTTCAATTACTTCATTGTCAATGTTCATCGTTTTCTATCGCTTGACTGATACCATTGGTGGCGTACTCTACCTAAGTTAAACAGAGAAACCAACAATAGGCATAAAAACCGATGAAAAAAGTACTGGTTACGGGCTTCGAACCTTTTGGAGGTGACGAGGTTAACCCGTCACTAGAAATCATCAAAAGGCTCTCAGGTGTGATGATTGAGGGCGGCGAGATTGTCACTTGCCAAGTACCAGTGACCCGCTATGAGTCGATCGATTGCGTGTTAACTGCGATTGCCGAGCATCAGCCGAATGTGGTGATCAACCTTGGGTTAGGGGCAGGGCGAACCGCCATTACCCCAGAGCGTGTTGCGATCAATGTCGATGATTTTCGGATTGCCGATAACGCGGGTAACCAACCTATTGACGAACCTGTTGTAGAGCACGGTTCTAACGCATTTTTCTCAACCTTGCCCATCAAAGCCATTACTCAAGCATTGAATAAAAACGGGATTGCTTGCGAGGTGTCGAACAGTGCGGGCACATTTGTCTGCAATCACTTGTTCTACGGACTGCAACATCATTTAACGGGGCAGTCGATTGCTCAAGGCTTCATCCATGTTCCTTTAATGAAACAAGTGAATGACCAAACCTCTTCTCCTTCGATGCGGCTTGAGGACATGGTCAGAGGGATTGTGCTTGCTGCAGAGGTCTGTTTGCAGGTTGAACAGGATATTAAGTATGAGTCGGGTCAGATTTGTTAAACCCATCAATCTGATTCGGGTAAAGGAGATGGGTAAGCCGCTCTGAGCCAATAAGCAGTTTCTGTCCACAATGGCTACAGACATAGCACTCCCTTACCCCTAACAGCTTCATAAATAGGCTTCTTTTTTGACGCTGTAGTGTTCCATGCTTGCACATTTCCCTGCTCCAATGTTTATGCTGATGTGATGTTGCTTCCAACTTTATCACTGCATGCAGGTGCAGACTATGTCGTTTAACATCAACAAGTTGATGTGCGATATCTGGTTAATAATCATTTACAAAACGAAGTCGATAGACTTACCAACTTCCTTTATTTGAAGCTGCAAGTCGTGTCTACTGCTGATCTTTAAGCCTTGCCATATAGTAGGTGGAAATATACTCACCATCTCGAAATGCGGAGCACAGAGCTTCCCCTTCGATGTCAAAGCCGTATTTTGAATAAAGGGCAATAGCGGCTTTGTTGTCGGTGTTCACTTCAATATGAAGTCTCAATAAGTTGAGCCAGTTGTCTGCTAAATCCAACACGGTCTCGATAAGTTGACTGCCGATGCCCATCCCGTGGTAGTCATCATGAACGGCGAGACCAAAGGTAGCGCTGTGCATCAGTCTTGGGCGTTGCGACTGCGTTAGCGCGATATTGCCGACAATTTTACCATCCAGTTCTGCGACGTACGAATAGACTCCAACCGGGATGTTGTTGAGTCGCTCTTGCCACATCGCGAGGGTAGAGTGGGGTAAATGCAGTGTTTCTCGCATGGCTTTTGGTTGCAAAAACAGGTCTCGCAAACCTTCAGCATCTTTTGGCTCAGTAGGTCGAATAAATACGTTCATCGACGGCTCCGCTATGGTCTCTATTTGTAGGGTTGGGTATCGAGGTTGTTGGATACTCACGTATATAACTAATTGAATTATCGAATTGTAGCAAGCAATTTTTCGATGCTGGGTAGGTTAGTGTCGCGATTCGAAAGTAATGGACACTAAGGCATGATCTGAGCCCACATCATCGACACCAAACGTCGGGTTAACAATGTGCTTATCGGTAAGCTGATACTCAATAAGTTCGTACATCGAATGTTCGTATTCAGGGACAAATTCACTAGAGACCAATATGTGGTCAATGCGCTGCCCAGATTCACCATAGTAGTGGCTGCGAGGTGGCTTGATAGCATCTTGAGCTCGAACGGGGATACCCTGGGGGATTAGCTTCCAGCTGTCGTGGAAGTGATAGGGAGCGATGGCAGCGCGGGAGTCACGTCTGCGGTGGCGCTGCTGCGCGCGAAAGGGAGCAAACTCATCCGCAGTAAGCACATTGTTAAAGTCACCAAGTAAGATAAACGGGCGTTTTGCCTCGCGCTTATGGCCGACGATTTGAGCATGCAGCGATAGAGCTTCTTGCTGACGAAGCTGACTTGATAGCGTAGAGCCAGCCAGTTCATTTAGCCACTCTGTGACGTTGTCACCTGAATCTTCGCCGTCTATGGTCGCTCGCTTAGACTTTAAGTGGACGTTGAAAAGATCAAAGTCGCCAAGTCCTTTAATCGATAGCGAGACATGCAGCGGCGGTCGACTGAATTCGCCTTTAAATGGTTCACATAGCGCCAGGTTGGCCTGCTTAGTTATGGGAAAACGCGAGGCAACCGCCAATGAAGGCTTGGAATAGATGTAATCGGCTTCAATTGCAGGGAGTTGGTTATACTCAAAGAATCCGTAGCCAAGCTCTTTGGTGAGAGCACGCAGCGCTTCTATGGAAAACACTTCTTGAAAAGCAATGATGTCACTGTTGAGTTCACGTAATGTGCTCTTCAACCAATGGGTTTTCTGTTGCCACTGCTTTTCGGAGTAAATGTTTTCCATTTCATAGAAAGCGAAGGGCGGCTTGACAAAATTACATAAGTTGCAGGTGGTGACTTTCAATGTATTTATTTGTGTCAAAGTATTAGACTCCATTACAGCTTATACCTGTCACAGTGTTTCAGGCCGTCAGTGAGCATATATGAATAACGCTTTCAAAGGAATTACCATGTCTCAAGCGAAAACCGAACCTGCTTGGCGAACGCCGCAGAACTTTCTCATTATTATATCCATTATAGTGCCCATCGCTTTTTCCAGTTGGATGGCACTGCTTAATAACTTTGTTATTGAGAAAGCAAACTTTGACGGCTCAGATATTGGCCTTTTGCAGAGCGTACGTGAAATTCCTGGGTTTTTAGCCTTTACGACGGTCTTTGTTCTACTGTTCATCCGTGAGCAGAAATTCATGATCATATCGCTGCTGCTACTCACTACGGGTACCGCGATAACGGGCTTGTTCCCATCGGTGGCAGGTTTACTTATCACGACACTTATCATGTCTACTGGCTTTCACTACTTTGAGACTCTTAAACAATCGCTTTCCTTGCAATGGCTTAGTAAGGAGGAGGCGCCAGAGGTGCTCGGTAAATTGATCTCCGTGGGTGCATTGGCCTCGCTTTTGACCTACGCAGGTCTTTGGGTGATGGTTGAAGTTTTCAAGCTCGACTACGTATGGGTTTACGGTATTTCTGGCGGCGTTGGTTTTGTTTTGGTGCTGTTTATTGCTTTTGCATTCCCTCAATTTAAAACAGATACCCCTCAAACCAAGAAGCTTGTACTCAAGAAGCGTTATTGGCTGTACTACGCCCTGACATTTATGAGTGGCGCGCGACGTCAGATCTTCACAGTATTCGCTGGCTTTTTGATGGTCGAGAAGTTTGGTTACAGCGTGTCTGATATCACCTTACTGTTCTTGATTAACTACCTGTTTAACTTTTTATTCGCGAAAAAGATTGGTCGATTTATTGGCATCGTTGGTGAACGTAAGGCGCTGATGGTGGAGTACGTTGGACTGATTTTCGTGTTTGTCGGTTATGGCTTAGTACAAACCGCTGAATGGGCGGCGGCGCTGTATGTGATTGATCACCTGTTCTTTGCGTTAGCGCTGGCGATCAAAACTTACTTCCAAAAGATTGCTGATCCGGCTGATATGGCCTCGACTGCTGGGGTGTCGTTCACGATTAACCATATTGCTGCGGTTGTGATTCCGGTGTCGTTTGGGTTTATTTGGCTAATTTCACCGTCGAGTGTGTTTTACATTGGTGCTGCAATGGCGGCGGTGTCGTTGGTGTTGTCGTTGAATATTCCTAAGAAGCCGGAACAGGGGAATGAGGTTCGGGTTTTGAAGTGGGGTTGATGACTTAGCAAATGGGTTTTGAAAGCAATGTGTAGCAAAAAAAGGGATGCCTGCTGAGTGGCATCCCTTTTGGTTTCTTAATTGCGTAGCGAAGCGATGCTAAGCCACGACAAGGAAGAATAAGGTAGTGGCGACGATACCAATCAGTGCATAAGGGAACTGAGTCTTAGCATGTTGCATTGCTGTACAGCCTGAGCCTTGTGCAGAGAGGACGGTCGAGTCACTGAAGAAACATGAGTGGCTACCTGCTGCAGACGCTGACAGCATCGCTGCGATTGTAAGATGAAGCGGCACGCCTAATTGCTCGGCGAGCGGCAGAATAATCGGCATAGCGACCGCAAATGTGCCCCAAGAAGATGAAGAGGCAAATACTAGACCACCAGTGATGATGAAAATCAGCGCAGGGAAATATTGTGCAGAAAGGTAAGGTGCGACAGATTCTATTACAAACTCAGTCAGTCCAAGCGAGTCGTTGACACTTTTTAGCATGAAGCCGCCAACCACCGTCGCAAGCGGAATGAGCATGACTTTGACACCATCAAATACCGAATCAAACAGTTCATTCATTGATACCAATCTTTGGAACCCATACAGGCAGAGCGTAAAGATGATAGCGACGACCACACCTGCCAGTAGATCAATGCCGTAGAACCATGTTGCGCCGACAAGAACGATCATTGGCGTTAAGAAGTTAATCAACCCATAGTGGGTGATGTCGTTTGTGGTGCTTCACCGGAGAAATCGATGTCTTGTGCACCATCAGGCTTTACTTGACCTTGTTGTGCACGCTCTTCGGCTTGTTTCATGGCACCAAGGTTTGGCAACTTGTCCAAAGAAACGAGAACCACGATTGCCAGTGTTACCCAACCATAAGCCATGTATGGAATCGCCGAAATGTAAGCTTCGATACCCGAGCCTTCGGATGCAGCGCCATTGGCTCTAGCAAAGAACTAAAGAAGATAGCCCAAGTAGAAATTGGCACCAGAATACAGATTGGTGCGGCGGTCGAATCGACTAAGTAAGCGAGCTTTTCACGAGATATTTTGTAGCCATCAGTCACCTTCTTCATTGATGATGAAATAGCGATAGCATTCAGGTAATCATCGATAAAGATAATAAGGCCGAGCACGAACGTCATGAGCATTGACTGTTTACGGCTTTTTACTCGGCTTACCAACATGTTACTGAAGCTAAGAATACTGCCACCCTTTTCAAGTACAGCGATTAATCCGCCCATCAATGCACAAACCAAGATGATCCAAGCGATGGTGCCATCCATCATCACATCCATAGATATGCCAATGAATTTTTCAACCACTTGAGTCGGGTCAAGAAGCAATACGCCGGCGATGGTACCAGCGACGAGCGCTTCAACGGTTCGGTGTGTAGTCAGAGCGAATATTAATACGAGTGCGGTGGGTAGCAGGCTGAGCCATCCATAGGCCTCACCTTCTGCGTGGTTTAAGCCCAGAGCCGTAAACCCTATCAGCACGCTAGCAACAAGCGCAGTCACAAATAGGTGCTTGCTACCCGATTTACTAGGTGGGGTGAGTACACCTGATTTCGTTGTCATAATTTCCTTCCTTTGGCTATGCGGAGTGAAGCATCCAGTCGATTTCAAGCGGAGTAATGATGCGCTCAAATTCGGCCAGCTCACTGCGTTTACAAGCGAGATACATATCAATAAATTCCCCAGATAAATACTTGCTTAACTCGCTCTTTTCGAGCTGAGTCAAAGCGTCAGACATGCGAGTTGGCAGGTCTAAGGCATTGTCACTTAGGGCTGGTGGGCACTGTTCTTGGGTATAGTTATCACTCGCTAATACTGCGGAAAGTACTACTGCAGCGAGAATGTAAGGGTTCACATCCGCACCAGCGATGCGGTGTTCAATACGACGGTTTTTGCCATCGCTAATCGGTACGCGAAGTGCCACACCTCGGTGGTTCTTCCCCCAATCTGCACGTGTTGGTACATAAGCTCCAGGTACAAATCGACGGTAAGAGTTCACGTTCGGGCAAAGTAGCGCCATCGCGTCCGGAATTTGGGATAACATCGCCGCCATTGTCTGGAAGAACATTGGACTCGCTGAGTCATCCTCATTATTAGTAAATAGGTTATCGCCTTGTTCGTTGATGAGGCTGATGTGCATGTGTTGACCGTTTCCTGCTTCTTCAAGGAACGGCTTCGCCATAAAGGTGGCGTCAAAACCATGCTTGTGAGCGATTTGTTTGATTAGGCGTTTTGAGAAGACGATTTCATCGCAAACACGCAGTACGTCTTTAGAGTGGTTGAAGTTGATTTCGAACTGACCTGGTGCAGACTCGGCTAGCGCGCCTGCTGTGTTTAAACCTTGCTCGGCGGCAGCGGCATTGAGTTCTGATAAGAAGTCGGCATAGTCATCAAGGCCATCGACGTCATAAACTTCGGTGTCACGTTCTCTTTTATTCTTCGTTGGGTTGATGGCGGTTTGCAGCTCCCCATTCTCGCCGCGCACTTTATCGATAAGATAGAATTCAAGCTCAAGCGCCACGACAGGGAATTGATTTCGGGCGTGTAGAGTTTCCACCATACGTTCAACAATGTTGCGGATAAATAGACGATGTGGCGTTTTGCCGTCATCTTCCATCATAGAGAGCAATACCTGACCCGTCCCTTCTTTCGCTGTCGGTAACAGTGTTCCGGAGACAGGGAAACACAAGTTATCAGGTTCACCGAGATCTTCACCCAATCCAGCCGATTCAACAACAGCGCCTTTGGTATCCAGAGTAATAGTAGAGAGGGGGAGGGCGACACCTTTTGCGAGCTTTTCGAGGGCGTCTACTGGGATGCGTTTGCCGCGAGGCGTGGCGTTGAGATCAGTAAATATGACGTCTACATAATGAATCTCTGGCCAGTTTTGTCGAAAATTTTTAACTTCCTGTAAATAGGTATCCATCTTTACTACTCCTAGTGACCCTGTTTCGTTGACGTGAAAGTTAAGGTGTTTAACAAATTGAACACAAAAACCTTGCTTGAATTAGGGGTTTTGGCTGAATTATCACTTTATATCATTGTTTTTATTGTCTTTTGTTTAATTTGGTGATTGTTTATACCGCGTTAAACGTTAACTAATTTGTAACAGTTGATCGCCTTTTGCTCAATATATCGAGCTAAATTAGTGCTTTTTTTGAACAAATTAGAGATCAAGGTCACGATTTGGCATCTATTTTTAACGATGCTGTTGATAATTTTGTACATGAGTTGTACGGTTTTTGTTAAATAAATTGAACGTGAGTGTGACAATGTCTGAGATAAGAAAACCAATAATAGGACTCGTAAGCTGTAAGAAAGAGCTCGCTGGCTATCAAATACAGGCATTGAATGAGTTCTACCTCCAGGCGGTGAAAGATTTTGGCGGTACGCCCATCATTCTGCCATCGGTAATAGAAGCGGATGAGTTGGATCGAGTATTGGCTGTCTGTGACGGACTATTGTTTCCAGGAAGCCACTCTAACGTAGCGCCACATCGCTATAACGGCAGTCACGAAGAGAAAAAGAAAGATGAAGCGCGTGATGAGCTATCTATTCAGCTGATTCGCCGTGCGATAGACATGAACATTCCATGTCTGGGTATTTGTCGCGGCTTTCAAGAAATGAACGTGGCATTGGGTGGTAGCTTAGATCCGGCGGTACACGAGTCAGGTTATCAAGATCACCGTGAAAATGAGTCGAAAGACTTTACAGAGAAATACGCGCCAGCCCACCCGGTGTTTGTTGAAGGTGACGGTGTGTTTAAGGAGTGGCTGGTGAATGCCAAATGGGAAGATACCAGCAAGTTTGATGTTAATACCCTTCATAACCAAGGGGTTAAACAACTCGGTTCAGTACTAAAAGTGGAAGCAAAAGCTCCGGATGGTCTTATAGAAGCGTTTAGCTTACCGGGGCAAAAATACTTTGTTGGCGTGCAGTGGCACCCAGAATGGGAAGCAAAACACAATCATTTCTCACAAATTTTGTTTAAAGAATTTATTATGTCAGCTTCCCAATGATTTAGAGGCTGAATGCATGGACAACCACCAAATTGGTAAAAATATTGCTCAACTAAGAAAAGAGCGCGGACTTTCACAACGAGAACTGGCAGAGCGAGCGGGCATTACACATAGCGCTATCTCATCCATTGAAAATGCCAAAGTGAGTCCTTCGGTGAGTTCTCTGCAAAAAATAGTGAACGTTTTTTCCTTGTCGCTCTCAGAGTTTTTTACTCTCGAGCAGCAAGAAAACAAAGAAGTAAAGGTTGTGATTAAGCCGGAAGACTTGATTGAAATCGGCAGTGAAACGGTATCAATGAAACTGGTTAACAACGGCAGCAACAAACAAGAAATTGGATTTTTGATAGAGGAATACGCTCCTAAAAGTACCACTGGAGCATCCAATATTAAGCATGACGGAGAGGAAGTCGGCACCGTATTGAGCGGTGAAGTCGAACTGGAGTACAACGGTGAAACCTATCTGATTAAAGAAGGCGAATCCTATGTCATCGACACGACTATCCCACACAAATTTACTAATTACTCCGATAAGGCTTGCAGAATGATAAGTGCTCATACACCAAAAGCATTCTAGCGCCTTGAGGTAACCAAGGAGAGCGTATGAAAACGCAACAACAATGGATTGAACAACGAGAAGCGCAGGTGATTGAACAGCGCGCTTTTCTTAACGGTGAATACACAGCCGCTGTCGATGAAACGACACTTGAAGTGGTCAACCCGGCCACTGATGAGATCATCGCGAACATCGCTCGCTGTAAATCTGCCGACGTCGATCTTGCCGTTGAATACGCGAAAAGAGCCTTTAAAACAGGTGAATGGAGCCAAAGCTCTCCAGCACACAGAAAATCTGTACTGACCAAGTTTGCTGATCTTATCGACGAGAACGTTGAAGCGTTGGCACTTCTTGAGACCCTTGATACGGGTAAACCTATTTCTCACAGTGTTTCTACAGACATTCCGGGGGCGGCTAAGTCCATTCGTTGGTACGCAGAGGCGATCGACAAGGTATATGGCGAAGTTGCTCCAACCGAAAAAGACGTCCACGCGTTCGTATCTCATCAAGCAATCGGTGTGGTAGCGGCTGTGGTTCCTTGGAACTTCCCTTTGTGGATTGGCTGTTGGAAACTCGGTCCTGCGCTGGCGGCAGGAAACAGCGTGATTCTTAAACCATCTGAAAAGTCCTCTTTGACGGCCATTTTCTTAGGCAAACTCGCGAATGAAGCGGGGATCCCTGCTGGCGTATTCCAAGTGATTACTGGCTTTGGTCATGAAGCGGGTGAAGCACTTGCTCGACACAACGGGGTTGATTGTATTGCCTTTACAGGCTCAACACGTGTCGCTGGTCATCTCATGATCGCATCTGGTGAAACTAACCTAAAACGCGTATGGGCAGAAGCGGGCGGTAAGAATGCCAATATTGTTTTTGAAGATTACGCCGACCTTGATGGCGCTGCTGCTGAAACAGCTGCAGGTTGTTTCTACAACCAAGGTGAAGTGTGCGTGGCGGCCACTCGACTGCTAGTGCATGAAAGCATCAAAGATGCCTTTATCGATAAAGTGATCAGTGCAGCACAACGTTTCATGCCTAAAGATCCAATGGATCCAACCTCTTCAATGGGCGCGCTGATTGACCGCGAGCACAAAGCCAAAGTATTGGATTACGTCAAACTTGGCGAGCAAGCCGGTGCGGTTGTGCGCTGCGGCGGCGATGTTGAAGGAAAAGGCGCGTTCGTCGAACCTATCATCCTAGATAATGTAAATAACCAAATGCGCGTTGCTCAAGAAGAGATTTTTGGCCCAGTACTTTGCGTTATTCCTTTCAAAACTGAACAAGAAGCCATTGCTATCGCCAACGACTCTCAATACGGTCTGGGCGCAGCGCTATGGAGTGACAACATCAATCGCGTACACCGAGTCGCTAAGCAATTAGAGGCTGGATCTGTGTGGGTGAACAACTACAACGAGGGCGATATGACCGTCCCATTCGGTGGATTCAAAATGAGTGGTAACGGACGCGATAAGTCCATCCATGCTATTGAAAAATTTACCGAAACCAAAACAACCTGGATTCGTCTCCACCGTTAAGCCCGAAGCCGTTATTACAAGGAATAGAATGATGAATAAACATACAGATTCATACTACGCTCACTCAATCTCAAATGTAAGTGAGTACCCACAACTGCAAGACAATATTGAATGTGATGTTTGCGTGGTTGGTGCCGGTTTCTCGGGCTTATCGTCAGCGCTGCATCTTGCTGAGAAAGGCTTCAAAGTTGTGGTACTTGAGAATGCCAAGGTTGGCTTTGGTGCGACAGGTCGTAACGGTGGTCAGATTGTAAATAGCTACAGCCGCGATGTGGATGTCATTGAAAGCCGATATGGCGCGAAGCAAGCGAAAGCGTTGTGCGACATGATCTTTGAGGGTGGCGACATCATTCGCGGCCTTATCGACAAGCACAACATCGATTGTGATTTCAAACAAGGCGGCATGTTCACCGCGCTGAACAACAAGCAAATGAAAGGGCTTGAAGAGCATAAAAAGCACTGGGAACGCTACGGCAACGATAAACTGAGTTTGCTTGATGCCAATGAAGTCGAAGCAGCAGTGGGCACAAAAGCTTACAAAGGCGCGCTACTGGATATGAGAGGTGGTCACATCCACCCACTAAAACTAGCGCTGGGAGAAGCGGCAGCCATCACCGCTCTCGGTGGTCAAATATTTGAGCAATCTGGCGTAACTCGCGTCGAAAAAGGCGTGAACCCTGTCGCTCACACAGAAAAAGGCAGCGTAAAAGCCAAGTACATTGTCCTAGCAGGCAATGCGTATCTAGGCGGCTTGGCACCAAATATCAGTAACAAAGCGATCCCTTGTGGTACCCAAGTAGTGGCAACCGAGCCGCTGTCAGAAGCGATGTTAAAAGATATCCTGCCATCAGACTACTGTGTCGAAGACTGTAACTATCTACTGGATTACTTCCGCCTAAGCGCCGACAAACGTTTGCTGTTTGGTGGTGGCGTAGTCTACGGCGCACGTGACCCAGAAAACATTGAAGCTTGATTCGACCTAAGATGGAAAAGATCTTCCCACAACTTAAAGGCATCGGCATTGATTACAAGTGGACGGGTAACTTCCTACTCACTTACTCTCGTATGCCACAGTTTGGCTCTTTTGCCGACAATATTTATTACCTTCAGGCTACAGCGGCCATGGTGTGACTTGTACGCACCTAGCAGGGAAACTGCTTGCTGAAGCGCTATCGGGTCACGCTGAACGCTTTGATGCTTTCGCCGACCTTACCCACGTCACGTTCCCTGGTGGTCGCCACTTCGCGATTCCGTTCACGGCGATGGGTGCGGCGTACTACAACTTACGCGACAAACTCGCAATCTAACCCCCAAGAAAGATACACCACTAGATAAAAAGAAGTGCCTGCAATGACGGGCACTCAGTCAGCCATTAGTTAAAAGAGATAAAGGAAGATCCTATGAGTAAAGTAGTTAAATTTGCTGCCCTTCAGTTGACCAAAACTTGGGACCTAGATGCAAACCTAGAAAAGATTAAAGGCGCGATTCGTGAAGCAGCAGCGAACGGTGCAAATGTGATTGTGCCTCAGGAGCTCATGGCTGCCCCTTATTTCTGTAAGAAACAAGAAGCGAAGTACTTTGAGCTTGCGGAAGAAACGGACAACTGTCGTCTGATTAAAGAACTGAGTGCATTGGCAAAAGAGTTGAATGTCGTTATCCCAGTGAGCTATTTCGAAAAAGCGGGCAACACCTTTTTCAACTCTCTTGTGATGATCGATGCCGATGGCACTGTGCTTGAGAACTACCGTAAGTCGCACATTCCAGATGGTCCTGGCTACAGCGAAAAGTACTACTTCAGCCCTGGCGATACCGGTTTTAAAGTGTGGAAAACGCAATTTGGTACCTTTGGTGCCGGTATTTGCTGGGATCAATGGTTCCCAGAGCTTGCTCGCAGCCTAGTGCTGAGTGGCGCAGAAGCTATTTTTTATCCAACAGCGATCGGCTCAGAGCCACAAGACCTATCATTAGACTCTAGAGATCATTGGCAACGTACGATGCAAGGCCACTCCGCGGCGAACCTAGTGCCGGTGATTGCTTCTAACCGTGTCGGTGTCGAAGCGGATGACGGCATTGAGACAACCTTCTATGGCTCATCATTCATCACAGATCATACTGGTGGTAAGCTTGCGGAAGCACCTCGTGAAGGTGAAACGATCATTTATGCGGAAATCGATCTTCAAGAAACCGCTAAAGCTCGCCACGCTTGGGGTCTGTTCCGTGACCGCCGCCCAGACCTATATCAAGATATTCTAAGCTTAGCGAAGTAGTGAGGTGACCGATGAAACTCACCACAACACCCAAACAAGATGGTTTCTTTTTTCCGGCTGAGTTTGAACCGGTAAGAGAAGTCTGGTTGGCTTGGCCTGAGCGCCGCGACAATTGGCGAGACAATGCCAAGCCAGCGCAGAGAACCTTTGCAAAGGTCGCTAATGCGATTGCTGATGTTGTCCCTGTATCTGTAGCAGTGAGTAGCGCTCAGTATGAGAAGGCTCGCGCGATGCTTGACCGCTCAGTAAAGCTGGTGGAGATGGCATTCAATGATTCTTGGATGCGAGATATTGGCCCAACGGTCGTGGTTAACGCGAAGGGTGACAGGCGCGGCGTGAGTTGGCAGTTCAATGCTTGGGGTGGTGAGTTCAATGGGCTTTATGATGACTGGAGTGATGACGATAACGTGGCGGCTGCCGTGTGCGATGTCATGGGCATTGACCATTACCGAGCGCCATTTGTCCTAGAAGGCGGCGCTATCCACACTGATGGTGAAGGGACGCTTTATACCACCGAGGAATGCTTGTTGAGCCCGGGACGTAATCCTTCCCTTTCTAAGGCTGAGATTGAAACCAAACTGAGCGAATATCTTGGTATAGAAAAAGTCGTATGGTTGCCAAAAGGTCTTTTCAACGACGAGACTGATGGTCATGTTGATAATCTTATTCATGTGGTTGCCCCGCTAAAGTGGTATTGAGTTGGACTGACGATCCGTTCGACCCGCAATATGCGTTATCCAGAGAGGCATTGGTTGCACTCAGCGCTCAAACCGATGCCAAGGGGCGCACGATTGAAGTGATTAAAGTGCCTTTGCCCGGTCCGTTGTTCTATTCCGATAAAGAAGCGTCGGGAGTTGAAGCGAGCGATGGGATGAACCGACAGGCTGGCGAGCGACTCAGTGCGTCTTACGCTAACTTTCTAATGGTCAATGGGCATATTTTCTTGCCTTTGCTTGATAGCGAGTTCGACAACATTGCTATTGAGATATTGGTCAAAGCACTGCCTGACTATGACATCATCGGTATACCGACACGAGAAGTACTGCTTGGCGGTGGCAATATTCACTGTATAACTCAGCAGATCCCGGCCTAGGGCTCTGTTTATAGACTCTCTCGATTTACAAACAAAATGGCGGCTCAATAGAAGCAAGCCATAGAAGCAAAAGGATTCACCATGCAGCAAATTGACAACAAAAGCCTATTGGCGTTTATGGTGACAGCAGCCGACAACGCTGTTGAAGTAACCAACCCTGCAACTAACGAGACGGTGGGCTTTGCGCCACGCTCAAGCGATGCAGAAGTCATGGACGCCATTGAGCGTGCACATGTGGCACAAAAAGAGTGGGCTAAGGTGCCTGCAAAAACACGTGCCGGTATGCTTAACCGTTGGTTTCAACTGATTCTAGATAACAAAGATGATCTTGCTCGAATCATGACGATGGAGCAAGGTAAACCACTCGCAGAAGCGGCGGGTGAAGTGCTGTATGGCGCGAGCTTTATTGAGTGGTTCGCGGAAGAAGCTAAACGTACTTATGGTGATACGATCCCAGGTCCAACGGCCGATAAGCGAGTCGTGACTATCAAGCAACCTATTGGTGTTGCTGTCGCTATCACCCCTTGGAACTTTCCTATCGCAATGATCACGCGTAAAGCAGGACCGGCTCTTGCTGCAGGCTGTAGCTTTGTAGTGAAACCATCTGATTCAACACCGCTCTCTGCGTTCGCGATTGTAGAACTGGCTTATCAAGCGGGCATTCCAAAAGACGCGTTGCAAGTCGTGCTGGGTGAAAGCTCACGAAAAATTGGGGCAATCTTCACATCGCACCCTCTGATCAGAAAACTCTCTTTCACCGGCTCTACTCAAGTGGGCAGTGTATTAATGGCGCAGTCTGCTAAAGATATCAAGCGCACGTCAATGGAGTTAGGTGGTAACGCGCCATTTATTGTTTTTGACGACGCCGATATTGATGCTGCGGTTCAAGGCGCAATGGCGTCTAAGTTCCGAAATGCAGGCCAAACGTGTGTTTGTGCAAACCGTTTCTATGTTCATAGCAAGGTTTACGACGAGTTTGTGGCCAAGTTCGATGCGGCTGTTCAGCAGCTTAAGATAGGTAACGGTCTAGATGAAGGCGTTAGCATTGGCCCTGTGATTAATGAAAGTGCAAAACAGGGCATCCAAGCACTGATTGATCGTGCTGTTGAGCAGGGCGCAATACCTGTCACACCGCTTAAATCTCTTGAAGGCAACTTTATGCAGCCAGTGGTGCTAAAAGAGGTGTCCCACAGTATGGATATCGTTCAAGAAGAGATCTTTGGTCCGGTTGCACCTGTGATTCGCTTCGAAACGGATGAAGAGCTGATCGAGATGGCTAACGACACCATTTACGGTCTAGCAAGCTACTTCTACAGCCAAAATATTCATCGTGTATGGAAAGTGGCGGAAGCACTGGAATATGGCATGGTCGGCATCAACGAAGGCATTATTTCTACTGAGGTTGCACCATTTGGTGGTGTGAAACAATCGGGTATTGGCCGTGAAGGCGCGAAGCAGGGTATCGACGAGTATATGGACGTTAAATATCTCTGCTTTGGTGGCAATTAATTAGCGATAACGAATAAAGGACTGAACAATGAAAAATCAACAACTGCACGAAAGAAGAAGCAAAGTTATCGCTCAGGGCATGGGCGCACTTTACCCACTGTATGTTGAGAAGGCAGAAAATGCGCATGTATGGGATGTCGATGGCAACAAATACATCGATTTCGCAGCAGGTATTGCGGTAACCAATACTGGCCACTCTCACCCACGCATTACAGAAGCGGTGAAAGCGCAGATTGAAAACTTCTCTCACACGTGTGCCATGGTGACACCATACGAATCGTTTGTGGAGCTGGCTGAAAAACTAACGGAGCTTGCTCCGGGTGACACCGAGAAGAAAGCGATCTTCCTGACCACAGGTGCCGAAGCGGTCGAAAACGCGGTGAAAGTGGCACGTGCTCATACAGGGCGAAGCGGCGTTATCGCTTTTAAAGGCGGTTTCCATGGCCGTACCAATATGACGATGGGTCTAACCGGTAAGGTAGCGCCTTATAAAGCGGGTTTTGGACCGTTCCCGAACGAGATCTTCCATGCGCCGTATCCGAATGCGTTCCATGGCATTAGCACTCAAGACAGCTTGCAAGCACTTGAAGATCTGTTTGCTTGTGACATCGAGCCTAGCCGTGTTGCGGCGATCATTTTTGAACCTGTACAAGGCGAGGGTGGTTTTTATCAAGCACCTCAAGACTTTGCTGAAGCGGTGCGTGCACTGTGTGATAAGCACGGTATCTTGTTGATCGCGGATGAGATCCAAACAGGTTTTGCCCGTACAGGCAAAAATGTTCGCAACCGAGCACATTGGTATTGAACCTGACTTGATGACGATGGCGAAAGGGATTGCGGGCGGTTTCCCAATCTCTGCAGTAGTCGGTAAAGCCCACGTCATGGATTCAGCGCTTCCTGGTGGCCTTGGTGGTACTTACGCGGGCTCTCCACTGGGTTGTATCGCGGGCTTGGAAGTGCTCAAGATCATCGAAGAAGAACAGTTGTGTGCTAAAGCTCAAGGTATCGGTGAAGTTGTTAATGCTCGAATGACTGCGTTGCAAAAGCAAGTTCCAGCAATTGGTGAAATCCGTACTATCGGCGCAATGATGGCGATTGAGTTTACCGACCCACAGACACAGCAGCCATTGCAGGATGTCACCAAAGCGGTGATTGCTAAAGCTCAAGAAAACGGTCTTATTTTGTTGTCGTGTGGCGTGAAGGCGAATGTGATTCGCTTATTGCCACCGCTAACCATAGAGTCAGAAGTGTTAGCAGAAGGCTTAGATAAGCTAGAAGCTATCATTTTAGACGTGGCGAAGTAATCCCCCTAGCTTGCCACAGATTTTTATCGCTCCGATAAAGTCTCTCCCTAAAAAAGCCCCCTCGATTCGAGCCCGAGGGGGCTTTTCTTTTTTCTGATCTTTTTGTCAATTTTTGATCTTGCCGAAAGTATTGATCATCTATCAATTTAAAACTATATAGTTTTAAATGTAGTTCTGTTAACTTATTTGGGTGGTCGGCATTCAGTTAGCAGATCTGGATCCTGATAGCGCTCTTTTGAACAAGTCCGCTATCAAGATCCCTTTGATGATTGGTTGGAATTTTCATGACGCAACAACATTTTTTACCTATGAGTAACGTTATCCAGGATTACCCATGGGGCAGTGAGACCTCGATTTCGACGCTATTTGGTATCGAGAATCCAGAACATAAACCGCAAGCCGAACTGTGGATGGGCGCGCACCCTAATGGCTGTTCACAGGTCTTCATCGACAATCACTTGGTCCGTCTCGACCAATGGGTGGCGGGCGACCCTGAGTCTATTCTTAGCCCTTCTGTACAGCAGCAATTTGGAGAGTTGCCATACTTGTTCAAAGTACTTGCGGCAGAAAATGCACTGTCAATTCAAGTGCATCCGAGCAAAGAACAAGCTGAAAAAGGTTATTTGTTGGAGCAGCAACATGGCTTGGCTTTAAACGCGGACTGTCGAAACTACAAAGATCCCAACCACAAACCAGAGTTGGTTTATGCTTTAACTCGCTACCAAGCATGAATGGCTTTAGGCCTCATGAAGAGATCCTAAAGCACTTCAATAGATTGGATATTTCGGAGTTGTCTGAGCTCGTCACTGAATACGGCTCAGAGCCGAACCCAGCAGGACTCGAGCAATTCTTTGTCGGACTGCTGAAGTTGGAGGGGGACATCAAATGCCGCGCCATTGACGCCCTATTAAGTTTTGCTAGCAATCAGCAAGGCGATGAGACATTTGAGCTTATTACTTGGTTAGCAGAGCGATACCCAGGTGATATCGGCTTATTCGCACCGCTCATCTTGCATGTTCTTACTTTGGAGCCAGGCCAGGCAATGTACCTAGATGCGTGTACTCCACATGCCTATTGCAAAGGGACAGGTCTTGAAATTATGGCGAACTCCGACAACGTGCTTCGTGCTGGCTTGACGCCAAAGCATATTGACGTTGCTGAGTTGGCTGCCTGCACAGTGTTTGAGCCAAAACGTCGTGAAGATTTGCTCTCGACTCCCCATCGCGAGAACGGCGCAGAACACTTTTTGGTGCCAGTAAAAGACTTTAAATTCAGCGTGTATGCGAATCAGCACCAACGTGAGCTTTTGGTGGAAACGCCAGAGATCTTGTTTGCACTCGATGAGCCAGTGCATTTAATGCATGAAAATGGCGAGGTCGCTGTGTTGGAGCGCGGACATTCTATGTTCATTCCGGCTTTTGCTAAGCGCTATTCGGTCAGTTGCCAAGGTAAGTTTGCGCGTGCCTACTGCTAGGCTTGAGAACAAAAACTGACGCAATATCGACAAATTGCTAGGGAGATCGCGAGAGATCTCCCTTTTTTATCCAATTTGTACAGAATGCAATCAGCATGGATTGCAATTTAGTTACAGATAACTAGTATGTAATTTAAGGAAATGTAAAAACTAAAGCACTAGGTACTGTAAAATGGAATTTAGAGTAGCAGAATATGCTGACTTTCAAAATGTAGCTCAATTACACGCATCGAGCTGGCAACACGCTTATAAGGGAATCATGCGCCAATCGTATCTTGATGATTCGGTTCTAGAAGATAAACAACTGATTTGGCAGACAAGGTTGCTCAATCCTCCTTTCAGTCAGCATGTCCTTGTCGCAGAAGACAATGGTGAGTTGGTAGGGTTTATTTGTCTTTTTGGCAATCATAATGTCGATTTCGGCACTATCATCGATAATCTACATGTCACGCCTCAAGCACAGCGTCGCGGTGTCGCTAAACAGCTTATCGTTCGTGCCGTCGAATGGGCGGAAAAGTTCTACCCGGACAATGGTATTTTTCTCGAGGTTCTGGCCGACAATGCCAATGCCATTCACTTCTATGAGTCGATCGGCGGCCATCAAGCCCTCAAACAACGCACAGAATCCCCTTGTGGTAAGTTTCTCGATGAATATCTCTACACTTGGAAGCGCCCAGTGGACTTGGGTGAAGGGTGCAAAATACCAGTATTCCATGAGTCATAGCCAAAATAGACAAGTTGTTAGTTGAAGTATTAGCACTTAATGTTTGGGCACGCTCTAAGCATTTTTATTTCAATTTGAAGAGACAGTGAGGTAAACGTACTTTGGATTTCAATTATTGATGATTCCTAAGTGGTTTACCTTCGATGTCAAAAAATAGTTCTGAAAACAAACTGAGCAACTTAGCTAAGTTCAAGTCTACACCATGGATGCTAACGGCATACGGTGAGTTGGGGCAGGCTGAAATTCGTGGAAAGCGAGCCAACCCGAAGATTATGAGGTACTTCTCAGCGTCAAGGTTTTGGGGAAAGGATGATTCAGGGGCTGAAAATGCTTGGTGTGCTTCATTTGTTGCATGGGTAATGAAACAACATGGGTATGAGCCTGTTGCTCACGCTTATCGCGCCTTGTCGTGGATGAGTTTTGGAAAAGCGGTCGACAAGCCAGTAATGGGTTCAATTGCTGTCAAGAAACGAGGTCGAGGTGGCGGGCATGTTGGTTTTGTCGTTGGGCAGAGCTCAACTGGAAAGTACCTGTTTATTTTAGGAGGAAATCAAGGCGATAGCGTTAGCATTGCGAGGTACCCGGCTAATATTTGGGAAGCTTTTGTTGTTCCAAGCAAATTTGACTTAAGCTTATCTAGTTTGCCTATATATACTCAATCAGCCAAGGTAGCGTCGTCGGAGGAATGATGACTCGTATTTCTTTTGGAAAATTTGCTCTCTTTATCGTATTTTCATTTTGTTCTAATGCTGCAAGTGCAAATGAGGTTATGGAGCAAGCATTGGAAAATTCAGTTCGTCAAGCTCCACTAACAGCAGTTATATCGAGAGTTTCCGTAGCCCGTGTTGGTTCAGATGATTCCGGTTGGGATGAGTATGAATACTATGCAGAGGTGCTTGAGCTTATTAATGGAGAAAGCCCGAAAGACATCAGATACTCTGTTTACGTTGAGGCTGGAGATGATGTTACGCTGGATAAAGCGCCAATACTCTTAAGTTTGTGCTCCGATGGAGAGACTTTTTATTCTCCGGGCGTTGGTACTATTTTCCCTGCATCTCAGTCTCTTATTAATCTCGCCCGCATCTATGCTCTAGATAATACGACTTTGTCTGAAGTTACTTTTGATATCTGTGAGTAAAACATGACCCCGACAGCTGTGAGCTTTGGGGTCATGTCAAATTCTAAAAATCTAGCCTAAATACAGAAGTCGTTCCGCTCACTTCGTTGCCTACCGCGATGAAGTGATGACCCTGCCTTGTAAAATACTTGATCGACTCAGGTCCAAGATCTCTGGCTTTCGGGTTATACGTGTCGTTCGTACAATCACCATCGTCTACTTGAGTGCAAACCGGTTGATTAAAGTCTCGATTGTTCACATAGGTGATAAATAGTGCCTGCTCTGGAACACTAACGTCATAAACCATAATACCGCCTTGTCGCTCTAAGCCAATAAAGGCGTAATGACGGCCATTAATAGAGGCGACTTCAATGGCTTCTGGCTCGATGCCTTTGTCATCACTACGATCATCGGCTGATGTGTTGTTGTCGTTAGTGCTGTTGAAGTTGGCTTCGTCGCTTATCAGTACAATGTTCGCGAACTCATCTCCGCTGTCGTAAACCGCTTTTCCCTGGTCATTCCAAATCGTGAAAGAACGAGCGCCAAAGGCTTGTACCTTTTCGTCAGCCTGCAGTGGACTGTTTGTTTTGATGACTTTAAGACGAGCAAGTTGTTTGTTGTCTTTGAGCGCTTTGGCAAGAGGGTGGTCATCAGCAACCTTGAGCTTTTTGCCGCGCACTTCATCCACATAAGCAATACAGAAATCTTGGTTGGACGCGTAATCCGCTGCTGACTGGTCTTCATCGCCATCCCATTGATAGCCAAGTTGGTCACACTGCTTCTGAGTGGTATCAAACCCATATTCACGGCCATCACCTTCGTTTGCGGTGACTATGTAGGTTTTACCATCCACTTGGTAACTAGTAATACTGTCAGGCATATAAAGCCCTTCTAGCATTGGGTAGCTTTGTAAGTTGCCAACCATCTTGTCTTTGTTGGATGCATCAAGCTGAGCAATTTCCCAGGATTTGCCACCAAGTCCGTAGATGCCAACTACGCGTTTTTGTTCAACGTCGATGGCCGCCAGCGCGTTGTTTTCTTGAAGTGCAACATATACTTGCCCGTTGTCCGCAAAGGTTAAGTATTCGGGTTCCAGATCTTGCGCAACGCTCGCTTTCGGGTGTGAGATTCGAACCTTGTCACTCAGTTCAGTATGTCTGGACTCACCTTGATTGAAGTCTCTAAAGTCGATTTGCGTCACCTCGGCATTGAGTGGGCCTTTGCCTAAATCGACAAGCGTGACTGAGCCTTCTGGATCGATGGAGTAATCTGAGTTTGGTTCACCCTCGTTGGCCGAGGCGATGTATCGCCCATCTCTAGAAAAGCTCACCATATCTGGAAGTGCGCCTGCTGGATAAGTAGTAATCAGCTCTAAAGTATCTGAACGGTATAATGCGATAAGACCCGCTTGCTGTTTATTCGCGTTTTCAATGGCAACCGCGACCAATCCTTGATGCACAGAAACGCTGTTTGCCGCACCAATAGCAATGCCTGACTGCGCTGCTGCCGAGTTAAGATCAATTTGTCCGGACAGAGTTGGTGCACTCGCTTCGTCAAGTGACATGACGTCAACAGTTTTGCCTTGAGCATTGACGACATACAGCTTGTCGGTGCAGCTATCGTAACTGACGATTTCAGCGGCAGAGCTAGCAAACGGCGCATCAGCCACAGAAGTCCCGACAATAGTAAGACCACTGACCGTCATCTCACTGGGTTGCGGCGCTGTTTGAGCCAGACATTGAATATTAAATTCTGTCACAGCCGAGAATGGCTGACTTGTGGATGTTGGTGTGCTTGAGGCGCAGCCCAGTAAACTGGCAGAAGCAATAGCCAGGGCAGATAGAGCGAGTGTGTGTTTCATGTTTCCTCCTTGAAAGTAGACTCGCCGACTTTAGAGAAGTGGTATGAAGGTTTTATGTCGTTAATGTAACTATCTGATTAAATAATATAATTGACAATAAAACAAAGCGAGAGCCAATGCTCTCGCTTATCTCGCCTCTGATAGTCGGAACTATCGCCTTAGTGTATTGAAGCTAGGTTGATTGCGAACGATTTTTTCATGAACCTGCGTGTAGGTTTGCAGATAGATGTCGTCTATTTGCTCGGCACTTGGGAAACTTTGTGAAAACTCGGGATGCTTATTATCAATAGATAAGCTTGCTGCCTCTATGATGTGGGCGATAAACATACGCGGATCTTCTAGCCAATAGAGAGCCGCATGGTGGTTGGCTTTATCCCTGCCTCGGATAGCGCCGAATCACTAAGCTCTGAGTGCGTGGTGAGTGCAGGGCATAGAGCAACGGTGTTGGTTTGCCCAAGGCTGACCTGCATGCCAATCGCAGGCTCTAGCATGTCAAAGAACTGTTTAAATACTTCCCGGTTGATGGGTGCTCGATTTCCATTTCCTTCCATGTCGATGGTAAATAGCGCTGCCGGTAACCCCAAATACATATTTTTCTGGCAGTGAAGGTAGTTATCGCTATCAGGGAGTGCAGGGCAAGAGACATTGATATCAGGATGCGCATCGAAGATCTTCGCTAGCGTTAGCGTGTTAATGGTTTTTTGAACCACACGCATCTCATAGGTTTTCATGCCGTTGAGTACTTCAAACGCTTTGTCCGCATCGAGGAACGCGCCCTTAATATAGTAAACGTTCCAAAACAGCGAGTTATTCCACTCAATGGTCACTTCATCGCCATTAGGTTTAGTGAATGGCACACTCTCACCTTTAGGGATAAACATGGTTTCGTTTCGACCGATTACTACACCGGCGGTCGTTGTCCCGGAGCCAGCAAGCTCCTTGGTATAGGAGTGAATGACGTAGTCGGGGCGCTCCATAACATCGTCACGTTTGAGAACAGGGTGTAGCATCGGCGTACCAACGGTTGAGTCGACAATCACATCCCAGCCGCGCGTGTGTGAAGCGCGGCTAATGGCTGCGACGTCCAGCACGTATCCGTGAGGGTTACAAGGCGATTCTAGGTAGACGTAGATGCGTTTGCCGTTTGCTATTCGGTCTGCGTATTTCTCCGTCACTTCATCTAAGCGTTTTGCGAAGTCGTCGCCAGAATAACCATCGACCCATTCAACCGCGATATTGAGATTCGACGGCTTAGCGAACCAATCTTCAAGCAATTGATACGAGCCGCCATAGATGTTTCGTGATGCCAGAACAATATCTTCATAGCCCAGCAAATGACTAAGTAAACCATCAATCGCTGCCATTCCAGAGTTGAAGTTCCAAGCAAGGTATTGGTTTGCTCGTTCACCCGCTTCTAAGTCGACCATATGATTTGCAAGCGCAATCGACGTTGGGTTGAGCAGCTTGAGTAGATATCGTGCAACGGCTCTTTGCCGTTAAATGCATCTTCAATCCACTCTGTACACGCGAAAAGATAGGTCGCGGTGCGAGTGATAACTGGGCTCGCAGAGAAGATCGCAGCCACATTGTCAAAAATAGGGTATGCCCTTTAGAGGCGAAGTTGCCATTGTTGGTGGCGATTGATTGATAAGTGGCGCGCATCGGGTTTTGCAAGTTATCTAGGATCTTGGCGATCTGGAATGACAAAAATCGTTTGGCATTAAACCAAGCAATACGATCGCTTTTGTCGAGATCAGATAAGCCTTCGACGGTGATTGCCCAAAGATCATGGGTCTTGTTGTTCGCTTTGTATAAGGTCGTTGCAAGCTCGACCAGCGACATTCCGTATTCACTGTTCGGATCGATTCCAAAATGCTGGGCTTGCTCAATTGCCAATGCCTCTGCTTGTTCGTGTTTGGTTGTTTTTCTTAGAGGGCTGAGTTGAGTCGAGGTATTCATATTTCCATCCTTTATTTTACCTCCTAAAAGTTTAGTATTATAAAAATGTTAATGATTGCGATGTGCTAACTAGTTACGGGTTTTGGCGCAATAATATTGCGTTTAATTGGTTAATTTTGAAGGAACCTGCCAATGGATGAGATTGATAAGAAGATATTGAAAGAGCTTCAAAGTAATGCTCGGCTAAGCAATCAAGAGCTTGCCGATCGCATCGCTCTTTCACCGTCTCCCTGCCTTCGCAGAGTACGGGCATTGGAGAAGCAGGGCATTATTCGTGGCTATCACGCGAGTGTCGATCAAGAGGCATGTGGTTTGCCAGTTAACGTCTTTGTGCTGGTTAAGCTTGAAAAGCCTAACGAGGATAATATGCGTGATTTTGAGCAGCACATTGAAGCAATGGACGAGGTTCTAGAGTGCTTTTTGATGACAGGGAATCACGACTATTTACTGCATGTGGTGAGTGGGTCACTGAAAACCTATGAGCAGTTTATTCGTCGTCAACTTACTCCGCTTCCCAATATTGCTTCTATTGAATCAAGCTTTGCATTCGGGCAAGTGAAGCGGAAGACGAAGCTTCCGATAAACTAGGTATCGGATCGTTGAACCGTCGAACCGGAAACTTTTACACAGCTTTACATTCCTGACTATCGCCTAACAATTGTAAATTCCTGATAATGTCCTTAGCTTTCTTAAGGAAAAATAATCATGTCAAAAAAACTATCAAAACCGACAATTGCTCTTCATTGGTTAACAGGGCTGACTTTTATCGGGATTTTTGTACTCGGTAAAGTTTTTGAATCGATGGAGCGTAGCCCAGAAAAATTCGAACTTTTGGGTATTCATAAATCACTGGGTGTCATCTTACTAGTGTTCGCCACTGCGCGCGTGGTTTGGCGATTCAAGGAGGGTGCTATAGAAAGCGCTGCACCTATGCCGAGATTGCAGGAAATCGCCGCGAAATCTATCCATCACTTACTTCTGCTGGGCACATTACTGATGCCGACCTCTGGCATTATGATGAGCATTGGTGGCGGACGAGGGATCGATGTATTTGGCTGGGTTCTTTATAGCAGGGGCGATAAGATCGAATGGCTTGGTTCGCTGGGCAGCAACCTACATGGTATTGGTGCGACGGTATTGATGGTTGCGGTTGCGTTACATGTGCTTGGTGCGATTAAACACCAAGTTATTGACAAAGATGGCACCTTGGCACGTATGTTTGGTCGATAGTTACATGTCAGCACGTAACAATTTTCGGGGCTAACTTTTCTCGCCTAGTAAGAAATGGCTTTGAATTATGATTCAAAGCCATTTTTTTATGTCTCAGCACTATGTTGGTCATAAGTGAATCAAATAGCTCACTTGGCTCTTTTCTGCGGAGTGGTTTTTTCCTCTTGCTAGTCCAGTGTTATGACGTTTTATAACATAAAATCAGGGAGTTACTGTCACAATTGTCAATAGTAATGATATGGTGCTAGGATGTCGTTTTGTAACACTATTGTTGGTTTAGTTATTAAAAGAGAGAGACATGCAGGATGCGTGTCAGTTGTTCTCATTGAGTGATAATGAAAAAAGCAGAAACCCTTCAAAGTATCTCTAGTAATCAAAGTCATGCACTGCTTAGTGCTCTTCCTTACAATGCGTTTGTATTTACCGAGCAAGGCGACTGTATTGAAGCGTTTGTCGGCAATGAAGCCACTGTCACGAGCTTTGATTACAAATCGCTGGTTGGATTAAGTCTAAAGCAGATGTTGTCTCCTGAGCTCGCTAAACGACTTCAAAATCACATCAATAAGGCAATCAAATCTGATCTGACCGAGACAATTATCCATCCTGTCAGCGCTGCAGATTTAGCGCCCGAGTTTCAGACCTTAACGGGGCCGAATGAGACGCTCTGGTTTGAAGGAAAAGCGACCCGAATCTCGCATTGGGAAGGGGAAGCCAGTGCGGTGATGTGGCTGAGCAGTGACATCACTTTGACCATTAGTCGAGAGCAAAAAATTAAAGCACTCATTGAAATGGATGCGCTAACTGGTGCTCGCAGTCGCCGTTCGTTGCTTAAAGATTTGCGTAGCGCGTTCAAAAACAAAGAGGCTTCGTCAGAGCCATACTCGCTACTTTATATAGAAGTACGTGACTACCCAACCTACAAAAAAGACTATGGATTGGTGAGAAGTGAAAATCTGCTCAAGCAGTTGAGTGATTTTTTCCAGCAACACCTCAATTCGTCAAGCAAACTGTATCGCTTTGAAGGCAGTGACTTTGTCGCCATATTGCCAGATACACCTTACGAAGTTGCCTGCAGTATGGCGAAAAAATTGACTGAAAAACTGATCAACACCGAGATAGAAATCGGGCACCACGCCCTCACTATTCCAATTGATGTGGGCGTGGCGGAAAGCCATTCACACTCAGCAAGTCGTCCGCTGGACGTCCTCTACCGTGCGAACGAAAATGTCGGCAAGTATCACTTGAGTTAGAGCTTCGTGACAAGCTTTTGTAAAAGCTGGATCATGGTCGCTTGTTCTTTATCGGTAAGCGACGCAAGAAGCGGTTGATTCACTTCGAGAGGCAAGTTGATCACTTCTTTCGTCATGTGCAGAAGTCGAGATAGAAATTCATTAGATTGAAGCGGAATGCGTATCGAGTGCCACTTTTCTAAGGGATACTGAAGAAGTCTAGCTTCTGAACTTGTCACTCCTATGACTTGCCATTTATAGTTAACCTGTCAAACATACCGAAAAGGAATGGAAACAATGCGTTGGATGTTAATTGGAGCCTTGGCAGTAGGTGGTTTAGTAGGCTGCCAATCAACTTATTACTCTGCAATGGAGCAAGTTGGTTATCACAAACGCGATATTATGGTGACTCGGGTTGAGGATGCCAAAGAGTCTCAGCAGGAAGCGCAAGAGGAATTTACGAGCGCGCTGGAGGCTGTATCCGCCCTGAGTGGGTTTGATGGCGGTGATTTGGAAAAAGTGTACAACGACATCAACGACAAATACGAAGACAGTGAAAAGGCTGCGGAAGAGGTGCGCGATCGCATTTCGGCAGTAGAGGATGTCTCTGAAGCGTTGTTCGAAGAGTGGCAAGCTGAGCTTGAGCAATACACGAGTGCTAAGCTGCGCCGCTCGAGTGAGCAGAAGCTAAAGGATACTCGAGCTTCTTATCAAACCATGTTGAAAGCAATGAAGCGAGCAGAGCAGAAGATGACACCTGTATTGAATACATTGCGTGACAACACCCTCTATCTCAAACACAACCTTAACGCGAGTGCGATTGGCTCGTTACAAGGTGAGTTAATCAGCCTTGAGAATGACATTCAGGTGGCGATCAGTCAGATGAACGCCGCGATTGAGGAGTCGGATAAGTTTATTGGTAAGCTTAATAACCAATAGCGAGTGTAAAGCAACGATACTATTTATTTAGCCTCCATAAATCTGGGGGCTTTTTCATTCTGCGCTTAAATTGTATTTTCAAGAATCCCGTCACATCCATTTCTTCTGTTTAAGTTTGTAAAACCCCTTAAAGCAAACAACTATTAACGAATAACTCACCATATCTGAGGGGAACCATGAGCAGTGTATTTCATCGCAGTTGTCGCAGAGCCTGTTGTTGGGGCAACCGCTGGTGCGGTACCAGCAACTGCGGGGTATTTGCAGCGCATTCGAGAGATATGCGACCGATACGATGTGCTGCTGGCGCCGCCTTTTATTATCTCGGATGCTGAGTTAGACGAGCTTGTGGCTAAGCTAGATGTTTCGCTTGGTTTAGCCGCTCGGAAATGGAGGCAATAGCATGACGGAACCGATGTTTTCAGAGTCGGCGATCATTGTTGCACCAAATGGCGCACGCAAGACTCAACGGGATCACCCGAACCTACCAATGGATCAGCGGAGCATCGTTGATGAGGTGATCGCGTGTCGAGATGCTGGAGCGGCGATGGTGCATTTGCATGCTCGTGACAAACATGGTCGGCACTCGCTTGAGCTTGACGATAACCTCCCCCTCTACCGAAAGCTCAAGGAGCGGGTTGGTGATACGCTTCTAGTTCAGTTGACCACGGAAGCTGTCGGTCTGTACCTTCCGGAGCAGCAGCAGGCATTAATAAAAGCAATCAAACCGGAAGCGGCGTCTTTTGCACTTCGAGAGCTTATTCCTGACGAGCAGCACCTAACATCGGCGAGTCGCTTTTTTCACTGGGTCGCAGAGCAAGGCATTATTTCGCAATATATTCTCTATGACGAACAAGACTTGCAGCGCTATTTGCGATGGCTATCGCGTGGATTGTTGCCCAATTACCACCATCATTTGTTATTAGTATTAGGGCGCTATCGCGAAGGGCAGTTGGCACATCCTCAAGATCTCGCTGCTATGTTGGGATCACAATTATTTGAACTGGATCACCGTTGGGCGGTGTGTGCCTTTGGTCATTTTGAACACAATTGCTTGACGGCTGCTATGCTTATGGGAGCTGATGTACGAGTAGGGTTTGAAAATAATCATTATGACAATCAAGGTGCTATCGCGGATAGCAATGCTGTTTTAGTGACTCAACTTGTCGATACGGCGACAGCGCTCAACATCAAACCGATGACAACAGAAAGATTAAAAAACCATCTCACTTCGACCGGTAGTTAAGGATTACACCGGTCAGGATACCTACGACAGGAAAAGGAATAATTATGACCAAAATAAAGACCATGTTAACCGTATCTGCTGTTTGTATGGCAATGGGCGGCGCTACCCTCGCGCACGCTGAAGACCAATTTGTCACAATTGGTACTGGTGGCGTAACAGGTGTCTATTATCCTACTGGAGGGGCGATTTGCCGACTGGTAAATAAAGATCGTAAAGACCACTCGATTCGCTGCTCTGTAGAAAGTACAGGCGGCTCTATCTACAACATTAACACCATTCGAGCAGGTGAGTTGGACTTAGGTATCGCGCAATCAGACTGGCAATATCATGCTTACAATGGCACCAGTAAATTTGCTGAGGCCGGCCCTTACAAAGAGCTTCGCGCCGTGTTCTCTATTCACCCAGAACCGTTTACCGTTGTGGCACGTACTGACTCAGGTATTGAGAAGTTTGAAGACCTAAAAGGCAAACGAGTGAACATCGGTAACCCAGGTTCGGGCCAACGCGGTACGATGGAAGTACTGATGGATGGCTACGGTTGGGGCATGGATGTATTCAAACTGACTTCTGAGCTGAAAGCTTCTGAGCAATCCAAAGCGCTTTGTGACAATAAAATCGATGCAATGATCTATACCGTTGGTCACCCTAGTGGCGCTATCAAAGAAGCAACAACCTCTTGTGATAGTAAGCTAGTAACCGTTGACGGCTCTGTAGTTGACAAGTTGGTGGCAGATAACAGTTTCTATCGTGTTGCTACAGTGCCTGGTGGCATGTACAAAGGCAACCCTGAGGACACGATGACTTTCGGTGTCGGTGCGACATTTGTTTCATCTACCGCAGTACCAGAAGATGTGGTGTATAACATCGTTAAGTCAGTGTTTGAAAACTTTGATGACTTCAAGCGTTTACACCCAGCGTTTGCGAACCTGAAGAAAGAAGAGATGATCAAAGATGGCCTATCGGCGCCACTACACCCAGGTGCTGAGAAATACTATAAAGAAGTGGGTCTACTTAAATAGCCAAATGGCTGATAAAAGTTCAAACCCAACGCAATAGCGTTGGGTTTGTTGCTTTTGGGGGAAGCAAAAAAAGAGGCAATACAAAACGGTATTGCCCCGAGTTACACACATAACACAAGTTCTAGGTGCTTAAGGCCAAATCATAATGCGCCTAGTTGCGTTTGTTTTTGTTAGTAAACCGTGAGCGAAATGTCAGCGCCATTGGCAGTTGGAACCGCTCTCACAATTATTTTTTCGACATCAATTTAGCCTGGCAGAGGTAATAAACTCTCCAAAACTCTCACACCACACAATAGCGGTGTTGTATTGAGTTAAATCGGTTTGTTCAGGAAGTGTCAGCAAAAAACGATCGAAGGTTTTTACATCTCCCACTTGAAGCATGGATGCTTTGTTGGCGACAAACGCTGCCTCAGTTTCTATGAAGGTAGGGGAGAGGTACAATTTGTAATCAGGCCCCGGAGCCAGTTCGCCGATAAACATTGCACTCTTATCTGAAAAGCTGATTTTCCCCTCGCCCCAATGCAGAAAGTCACTGTCCGCGCGCTCTTTGCTAAATTCTCCCTGATAAACAATGGCAAAGCTTTGTGACTCTATTGCCTCTAATGATGGCGAGTCAGGCTGAGTGAGAATAGGTAGAACATAGATCCCCAGCATAAACCCAGCAAACAACGCCGCTAAGTGAGTAAAAAGTAATAAGACACGTTTCACAAAGATTCCCTTCTGTTCTAAAAACGGTTAATACCTAGACTTAACTCTAGTACAGCGATGAACTGATGGATAGCCATCAAAGCGGTTGTTACTTAGCGGTTTGTTGTTGCTTCAGATAAGGTATTTCCTGTGCTTGCTTACAAGCTCTCCTATACTTTTGACTAGGAGGAATACTATGAAAATCAGATTGTTAATCAGTGGTGTCATCATAGGGCTAGCGGGCTCTGTGATGGGACATCAGGTCGAAGCCGCACCATCGATGGGGTTGGTGTTACCCGGCGGTTGGCAAGCTGGGGCAGTCGCGCTAAAGAGATACAGCAATGGGAAGCACAAAATAGCGATATTGTATTTGGCAGCCTAGGCACACCTGAGCTAAACAAACAGACTACCGCTCTGGGTTACATGTACAGTCAGAAGCTGGATTGCTTTGCTGGTGAACAGGAAGCGTGGCTTCATCGGCAACTATGGCAGCAAGGCATTAACCCAGAGCATCTCTATTTGCATGCCGCTCAAGAGACGCACTTAGCCTATGACAACTTATCTGCAAAGGCGCTGCAATTTCTTGATGGAGAGCCACTTCATATGATGGTGAAAAAGGGCACGGTGCTTCAGACCGCCCGATTGCCGTTAACACTGTCTATAGATGAAGAGCTTATCGTCGTCACCTCTCAGCCTTTTTTGGCGATCAACGTTCCCTCTATCGATACACTGTCGATTAGCCTTGCTAAGCCAGATAAGATTGGTGCGCCGATAACTACGTGGCAATCATTGGTGATTGATAAGTCGGATGTTAGCTCTAACTCGGATGCAGGTTCTTTGTTGCAAGTTGCTACCAAAAAGCAGATGCAAGCGGTTACTCCTTGGCTTGGGGAGTATCATTTCAATACCGGACATCGCGCCCTTGATTTGGATATGCCGGTATACATGGCTCGGTTGAGTTGGTCAACGCCGCAGACTATTGATGCATTGTCGGTTGACTATGGCTTGCGTCAGGAAGCGAAGCATGTAGTGATTCCGGGTTGGGATTGGCGCAATGATGCCAACGGAGATGGGTATTTAGATGATAATGAGTATCGGCAAAGAACGAACTCAAAAGCTCAAGCGCGTTACGCCTCACAGGCGCGCCTTATCCCGATAGGCAACATGTGGCCTGGAACCTGTTGGCAACGCACTAACTTTTCTCACCCGTCAGCCAATCAAGCACATATAGATTGGTATAAGTATGATTGGCACAGGCAAGGACTGAGCGGTGCCTACAACGATGATATGGCAAAGCTGCTTGGCAGCAATCAGTATCAAGTGCTCGAAGGAGGCGCGATCGCTGAGTTGCCCGGTAAATTAGGCACGAATGAGGCTGCCTTGAATTATGCAGGGCAAATGGCGAGCTTTCTCTCACAGCTCAAAGAGTCCATTCCTAACACACAGTTGGCCGCGAATATCTCAGAGCTCAACTTGTGGCGTTACCCACAGTGGACGCCCGAACTCAGAGATGTTTTTGATGTTTGGCTGAGAGAGCACTATCTGTACGCAGCAATGGGAACGGATGCGCTTCGCCAGCGCTGGGAGCATTTTGCGCTCTCTGCCATGGGGGATGAGAGCCTTGTTATGACCACGACCCGCTTTGGTCGCAGCGAAGTCAATATTAGTGATGAGAAAGCTTGGCAGCAAGACATCGCCACAGGGTTGGCTCTCTATTACTTGTTCCATATACCCAAACAAACCCACTATCACAGCTGGAATCAGACCTTTTATTACGGCAGTGAGCCTACTGATAACAATAACTGGTATCAAAGCGGTACAGCAAAAAACCAAGTTTACAGGCCAACCGCGATACTCAGTCACAATCTGGGTGATCCTATTAATCAAACAGACTCTTCATTTGACTGGCTGACGCGAGACCGCGCTGAATTGAAGCAAGTAGAGCCGCTGCTAGAAACCGCCGCTCCAGGGTGGTTTTGGCTTACCGATAGTCCTTGGTACTGGCCTTCAAAATACAAGGCCATTGGGCGTCGATTTGAACGTGGTTTAGTGGTGTACTTTGCCGGTGACTCGCGCGCAGACAATCAGATGTGGCGTGATGACGAGGCGTGGAATGAAGAGAGTCAAATCCTACGGTTACCCGGCCAATACCAACGCGTGAATTGGGATGGCAGCTTGGCGCCAAAAAGTGACCAAATTAAACTTCGGCCTTATGAGGGAGCTATATTGATTATGGAGAGTGAGTGATGGCCAACTCGCGAAGTATTGGCGCATACGGTAATAGATAAGTGCGACGCATTGGTGAGATATAATGACTTTTATCAATAACAGTTCTTTTATGGAGACCGTGTACTGTTCTGATTTTCAAAAAAATTAGGATGTTGGAGATATTATCCTAAGCTAAATTAACTGCATAATATTAATTACAAATCCCTAAGTTGATTGGTATGGAAAGGACAAATAAATCACTCATCTCTACCGTGTCAGTGGCGGTCATATCAAATTTCTTGATCTTGTATTTTATTTTTGTCCAGATATCGGGAGTGAACTCGATTAGTGAAGATTGGGCAAAAGTACAAGACCAGAGTATACGAATCGCTATCAACCTTGCTGAAGTCGAGCGCGACTTTGGGTATGTTGGCTTTATCCATCACTTCAAAAACTATATTATCAGGAGAACCGATAGTTACTACTTGCGTGCGGTTGAGAGTCACAAAGATGTGTCGGAGGCATTAAATAACTTCAAGAAGCATCCTGCTTTAAGCCAGAGTGATCTCCAATCTATACGAGTCCTTGAAAACACCTTGTCAGAGTACAAGGCGAAGCTAGAGCTTGCGCGAGAGTATCCCGTAGACTATCAAATCGATGAACTTGACAATATTGTTAGAGTAAATGACTTACCGGCCGCCAACGCACTTGGGCAACTGAGAGCAGACATTTTGCTAGATTGAAAGTGGCGGAAACATCCATGAATGAGAAAGTCGGAGTATTCCAACAGGAAACCATGCTGTTGGGGCTTTGTTTAATACCGCTTTTTCTCTTTTTCAATACCGTCACTATTATCACTTTGCGTAAGCAGGCTATTAGCATTAATGAGCTTACCGCTATTTTTAACTCTTCCTCTGACGGTATAATCTATGTGAACGCTAGTGGGAAGATATGTAAGGCCAATAACGTCGCTTTAAAAATATTTGGCTATACCAGTAGAGAGTTTAGGCGTCTTGAAATAGAAGATTTGTTAGACAGCGCCCTAAGAAGCAAACATAGGGTTTTAAGAAGTGGCTTTATGAGCGAAGAGCAATCACGCTCTTTGAACGGGTCAGATTCAAAAGTTCACGGGGTGAAAAAAGATGGTTCCAAAGTTGAACTGAGCATTGCCATAACCGCGAAAAAGTTGGGTAATGAGATGATCGGTATTTGTGTGATAAAAGATCTAACCGCGATAAATACCCTCCAACAACACTCAGAAAGTGACCACCTCACTGAAATAAGCAACCGGAGACATTTCGATTACATCTTGAATAAAGAGCTCAATCGAGTGTTGCGAAACCAGCGAGAGGCTTCTTTGCTCCTGATTGATATTGATAATTTTAAGCAGTTAAATGATGGATATGGGCATTTGGCTGGCGATAAGGCATTAAAGCAAGTTGCTGAGTTTTTGGTACTTCAGTCTAGAGAAAGTGATTATGTCTGCCGTTGGGGAGGAGATGAATTCGCCATCTTTTGCCCTGAGTTGCTATCAACAGAAGCGGTTATTTTTGCAGAGCGATTAAGAAAGAGCTTCGAGACACTGACGGAAAATGATGAACACCCTTTAACCCTGAGTATTGGTATTGCAGGCACGAGTCTCGTCCAACCTTTGACATCCATTAATCTATTGGACTCAGCAGACAAGGCCGTTTACCAAGCAAAACAAATGGGTAAGAATCAGGTCGTGAACTTTCAAGATATTTTTGATGCCAAAGTTGAAATGTCCAATATTTAAAGTGGTGAGTATGTGAACAATCTAACCATTAAGTACTGTCAACTTTGCCTTCTTTCAACTGCGCAAAATTGTCTTGGTGTGGAGCGTAATGACGGGTAACTTCAAACCCCATATCATTCAAAGTGTGAGTGACTAAAGAAGCGGCCACATGATGAAATGACAAATCGGTTACACCGATGGCATTTTTTCAACATCGCCGTCAGCGCTGATGATCATGCCGTCACTTGGACGCTTCTCGCTGTAGAATTCGATCTTTGAGGCGAGTGACTGTTGCGACATTGTTCTTGCCGTTTACAGTGCCAAAGTAAACCCATTCTGAAGCACTATCGATAGTGATAGGGTTCAGCCCCAAATAGAATTTTGTAAACCCAAACCGGATTGTTGTGCCTGTCCTTTGGGCATGGATTGGAAAGAGATTGGTGTCTAGTTTTAGTCGTCACTAAATATTGATGAAGAAACTGAACGGATACGGCATCAATCTCAGGAGCCATAAGCTCTGCACGGCTTACGTGACGGTGTGAGCTTCTATCGATACTGGTTGTTTTGAATTACCGATTTCAGTATTTCTCGTGTCGCCTTGTGGTCTTCATCGTTGACAAAACGTCGGTGGTAGATCATACGGTGCTGAACGTTACGTATTTCCAGTGGGATCGGGAATATTTTCAGGTTTAACATTGGAGCCAAATGCTTGGCGAGGGACAGCGTTGATGCTCCTAGTAGATTCGTTGTGGCGGCGAGAGCTAGCATACTGGAAACCGATCCTGTTTCTGCTTTGATGACTCTCGGTGGGCTGGGCTTTTGCGATAAATAATCCATCATATTGGCGTTATTACGACGAATTTTTAAGGCGATATGTTGGGCTCGATAGTAGTCTTCGTAAGAGAGTGAGTCACCGATATCTGGATGATCTTTCCTGCATACACAAACTGCGGGTTCTTCAATAATGTCTTCCACAACATGTGCTTGGCTGGTACTCGTGGCGAAATCGATCGCAAGGTGAACCTTTTGTGAGTCTATATCGGCGAGCAATTGTTTTTCACTAAGCGGCGCCTCAACAAAAGAGAGCCCAGGTAAGTCACAGACCAGATGCATTAGGCTCTCACTGCAGTAGACTCGAGTGATCTCTTGTCGCTTCTCTATCGTCTCAAGTACCGCGAGCGGCATTTCGATCTTATCGGACAGTGCCACGGCCGCGCCAGTTGGTGCGATCCCTCTACCTGATCGAACGAACAACGTCTTTCCCACCACACCTTCTAATCGTTTCAAGGCTGCACTCACCGCTGGCTGAGTAAGGTTAAGTTCTTCTGCAGCTAGAGTGATAGAGCGGTGTCGATACACTGCGCTAAAAGTCGATAGAAGGTTTAAGTCCATAACAAACTGATCCGATCAATGATGTCTCTATCGTAGCAGAGGGTTAGTATGTGAACCAGTCACTAACGGAACTCCAATTCATATAAGACCTAAGTGGGGCTTGTGATTTCAATATCCAAGGCGCAAAGTAGGGGCAAATTACTACAACAAAGATAGACAGATGGATTTAGCAAGTTTTTTAAGGTTGATTCTTCTTGCCTCAATATGGGGTGGCTCCTTTTTATTTATGCGGATTGCTGCCAACGTTATGGGGCCTGCGGTACTGATTGAAGCGAGAGTATTTTTTGCGGCCATCGCTCTATTTGTAATGAGCATTTATTTAAAGAAGAAGCTTGAGTTCACCAAGCATACTCGACATTTTTTCATCATCGGACTGTTCAATACGGCGCTGCCGTTTCTATTGTTTGCCTATGCCGCTCAAACGTTGAATGCGTCAACTTTATCGATTCTTAACTCAACCGCTGCCATTTGGGGAGCGGTGATTGGCGTATTTTGGACCAAAACACCGCTAACAAAGCGCGGAGCACTAGGTTTACTTATCGGTGTTATTGGTGTCGCCGTGTTAGTCGGTTGGGATGCGGTGCGGATAGGTGAAGAGGCGACGCTACCGATTGTTGCAGGCGTGATGGCTGCGTGTTGTTATGGCATTGCGACCAATTACGCAAAGAATGCGCCTTCCATACCGGCATTTAATAATGCGCATGGCAGCATGTGGGCAGCCTGTTTGATCGTGTTGCCGTTGATACCCTTTGTACCAATGAGAGAGGCGCCGACTCAAGAGGTCTGGCTAGCGGTAGTATTGCTGGGCGTTGTCTGTACAGGGGCGGCATATTTGCTCTATTTTCGTTTGGTTACAGATATTGGACCGTCTTCCGCGTTGTCGGTCACCTTTCTAATTCCGATGTTTGGAATACTGTGGGGCAATTTGTTCTTGGGTGAACCTATCGGCATCAACACTGTGGTGGGAACTATATTGGTTATTAGTGGCACGATGCTTGTAACGGGGTTCTCTTTTTCTTCACTGAGAAAGGTCAGAGCTGGGTAAGGTTGGAATGAAGGCGACTTGCCACCGAAATTAAGCAGTGGCAAGTCTTTGGGGGCTTATAGTTGGGCTGTGGGTGCAGGTTTAAACAGTTCGCGGATTTGTTGAATCAGTACAAAAAACACACTTGCCATAATACAACCAACAAACGTGGCGGTGACTATGCCACCAAATGATGCCCAACCCAATGCCTGTTGGCCGCCAGAGCCGACAGCATTTGCTAGCATTAATGGAATCAGTCCCACGCCGAATGAGAATGCGGTCATAAACACTGCGCGAGCACGCAAGCGGAGTGCTTGAACCGCAGCTTGCTTAATCGTTAGTTCACCTTCATCGCGTAGCGTTTTAGCAAACTCGACGATAAGAATCGCGTTTCGAACTGTCATACCTATCAGCAAGATGGCCGATAGCTGGGTAAGAATGTTGATGTTGCCACCAATATGAATCACGCCCTCAACGATGCCGATGACCGCTGTTGGAACGGTCAACATAATCGCGAGAGGGATCAGCCAAGACTCATACTGCGCGACCAACACTAAGAAGGTGACGAGCAGAGCAAGCCCCATGACTAGGGCAACCGTATTGCCCGCATTGACTTCTTCTTTTGCTGCGCCGGTAAACTCAACGCGATAACCAAACTCTTCAGCAAGCTCTTGTATCGCCTGGATAGCTTGACCTGTAGCTACGGTTGGAATGACGTCGATGAACACCCCCTGCTCAGCGTTATACCGAGTAATGAAATTAGGGACTTTGATTTGTTCTACATCGAAGAGCTTGTCGTAGGTGATACGTTTGCCATTTGATTTTGACAACCCGGTTTGTTTCAGTGCTTCTGGGTCTAATCGATAATTGGGGTCATTTTGCACCATCACCTTGTAGTTTCGTCCACCCATGTTGAATGTGTTGATGTACATACCACCAAAGTGTGTTTGCATGCCTTCAACCACATCCGCGAACGTCACGCCATATTTTAGCAAGTCGTCACGCTTGATATTGAGCTTCATGGAAGGTTTTGTCACTTCGAACTGAGTCATCGCTAGACCAATTCGCTCGTCCTCCATTAAGCGTGCGTTAAAGTCCGTTGTGAGCTTGTAAAGCTCGTTGGGTGTCAGTTCCGGTGCAAGCAAAACGAAGTTGACACCATCGACCATGCCTAGCTCAGGAATGACAGGTGGTTTAAAAGCAAACGCTTGGATATCGGTATTTTCAGCTAAAACGGCATTCACTTGGTCTGTGATAGCGACGTCTGTAGCCGTTCGGTTTTGCATATCATCAAGCGACACTAACATCATGAAACTGCTCATTTCTGCGGTTCCAGTTAGCAGATTAAACCCGGATGCCTCAACACTGGTGGAAACGCCAGGTAGCGCATTGAGCTGCTGGGTCAGATTGGCTAGGTATTGGTCGGTTTGTGTCAACGCTGTGCCTTGTGGGAAGCTTCCAACCACAAAAATAGCGCTAGTATCTTCTTCTGGTAGGAGACCGGTTGGCAAGCTCGCTCCTCGCTCTACCGATAAATAGAGGCCACCAGCTAGCAGCGCGATAGTCAGTATTGGTAGGCGAGTTGCTGTCCATGCTAGACCAGTAAAAGCTCGGATTTTCTGTGTAATAACCCATTCAACGGACTTTGCGATAGCATTTTTCTTTGGCGGCTTCATAAACAGCGCGCACAGCGCGGGAGTCAATGTGAGCGCCACTAAGGTTGAAACTACCACAGAGGCACATAGGACGATGCCAAATTCAGAATAGATAGTGCCGGCCATGCCCGGAATAAATAGTGAAGGGGTAAAAACGGCAAGCAACACGAGCATAGAGGCGACAATTGGAGAAAAGGTGATATCTAAAGCTTTAGATATTGCCTGTTTAACTGTCATCTCGGGATGCTCGTGTAATTGATGCTCGGCGTTTTCAATAACGATAATTGCGGCATCAACAACAATACCAATTGCCATCACCAGACCAAACATGGAGATGATATTGATTTGAATACCAAGTCCGCTCATGACCGCAAATGTGCCAATGAGAGAAACGGGAATCGCCGTTACTGTAATCAAGGTCAATCGAAAATTTTGCATAAAAAGGAGAGTGACCAAGGAAACAATGGCAACAGCTAGAACCAAAGTTTCTACAACGCTGTAAATGGCGCCATCAATAAAGGTGGTTGCATCGTAGACGGTCTTGATTTGGTAATCGTTTGGCTGTTGTAAAAGGGATTTAATGCCAGAGGCTACATCCATTGCGTTGGCTTCTGGAGTTTTGTAGATGAACAGCACTGCACCGTTAGCGGCTTCACCATAAGCATTGGCGGTATAGATTTCGCTGCCTAGTTCGATTTCTGCGATGTCTCGTAAGAAGATGGTTTTCCCCAGTTCGTCTGAGCGAACGACGATGTTGCCAAACTCTTCAGGGGAAGATAAACCACCCTCAACGGTAATTGGGAATTCAAACTTATCGTTGACCACGCTACCGGCGGAAGCAATCTTATTTTGGGTGGCGATTGCATGATTGATTTCATCGACATTGATCGAGTAATGCTTCATTTTGTTCGGGTTGAGCCAAACACGAATAGAGTATTTCTTTTCACCAAGTACATCGACTTTTGACACGCCGTTGATACGTTGAATTCTCTCTTTTAGTGGACCGCCTGCAAACGCGCTGATCTCAATAGCCGATGCCTCGCCAGATGGATCGGTAATTGAGATGCCGAGCATTAAGCCATTAGAGAGTTTCTCCACTTTAACACCATTTCGCATCACATCGCCGGGTAGCTCCGGAAGGGCGAGATTGACGCGATTCTGTACCAAGTTAACGGCTTTGTCTGAATCAGTACCACTTTCAAAAACGACTTCGAGAGTATAGGTACCATCTGCACCGCTGGTGGACTTCATATACTCCATTCCAGCGACCCCATTGACCTGTTTTTCGATTTCAGGAGCGACAGATTTCGCCATAACATCAGCACTGGCACCGTCCATGAACGTTGTGACTTCTACGGTTACAGGCGCAACGTCGGGGTACCTTCCTATTGGGGAGTTGGCGGCAGCGATTGCTCCAATAAGTGAGATTAAAAGCGCAATAACAATTGCAAACTTAGGCCGTTCTATGAACATTTTAAACATGTTAGCTACCCATTGATGAATATTTGTCCTGAGTTTACGCTTGGGTATTTTTAATCACAATTGAGTCGCTGACTGTTCTATCAGCAAACGAAATAGCAAATATTTGAGGTTCGAATAGCAAGGTTTGACATCGTATCTGAAGAGCTAATTTCGTGACTACGTATTTGCTGATGGAATAGAAGCTATTTTTCCAGTGAGTTTTAATGTCGCTACAGTGGCACTCCTTTCAAAAATCAATTGGATGAAACTCGAATGAAAAAACTGTTAGTAACGACCATGATGCTTGCCGGCGTGACTCCTGCATTTGCTTATCACCCATGTGAGCCTGGCAATGCCGTTACCGATGCGGTGGAAGGTGCTGTTGTTGGTGGTGTGGTTGGTGCGATAGCTGGTGATGCTAAAACAGGAGCGATGATTGGCGGTGCAGCTGGCGTCGTTGATGGCGCATACGACGAAGCAGAGTGTGATGCGTTGGTGGGTGAGGCGATTGTTGAAGAGGCGATCGTTGCGGACTATGAAGACCGAGTCGTCGACGAAGTCATCATTGACAGCACGCTAGACGAAGGCTGGTAGTGATCCGGTCGAGGTTTTCGTCAATTCTTTTGTGGGTACTACTGACCATAACTCTCTGAACTATATTGATAATATAAAGGTCAATAAAGCTAGTGTAATAAATGCTATAACCTTGAGTTAATTGTTCTAGACTCTCTCGCCCCTTAGTCTGCTCGCGTCATTTACTTCTAGGATTAGTTTCATGCGCGCGAGCATTACCCTTTTAAGCGCAGCTATGGCTGCGTGTTTCTCTTTTTCTTCTTATGCTGCTAACGACTCAGATACTCAGGTTCAGGACATGTCAGACCCTCTGGCAGTTTACACCCAAGCCGGTGCTGGTGCTTCTGATAAAGGTCTGAACTTTAAAGTAGGCCGTACCTATGACACGGGTAATCCAGAAACCATGGCGATGAACATCATCGAGGTTAAAGGCGTTGTTGGAGAGTATCTAGGCTGGTCAGGTTCGAGCCATCGCGATAATTCTATTGATAGCGTTCGTTTTCGTAACTTCAGTGTAAACACGACGAATGGCCGAGGCTCTCAGGTTGATTTGAACTACAACGTGGAGCAGGAGAGCTTAAACGCCTCTTATAGCTTTATTCAGGCACTGCCAAAGATGGGTAACCTTAATCTTTACCCATTGGCAGGTCTTGGCGTGAATGTGAGAAACGGTGAGTTTCAGGGCTGTGAAAATATGCCAAACGTAGACTGTCCTATTGAACAGCAAAACATTGGCTACACCATTCCAGGTACGTATGCCGTTGTGGGGGCGTATACCAAGTATGCCATCACTGACAAGTTGTGGCTCAACTACAATCCTATGTGGTTGACGACAATCTCAGGCTCAAAAGCTTATGTAGAGAACGCTTACGGATCTGGTATGGACTCTATCTTTACCAACGAGTTCGCGGTGTCTTATCAATTCACACCTCGCTTCAACGTTCGTTATTTTGCTAACTGGACGCAGGAGCAGAACTATTTTGATGGTGACCAAAGAGTGGAGTTTAACTATCAGTTTTAATTGAATGGTTTGGGAGGTTTAGTGAGCAAGGATGCTCTTAAAGTGGGTAAGTGAAGATATTCATTCCTTCGAATATCTTTGATCTATTTAAAATGAGTCAAGCTTAGAATGGGAATACTACGCCTACTTTGCCGTAAGTATTGCGATCGTTTGTACCGTGTGAGCCTTCGTTACCAATCTCAACGTAGGGGATCATGTTGTCGATTGCATTGAACGTTGCACGAAGTTCAAGGTTGTAGATCATGTCTTTGCTTTGGTCGCCAGCAATCACTTTCTTCTCGTGTTGCTTCTGGCCTACCACTTTAGCGTTTAGATACATGCGTTCTGTTAGTTGCTTTCCAGCAGCTAGGTCAAAACGGGTGATGTCGCCACGAGGTGTAGCATTGTTTGAGTTGAGGTCGATGTCCTTACGTAGACGAAATGATGTATCAAACATATCAGCAACGTTACCGCCAACCGTTACACCAAACTTGTTTTGGTCATTCGCCGGTTGTTGGCGACTTTTCTTATCGACAAACTCATATTCACCTTTTAGCCAGAAGCTTTCGAAATCGTGCTTGTAGTTAACGTTGTACTCGTTCTCAAAGTTTGCTTTGCGTTTAGCTGAAAGACCAAATCCTTCGTAACCAACGAATGCTTTGATGCCAGAGCCGTTACTTGTTGTGTATTCTTTTTCACCGTCAACAAATTTAGCATCAAGTTCAATACCACCAGAGAAACCGTTTGCGAAAGCACTTACAGAAAGTGCAGATGAGATTGCGAGAAGGATTGCTGTTTTTTTCATTTCTTTATTACCTATATTATTGTTTTTGCCCCCGTAATTGGAGCGGCACAAAGTTACCTAAAAAATGAAATGTGACTAAATTAGGAAGTATTCGGTATTTTGATTGGTTGATTGGTTGATTGGTTGATTGGTTGATTGGTTGATTGGTTGGTTGGAAGAGCACCCCTCCCAGCCTCCCGGCTGCGCGCCCCGCTTAAAGGGGAGGAGCTACTAGCTCGCTACGCATCGCTATTTAGCTTAAGCGATGCGACGATCGGAGCGAGCCTGTATTTTTCCCCCTTAATAACGGGGCGCGTAGCCGGGGGAGTTAGAGGGGGTAAATGTGCAGGGCTCACAGATTTAAGAGTGATTCAAAGTATCGCTTCTACACCCTTGTATCTAAACTTTTAAGACAAGCCACTCTTCTGAACATCGCGTTTTATCAAAACATGGAGAACAACGATGAAGCCAACCTTGACACTATCTACTCTCATTCTATTGACCGCTTGCAGTGCACCTATCGATCAAGTGTCAGGTGTTGCGAGTGATGATCTGTGTAGTGCATTGCAAAAGGGGAGTGTGGCGGAAAACAGCACTATGATTAATGGTGAAGAAGTGACGATGGATAGTGTCTACGGAGAGCTGACAAAAAGAGAACTTAATCCTTATGCAAAAGGGTGCTTTGGTAGTCAGGAAAAAGCCGCAGAGTATCGAAAACGGCAAGAAAAAATTGTCGCAGAGGCGTTAAATTACTAGATTCAATGCAAAAAAAAGCACCTCAACAACGTTGAGGTGCGGTAGACCCAATTTTCCATTCCAAGTTCCAATCAGAGTTCCAATAACGTTCGGGTCTTAAAGGGCTAATGCCAAACTCTGTTATAGCGCGTTCAAGTATGCCTTTAGTGCTTTCAATCGAACGGTTGCACCACCGATGATGTCCATAAAACCGAGCTTAGGTGACGGTTTGTTAGCAGATATCCAGCCAGAGCCAGTCGCACCAAGTGGTACGTTGTAGCCTTCAGGTTCGTTAAACTCGATGATGACTGTACGACCATGGCTGCTCGTGTTATTCCCAACGTGCTGTCTTACATGCTGCGTGGAACCTTGTGCAGAGACGGTGGCTTCACCAGTATTACTCGTGATGCTATGTACTCGACCTCGAAACACTTCGCCAGGGTGAGAGTTAACAAAGAACTCTGCAAATTGCCCCTGCTCAATATAGCGATAGGTTTGATCGCTAACGCGCATTTCAACAAACTTTCTATTAGTATCAAATAGATGCAAGTTGCCCGTTCTTGAGCCTTCAGCAATGTTTATTACGCCAACAATTCCGTCGAATGGTGCACGAACTTGGTTGCGATCGTTCAGCCACTGTTTCTGATTGATTTGTGCGTTGATGCCATCCACATCCGATTTGGCGGCCATGAGATCCGCCTGCCCTTGTTGGATACGGGTATGCAGTTCATCGCGCTCTTGCTCAGAGCTAAACTCGTCCAGATTGATCAAGCGGCGATGATTTTTTTCATCGATAGCAATTTGCTCTTCAATGCTAGTGATACGATGTTCCGCAGCCACTAAGCTGGATTGCAAACTTTTCAGCTCATGATCGGTATCTTCGGACTCCAAGGTGTATAGCAAATCGCCTTTTTTCACTTCTTGGTTGTGGGTGACGTAGATCTTTTTCACCTGTTGGCCAAATAGGGGGCTCAACACTGCGTGCGGCGCTTTAACTGTGGTGCTGTCGGTCAAATCTGCTGGTGACCAAAAGCGGTGTGCGGTAAACAGCATGAATGCGAGGAATGCACCAAACCCGACACTGATAACGGCATTGCGTAGTGTCCATTTAATAACGCCAAGTTTGACTAATAGCCAAATAATCAGCACATAAGGAAGCATGATTTCTTTCATTACGCGTCCTCCGACTTTTTATTGCCATGGATGCCACTATGAATCACTTTACTCACCGCGCTTGCGACCGCATCCCAGTTGGTGAAGGCGATAATAATGGCCAGTACCCACCAAAGCTTGTCGATGAACAGACCACATAAAGACAGAGCAAATACCAGATTTGCTTGTGCGCTTTGCATGTATTGACTGCGGTGTACGGCAACTTCGTGCAACTGCCACAGTAAGTAGAGCACATAGGTAATGATGGATAGGGTGATAACAAAAATCACACCCATAAAAAATTCAGAGTTCAACAATCCAAGAATGCTAGGCAAATCCTGTGAGAAATAGTCGGCCGGCAGTGCTTTGCCATGAACAGTAGAGAGCTGAGCAAACATATAACTCAGAGAGAGAAATCCGCCGATTACGACAGCAGATTTGGTACTAAAATGTAACGCTCTTTTTATTAGTCTGAACATATTTGTTCCCTGATTCAGGCTATCCGTAGCGATTTGTGTGATTGTGATTTGGATAGGGAGAGTGTAACCAAGGGTTACCTTTGGATACATAACGCAAAATTGGGTTTAAATATAAATCTTAGTTATGTGTTAGCCAGTAGCAAGGTCATTGATTGGCTTTGGGCGAAACTGCACTATGTTCAAAGAAAAATGTGCTTATAGACAAAAAATGCTAATGGGAATAGACCAGTGGATGTCAAATATTCAAACTGATGAATTATTCACCGAACAAACTGATTTTGCTGCATTTATCCAAGCAAATGCTATACAAGTCGAAAATCGTCAGTTACTATTTCTACATCCACTAATTAAGTGGACGTCAATGGATACGTCAAGCAACGTATCATCGATGCCGAGATGGTGAAATTGGTAGACACGCTAGCATGAGGTGCTAGTGCCTTTGGTGTGAGGGTTCGAGTCCCTCTCTCGGCACCATTACTCCTTTCCTTATATTACCTTCAGACTACGATGCAGAACAAAGGATCCAGTTCAAAGCAAATGAGTACGTCTAACTCGGAATCAATCCAGCTTTTGACCGAGGTGTCTCTGCACGCCCTGTTATATCTAGAGTTTCACAAGCTTGATCGTAAGTCTCAGCTCTTTGATCGTGAGAAAAAGAATGAACTCTTGGTTCGCTGGCTAAAACCGAAACTTAAAAGCAATAAATACAAATTGATACGTAAGCAATTGAAAACAATGAGCTTACAAGCCAAGAAATCTCAAGTCGATTTAGAAGACGTACTGCTAACCGGTATAGAAGCCAAACCAGAAGCTTTGCAGCCTCACCTTGATAGCTACTTGCTATTGATACGTGAACTGGAGAAAAAGCTGGGTACGACAGCGCTATTATCAACACCGGAAAAGGTCGATTTAAGCCACGATGAAAATGGCTGTTTGCTTTGTGTACTATCTAGCGATCTCAATGCTCACTTCGGTAGTAAAAACCAAATGATTGCGGATGTTTCGATTCTATTCCGCGGTACCGTTCGTGAGAAACATCTATTTCTTGGAGCAATTTACGCCAACGAAATTTTTGCTTACCAGATCCAATACGAAGACGACAGCTTTGTTCGCATAACACTAACTCTAAATAAGTAACAGTTTCAGTGTTACCAACGCCAAATCAATGTCTCTTTATGGAAGCAGAGCACGCTTGATGCAAGCCCAACCGCTTGAGTGTTCAATCTTTAGCATTGAGCATCAAGCTTTGGGCTCGAATGATACTGTACCTTAATCTTCCATAGGAACAACAAGCACGTCCACTGGTGAGCTGTTAATGACTTGGCGAGAGGCAGATATCAGCTTGCTCCAGAAGTCGTGGTGGTGACCACAGATAAGAAGATCAAAGTCATTTTCAGCAATAGCAACTTTCACTTTGTCGCCAAGATCGCCAGTTCCAACGATGAAATGCTTCAATGTGCACTTAGCATATTCGGCAAACCCATGTAATTGCTCTGTCGCTTCGACGGTCAAGGGTCTTTGTTCGGGGTCGGTGACTAAATCAACCAGCTCGTGATAAATTTCACCATGTGTACCATCGATATGGATGAATGACACATCAGCGTCCAACAGTTCTGCTAGAAAAACGGCTCTATCAATCAGCACTTTGCTATCTTCTGAAAGCTCCAGTGCGACAAGGATATGTTTATATTTCATGACCATACTCTCTTGCTGCTAAACCTACTTAAAGCATAGCGTTTCGTAGCGTATTTTTTTGTCGATGGGATCGCGGTTCGGCGATAAATCAATCAAAAGAACAGAAAGTCACTTTAGCTTGGTTCATTGTGGGTAGTTTTGTCCATAATGTCTGGATGATTTATCTATTTTTCTGATTGAGCTTTGGTCTTAATCTACTCCACATCGCCATTGTTGGCACTAGGTTAAACGCCTCCGCATTGATTCTTATGTCACTGTCGGAAAGGGCGCTACCTAGCGATGTTTTATAGAAAACAGTCAATACCGAATATAGAGTGGAGAGTGCAAAGTGACTCATCAAATCATCAAAGATCTAAACAACCGTTACACAGCTAAAAAATACGATGCATCTAAACGCATTTCTGCAGAAGACATGGACGTAATCAAAGAAGCCATTCGTCTATCTGCTTCTTCAATCAACTCGCAGCCGTGGAAGTTTATCGTGATCGAGAGTGATGAAGCGAAGCAGCGTTTCCACGATACGTTTGCAAATATGCACCAATTCAACCAACCACATGCGAAAGAAGCGTCTCACACGATTCTATTTGCACACAATCCACACTTTACTAAAGACGACTACAAAAAAGTGGTGGATGTGGAAGTAACATCGGGTCACTTACCAGCAGACATGTACGACCAAATGCTTAATGGCGCGTTCGGTTTTGCTGAGCTGAACACCGATGAAAATGGCTTCAACGGCCAGTGGACGAAAGCTCAAACGTACATTGCGCTTGGTAATGTATTGCATACTCTTGCACGCATGGGTATCGCATCGACGCCGATGGAAGGTGTGGATCCAGACATGATTGGTGAGATTTTTAAAGACGAATTAGGTGGTTATGTGTGTGACTTTGCGCTTGCACTTGGCTACCACAAAGAGGGTGAAGACTATAACTACGGTCTGCCTAAATCTCGTCTAGCTCAAGAAGACATCATTACGGTTCTATAAGCAGAATCGATACAATTGAAAAGCGGCCACTACTGTGGCCGTTTGTTTACGCTTGTAACAGAAGCCCGCTTAACCCAAGAGCAATAAATAGCAGTCCGGTTAGTCTATTGATCACCACAACATAACGTTTTAGAAACCGAGCTACCTTCTCCGTTGCAAGTGACAGCAACAGGTGTATTGAAAGCGTAATCACTACCAACTCTAGAGTTAGCAGTGCGGCCTGTAGAGCAAAGTACTGCTCACTGTTTACGAAAAGTGGAAACAGCGCACCAAAGAAAACAATGGTTTTTGGATTCAGCAACGAGATCAGCACGCCACTCTTATACCCGTAAGACCTTGATTCAATCAGCGCTTGGCTTGTTGAATAGTAAATCGCACGGCAGCCTAGGTAGATAATGTAGCTGCTACACAATCCGGTCATGACTTGGTAGGCGAGGGCGTTAGTATGAACTAAGGTCAACAGCCAAGAGTTCGAGAGTATCGATGCAAGCAATAGTCCGGTAGCAATACCGAGTATGACCGGAATTGTCCGTTGCATATTCTGATTTAAACTGTTGCTCAATACCGCCAGCATCCCCGGACCTGGAGATGCGGCTGAAGCAATGCAAATAGTGATAAACGCTAGCTGACTTTCCATTATTTAAGTAACTGTCCTTTGGAGAAAAAATAGCGGCGTCCCTTACTTCAACACCGCTATTTCTGTCGAGCCTATTACACAAAATGGCACCTTCCTTTGGGTTGGTTTTTTGTGCGCCTTGTTGCATTGCCAGTATTACTTTATTTAGGCTGTTTGGCGAGGACTTCGTCAATATCGGATGCACTGTGGCGCTCGGCCAAGGTTTCCCACTCTTCTCCCCATACGCGGTTAACGATACGGCCGCGTTTTACTGCTGGACGCTCTGCAATGTCTTTTGCCCAGCGAATTAGGTTAGGGTAGCTTTCGACATCTAAGAACTCAGCAGCGTCATACTGATTATTGATCACTAGGTTGCCATACCATGGCCAGGTCGCAATATCTGCAATTGTGTATTCGTCGCCGGCAAGGAACTGATTTTCAGCGAGGCGCGCATCAAGAAGGTGAAGTTGGCGTTTCGTTTCCATTGTGAAGCGATTGATTGGGTATTCGAATTTTTCTGGCGCGTAGGCGTAGAAATGACCAAAACCACCTCCTAAATAAGGCGCTGAACCTTGCAGCCAGAATAGCCAGTTCATCGCCTCAACACGCTTGTCCGCCTTTTTAGGCAGCAGCGCATCAAACTTTTCTGCGAGATAAAGCAGAATATTACCCGACTCAAAGACACGAACTGGCTCGTCGCCGGAGCGATCTAGCAAAGCAGGGATTTTTGAGTTTGGATTTACGGCGACAAAGCCAGAGCCAAATTGGTCGCCATCACCGATTTTGATGGTGTAGGCGTCGTATTCCGCCTCAGTCTTACCAAGCGCAAGCAGCTCTTCGAGCATGATAGTGACTTTTTGACCGTTGGGCGTTGCTAACGAATAGAGCTGCAGCGCATGATCGCCAGAGGGAAGTGGCTGTTCGTGTCTTGCGCCTGAATCAGGTCGGTTGATACTGGCCCACTGACCACCACTTTCGCTATCGTGCGTCCAAACTTTAGGTGGAACATATTGATTCGTCATGCCTTTGCTCTCCATCATATTATTGCAAAACACGCCATCGTGCTGATTCAAAATCGTAGCTGGATTAATGCAAGTCTTCAATATTATTGAGTAAAACTTAAATTATAACTTATGACTATGTGACATTTGGGGGCTAGAGAGGAGGGCGTGGTAAGCGCATAAAAAAAGCGGGCATCATCGCCCGCCAAAACGTTATTCAATAAATCAAATTCCGTAATACAATCCGAAGAGGCACATCCTCTTCAAAGGGTTAATCGCATCAAGAGAGAGAACGCCTGGTTCGGCTGTGACGGCCATCGCCAAGCTATACTATCGACGCGGTAAGTCTATTATGACGATATGAGCGCTATTTTCTATAACTGAAAAAATCAGTCATTTGTAGTGCATAAATGGCAAATAGTGTCAAAAATATGGCCAAATCACACTATTGGTGTAACAAAATATTATTGTTTATCTGAACACTTACCGGCTGTTATATTGGGCGCACCATTTACTTCTCTGGAGCTGACACATTATGAGCCCGCTACCCAGTGATGGATATATTTGCTATTTGGTGACGGAACACCTCAAGAAGATCCTTTCGGAATCGACCAACACAAAACTGTCGCTGTTCAATTTTTTTGTCCTTCAATATGTCGACAAGTGTTCAGACCAAGACTCGACACAATGCACTCAATATATGATCAGCCAAGCTTTTCTTGCTGATACCTCGAAAGTGAACAAAGCGGTACGTGAATTAGAGTCTGCGGAACTTATTACAGCCACCAAGATCAAGCAGAGTGGTCGCATCAAAAAGATACTTGCTGTCACCCAACCGGGTAAAAAGTTGATAGAGATACATCGAGCGAAAACCGATGCGATTGCCGAGCAGTATCTGACTGCGGTTCATGGCCGCGTCAATGCCGACGAGTTGTTTGAAGCTCATAACACCACCATGGCGGCGTTTTATGATGCGCTAAAGCTCTACAAGAATGCTGGTTGAGTAGCGAAATAAAAAAGCAAGTACCGATATAGGCACTTGCTTTTTAAGAAACTATTTCTTTTTAAGAAACTATTGCTTCAGCGTTTTCTTGGTTTGAAATGGTATTGCTTGTTTCAAACATCTCAGCGCAAACTAACACCACACCGTTTTCGGTGACGGTGTAACGTTTAATGTCTTCTTCGAGATCATAGCCGATCACGGTGCCATCAGGGACGACACATCCTTCTGCAACAATCACTTTCTTTAGCTTACAGCTACTGCCAACCACAGCTCGCGGTAATAAGATGCTGTCTTTCACTTCCGCAAAGTCTTCGACGCGAACATCAGAGGAAACTAAGCTATGTTCAACCTGGCCACCAGAGATAATAGCGCCTGCGCAAAGGACTGAATCAACAGCGAAACCACGGCGTTGTGGGTCATTGAATAAGAACTTCACCCCAGGTCGTTGTACTTGGTTAGTCATGATAGGCCAGCTGGTATCGTAAAGATCAAGCTCTGGCGTCGGTGCTAGCAGATCCATAGTCGCCGCGTAGTACTCGTCTACATGGCCGACATCGCGCCAGTAGCCATTAGCACCTGGGTGGCCGCGTTCGGTGAACACGTAGCCTTTGATCTTCTTGCGGCCAATAAGGCTAGGGATGATGTTGTGTCCAAAGTCGTGTTTATAGTTTGGATCATCTAACGCTTGTCTAAGCTCGGCATCCAATACGTCTACATTAAAGATATAGATACCCATTGAGATGAGCGCCTTATCCTTATTGTTTGGCATTGGAGTTGGGTTGGCAGGTTTTTCTACAAAGTTGATGATGTCACCATCTTCATTGAGACCCATTACGCCGAATTCTGATGCTTGTTCAATGGGTTTCTGAATACAGGCAACAGTGACATCGGCACCACTTTCAACATGGAAGTTGATCATGCGTGAGTAGTCCATTTTGTAGATGTGGTCACCACCCAAGATCAATACTCGTTCGGTATGATCAACACGTTTGATGAGATCGAGGTTTTGATACAACGCATCGGCGGTACCTCGGTACCAGTTTTCTCCAACACGCTGCTGAGCAGGGATGATGTAAACCCCTTCACCTAATGCTGAATAAGATGATTGCCAGCCAGATTGGATATGGCTTATTAGATCGTGAGCCATATATTGGGTAAGCACGCCAACTCGACGAATACCTGAGTTGATGCAGTTGGAGAGTGTAAAGTCGATGATTTTGAACTTACCGCCAAAGGATACCGCAGGTTTTGCGATATTAGAGGTGAGTTCTTTTAGTCTAGTGCCTTTCCCACCCGCCAAAATCATCGCGGTGGTATTACGCAAACGCGCATTACTAGAAATGTGGGAATATTGGTTTTCCTTCGGCATTGTATAACTCCTTATATAACAAGCACAAAAGACGTTTTGGGGGAGTGTGATGTGTGGCTAACCTTCTATGGATAAGCTCTCTATAACCAATACACTCAAAGACGTCGTTAAATCATTTTCTATCAGAACAGAACTTGGCTATGCAATCTAGTCCATACAACCTAAAGTTTTATCAAAAGAGATAATCTTGATGCTCAATCACACTCTACTGGGGATGAGATGTAATTGAGTACTAAGTTATCTAGTTGATGGAACAAGATTCAAACGGCAGTTCCGTGCCACATTGAACAAGCCAACTAGTAAAACTAAAGACATTGTGTGACACCACAGTGACAGACACAGTCATAATATGGTGTGGTTTGAACCAGTGCTGCGCATCATAGTGGCTTATGCATGGTCATGCATCTCAATTTATTATTAGCCGAGAATCTTGGCAGTTTGCAGGGGAGTTGGCTTTACAGTGGGTGAGAGATTTAAGAAAAAGTTGAGTTATGGGCATAAATACATAAACTTATCGGAATTCTGGGCGTCGCGGAAACTCGAGCGCCCTTTTTATGTTTGAGTGAGAGAGTGAGTGAGGTTTTAGCATGTCGAAAAGAGATTATTACAGCGTGCTAGGTGTCTCGAAAGGAGCCTCAGAAAAGGACATCAAAAAGGCCTATAAGCGCCTAGCGATGAAATACCATCCTGATAAAAACCCCGGAGATACTGCAGCAGAAGCGAGCTTTAAAGAAGTGAAAGAAGCTTACGAGGTGCTGACGGACACGAATAAACGTCGTCAGTATGACCAGTTTGGTCATGCAGCGTTTGAAGGTGGCGGTTTTGGTGGTCACGGCGGTCATGGTGGTGGCGGCTTTGATGATATTTTCGGTGACGCATT
>NZ_JYJK01000079.1 GCF_003263785.1 Vibrio variabilis
GCTGCGGGCGTTTTTAGGCCGAGGCCGAGCAAACCGAGAAAATGCCGAGCAGTACAAGCAAGATCAGCAAACTGTTGTCAAAAACTGTATGACAAACCGTGGTTACGTTGTTCTTAACTAGTAGTAAACCCACTTTATAGACACAAGGCATTGAGAAATCAGCCTATTTCGTTTACGTTTTAGCTATGTCCAAATCTCACTGGTGTGAACCGATATGAACGATCTCAATGCCCTACGCGTCTTCCTAACCATAATGGAGACGGGTTCTACCTCCAAAGCCGGATTGGCGTTGGGTCGTTCTCAATCATACGTCTCCAAAGTTCTAGCACAGCTGAGAGACGAGCTCGACGACCCGCTTTTTATTCGTAATGCCCAAGGCCTTACTCCAACCAGTTATGCGATTACCATAGAACCCAAAATAAAACACGCCCTCAATCAGATAAGCGAAGCGCTTGCTCCGGATCATTTTTCTCCGTCATCAATTGACAAAATTACACTGCATTTAATTGAGCCTTATCTCATCTCCTGCGGCAAAGAAATCATCCAAGCTATTCGCAAGCAGACCAAAGCCCCCATAGAGATCAGACAATGGACCAAACTCTCTGAGTCTTTGCTTCTAACTGAAGAAGTCGATCTTGCGGTGCATGCATTGACAGATAAACCACAATCTATCTACCAAAAGTACATTCATACCGGTACAGGCAAGTTGTTTGGCAATAAGCAAGGTGAGTATGTTAAGTACCTTATTGCCGATTTGAATGAGCATATCGACCTCTACAAACTGCTTAAAAGTGACGCCGAAGCAACGATTTTCGTCGATAACCATGCATTGATGACACAACTGCTCGATGACTGCTACACGCTCCGTTATCAAACCACAGAAGTCGCAGAAAAAGCGCCAGTACAACTTGACTTAGCGATACTCACTAAAGCCTCTCGTAAGAATGAGCATAAGATACAATGGCTGATATCAATCATCGATCCCATACTGCGTCGCTATAAACCCCTCTCCTACGATAAAAATTCAGCGGTTTCTATCAAATAGCAGGCCAAAACGGTCTATAAACGCGATTTAGCCTGCAACAATATGAAACTTATTTGTTTATTTTTGAAAATGCACAAAAGCTAACCTATTTTTATTGATGATGTATCTGATCGCATCGTTAACGATAAAAAGGACGTCATTATGAGAAAAACAGTGGTAGCAGCATCAATAATAGGCGCAATGACGGCAGCAGCGCCCGTCTTCGCCGACGAAGGAACATATATAGGCGCTCGTTTAGGGGGTTCGCAACTCTCCGACGCTTGTAACATCTCCGGAGCACCTTGTACAGATAGTGGTTTTAGTGCAGGTTTCTTTGGCGGATACGATTGGAACGACTATATCGCACTTGAGTTTGCTTATGACTGGCTAGGTAGCTACGAAACTTCGTTCGTCGAAGGTTCTACGGGTTATCGCCAAGATGCAAACATGAGTGCATTCACTTTGGCACCTAAGTTCTCTTATCCATTTACCGATGACTGGGCTGTATTTGGTAAGATCGGTGGTGCATACACCGTTTATGGCGATCGTAAGAAAACCGCACTTATGGGAGGCGTGGGTGTTGAATATGACTTCGCTACGGCGTGGTCTGGACGCCTGGAATATCAACGTATCAATGGTGTCAAAGATGGTTGGTTTGACACAGATGTCGATACCTTCTGGTTAGGCGTATCTTACTCATTTGGCAATGCGGCGGCCGCAGCGGCGGCAGCAGCAGCGGCAACACAAGCTCCAGTCGAAGAGCAACCACCTGTTGTTGAAGCGGTCATTTTGACCAAGACCTTCGAGCAAGTTCAAGGCCAAGAAACGTTCGCCTTCAATAGCACAGAGCTAGAAGAGAGTAAGAAGTCTGACTTTGATCCTCTCATCGCACTGATGAATGAGCACCCAGAAGCAACGGTTAACATTGTTGGTTATACCGATTCTTCAGGCCCTGAAGAAGTCAACCAACGCATTTCTGAAGAGCGTGCGGAGTCTATTGCAGCTTACCTAGAATCTCAGGGTATCGACCGTTCGAGAATGTCTGTAAGCGGTATGGGTGAAGCAGATCCAGTTGCCGATAACTCAACGAAAGAAGGCCGTGCACAAAACCGTCGTGTCGAAATCACGGTTCCAGAGTTTGAGTACACTGTTGAAGAAATGGTTGAACAAACGCAGTAAGCACAGGCAAGACATAAACAACAATCGGGCCAAATTCAAGGCCCGATTTTTTATTTCTCGAGCTTACGCTTTCAAAGCTTGCTCAAGGTCGGCCAAGAGGTCATCGATATGCTCAATGCCCACAGACAAACGGATCATCTCAGGTCTCACTCCAGCTTCACGCTGCTCAGTTTCACTCATTTGACGGTGAGTCGTGGACGCAGGATGGCAAGCAAGGGATTTAGCATCCCCTATGTTGACCAAACGTTTGAAGATTGCCAAGGCATCATAGAAACGAACGCCCGCTTCGTAGCCATCTTTCAGACCAAATGACAGTATTGCAGAAGGTTTCCCCTTCATGTACTTTGCTGCCAATTCATAGTGTGGCGAGCTTTCTAAACCAGCGTAAGATATCCAACTCACCTTCTCGTGGTTTTGCAAAAACTCGGCGACCTTGATGGCATTTTCTGTGTGGCGCTCCATTCGAAGCGATAAGGTCTCTAAACCCTGAAGTAGCATAAACGCATTCATCGGTGACAAAGCAGAGCCGGTGTTACGAAGCGGCACCGTTCGTGCACGACCTATGAATGCGGCTGGTCCAAATGCTTCAGTGTAAACGACACCGTGATACGAAGGTTCAGGCTGATTGAACACTGGGAAACGATCTTTATGCTTATCCCAAGGGAATTTACCAGAATCAACAATGATGCCTCCCAAGGAGGTGCCATGGCCACCAACATACTTGGTTAACGAGTGAACAACGATATCCGCGCCAAACTCTATCGGTTTGCACAATACAGGCGTCGCAACCGTATTATCAACAATAACTGGCACACCTGCCTGATGTGCCAGTGTCGAGATCCCCTCAATATCGACGATGTTACCCGCTGGGTTGCCAATCGATTCGCAATAGACCGCTTTGGTATTTTCATCAATCAGCTCTGCTATCGACTCAGGACTGTCATCTTTCGCAAACTTCACCTGTATACCCTGCTTTGGCAGCATGTGTGCAAACAAAGTGTAGGTTCCGCCATAGAGCTGAGGCGTCGATACAATATTGTCTCCCGCCTCTGCCAGCGTCAAAATCGCGTAGTTGATGGCCGCACTACCCGCGCTCACGACAAGCCCCGCAATACCGCCTTCTAGAGCCGCCATCCTTTGTTCAAGTACGTCGTTGGTCGGGTTCATGATACGGGTGTAGATATTGCCCGGAACTTCAAGGTTAAAGAGGTCAGCACCATGCTGGGCACTATCAAACTCATACGCCACAGTCTGATAGATGGGTGTTGCTACCGATTTGGTGGTTGGATCCGTTTCGTAACCGTGATGTATTGATAAAGTCTCGTCTTTCATCGCTATTCCTTTCACATAAGTTCCGTACTGAATGCATCTTGTAAGGCCAATAGCCTTATGCAAACACTGAGGCCTAAACGCAGAAATTTGCGTTAGCCCCAAAAAAGTCTACCCCAAAGCGCCTACAATAACAGACTCAAGGATGACTTCTGTGATGTATGGACACGAGATGAATAGTGAAAATAATCGAGCATTAAATTCCGTGATTGGCGCCCTAGTTGCTGATGCTGCCTCTATGGCTTTCATTGGTTATATGACCAAGTCGCCATCAAAACCCTTTCCAATGGCACTCCAGAGTTCCATGCCCCAAACGCTAAAGACTACATAGATAAAGGCTATTACGCCCACGAAGGTAAAAAGCCCGGTGACTATTCACAATACGGGGCTCAAATGATAGCGATGCTGGATGCGATCGCAATGCATGGGCAATACGACGAAGCACAATACATTCAAGCTTTTCGAGAATGGTTTGATATGGGGGCAAATGGCGTGGCTACATAGATAAGCCGACCAAACTTACTCTGCTTAATGCTCACGCGCTTGAAGCGGAAGAGAAGCCATTGTCGAATCTGGGAGCAGACGATACACAAAACCCAGCGATTTCCAAGCTGCCACCACTGTTAGCCGTTCATCATAATGATAAAAACTTGAACCAACTTGTTGAGTCAGCGGTGCGCGTCACCAACAATAATGATGCAGCCGTTGCTTATGCCCTCGCCTCTGCGGCCATTTTGAAAGCCGCTTTATCAGGTAAAACGCCAATAGAGTGTGTACATAGTGCTAAGGGCCTTTCTGATCTAACAGACGAAGCGATTAAACTCGCCGAAGAGCGGATTTTAAAACCCTCTAGCGAAGTGGCTACAGAGCTAGGCATGCACTGCGGCTTAGAAGCCTCATTTCCAGTGACTGTTCATTTGCTACTGAATGCCACTAGCTACGAAGCCAGCATTCGCGAAAATATACTGTGTGGTGGAGACAACTGCGGCCGCGCGATACTGCTCGGTGCGACACTAGCGGCGTGTTATCAAGGAACGGAACAAGACATCCCAAGATCGTGGGAACTGAAAGTATCACTGCCTAAATCGCTGTTGGCGTGTCAGAGGTTGTTGTTTGAGTAAATTGCTATTTGGTTAATAATAATTCGACGTTTAAGTCGGAATACTCAAACCTATATCAAGCTCCCCGCGGCGTTACACTAGCGGGGAGTTTATCTTTGTAGTGTTAAACCACCACAAACTCAATCACATACAACTCATCCTCCCCCGGATAAATCTCACTAATTACCTCACGTAACTGCGGGATGGTCATGTTCTCTTGCTCAGCGTGAGTGGCGTTGATGTCATCGAATGAAATAGGTGTAATGGAGCGAATGTTCAAATTACCGAATACTCGTCCATCTTCGAATGTGGCGACTGGAATGGTGCGGCCGAGTTCGAAATCAATCTCTGATTTATCGCGAATCGTGATGGTCTTTTTACTCGCCATGATATCGGCTTCGAAGCGTTCAAAAAAAGTGATTTGGTCGCGCATTATGTGGTTTCTCCTAGTTGACCAAACTAACCGTACTGCCGACGCGAGATGCATGTACATCGAGTCGGAGCGGCATTTGTTCTTTTAACTCAGACACGTGGGAAATGATCCCAATTGTACGGCCTGATTGTTGTAGCTCAACCAGCGTTTGTACCGCTAGGTCAAGAGATTCGGGGTCGAGGCTACCGAAGCCTTCGTCAATAAACAGAGTATCAACCTTATACCACCGCTGTAGGACTGCACAACGTCAGACAGGCCGAGCGCAAGTGACAATGCGGCCATGAAGGACTCACCGCCAGAGAGCGTAGCTACGTCGCGCCATTTGCCGGTATAGGCATCTTCGACAATCAGGTCAAGGCCAGAGCCCGCATTACCTTTAGAACGCGACTCTTTGCGTTTCAGATCGTAACGCCCTTTACTCATTAGTCTTAGTCGTTGCGACGCTTGGATCAGAACATCATCAAGCAAAACACCAAGAACAAAACGGTGAAGACTGATTTTATTGCCGGTTCGTCCATTGGCAACGTCACTCAGAGTACCCACCACTTGATACTGTTTGTCGAGCTCTTCATTTTGCGCTCTAAGGGTTTCAATGCGTTTACGCACTTGCTGTAAGCTGTTTTGCTGTGACTGATAAACTTGATACTGCTTGAGCACACTTTGGTATGCCACATCGGCTTGCTGTTTATTCTCGGTGATTTGTTCTATCGCGGGCATTGATTGTTCGCTAAGCTGTGCTGTCAGTAGATTCAGTTGCTCTGATAGTCGAATGCCTCATGCTGATGATGTTCAATTTGCTGCGCTATTTGCTCGGCTCTTTCTGAGCTAAGTCTCGCATTCAAGAACTGTTGCTCTGATTCAAATACACTGTTGTCTAGTGCCACCTTCCATGCTGATGACGCGCTCTCACGAGCTAGCTCTAATTCTTCAAACTGTTTTTGTAACGTCTCAAGATGAGATTCAAATTTCGCAAGCGTTTCACTCGCCAGCTTCAGTGCTTGCGCTGCCTGCTCTAACGACGCGGCGAATTGAGCAAGTTGTGTTTCAATAGCTTGCTGACGCTCTAGTACCGCTTGTGCTGTCGCATAACCCGTATTGTTGCCAGATTCTAGCGAGCTAACGACACCACGCAGTTGCTGGACGTGGTTCGTGAACTCATTCATTTGAATGGTTGTTTGCTCGAACTGCTGAGACAGCTCAACACGCTTTGCCGCCGCTTGTTGGTATTGCGTCTGCAATAACTCAATGTTCAGCGCTTTCAGGTTGGCAATGCGCGCAGATAGATCCTCAATCGTCTGCTGCACATCTTGAGCAAACTGACCAAGATCCTGCTGTTGAACGACACTCAAAGAGTCCATCCACTCTTGCTTGCGCGCAATGAGTGTAGCGATTTGACTTTCCAACTCAGCGAATAACTGTTGACAACGGGTAAGTTCATCTTTCGCGTTGGTTTCTATCTCTCTTAACTGATTGACCTGCTCAAGTGTCACCGCTTCACCAGAGAAAGTAGCCACATTCGGATGCTCAACGCTGCCACACACCGGACAAGGTGCATCTTGTTCTAAGGAAGCTGCAAGTAAAGCCGCTTGCCCGCTGTGCCAAAGCAATTTCTGCTTCAGCACGCGTGTGGCGCGCCTTGCTTGCGACAAGTTCTTTTGAGGCAATGGTGTTGGTTAGCTCAGTTCGCTGTTTATGCTTACTTTCAAGCTGCGCATCTATCTGAGTCATTGCCTGTAGTGCTTGCTGTTTCTTGGTTTCAAGATCCAATGACAAAGTGAGTTCGCTAAGTTGCGACTTCTGTTTTTCCGCATCGATGAAAGCAGCATGCAGCGACTCTTCTTGTTGGGTCATCGCTTTGATCTGTTCAGTAAGTGCAGATTGAGATGCACTCATACTACTGAGCTTCTGATCTGCCTGTTGTAACTCAACTTTCTTACTGTCGAGCTCTTTTAGGCGCTCAGTTAGGGCGTTTAACTCAAAACGCTCTTGTTTTAACGGCTCAGCATTATCACTCGCTTTTTTCGCCTCATCATAGGCTGCCTGAGCTTGAAGCTGATTTTGTTTCGCAGCGGCAATTTTGCCTTGCCCAGTTTGCAAACGCTCTGCCAATGTAGCGGACTCTTTGGTCAAACGTAGCTGGCTCTCATACTCCGACTGAATAGCAGCCGCTGCCTTGTGAGCATTGAGCTCGGCCTTCGCAAACTCAATAGCTTCACTTCTTTGTTGGTGTTTTAGTTGCGCTTGCTCAAGCTCTGCTTTGGCCGAGAACTTTTTGCTTAGTTCTAGTGCATTGTCTAGCTCTTGCTGCACTTTGCTTCTTTGACTTTCCGCTTTATTCAGGTCGCTTTGTGCTTGTTCTAACTCCGGTGCTAACTCAATGAGCGCTTGTGAAAGTTGTGACTCCGACTCCACCGCTGCGACGTCCAACGCGCCTTTGATTTGGTTATCGAACTCTTCTTTCGCCTTTCGAATGCCCGCAGCTCGATCAAATAGCACTCGCTCAATCGTGGTGTAAATTTGAGTTTGGAACAGTTGGCCGAAAATCGCTTCACGCTCTTTCGAGCTTGCCGTTAGTAGCTCGCGAAACTTACCTTGTGGGATAACCATAACCTGACGAAACTGCTTCACATCTAGCCCCATCAACTCCTGGATGGCGGTAGCCACGGGTTTAGGTTTGTTGGCAATGAGCTGGTCGTTATCGAGGTTAATCAGCTGTGCTGAATGGGACTTTTTCGTCATCCCTTCACCGCGCTGCTTGGGCACTTCCTGATCTGGACTGCGTGTGATTTGGTAACGAGCCCCGGCTAATTCAAACTCAAACGTGATGCTGGTTAAAAGCTTCGCATCAGCGTAGTCGCAACGCATCTGATCGCCAGTACGCTCACTGCCTGTCGTTTCGCCGTAGAGCGCGTAACAGATGGCATCTAAGATAGAGCTCTTTCCTGATCCAGTTGGGCCGTTGATCAAAAATAGCGGCGAGTCACCGAGCGTGCGAAAATCGATATGTTCAACACCCGAAAAAGGGCCAAAAGCTTGGAGAGTCAGCGTTAACGGTTTCATCGAATTACTGCTCCTGTTTCGCTGTCTGAAGAGTGTTTAGCACATTCGCAATCATCTCGGTTTGGCTCTCTGTCATCTCATCACCCTGCACTTCCAAAAAGAAATCTTGGAACATATCAAGTTCCGAGCGTCCTAATCTCGCCTGTCCCATTTCGGTTTCAACACCAATTAACATGCCCGGTTTTTCTAGGTGCAATACGTTTGGGTACACCTCACGAAGCTTCGCCATAGGATCGAGTATCGCGTGTTTGTCGGTTAGACGAACGAGCAAGTAATCATCGGCTTTGGGATCGGTTTTGCCTTGCTCTATTAAGTCCGCCAAGTCACCTTCGATGATTCGCATATCATGAGGCGCTGTGAGCGGTACAGTGGTAATGACAGGCTCGTTTGTATCCGATGTGAACTCCACCAGCGTCATCCCTTTGTTGTGGTGCTGCTCCGAAAACGAATACTTCATGATAGAACCAGAGTAGCGAATATGTTCCGCGCCGCGCTTTTGCGCTTGGTGAAGATGTCCCAAAGCTACGTAATTAAACTGCTGGAAATGCTCATAGCTGACGCGATCAGCCCCTCCTATAGAAAGAGTGCGTTCAGATTCACAGGTTTGCGCGCCATCGATAAAGCAGTGGCTAAGTAGGACATTACGCTTACTTGGATCGACAACTTCATTCAATTGCTGTGCTAGATGCTGATGTGCCTCATCATGATTGCTCACCGAGACTTTATAGTGATGCCTTACCTGCTCAGGATCGGTGTAAGGAAGGCCATAAAACAACACCGATTCGCCGTTTTTGTCGGAAATCTCAATGGGCGTGGTGATCTGCTCCAACGAACTGATGATGTGCAATCCAGCTTGTCCAAACTGCCGTGAACCAAAACCTAGGCGTTTTGCGCCATCGTGGTTTCCCGAGATCATAATCACAGGAATACCAAGCTGTTGAATCACATGATTTAAAAACTCATCGAGCACTTCAATGGCAGCCGTTGGCGGCACAGAGCGATCGTAAACATCACCTGCAATCAACAAGACATCGATGTCATTCTCAGAAAGGTAGTGAGTGATTTGCTCAAGAACGTGCTGCTGGTCTTCCAGCAGAGACACATTGTGAAATTGCCGGCCGAGGTGCCAATCAGAAGTGTGGATAAATTTCATTCAGTTCAGTTTGTTATGTCCAATCCATAGCGCGAAGTATATCACTGGACGCCAACGCTCGTCTGCAATCAAGCAGACGAAGCGGCGACAAACTAACAAAAAGGAGATTAAGACTGAGAGAAGTGAGGTAACACCAAAGTAAAACAAGCCCCGCCAAGTTCGCTGTGGCTAACTTCGACACTGCCGCCATGGCGTAACATGATGTGCTTAACAATGGCGAGTCCTAAACCATAGCCACCAGATGCACGGTCTCGGGACTTATCGACACGGTAAAATGGATCAAACAAACGATCCCAATGTTCTGGGTCAACACCAATGCCATCATCGTGCACTTCAATGGCAATATGGTCATCGTCTTCCACCAACTTAACGACAATACGCTGCTGAGTGTAGCGTTTTGCGTTACTGATCAAGTTCACTAAGGCTCGGCATAACAAGAAACGATCTATGTTCACATTGACGCTGTCACTGGCTACTTGTAAGTCGAACGTATGCCCAATGTGCGTCTGCCATTTCACATGATGCTCTTTTAGCCAGGCTGCAATATCAATTTGCTCTAGCTCAATAGCGGCATCTGGGCGCTCTACTCGTGCATAGTAGAGCAACTCATCCACAAGATGTTCCATCTCTTCCGTATCTTCAATAATACTGGCCAACTGCTGCTTGGCTTGCGGATCACTCAGCTGTTCCATCAACACTTCGCTTTGCCATTGAATGCGGAAAATCGGTGTACGCAACTCATGAGCAACGGCATTCGTTAGTGCTTTGTTGCTTACCATAAGATTGGCGATTTTCGTTGCCATGTGATTGAAAGATTTATTGAGCTTACCGAGGCGAACCCACTGCCCTTCAGATGCTCTTGCCTCAAGGTTACCACTCGCAAATTCATTGGCCGTTTTTTCCAGCACGCGCAAGCGACGGCTTAGGAACCAAATCAACAAAAAACTAAAGGCGACGAAGCCTGCGAAAAAGAACAACCAAACTACTTGATTGGCAAATTCAATCGCTTTAATGAGCTCAGAATCTGGGTCGTCAGTCAGGTGAAAGTAATTGGCGTTGTTGTCAAACTTGAGCCACAGGTGATCGTTGTCATCGAGCAGGAAATGGACTTCTGGTTGTTCTTCAAAGTGGCTAGCCACCTCTTCCGGCAGTTCGGAAGGTGTGTGAGAGTCTAGCAAGCGGTGCGTTTTCTCAGCAAATGATTCGAGCAACTCAATCGCCTGCTCATCACTTTCGTTGGTCGCAACGTGATTCATGATGTCGCGAAACGCTTCTACCCTGAGATTGGCATCAACCAAATCAGGGTCGGTTTTGCCGTAAATTACATACTCGTAGCCGTAAATACTTGCGGTAAAGAGCAGTATTACGCCAATTAGGCATTCAAGAAATAGTCTCCACAAACCCGTCAGTCCTATGCTTTCCAGCCATCAGTAACGAACAGGTAGCCTTTGCCACGCACCGTGATAATACCTTTTGGGTTGGTCGCATCATCAAATAGCTTTTTGCGAAGGGTAACAATGCGGTTGTCGATTGTACGGTCGATGCCGTCATAGTCGATACCACGAAGCTGTCTGGTGAGATAGTCACGAGATAACACCTCACCCGCTGATTTCGCGAGTAACCAGAGTAAATCGAACTCGCTGTCCGTTAAGGAAACGTCACACTCACCGAGTCGGCAACTGCGGCTGTTTTGACACACCTTTAATCGGCCAACCTGAATATTGTTCGCTTCCATCGCAATCGCGTCTTCGGCTGGGCGTCTTAGAAGATTTCGTACGCGTGCTAATAATACGCGAGGTTTGATAGGCTTAGAGACAAAATCGTCGGCGCCGGTTTCCAATGCGGCTACGTGATCAAAGTCATCATCACTTGCTGTTAGCATTAGAATTTTTCCGTTGTAGCTGTCACGAACATCGCGACAAATAGATAGGCCATCTTGACCGGGAAGCATAAGATCTAAAATGGTAATGTCAGGCTGAAAAGATTCAATCAAATCGACAGACTCGCCTCCATCATAAACTGTTTTTACATCAAAGCCTTGGGTCTTAAAGTAATCGCCTAGCATTACATTTAGTTTTGCATCGTCTTCTACGATCAACAGTTTTTGATTTACCATCGTCCAATCCACTACATCTACCGAATCGGCCGCAAAGATACATAATTTTACAGAATACTACAAACGCGAATTATTATGTTCTTGTAGGTGTATTCCTAATGAGACATTTATTACAAACTGCTAACAACCCATAAATTAATCTTACTAAACAGATGGTTACTATACACCAGCCATACCAGCAAACCGTACATCAACTTCAATAAATGCCTTTGCTCGTTCAAACCCGGAATGTAGAGATTTGTCATGACAGCGTGACAATTTAAGACATACAAAAAGCCCCTCACGTGGAGGGGCTTGAACATCAATGAATGGCTCGATAGTCGTTACTCGTCATCTTCCAGCGGTACTAGCTTAGTATTACCACCGTGAATTTTTTCGCGGCGGTGCTGGATCAGAGCATAGAAGCCTGGGATCAAGAACGTACCTGCAAGAAGTACACACAACAGACCACCGACAAGCGAAATACCCAGCGAGTTTTGGCTGATGTGACCCGCTCCCGATGCAAAGATGAGTGGTATCATGCCCAGGATAAACGACCAAGAGGTCATGTTAACCGCTCGGAAGCGCAACATACCACCGCGTACAGCGGCATCATCAACTGGGACATCTTTTTCCTCACGTTCAATCTTGGCAAATTCCACGATAAGGATCGCGTTCTTCGCCGCCATCGCTATGAGCAGAACGAGACCTATCTGAGCGTACAAGTTCAACGGAATGCCCGCTAAATTCAACGCGACAAACGACCCGAGTGTCGCCACCGGAACCACGAGTATGATGGCAAGTGGAATACCCCAACTTTCATACTGAGCAACCATGAATAGGTAGATGAAGATCAGAGCCAGCGCAAACGCATAAATCGCTTGGTTACCCGCCAAGATTTCTTGGTAAGCCATACCTGTCCACTCGTACTGATACCCCATTGGCAGAACTTCCGCCGCTACGCGCTCCATAGCAGCGATCGCGTCACCACTTGAGTAACCCGGTGCTGGTTGACCTTGGATTACCGCACTGCGGTACATGTTATATCGCCACGCAACGTCGGGTTCAAAGACTTGCTCGTAAGACACTAGCGTGCTTAAAGGAATCATCTCACCTTTAGAAGAACGAACATGGAACAGCTGAAGATCGTCCATACCACTTCGGTATTCAGCATCGGCTTGCATCGTTACGCGGAAGTTCTTACCAAACATGGTGAAGTCATTCACGTACAAAGAGCCTAAGTTACCCTGTAGCGTTTGGAAAATCGACGACAGTGGAATACCTAGCTGCTGTGCTTTCTCACGGTCAATGTCTACGTAGTAGTGCGGTACATTAGCACGGAAAGTACTAAACGTATAAGCGATCTCCGGCTGTTGATTCGCAGTTTGAATCACATCCTGCATCACCAATGCGAGATCCGTTCGGCTTCGGCCTAATGTATCTTCCAACACAAATTCAAAGCCAGAAGCCGCGCCCATACCAGGAACTGCCGGAGGCCCCATTGCAAACACAACAGCGCCCGGAATTTGCTGGGCGGCCATACCGTTAATACGAGCAGCAATAGCATTCGAAGAGTGATCTCCTTCAAAACCATTACGGGTATCCCAGTCTTTCAGCTTGATGAATAGCGAAGCACCATTCGATGCTGCCGCGCCAGTCATAAACGCATAGCCGTTCGCTATCGTGATTCCATCGATACCTGGCTCTTGTTCAACCAAGTTAACCAACTTGTCGGTTGTTTCTGTGGTACGAGACAGAGACGCTGAATCAGGAAGCTGAACGTTAACCAGCAAAATACCTTTATCTTCCTGTGGCACAAACGCCGTAGAAGTGTTTTTCGCTAGGAAGCTTACCGCACCAACCGCAATCACAAAGAAAGTAACCAGCAGGAGTGCCTTTTTCACTAGGAACCCAGCGACTTGACCGTAGCGCAGTGTAATACGCTCGAGTGCACGATTGAATGTTTGGAACCAACGGGCTGTATTGCCGCCACCTTTCTTCAGAACCAACGAACATAGGGCTGGCGACAGCGTCAGTGCGTTAATCGAAGAAATCACAACCGAAATACAGATGGTCAGAGCAAACTGACGATACATAATGCCGGTGATACCTGGTAACAGCGTTACCGGGATAAATACAGCGAGCAGTACCAACGTCGAAGTAATAATTGGCCCGGTCACCTCTTTCATCGCGATCAGGGTTGCTTTTCTTGGTGACATATCTGGGTTGCGCTTCATGATGGTATCTACGTTCTCGATAACGAGAATCGCATCATCCACCACAATACCAATCGCCAAGATAATACCAAACAGGGTTACCGTGTTGACAGTAAAGCCCGTCATGTTCATGACAGCAAACGTACCGATAAGCGATACCGGAATCGCAACAACCGGAATAAGCGTTGCACGCGCACTACCAAGGAACAAATACGTTACCGCGATAACAAGTATGATGGCCTCAATTAGGGTCTTAACTACCCCTTTAATCGACTCAGCAACGAACACGGTCGTATCGTAACTAGTTTCGTATGCCATACCCTCAGGGAAGTTAACACTCAAGCGCTCAAGCAGATCCATCACCGCTTTGCCACTTTCTAGCGCGTTGGCATCCGATTGAAGGTTAAGTGCAACGATAGAAGCATCTTCACCGCGGAACTGCCCACTACCATCGTAGAACTTCTTACCAAGCTCTACGCGAGCGACATCTTTAAGGTAGACCGTTGAGCCATCTGAATTTGCGCGCAGAACGACGTTCTCAAACTCACCAATCGACTCAAGGCGACCTTTGGTTACCAGGTTGAATTGTACTTCTTGTGGGTTTGCATATGGCGCAGCACCTACACGACCCGCAGCAACCTGTACGTTTTGCTCAGCCAATGCAGCATAAACGTCAGAGGTCGTCATTTTGAGGTTGGCTAGCTTGTCTGGGTCTAGCCAAACACGCATCGCATACTCACCACCACCAATGACGTTAACTTCACTGATGCCCTTAACACGAGCAAGTTGATCCTTAACGTTCAAGTTGATGTAGTTAATCAGGAACTTGTCATCATAACGACCATCAGGTGAGTAGAAGTTCAGTACCATCAATAGGTCTGGCGAACGTTTTTTCACCGTTACACCAACCATACGAACTTCTTGTGGCAGTTTTGACTCAATCTGTGACACGCGGTTCTGCACGTTGACCTGAGCCATGTCAGGGTCGGTACCGATATCAAACGTCACATTGAGGTTGTATGAACCATCATTAGCACTCTTTGAAGACATATAAATCATGTCTTCAACGCCGTTCACCGAGGTTTCTATAGGATCGGCTATCGCCTCCTCTACAACCTCTGCACTTGCGCCTGTATAGAATGCGGTGACGCTCACCGATGGCGGACTGATTTTTGGATACTCAGCAACTGGCAGCACCATCAAAGAGATGGCACCCGCCAGCGTGAGTATAATTGAAATGACCAAAGCAAACTTTGGTCTTTGAATGAAGAAACGACTTAGCATCTATTACGCACCTTGATCTGCTGGCTTCGACTCATCGATTCGAACAGGCACGCCATTCCTTACACGCTGTAAGCCTTGAGTGATGACAACATCAGTCGGTTTCAATCCTGATTGGATGATGACGCCAGTTTCAACTTGTGTACCTAGAGCAACATTACGACGCTCTGCTACATTGCCTTCCGTTACGACCATAACGAAGTCGCCTTCAAGATCGGTTTGAACCGCGCGACGGGGGACAGTGACCACGTCGACCGCTTCTTTTTCCATAAGCTCAACACGCACGTGCTGACCTGGAAGCAAACGCTGCTGCGGGTTCTCAACGACAGCACGCATCGCCAGCGTACCGGTGTTGAGATTAATTCGGTTTCCTAAGAAGTCGATTTTGCCTTGCTCTTCGAACACTCGGCCATCTTCCAGAATGATGTTAACAGCAACGCCATTTGATTCATCCGATCCGTTACCTTCAATAGTATCCATGCCTAGAGCCAAACGCTCACGCTCACTAATGCTGAATGACGCGTAAATAGGATCCATGCTAACCAGTGTCGTTAATACACCTGAAGATGGAGAAAGAAGATCACCTTGGCTGACCTTACTATCAGAAATTCGACCGGTAAACGGAGCACGTATAGTGGTGTAAGATAGGTTAACGTCAGCCACTTTAAGCTGAGCGTTACCCGCTTCGAGTTGAGCGCGCGCACTCATGAGTGTCGCAGTCAACGCATCAAATTCTGCTTGAGAAATGTTGTTCGATTTAACAAGATTTTTGCCTCGCTCAAAATCAAGCTCGGCTTTTTTCAGTGCCGCTTCCGCTTCAGACACTTTGGCTTTTGCACTCGCAACTTGAGCTTCAAATGATGATGGCTCGATAGAATATAGCTTTTGACCTTTTTCGACGATCTGCCCTTCTTGGAAATGGCGCTCCATCAAGTAGCCCGTTACCTGAGCAGTAATGGCCGTATCTTCAACCGCATCCATGCGTCCAATGTAAGACTTACTTTGTTGATATGGGACGACCTCTACAGCAGTAGTTTGCACAAGAGGCGCTGGTGCATTTTGGTTGGATTGTGTTGCTTCGCCACATCCTGCTAAAAATAGTGCAGAAATAACGCTGGCAACGAGTATTTTTCTAGGCATTGAAACACCCTATTCTCTTCTGATTGGAACAAGCCATGGCAGACTAACAAATCACAAGTCAGCTGAATGTCCGAGAAGTATTAATAGTTTGGGTGAAAGTGTTTCAAAATATAACGAGTTGATTTATATCAATCTTTTGGAGTTTCTTCCGGAAACGACAAATCGTGCAGCATCATAAAGTCCGCGCGAATTTCTTGTTCTAGATGGGTGGCAAGCTCTGTTGGGCAGAAAATCATCACATGGACAATCTGCTCACCGGTAGCACCACTTGCGATGTGGATGTGAGGTTCAGAGCCCGGTAAGTCAACACCAGCATGCTTTTCAATCACACTATTATAGCGCCTAGCAACATCGATAAAGTTTTCACTGTGCTTCTCGATTCTGACCGTCAACTCAGGGAGCAGTGGAAATAGGTTTTTGAAGCCAGGAACTACAATTGAAAAGCTGTGGTAGACGTAGCGCTTCATGAAATTGAGGTTCTTAACCGGGTAGGTGAAAAACATGCTGTTAGGCAGTGTGATGGTTTTTCCTGTGAAATGATATTGACCATGGTACAGGTCAATTTCTTGTATCACGGTGGCCATTAGATTGTGCTCAATCACTTCGCCGCTGGTCTTTCCTACTTCAATCCAGTCACCGATACGAAACGACCGCGAGCTCGCCCGTTGGATTGAACCGGTAAAACAAAGAATGATCTCTTTTGAGGCAACGACAATAGCCACTGCAATCGCTGTCACCGACAGAGCGAACTCACTGATTTCTGATTTCCAGACCAGAAACAAAGTAATGACGATGATCGCGAACGAGCCGTTTTTCGTCCGCGACATCCATTTACGCTGATCTTCAGACAAAAACGCCACATCCCCTCGAATTCCCGAGAGTGTGATGCGGCGTATTATCAAAATCAGTGTGATGACCAGGACGCTCAATAACAGTTTGTTTTCAATTAAAAACGCGATGACTTTTTGAACATCTTCCATGGTCGCCTACTACTGCATTAAGAATGAGTGTTAACGATAACGAATCGCGGTGTCTTTCGCAATTTGCACGATCACTTTTACCGCTAACTCCATGCCTTGAACCGTAATAAACTCATGAATACCGTGGAAATTATAACCACCGGTAAACAGGTTTGGACAAGGTAAGCCCATAAATGACAAACGAGCGCCATCGGTACCACCACGGATTGGCTTGATGTTTGGCTTCACCTCGCAGCTTTCCATAGCCTGCTTAGCAATATCGATAATGTGCGGGTGTGGCTCTACCATCTCGCGCATGTTCGAATAGTTATCTGTAATGGTTAAACTCACCTTACTGCCCTGCGCATTAAACGTGGCTACCTTATCTTCTAGGTAGGCCTTTTTGCGTGCCAATTCGTCTTTGTCAAAATCACGCAAAATGTAGTGCAGCGATGAATCCGTCAGAGACATCTGTGCATTATGTAGATGATAGAAGCTTCATAACCTGATGTGCACTCTGGTGTCTCTTCAAGCGGCATATCCGCATGGAATCGCGCTGCTGCAGTCATGGCATTAACCATTTTACCCTTAGCCGTACCTGGATGGACTGAGACGCCCTTGAACTCGACTAGCGCCGCCGCTGCATTGAAGTTCTCATATTCAAGCTCACCTACCGGACCACCATCGACTGTGTACGCCCATTTTGCAGCAAACTTGTCGACATCAAACAAATCCGCACCGCGGCCAATTTCTTCATCAGGTGTGAAACCTATTTTGATATCACCATGTGGTATGTCTGGATTTGCCATCAAAAACTCAACGGCGGAAATGATCTCTGCAATGCCCGCTTTATTATCGGCACCCAGCAATGTCGTGCCATCGGTCGTAATGATATCGTGACCATGAAGAGCATGAAGATCGGGATATTGAATTGGCGAAAGCACCACATCACCCTTTCCAAGCGCAATATCACCACCTTGATAATTCTCTACCAACTGAGGTTTAACATCTTTGCCTGATGCATCGGGCGCGGTATCCATATGGGCGATAAAACCAATCGCTGGAATGTCGGCCTCTACGTTAGATGGCAAGGTCGCCATGATATAACCATTGGCATCTAGCGTGACATCGGATAGACCTAATTCAATAAGTTCCTGTTGCAGAAACCGAGCAAACTCAGTTTGGCCTGGTGTGCTCGGGCATGTTGCCTGCGACGGGTTAGATTGCGTGTCGAACGTGACATATTTGAGAAACCTGTCGATAAGACCTGTCATAATTTTCACCTTTATAGTGGTTGTGAACCCAAGTCATCTCATAATACGGATCGAAGCCCCTGGAATGTTGCGATGAATCATTTTTATCTGATTTGACGTGCATTTTGTAAGGTCGATATAAGCCCAAACACTCATCCGTTGCTCGCCCTGATACAAAGGGATACGCCCAACACACTACGCCCCACCGATTGAAATTGAGGGGGATGTGGTTGTTATTCCAACCTGAAACAATGATGTTGAGTTAACGTAGAGAAGATGAGATCAGACACCATGAAGCGTCCACATTTTGTTGCCACGCCTATTTTTGTTTCAGCGTCTGTCGCTGATAAAAAAGTAACAACAGCTACTAAGAATGGCCTGACTACCCGCACAACGCTAGCAAATCCAAGTCCGCTAGAGTGTGAGCGAGTCGCATTGGTCAAACAACTACAGCAACGTGGTGGCTTCAGCGCTTAGTTTTGCTTACGCCGGATACAAAAAAAGCACCTGTCAAAGGTGCTTTTTATCATGCTTGTTTTATCGGTTAATGCCGATATCGCGCTGCATGTGGCCAGATAGCTCGTTCGCGTAGTAAGTTGCTTCAACTTCACCTTTACCGAACAGAATATCTAGTAAGTGTGCAATCAATCCTTTGAAGTTAACCGCGTAGGTTTTCTTATCCATAGAGGGTGCGATAGCGATGGTTTCGATGTTCACTGCTTGTGCCATGATTGCCTCTCTTAAAACTTGGTAACTCGTTGTTGTTGGTGACAATATTAGGCAAAAAAACGCTGTTTAAAAAATGACAAAATTTGGTCTTTCAGATTAGATTTTCTAATAAAACAAACCTTTAACAACCACTCTATGCGCCTATTTATTTTTGGTTGAATTTTTATACTCAAAACACACAATTAGGTGAATAAACATTCCATACAGCGCTCTATAAGTTCGATTTGTTAGCAAAATGATAAACAAAAACCTCCCAAGAAATGGGAGGTTTTACGCATTTATTGTTAGCTCTATTTATTAACCATCTTGAGCTGCTGTTTTTCTTTGTACAGCGATGCTACTGATGCCGCTGTCATGGTGAATAAAATCACACACAAAGAGAACCAAGTTGGAATTTCCCAAGGCGAACCCACCAATGCCATCTTGATACCAATAAATATCATAATGAAAGAAAGCGCTGGTTTGAGGTACACGAATCGGTTCATCATACCTTCAAGAACAAAATAGAGTGAACGCAATCCAAGCAGAGCAAACACGTTTGCCGCCAACACTAGAAACGGCTCACGAGTCACAGCAAAGATTGCCGGGATTGAATCCAATGCAAACAAAATATCCATAAAGGCAATCACGCCAATCACCACCAGCATTGGTGTGAATACTCGTTTGCCATTTTCAATAATTGACAAGCTATTACCCTGATACGATTCCGTCACCGGCAATAGTTTTCGAATCAATCGCTCTGGAAGTGGATTGATCTCATCATCACCATGGTCACGCGCCAATTGAATACCCGTCCAAATCAAGAAAGCGGCAAACAGATACATCACCCAGTGGAACTGAGCAAGCAGCTGAGCACCGACACTGATCATGATAGCTCGCAGTACCAACGCACCAATCACCCCCACAATAGTGCACGCGGACGCAAATGCTGAGGCACAGAGTATTGATGAAAGATGATAGCGAACACAAAGAGGTTGTCGACGCTGAGCGATTTTTCAAGCAAATAGCCAGTTAAGAACGATACTGTTGCTTTCTCTGCGCTGTAATCGCTGTCTGGCGCGTACACATGCCAAAATAGATAGATGGTTGCAGCAAACACGAATGCCAGTACAAACCAAAAACCGCTCCAAATCGCCGCTTTACGAATAGTAATTTGACCGCCGCGAGTTTGATAGATATCCAATGCGACTAACGCAAGAGTCAGCAGCAGGAAGCCAAGATAGATAGATGGGCTCATAAGTCCTCCGGGCGGAAGGACGGGTCTATTTTAGGCGACCTTCCGCAAACCAATAACACACCAGCACACGCATGTGCTGAGCCTTTGATTGCGTTGGTCTCGTCAAAGCGTTATGAAAACACTTATATTTGCCGGATAAGTTCATTGCTATGCCTGCAATAACTTAACGAGATGACGACAAATAAACGGGTGACTACTCCCCAAAACGGGGCGATTGTAGGGCGAGATTTAAATGCTGTCTATAAGAAAAAGCCCAAAAACGAAAAAACCAGCATAATTAAGGATGCTGGCTTCACGTCTTGGCGTATTGATTATGCTTTATCTTTGCTCGTCGCTTTCTGGTTCGTTTCTTTCCAGTACTGAATACGACAACGATGCAGTTGTGCACGTCTCATCTTTTTCATGGTTAACTCCTTCTAAACTTTACGCATCTCACGTTACGTTTGTTATGTAACAGTGAAATGACAACCGTAAGACCGTTGTGTGACACTCTCTGAGTAACATCGATGAGCTTGCTGTATTGAACACGCTTGCTCAGCTAACGATTCCAAATCAAATGAATGCGCTCAGCGTCACTGGTCATTAATAGCGTCTTTGTTGCTAACGTATTCTGAATCTCATTTTTCCTGATCCAGGTAAACTGTTTGGACACAAAAGTGGGATGTAAGTTCAAAAATTCAACCAGTTTCTTATCCGCAGTTTGAGCTGTGCCCTGATTGATCAATTCTTCGACAGTGAGTGTTTCATCACCAATTTTGACCTCTACCAAGTAATAGCTGTCTTTGCGCAAAGCGGTTTGAACATAAGTAAAGTCATGCACACTATAAGGAAAAGAGTAGTTAACCGCAGTGACATCTCCGTCTGAACTGACCGAAATAACCACATCAAGCTCAATGCCGCGATAGCTTTGCTCAAAAGCACAAAATGTCTGACGCTCTACTTCGCCGCAGTCATATAGCTCTGAAAGGCTCTCTACATCAGCAAGCGTCTTTATAGGCTGTAGACCCGAAACATATTGACTCGGCCAAAGCTCAGTTGCGAGGGAGTTATGGCTAAAGGCAAGCAATAATAAGGAGAACAGTGGCTTCATTCGAATCTCATAGGATTAACTGTGATACCCAAGACTAGCAAGATATTCCGCTTCTCCCCTCCTCCCCCGATTTACGCCCACACCAAGGTCATTTTGTGAGCAGGCGCAAATTCTAAGGCGTAGGCAGTGAGAAGGATGTGACTGACATTGATGCGTTTTATATTAGGCTCGGAAAACTACAAAAAATGGAATGAGCATGAAACATAAGACCCTACTTGCTTGCATGCTACTAGCCTCACCAGGGCTGCTAGCATCACCTAATATCACGGTTTCAACTTCAACCACCAGCCGTGACTATCCCATAACGGCAGATGAGCCATTGGTGATACCACTGACCAAAGATAAGTACCAATTAAAAGTCTCGGGCATTGATGGCAGCTGCGATCATCAACTGCCTAGCAAAATTAAGTTCAATACACCGATTCCTCTGTTGTGTGGCGAAGACTCAGTGCTGCCTCTTAACATCCGTTTTACCGGTGATTACTCCTTTAGCTACGACGAAGAAACCAAGTCTCTAATATTCAAAAGGCAACCTAAGAAAGTCGCCAAGAAAGAGTTCAAGCGCCCTATTCCCAATGTTCAATGCGCAGCATTACCGAGCGAGGCACAGACCATTGCTGTCGGTGATACCTATGCCGATGGTACTAAGCTAAAAGATGTCTTCACTGGAGATATAGTCACAGTAAAAAGCGGCAAAGTGACGGTAGTACCAAACGCGGCGTCTGGTGGTTTGACTCTACTCGAGCCTGTCGACACGATTGCGCTGTCTGATGAATTGAACTATCGAAACGCTAACATCTACTTTGTGATGGTCGATAGATTCAACAATTCCAATCCAGGTGAACCACAGCCATATGGGCGCCAATCTGATGGTAAGGACAACATCGGCACTTTCCACGGTGGCGATCTTAATGGCATTACCGAAAAGCTTGATTACATCCAATCACTTGGCACAAATGTGATTTGGCTATCACCGATTGTCGAGCAAGTGCATGGGTTTGTTGGCGGTGGCGACAGCGGTTCATTCCCATTCTATGGCTATCATGGTTACTGGACTCGTGATTTCACCAAGATCGATGAAAGCTTCGGTAACGACGCTGACTTAAAACGTCTCGTTGACGAAGCACACAAACGCGGCATCAAAGTGCTGCTGGATGCAGTCATTAACCACCCTGCTATTCAACACTTGCCGACATTCAATATGATGACCTCAACGTAATAAAGCCAGAGCACCAGTTACCAGCAATGTTTGCCAAGTGGCAACCTAAAGCATCAGAAAACTGGCACAGCTATCACAGCAATATCGACTACCAAAGCGAAGAGTGGAGTCATTGGTGGGGTGCAGATTGGGTTCGTACCGGTTTACCGGGCTACGACAAACCAGGTTCGAGTGACATTACTCTGTCGCTTGCAGGCCTTCCAGACTTTAAAACCGAATCCACTAAAGCGGTAACCCCTCCTCAGTGGCTGCTGGATAATCCCGGAACCCGCGTTGCCAAACGTGACAATTACACTGTTGCCGATTATCTCATTGAATGGCAAACGGATTGGGTGAAACGCTTTGGTGTTGATGGTTACCGTGTTGATACGGTGAAGCACGTAGAAGGCGAAGTATGGAAGAGGCTAAAAGCCGAAGCCACGCTAAGCCTAGAGCAGTGGCGCAAAGACAACAATCAATCGGGACAACCTTTCTGGATGATGGGTGAAGTCTGGGGACACAGTGCGTATCGCAGCCCCTATTTTGACGACGGCTTCAATGCACTCATCAACTTTGATATGCAGAAAAAGCTGGATAAAGGCGCGGCATGTTTCAGCCAAATGGCGGACACTTACCAAAGTTACGCAACTCAATTCAAGAGTCTGACGACTTTAACCCAGTAAGCTACATGTCTTCCCATGATACCGAGCTGTTCTTCAGCCGATTCAAAGACTACACCATGCAGAAAAACGCAGCGAATGCGCTACTTCTAAGCCCAGGCGCGATTCAGGTGTATTACGGTGATGAAGTGGGTAGAAATATTGGCCCATATGCCGACGACTTCCATCAAGGCACTCGCTCCGAAATGGTATGGACACTGAGTGATGACAAGAAAGCACTGCTCGAACATTGGCGCACGGTTGGTCAATTTAGAGATCGTCACCCAGCGATTGGTGCGGGTAAGCATACCGAGATAGCGAATGACAATGCTTATGTATTCTCTAGAGAGCTTGAGAGTGACAAGGTGATTGTTGCTTATTTTGGTAAGTAGTTGTCTCTAATATGCGTAGAAACGAACCTAGGTTGGCCTGGCTCTGTTCTTAGGTTTTGAACTAGCAAATGAATTTAAACGCCTCAATAGAAAGTTTTTCTAAATCTATTGAGGCGTTTTTTATAGCTAAGAGGTGAACCAATGCACTTGTCTACTACAGTCATTCCAAGGTCAGAGTTAAAAGCAATGAAGGTGCAAACCTCTACTTGGTCATTGAATTGGGTGCTGTCTTGGTGAACTGGCTTCTTAGTAAAGCGACCTGCTAGTTTTGATAGTGAATCAATCGTTACGCCTCCAATTGAGCCACTAGAGCCAATAATTGACGGTGTGTATGTAGGTGCATTACCTGTTTCAACTGTGATACACTTAATGTTCTCATTTATTCGTTGCCTCGAATGTTTGGGAATATGGCCCTGTACTGTTCCAGCAGTACGGGGCTTTTCTTTATCTGCTATTTAGCAATCTTCTTTTGAACTTCTCGTTTGGGTGAATAAAGACGCCCACCAACTACAATCCATCCACCATTAATCCATTTTGTTACCGCTTGGCGCTCTACATCCATATGTCGCGCAAACCATGATTGATTGCCTTCGAAGTGGCGCTCAATGAACTGTTCTAACTTCAAGTAAGTCTCCTTTGAATCTCGATTGGGTTTCATTGTTGAAATTTCTCTATATATAGCAATCTTTTTTGTAGTCGTTTTTTGATTACATATCCAAAGACTGATTCAAAACAAACAGCCTTACTTGAGATACAAAAAACCTCATTTTTGAGTTGCAATTGAGTTTTTATATGATTAATATCACTCCCCATCAACATTGGAGACTCAATTGAGGCTCTATAAATACTCAAATTCAGTTACATTAAAGGAGAGTTTTTAATGTGCTTATTGTGCTTTCTCAACTCTCATTTATCTACGGACTAATGGCGGTTGGTATCTATGTAGCTTCTTGGGCGTGGGTGTTAATCGGTATTCCAGCGTGTTTAGCGTGGGCAATCCGTTGGGGATTTAGAAAAGCAAAAGAGTGATACCAAGAACGCCACCAGCAACAACCAGTTTAGATACAGCGGCAACGATAAATGAGCACTCAAGAATTTGTAGCAGCGCTAGACGCGGCAGTAGCAGAACACAAAGCGAAGTACGGTCACAAAACCCATCGGTCTACCAATGATCATCCTGACCAAATCCTTAGTGATGGAATGGTAGTTCGCATGTTTGGAGTGTGGGGATACGGTGACGAAGGTATGACGCCAGCGTTTGATATTGAAATTGCTCTTGATGTGGCTTTAACGCTACGTGATGCGCTGATTCTGATTGAGCAAGAAGCTAACGAACGTCTAAAGCCGTTTGGCGCTGAGATTCGTCAGCATTTCCTAGAAGAAGTACGCGCAACACCGTTCTCTAATAAAGTTGTTTTTATCGTTGGCACCTAATGACCTTCTTATATTGCGAACAGTGTGATTGGGAACTGGCAGACGACGAGGGTCGCTCTACTGGTCTTTGTGAAGAATGCAGACCTCAAGAGGTTAATGATGAGTGAAGTAGACAAGCTTATTCAGGAATTGGAAGAACAATCATTCCAAGCGCAGCGTTCATAGGACATTGATAGCCGTTTTGGTAAAGCGCACCAGCTAGCCGCAAAGACGGTTTATGAGGGTGATTGCTTTAGGTTCTATTTCACTGACGCCCACAACGCAATTAAAGCGTTCGAGTCATTTAGCGGCTTTGGTGATGTAACCACGGACATTGGAACCTTCAACGCTGGTTACCAGGTAACGGTTTGGGTTCGTGGTCTAGATGACATTGATTCGGGTTTGGTTGTGGCGTTCGTAGATGATCACAACTTGGTGAGGTGCTAATGCAGATTCACAGAATGCCTTTACCAGTTCCTACACCAGTTAAGCGTAAGCGTGTACGGGTAGAGGTTGAACCAAATAGACGCGGTGACTTAGTTAAGCCGACTAAGCGCAGCAAAGCGGATAACGCCCGTATGTGGCTAAACGCATTTTAGTTTTGTATCGCTGGCGGCTTCGTTTTTCCTACTTTTTCAGGAGTCGCCAGTTTTTTTATTTGGAGGTTATCTCAATGCAGGTAACAGCAACTAATAAGAGCCACCAAGCGAAGGTAAACCGTTTCATTCGTTGGGATGAGAAGTATAACGCGCTGGTTGATGCAGAGAAGGACGGAACAAGCGCAGCATGGAACGCTTATGACAAAGCGGCTGAATGTTGGGAAGAACTACCAAAGCGAGAACGCACCAACATTGCAAAGCATATTGATACCACTGGTTACTGATACAAATTTTTAGAGGCAACGAACAATGAAAAAACTAGCACTTATCGCAGCATCAATCCTTGGCGGTTGTGCAACTACATCAACCACCAGCACTAAAGCAACAACCACACCGTTCGCTGGTGCCGTGGTTAAGTATGACGAGTTCGACCAAGTATGGCGTCATCGTTCTGGTACTTGGCGCTTACATAGCACTGAAACAATGTTGAAGTCTAAGAACGTCTACACCGCTAAGCACACGGTTCAAGTTCCTTGGGACTACTTCAAAGAAGTGTTTAGCAATCCAGAGACTAAAGGCTTCAAGCTACGTGCCACTGGTCGCAGTGATTTGGTTAACGTGATTGTACTTCGTGAACAGTACGAACAGATTCTTTTACAACTGGCAGGTCGCAACAAGTAGGCAATCACAATGCAATTTTTCAAACGACTAGTAAACGTTATGACTGTTATCGCTATCGCTGGTTTTGGAGTTCTTTCTTACTTAGAGGTTCAAGAACGCTACGCATTCGTTAACCGTTACATGACTTACACCGATAGCGGAATGCCTTTTTGGTCATACGCAGAGGTTATCCAAGAAGTAATGCCGTCACTTATTCCTATTGGCATTGGCGCTTTAGTTTGGGTGGCACTGCTTAGTTATCTATTCGGTGCTGGTTTCAAGATTTGGCATAAGTAATTAACTGGTCCTCATGGATGAGGGTTATTCCCAAAGTATCTAGGTGGGTACTTTGGGAATATCAAAACAAACACGTTACAGAGGCAACGTAAACATGAAAAAGACAATGCTAGCACTAACTATTGCTGCATCATTTGGCGCAATGGCTAACCAAGCTGTAGTTCAAGGCGATTGGACCGAAGACCTAGCACTAAAAGCAGACTACAACGCTAAAGCTATTGCTTACTCTCAGTACATTGAGGACGACGCGACACGCGGCAAGTTCCTAGACTACGTTATGTCTGGTAAGACTGAACAGAACCGTTCAAGCGCTGCTGACCTGGTTAAAGCTCTGAAAGATGATCCAAACGGTGAAGCTTATGCCAAGCAACTATCTAAGTTCTACGTTAAGTCTAAGTGGAACGAAGCTAAAGGCGAATATGAAGCTCAAGACTTTATGAGTTCTGTAATTGCTGATGCTGCATCTACTGGTCAAATCGACAAGAACGAAATGATCACGTTTAACGGTGAAACTAAGTCTTTTGGTGATTGGGCCAAACTAGCTCAAGCGAACCGCACCACTGACTACGACAAAGCATTCAAGAGCAACAAAGAGTTTGATAAGGACTTCTACGCTCCAACGACTGAGAGCAACTACAAAGACATTCAAAGCGTAAAGGCTTCTGGTGAGGCTGCTTATAACGAAGGTGTTAAGGCTTTTGCTAGCCAAGACCAACGCCTAAAAGAACATGAGCAAATTGCCGAGCGTGCCGCTCAAGTGGCTGACGGTGCTTACACTGAATTAAAC
>NZ_JYJK01000080.1 GCF_003263785.1 Vibrio variabilis
GTTATTACTGGCTTGGTAGCGGAACTTCAGGAAGTTCTGACCGTTACTTAAAATTTGGAACGCATCTTTCAGGTTGCGTCTTTCAAAGTCTGACAAATTCTCTGGCTCAACGTTGTTGTCTGGCTCGATGCCTTGCTCGACGTCGAGCGCTTGGTGAGAGATTCGAACCATTGAGATAAATTCGAGGGCATCTTTAAGATCCCGCGCGCGACCTTTCGGTAAAATCCCCGCTTCGTGGATGTCATCAAGTCGCTCAAATGAGTTAGTAGAGCGGGAGCCAACGGCGAGGGCGTGTACACGGATAAGATCCACCAAAGGTGCCGTGCCACGTCGTTTAAGGTTGATTGAGTTGTTATGACGGCCATCTTTCTCCATCACAAAGTCTTTAAAGAAGCCAAGAGGCGGTTTGCGGTTTAGTGCATTGCGAGCCAAGCAGGCTAGGAAGCGATTGTTGCGTCTCGCGCGTCTGACAATAAAACCATTGAGCTGCTCAGCCCATTTGAGTTTGCCGTATACACCATCTAAGTCGAAGAAGATGGAGGCATTGAGTAGCGCTTTCGGGTTGGGATCGTCAATCCAATCAGCAAAGCAGGCTTCCCACTCTTTGCGGGTCATTCGCCACTCTGGATTCGTGGCCATGATATCGCCGGTGCAGTAGGTGTAGCCACAATCGGCTAAGCCATCGCAGATAAACTTAGAGAAGGCTTCAAAGTACTTACCGTGCTTAGCTTTGTCATAGCTGTCATCAAGAATAATAGCGTTGTCTTGATCGGTCACCAATAGCTGCTCATCGCGTCCCATGGAGCCTAGAGCTAAGAAGCAGTATGGGATTGGCGCTTGGCCTAACTCTTCTTCTGCGAGTTCAATGATGCGCTGTTTGAAGCTTCGTCCGATCACCGACATCGCGGTGCCAACCATGTGGGCGTTGGCATCTTCATTCACCAAGCGCACAAAACTGTCGCGAACCTGTTCAGACAGGGCTTTGAGTTCTTCAATGGACTGTTGCTGGAAGATACTGCTTACTAGCAGTAGCGAGTTCTGCGATTCGTAACGAACGATATCGGTGGTTTCGATGATCCCCAACGGTTTTTTGTTTTTAAGTACCGGGAGATGATGGACGTTGTAACGAAGCATGGTGAGCATCGCTTCGTACACATACGCGTTGTGATCCAGAGAAATCACGTCCGTGGACATGACGCTGGAGACTTCATCCTGTGGATCTAGGTTTTCCGCTAGAACGCGTGTACACAAGTCTCTATCGGTAATAATACCGACCACAGGAGAGGAGTCATCTTCATCACTTTCGACGATTTCAGGGTCGATAATAAGTAGTGATGACACCTGTTCATCCGCCATAACGCGAGCAGCATTCTGGATGCTACTACTGCGTTCAATAGTGGGCGCGTCACGAGTCAGTAGGGTTCGAACCTTGGAAGTGGTGAGATCGTTGGTGTTTTCGTTGTTTGAGACAGTTTGGCGTAATCTAACCGTATCTTCTACTTCTACAAAGTCAGCGAAGGTATCAAAACCATCATAAAGCTCCTGAAAGACTTCAGCCGGAATACAGTACACTAAGGTGTCTTCTACGGCTTTAGCGGGGAAGCGTACTTTGTTATTGGTAAGGAGACCCATCTGACCAAACAGATCGCCTTCATCAATTCGGTTATACAGCTCACCTTTACGGCGATAGATCTCGACGACGCCGCTGCGCACCATGTACAGATCTTGAATATCGTCGCCAAAATGAATGATGGGCGTGTCTTCACGATAGTAGCCAATCTCAATTTGCTGTGAGACGTGTATCAGCGTTTCTTCGGGAAGTTCATCGAAAGGGGGATGAGAGGCCAGAAAGTTCTGGATTTCAATCAGTTCAGCGTCCATGACGAGCCTTATCAAATGGAGTATCTGTTAATACTACACGCTGAAACCAAAAAGGTCAGCTTGCGCTGACCTTTGAGTTAATATTTTGATATTGGGGCATTAAAGTACCGCAGCGATACCTTTACACAGTGGTCCCATATTTGATTTGGTCATGCCCGCAACACTGATACGGCCAGAACCAACGATGTAGATAGCAAACTCTTCTTTTAGACGGTTCACTTGCTCTTTGCTTAGACCAGAGAAAGAGAACATGCCGTTTTGGCGCTCGATAAAGCTAAAGTCAGCATCAACGCCTTCTGCTTTTAGTGTTTCAACAAACAGCTCGCGCATATCTTGGATACGGTCACGCATTTCTGCTACTTCTTGCTCCCATTCTGCGCGTAGTTCAGCATCGTTAAGGATGTAAGTCACAACCGCTGAGCCGTGTGCTGGTGGGTTAGAGTAGATAGAGCGAATGATGCTCTTAACTTGAGAGAACGCCGTCGTTGCGATCTCTTCTGATGCCGCAACCAGTGTGAATGCACCCACACGCTCGTTGTATAGACCGAAGTTTTTCGAGAACGAGCTCGCGACTAGAATTTCTGTGTTGTACTTAGCAAAGGTACGTAGACCTTGTGCATCTTCTTCTACGCCTTTTGCAAAACCTTGGTATGCGAAGTCAAATAGAGGGATAAGACCTTTTGTCTGCGACAAGCTTGGCTAGTTGCTCCCACTCGTCAGTTGTTGGGTCGATGCCTGTTGGGTTGTGGCAGCAGCCGTGTAGTAGAACGATGTCGCCTGCAGATGCTTGCTCTAGGTCAGCAACCATGCCAGCGAAATCTTTGTCTTTGCTTTCCGCATCGTAGTAACGGTATTGCGCAGTTTCGATACCTGCAGCGCTGAATACGCCGTTGTGGTTAGCCCACGTTGGGTTACTGATCCAGATTTTCACGTCGCCAAGTTGGCGCTTGATGAATTCGCCCGCAACACGTAGCGCACCAGTACCACCTGGAGCTTGAGCTGTTTTTGCACGTTTTTCAACTACGATTTCAGCATCTGCACCGAACAGCTGTTTTTGTACCGCTAGACCGTATTCAGCTGTACCTTCAATCGTTAGGTAAGACTTGGTTTTCTCTGTTTCTAAAAGTGCTGCTTCCGCTTTCTTTACGGTCGCTAGAACAGGAGTTTCACCTTGCTCATTCTTGTAGATACCAACACCTAGGTTGATCTTTTCAGCGCGAGCGTCTTTTTTAAACTCTTCTGTTAGACCGAGGATAGGATCAGCGGGTGCTGCAACAACTTTCTCAAACATATTCTTCATCCATGTTAATTGAAGGGGCGAAAAACCATTGGTAACGAAACGGTTACTTGGTGACAACAGCCTATTTATACCTTTGAAGGCTATACCTGACAACCACATTAAAGAAGAAAACAGAAAATTATTTTGATTTGAAACAGAAAAGGGCACTAATTAGGTGTTTGTGTATGAAAAGGTATGGGTTTATCACCAACATATGGGGAGAAAGATGTCACTAACGTGTCATACGCTGATGAATGGGGTTGGCAGTATCTGCCAACCTTAGAGCCAGACACGTTAGTGATAGCGGGTTAGTCGTCGTGGCCTTTTAATTGGTGCTCGGACTCTACAGCCTGAGTTTCGATATCGGGATTTTTCTCGAACTGACTTTTCGCCCAATCATTGAGGTGCTTGAGGATTGCGCTCGCTGCATGCTCTTTAGTTGCCTCTTCACTGCTGCCAACAGCAAGATCTTGTTTGGGATGTAAGCCAGTTTCGTCTTCTGCAACATGTAGCCAATCTGGGTGCCAATAGTAAGGCTGGCCGCTCGTGGACTCCCATTTATGTACGCCGTTACTTTCACCGGAGTATTGGATATCGTTCTGTGTAAACTTGCCCATCAAAACACCTCATTTTGTCGTTTTTCTTTAATCTAAATGTAGTGCGATTTTGATGGTTTACCAATTGGAAAACTGCGTCGAAAACGAAAACTAAGCGCGCATTAATCGAGACTTGAAAAGGGTATGTTGAGCAATAAAAAAGGCCACCGGTAAGGTGGCCTTTGAAAATCCTGATTCGCGAAACTGCTATTTCGCGAACGGCTTAGAAGTTCGCGCTACGTGGTGTACGTGGGAATGGGATAACGTCACGAACGTTGCCCATACCTGTTACGTAAGACACTAGACGCTCAAAGCCAAGACCGAAGCCTGCGTGAGGTACTGTGCCGTAACGACGTAGGTCGCGGTACCAGTTCATGTGCTCTGGGTCGATGTTCATCGCGCGCATACGGTCATCTAGGATGTCTAGACGCTCTTCGCGCTGTGCACCACCGATGATTTCACCGATGCCTGGTGCTAGTACGTCCATCGCCGCAACTGTTTTACCGTCATCGTTCAAGCGCATGTAGAATGCCTTGATGTCTTTCGGGTAGTTCTTAACGATAACTGGCGCTTTGAAGTGCTCTTCCGCTAGGTAACGCTCGTGCTCAGAAGACATATCGATACCCCACTCAACAGGGAATTCGAACTCACGACCAGAATCTAGAAGGATTTGGATGGCGTCAGTGTAGTCAACTTGTGCAAAGTCAGCATCTACGAACTGCTCTAGGCGAGTGATTGCTTGCTTGTCGATGCGCTGAGCAAAGAACTCAAGATCATCACGACGCTCTGCCAGTACTGCTTTAAATACGTACTTAAGCATGTCTTCAGCTAGTTTAGCCACATCTTCTAGGTCTGCGAATGCCACTTCAGGCTCAACCATCCAGAACTCCGCTAGGTGGCGGCTGGTGTTTGAGTTTTCTGCACGGAACGTCGGACCAAAGGTGTAAACCTTGCTTAGTGCACACGCGTAAGCTTCAGCGTTCAGCTGGCCAGATACGGTTAGGAATGTCTCTTTACCGAAGAAGTCTTCGTTGAAGTCTACGTCGCCTTTTTCAGTGCGAGGCAGGTTCTCAAGGTCTAGAGTAGACACACGGAACATTTCGCCAGCACCTTCAGCGTCAGACGCTGTGATAAGTGGCGCAGAAGTCCAGAAGAAACCTTGCTCGTGGTAGAAGCGGTGAATCGCTTGAGATAGACAGTTACGAACACGCGCAACCGCACCGATCACGTTAGTGCGTGGACGAAGGTGTGCTACTTCACGTAGGTACTCGATTGAGTGACGAGTCTTAGCCATTGGGTAAGTCTCTGCGTCTTCAACCCAGCCAACCACTTTAACGTCAGTCGCTGCAAGCTCAAAGTCTTGACCTTTCGCTGGAGATTCTACGATTTTGCCCGTCACTTCCACTGAACAACCAGTCGTCAGTTTTAGGACTTCTTCTTCGTAATTATTAAGATTATTTGGGACCACGGCCTGAATCGGGTCGAAACAAGAGCCGTCGTAGATGGCAAGGAAAGAGATTCCAGCTTTGGAATCACGACGCGAACGGATCCAGCCGCGAACAGTTACTTCACTGTCTACCGCTAGCTTACCGCTTAGTACGTCAGTTACAGGCGCGTAAGTCATGTTATTAATCATCTCCATGGAGGTAACAATACAACCCAATGATATTCGACCAATAATTAGTCAACTCATTGGGTTGCTACTAAATTTCTTTTCAAAGGGACATATTACCTGTCAATTTTCACGGTTCAACCTTTATTGTGGTTATTAAGCATAAATTGATTAAGTAATGTCTCCAGCTGATGAGAAAGCTGCTGTAAGTCCATGCTGATTTGATGCGTTTGGGTTGCGCTGCTGGATGTTTCGTTGGCGTGCTCTGTGATGATGGCGGTTTTTTCACCGACACTTTCACTGGTTTGGCGGTTGGCTTGGATCTGATCCTGCACTTGGCTGGCAAGCTCTGTCGTGGATTCAATTTGCGACACTACGGTCTGCATTTTGCGAGCGAGGGCTTGCACTTCATCAGCACGCTGATGGGCAGTGTCGGACACTTGATTGACCGCGTTAACAGAGAAACTGCTGCCTTGTTGAAACTTGGCAATAATGGTTTCAATATCGTTGGTCGCTTCAGTCGTTCGACTGGCAAGGGAGCGAACTTCATCGGCGACAACGGCAAAGCCTCGGCCTTGCTCACCCGCACGTGCTGCTTCAATGGCAGCGTTGAGCGCCAACAGATTCGTTTGGTCAGCAATGCCTTTAATGGTGGATAGGATCGCAGAGACTTGTTCCGTTTGCTCATTGAGCTCAGAGATGTGCGTGGAGACTTGGGTAATGTCTTGTACCAACGATTCTATGTCATCGCTGGCATTTTTCGCTTCCACGCTGCTTAGTCGGGTGAGTTCACACGTCTCTTGCATCAATTGGGAGGCGCGCTGTGTGGCTTCACTGACCGTTGCCTGCTGTTCTTTTAGCATTTGCATGTTGGCTTCTACCGCAGCAGTCTCGTTAAGCTGACGCTTGGCAGTAGACTCATTATTTTGCGCGATGTCAGTAAGCTTGTCGGCATTGCCACTGACGGTTTGAGCGGTCGACTGCACTTTAACTAGGCTATGTGAAACAGTATCTAGGAAGTCGTTGATATCATTAGTCAGATCACCAACTTCATCGTTTTGCTTACCGTCTAAACGAATGGAGAGATCTTTGCTTCCACTTACTCGAGTCATAAATTTCGATGTAGTCTGCACCGGACCCACGATAAAGCGTCTTGCAATGAAAATGGTCGCGAGGTAGCCGATAAACGCAATGGCGGCCATGATGGCAACGGCAATCGCGGTGCGCTTGTTGATCATGCTGTTTACATGACTGAGATTGTACTCAATTCGAATTGCGCCCAGCACTTCACCTTCTTTAGACATGTGGCAAGCAATACAGTTGGTGCCGCGGTAGTTCTCGCTGGCTTTCATTGGCAATGCAACGACGAGACCTTGCCCCCATTCTGCCTTAAATGGCTCTAACACGGTTTCTCCAAGGAGAGCGCGCTTGTCGATATCGTCAAGCGCGGCTTGATTGTCTAAACCTGGGCCATAGAGCTTGCTCACCGCATCACCACGAAGCACTCGGACATTCTCGATGTTCTCTTGAGCGAGTGCTTTGCCTCTTAACGTCTCTTTTTGCGCCATGGTTCCGGTAAGCATCATCATATTCAAACTATCGAAATAGTTACTGGCTTTATCCTCTAGCTGTTCGCTGAGTACCGAATAGATGAGGTTACGTTGCTGGTTGTATTGATAAGTGGTTGAAATGACAACGACGGTGCCAAAAACCAAGATAAGTGCGAGTAGAAGTTTATTTGTTATAGTAAGTCGCATAATTATATTGTTAACTGTATGGGCTGACAGGGTGAATATTAAGTTAACAAATGCTTGGTGGAAAAGTGGATTTGTGGCAAAACCTCGAAAAGCTCATGGTTTTTAGTGCAAACTGCTTCAAAATTGAGAAATCACCCTCCAAACGTGGTCGTACCATCACACCTGTGAATCGTAGCCGGTTTACTATCACCAGGTCATCGAAACTTCATCAGTTCTTGACTCAAATCTGACAGGGTAGTGTGTTGTCAGGCGTAAAAATGAGGTTTGATGTCATTGAACTTTATCCAGCATGTTTTCACAAACTACTGAATTATCTGCAAACAATAGCTTCTCCAAGGTGAAAGCTCAGGCGTTTCGACCATTGGTCTTGGCGCTTTTTATTGTGCTTTCTTTGTACTATTCATGGGTCTTGTATCTCGCCGCGCATCCGAATGTGTCCACGGCTTACCAGACTTATTACATTGAAAAGAAAACGCGCTATTGGGGCAAAGAGAATATGGATCTCCTTTGGCCTGAAAAGGGCACGATTAATGTAGCAGAACCATCGCCATTTTTGAGTCGCCAAGGTTGGGAGCCTTTACCTAAGGGAGAGGGGAGAGAGTTGGTGCATGATGCGAGCCTCTACTTTAACTTCAAAAAAACGCCGCATAGCCCTGTTCGAATTAAACTTTCGCTTAATCAATCGATTACTGAGCCTGTATATATTTCAGCGAACCAAGGCAGAAAGGTCATGTTGATGCCATTGGAAATCAATTCACTAGAAACGACGTTACCGGCAAGTGTTTTTTTGCGCGCTCAGCCAATTCAACAGCTGCAATTTGAAACTGACGCCAGTTTGAATATAAGACAGGTGACGATTACGGAGACGGTGCAATGAGTATGACTACACAGACTGTCACAGATCCACAGAACATGACCGAGTCGACCGAATTGCAGGGAAAGACACGGCACGTTGATAACTCGTTACCAAGCTTGATGCTTTCTAAGCAGCAATGGATAACCCTAATGGTAGCGGTTTTGCTCAGTCGCACGGTTTTCTATGCACTAGGACTGATTGGCACGCATGCGTATAACCCAGAAACGGTTGCCAATATCGATATATGGCAGCAGGTATGCCGTTTTGATTGTATGTGGTTTCAACGCATTGCCGATGATGGCTATGCACTGCTCCCTTCTTATATGAAAGGCGGCAATGCGGCTAACTGGGCGTTTATGCCAGTGTCACCTTTGTTGGGCAAGCTGATGGCACTGCTAGTGGGAGACACTAATCTCGCGCTTGTGTTGGTTTCTAACCTGACATTTGTGCTCAGTGTGGTTGTATTCCTGAAAGCACTAAAGCAGTTAAGCTTTAGTGAGGAGATGCAAGACATCGCAATTTGGCTACTGTGCTTTTCTCCTTATGCGGTTTATGCCATGTCAGGCTACTCAGAGCCGCTTTATATCGCGCTTATCAGTGGCGTCTTTCTTGCCTGCTATCGACAAAATTGGTGGGCAGTGGGCGTGCTTGGGTTGGTCGCGGCCATCACTCGAAACTTGGGTGTTATGTTAGTGTTTTCAGTAGTGATAATGGGCTTTCAGGCTTATGGAGCGAGCAGTTTCTATCGGCTAAAGAACAATGTGCTCTCGGTGATCGGCGCAGTTTGGTTGATTCCTTTGGGCTTTTTTAGCTATATGGCTTACTTGCATTTTCACATGGGGGATGCCTTGGCCTTTGGGCATATCCAGATTGCTTGGGGTAGGGAGTTCAGTAATCCAATTGAGTGGTTGGTTTATGGTGTGAAAACCGGAGGAGCAAAGCTCTATTTGGTGCTGGTATCGCTCATAGGATTCGCACTCAATACTTACCTTTTCGTGAAAAAACGCTATGCAGAAGCCGCGTTTATGCTGATCAATCTATTGATCCCGCTGTCATCGGGTGTCAATGCAATGCCTCGTTATATTTTTGGCTTGTATCCAACCTACCTGGCAATCATGCTCCTGCTTGAACGCTATCCAAAAGCGCGAATGCCAACCTTATTGACAGGTGCGGCTATCTCAACCTTTGTTGCTATTGGTTTCTATTCCAACGTGTTCTTTACCGTATAGAGGCAAAAATGCCGAAACTGTTTAGGTTTCGGCATTTATATTATTGAGCGATCTGCAGGCCTATTAACAAACCACTTTAATCGCTAGACCGCCTTGCGACGTTTCACGATATTTCGCGTTCATGTCTTTGCCTGTCTCTAGCATGGTTTCAATCACTTTATCGAGTGAAACACGTGGGGCAGAAGCGCGGCGAAGAGCCATACGTGTCGAGTTGATCGCTTTTACAGCAGCGATACCATTACGCTCGATACATGGCACTTGTACTTGACCTGCAACTGGGTCACAAGTCAAACCTAGGTTATGTTCCATTGCGATTTCAGCCGCCATACAAACTTGCTCTGGACTGCCACCCATAAGCTCAGCAAGACCAGCAGCAGCCATTGAACATGCTACGCCAACTTCACCTTGGCAGCCAACTTCAGCACCAGAGATAGACGCATTTTGCTTGTACAGGCCGCCGATTGCGCCAGAGGCAGCGAAGAAGCGGATGTAATCTTTCTCTGTGACGGTTTGAATGAACTTGTCATAGTAAGCCAGAACCGCTGGAATGATACCGCATGCACCGTTCGTTGGTGCGGTAACCACTCGGCCGCCAGCTGCGTTCTCTTCGTTTACCGCAAACGCAAACATGTTAACCCAGTCTACAACTGACATTGGATCGGTTGTGGTTTTCTCTGACGTGATCAATTGCTGACGAAGCGCTGCAGCACGGCGTGGAACGCGTAGAGGACCTGGCAGAATACCTTCTGTATTCATACCACGTTCCATACACTCACGCATGGTACGCCAGATGTTCGCAAAGTAAGTGCGCGTCTCTTCATCAGAATGAACCGCGTGCTCATTTGCCATTACGAGTGTGCTAATAGAAAGACCGTTGTCTTTACATAGGTTAACCAGCTCCTCAGCAGAGTTGAACTCATAAGGTGCTTTGAGAGCAGAGACTTCTTCTTTGCCAAAGTTTTCCTCGTCTACGATGAAACCACCGCCAATCGAGTAGTACGTTTTCGAATAAGCGAGCTCTTCATCGATCCACGCGTGGATCTGCATACCGTTTTCATGCAGCTCTAGGTTGGTTGAATGAAAGTTCATTCCGCCCTCACGAGGGAAGGAAACCGTATGGCAATGCATACCAACCGGAAGACGTTCTGTCTCCTCTACGCGTGCAATAAATCCCGGGATAGAGTCGATGTCGACTTTTTCTGGCGAGTTACCCGCCAAACCCATGATGATAGCGATATCTGTGTGGTGACCTTTCCCTGTCAGTGATAGTGATCCATAAACATCTACAGTGATCTTGGTGATGTCTCTTAGCTTGCCCATGGTACGTAGGTCGTCGATGAACTCTTTACCGGCTTTCATCGGACCAACGGTGTGTGAGCTTGAAGGACCAACACCAATTTTGTAGATATCAAAAACACTGATCATACTGATTTGCCTCTAGAAAAGCCCCTAACCGTGATAGGGGCTTAAATTATCGTTATTGTGTATCGAGATACGGTTTAATCGAGATGTTCAATTGACAGCGTCAATTAAAAAGCGCCGTAGATTACCGAAGTAATCGCTGCAACACCACAGATTGCTGTAAAGATTTGTACAGGTGCAGAAGTTTTGTACTTCGCCATCGCTGGCACTTTCTTCATTGCGTATATAGGCATCAGGAATAGGATAGCTGCAATCATTGGAGCGCCCATGGTTTCAATCATGCCAAGGATGCTTGGGTTGATGATAGCGACGATCCAAGTGGTGACTACGATGAACACTAGAGACGCTTTCTCAATTTTACCGATTGGCGCTTTAGAGCGAGATTTACCAAGACCGACTAGACCTTCGTGAGCACCAAGGAAGTGACCAAAGTAGCTAGAAGTAATCGCTGCGAAAGCAACAACAGGGCCAAGGATAGAGATAAGTGGTGACTCGTGAACGTTAGCAAGGTAAGACAGTACAGAGATGTTTTGCTCTTGTGCAATGGCTAGCTGCTCTGGAGATAGAGATAGCACTACCGAGAATACGAAGAACATAACAAAGCCCATCAACATCATCGCTGCACCGCCAGTGATCATGTCTGTTTTCTTAACCGCGTCGTCACCGTATACGCGACGTTGCTCTTTAGAGAACTGAGAAATGATTGGGCTGTGGTTGAATGAGAATACGATGATAGGAATAGCAAGCCAGATAACAGCAGGCATTGAACCCCAGTCAGGCTTACATTCATCATTGAAGTGTTCCAGTCTGGAATTAGGTAAACAGACAGAGCTAACAGGATGAATACTAATGGGTAGACCATTGCAGACGTCGCTTTTAGCATCAACTCTTTACCGAATACAACGCCACATGTCATAGCACCGATTAGACAGCCAGATAGCAACCAGCGTGGAATAGACTCCATGCCCATTTGGTTTACTAGGAACGAATCCACAGTATTTGTGATACCAACACCGTAGATGAGAACAATCGGGTAAATGGCAAAAAAGTAAGCGAAAGTAATAAGGTTTGCACCCGCTTTACCAAAGTGTTCTTCAACGGTGTCAGTGATATCCGCATCTGGGTTTTTAGCAGAAAGGACGAAGCGCGCTAAGCTCTTGTGCGCAAACCATGTCATTGGTGCTGCAATTAGGGCTAGGATTACTAATGGCCAGAAGCCGCCAGCACCCGCTTTAATAGGAAGGAAAAGTACGCCAGCACCAACGGCTGTACCGAAAAGAGAAAGTGCCCACGTGAAATCTTTGTAGGTCCACTTAGATGTGGCGCGGCTCGCTGCCGCAGTAGTTGTGGTAGTCATAGTTAATACTCATTTTTTGGGAACAGGAAATAAGTCGGGCGCAATATTGCACGTAAATTGCAGCCAAAAACTAGATCTAGGTCATGGTTTGCGTTGGCTTATTCATTGGGGCTATATTTTGCAGGTTTAGTCACGTTTTTTTCGTGCTACTGATTAGCAGGTTTGATAGTTGGCATTAGTAAAACTAATGCCACTTTTGGGCAAACGTTTGGCTTATTACTTTTCTTTAACTTAGCAAAAGCTGAGTCTGTAGGTTTTCGATGATCTGTGCTGTTACACCCCAAATAAAGTGTTCTTTATAAGGAATAGACAAAACGCGGTGGTGCTGCCCGCGAATTTGAAAACCCACAGAAGAAAGGTTGGTTGGAGAGGCAAGAAACTCTAACGGTACCTCAAATAAGTAGTCGACTTCGTTGGTATCAATTCTTGGTTGGTACTTAGGTTCAACAAACGCGAGTACTGGTGTTACGTTGAACGCCGTGACAGTAACGAGCTTGGGAAGATAGCCAATCACGGAAATATGATGACTACTTATCCCTATCTCTTCTTCTGTCTCTCGAAGTGCTGTTATGGTTGGGCTTTGATCACTAGGCTCGACCTTACCGCCAGGAAAGCTAATTTGCCCGGGGTGGTGCTTTAAATGACTGGCACGTTTGGTAAGGATGACGTGAAGCTTGGCTTCACGTTCGACGAGTCCTATTAATACACTGGCCTCACGCAAAGAACTTTTATCAATATTTGCGGTTCGTAGTTTAGTCTCTTTATGGTAGTCCTCGGTTTGTTGCAGTTGAAAGCGCGATAGGAACTCAGATTTAGTCATACTACTCGTCGCCAGCTACACCATTGATGCCAAGTATTCGTTGATTTGGTTTTTGATGACACCTAATTCTTGAATCACAAACTGAATGTCTGCCGATTGCGGTGCCTCTCCGGCGCGCGTCGAAGTCTCAATAGCTTCGAGCTTCTCTACTGCTTTAGTCTCGCCAAAGCTTGCTAGAATGCCTTTGAGAGAGTGGGCGGTGATAAACAGTTCACTCCAATTCTGCTCGTTATAGAGTGATTGTATTTTGTCTGCACCGTTTTCATGTTCTTCCATGAATGCCATAAATACGGCTGCGATGATGTCCTCGTCATTGTCCATATAGCTGCGAAGTACGTCGAAATCTATCATCCTGCTGTCCTTTTATGCTGTTTATCGTTTTTCCTGACCGAGTTTGTTTCATTTCAGTCACAAACTCAGTTACTTAACAACAATAGTATAGTTTATTAGAAATGAAAAACTGCCCATCATGAAGATCTAAACTTGATCTTTGTAATCGCCGTCAATCTACGACTTTGGTATTAATTCGATCACCAATTAGCTAGTCAGTATGAAGTAAATTTTGATGCATAGCATAAACGCGACTACTCTTGATCATGCGACGCACCTCAAAGGTTCAAAACTAATAATTATCTATAGAGTTGGCGAGGTTGCAGACAGATATGGAGATTGCCATGACTACTAGGATCGAAAACGCAAAAACTGACGACTTGGACAGCAACGTAGATTTTTACTCCAAGTATATCCAAGATGTCGTAGGTATTGATTTGCTGACACCGGAACAAGAATACCATTACGCAACGCTAGCCAGACGCGGGGATATGGCAGCGAGGGATGTACTCATTGAGTCCAATCTTCGTCTTGTGGTCAAAATTGCGAGAGGTTACACAAAGCGCGGATTAAACAATCACACTATTCTCGATCTGATCGAGGAAGGTAACTTAGGCTTGATCAAAGCTATCGATAAGTTTGAACCTGAAAAAGGCTTCCGCTTCAGTACCTACGCCGTGTGGTGGATACGCGAAAGTATTGAGTCTTCTTTGATGAATACTGGAAGAACGGTACGCCTGCCAGTTCATGTGATCAAGGAAATCAATCGATTGTCGCGTCAAACTAATGAGATGCGCTCGGCTCTAAAAAGAGCGCCGTCTGTCAAAGAGATTGCTGAGCAAACCTCGAATTCACAGCAACACGTGAGTGAACTGATTCACATGAGTGGATTTATCGAATCAAGCGCTTCAGTCGATATCACAGACAAGGAGTTTCAGAGTCTAGATACGTGTCGCTCCGAGGCTATTCCCGAACCGTACGATACTTGTCATGATGAAAAGCTTCTGAAAAGTTTGGAAAAAGTGGTTCTATCACTACCGGACAAATATAGAGATATTGTGATTCATCGCTTTGGGCTGTTTGGTAAAGAAGTACTGACGTTAGACTGCCTAGGTGAAATGTATGGGCTTTCTAAAGAGAGAGTGCGCCAACTACAGCAAGAGGGAGTGACTAAGCTTCAGGGCAAGCTCAAATTTGATGGCTGGGTAATGAGATGAGTAACTTTTTTGCTAGTTGCTAGTTGCTAGTTGCTAGTTGCTAGTTGCTAGTTGCTACTTGCTAGTAGGTGACACTAGTGATGCAGCCTTGGCTTTGATTGTGACGCTTTGGCCACTGACAGTATCTCTGTTAGCCGTTGTTTGACTGAACAGTCCTGTAAACCCGATAAAAAGCGAGTAAGGGCAGCGAAATATACACGATGACGACAAATTTCAGCCAGTGTCTGTTCAAGGCGTTGCAGTCTGGTTGTTTTTCGTTGTTGTGATTGTGAGTCCCAGTTTCCTTCAATATTCGCCAAAGATTGAGCGCAGCAATGCTGCTCAAATAGAGGATCTTCCCCAACTAACGGGCGATAGCCACTGACATACCAGGCTTCGACCATTTCTCTGATCTCAATTTCTTCCTGTGGTATCTCATTCTCACTCAGAGCCTGGCCAGTTGGCACTGCCTGAGTATAGCTGTGATCGAGTTTGTCTTTAACGTATTTGTACATAATAGAACTTATAAAAAGAACACGTTAGCAAAATATCATACGTACGGTAAAAACACTATTGATAGTTTAAATATTAGTGCTAATGACAGAAAGGTTTAAATCCGTAGTAAAAGTAATGCTTTATGGGTGGCTCACTTTATACAGTAAGTACTGAACATAGCGAAACTCTAGTGATTCTGAGCGCCATTGTGAGGTAATACGTTTCACTGCGCTTTGGTACGCCCGACATCGTATCAGCAGGGTGAGTGTTTTGGTTAACCGCTTAAACTCGTCTACTCGTTGCCAAAAGTTAAATTGCTCCAGTTGATCTTCGACAAATGGAACAAAGCCAGCTTGATACCAGCAGTCAAGAACTTCACGAATTTCAAACTCTTCTTCGGGTACATCACCACGCTGAAGCACTTTATCGACAGGTGGTGGGGTACGATACACATCGTCATATAGGTCATCGACATACACGTAATCCATCGTGCCCCTCCGCTACGCAATAACATGACAATAACCTAGAACGCATTGCACTGCATTCAAGTAAATATCAACTTGAATTTGAATTTGTTTCTTCTAGCTTGTTTTGGTGCGATAGGGAAACTCATAAGCACCTCAGTTGGCTAATAATTCAAAGAGAGATCGACATGCTAGGAAAGCAGGCTGAAGCGAAGAAACTGTTCTGGTCAGAACACCTTCATGACATTACTACTGAAGTGTCAAAAGGCGAGTTTTGGCAGAGGGTTATGAACTTTGACACCCGTCATTCTCATATCAATCCGCCGTCTATTGACAGTATCAACCACATACTCACTTTGATTCGCGACGTCCAATTTGACGGTGCCCCAGCCGCTGTCCCAATTCCACTCGAGACGACCGGCGGTGAGATGATTGTGGTGAAGTTTGAAATCTTTTTGGTTATTTGATAATTTGGTGAAAGGCAGTGTGCAAGTATTGTCACACACGCTTTCTAAAATTGCCTGTACTGAGCTTTTGGAGCATGTGCTGGATGATCCTGCCAGAGGGGTTATGATCACCGATGATAAACACCGAGTGCTGTTTACCAACGAGAAGTTGTGTCGAGACCATGGTACATCCTCACTTGCGCTATTGGGACGCAGTATTAGTGAGGGAGGGCTGTTCCATAGTGACAAGCGACATATTGAAGCATTTCAAAAACGTATTGAGCGTGAGGTGAAATGGCGCGGCGCTATGATTACCAATGCGAAAGAATCACGCTCTATGTTGGAGATGGTTCATATAAAGCGCGTTGAGGTAGCGCAAGAGCACTGCTTTTATATTTACAGCTTTCTAGGTGAACATCGAAATCTAGCCAAGAAAAAGGCTCAAGACGTAACCAATATTCCTAATTTGGAGGAGATGGACGAAGTAGCGTTTAGAAACAGCGCCAAGCAGCTTTCTTCTCAAGGAGGCAAGTTCATCGTCGTGAGTTTACATCCTCGCTTTTACAGTGAGCTAGAAGTGGAGTCACGTCAAAAAGTGTATGCCGCACTGCAGTCGTTTCATGACGCCGATAGCTTTGGCTATATTGGCAGGAATACATTTGTTGTCTTGCTTCGAATACGTGAAGACGATGTTGAAGACGTCACCACAATCAATATGTGTATTAAGCAGTTTTTCACGGGCTTGAGCAAGTATCTGGATGATCATTTGATCAATGATATCTCTGATGGGCAAATTGGGGTTGCGTTGCATGGCTTCAATCAATGTGCGATGGACGAAGTGATTTCGCAATCGGTTCAAGCCATGTTTGTTCATGACTCTCAAGCAAGTAGCGTGAATTTTTACGATGAAGTGCTGGTGCAAGCGAGCATTCGTCGTAGAAAGCTGGAAAATCTACTCATTGAAGCGGTTCAGAATAAACAAATAGATGTTCACTTTCAGCCGATTGTGGACACTAAAACCAACCAGATTGTGAAGTTAGAAGCCTTATGCCGCTTCCAAATCGAAGAAGTCGACTATTGTGTTCAAGAAATGATCCATCTTGCTGAAGAGCTAAAGATGATCAATGCCATTGATATGATTGTTGCTGAAAAGGCGATAAAAGCATTTGTTCAGCTCGATAATGTCGTGGAGCAAAAGCTAGCGCTGTCGCTAAATTGCTCAATTGCTGATACTGAGTCTCACCATCTTCAAGAATTGTTTACCTATATCAATGAGTCATCCGTTGCGAATGATGATGTCACGATTGAGATTACAGAAACGTCCTATTTCGAAAAGAACATTAACAACTCTAACCTGTTGGAGCGCATTCGAGATTCAGGGGTCAAAATTGCAGTAGATGATTTTGGTACAGGCAACTCATCGTTCTCTTACTTCAGCGATTTTCATTTTGATGAACTAAAAATCGACCGTAAATTCATCACGAATATTCATCAGATAAAGCAGAAATTTTTTGCGGTTAACATGTTAAGACAACTGTCCCATGACTTAAACATCAAAGTGGTTGCAGAGGGCGTTGAGAGCGCTGAGGAACTGGAAACACTCAAGCTAATAGATGTGGATTTTATTCAAGGATATTTCTTCTACAGACCAATGACTGCCAAGCAGATTCAAGAGACTCTTGCCGGCAGTGAACATATCCACTAACGCTATCGTGTTTAGATTTTAGGTGATCATTATGGAATGTGGGGAACGGCACGGACAACTGTTACTACAATTCGCTTGTGGCACGCTAGTGTTTACGCGAGAGTTTGTGCAAAGTTGCTCCAAAGAGTTAAAGTCTATTGAACCAGAGCAGGTGATATGTGAGAGCCCCAGCGGGGTGTTTAAAGATTTTGGTAATGGATTTTATGCGTATCGCAAACAATCAAAAGATGAGCAAACGCTAGTGTTGAAATGCACCGTAGGCGAAGTTGCGTTTCAGGTTTATTGCCCCATTGATTCACATAAAGTGTTGAGTATCCCTGACCATCTAGATTTGCCTTGCTTAGATATGAGTGACTTATCCTTGCGCAGACAAGTCCCGTCTCTTTCTGGCTATACGATGCTCAGTGATGGAACCGTCATGATTCCAATAGACAGCTTGTGTCGAAACGCATCCGGAGAAATATCGGATAAAGTGAAGGTCTCTTTGCTGGATGTCGATGACATAGAAGAGGGTTACACCTTCAGTGTCACTCCGAAGTATTTGCTGGTCTACCCCAAGCAAACAATACTGGCTCCGAAATCAGAGCTGTGTCACTTGACGCTTTTATTCAAGAATGTTGATAGTGACGAGATCACCAAGGTTATGATCTGTTTGGACTTCTCTCGTTTCTCTAGTTTGTTTACCTCTAGGCTATCCTTGTCTCCCGATACCAAGTGTTTTGAGCAGAAAGTGTTGACACAGGTAACCCCTTTATTGTCGAGCCCCATCGCTTTTGTAGAGTCTGTATTCTGTCTGGATGATCAACAGTTCTTAGTCCCACAAGCGGATGGTTCGTTTGTTTATAAGCAGGACCACGCCGTATCAGTCAATCCAAGGCGCTTTGTATACTCGATTTGTGATGGCGTAGAGCATATTGCAACAGGGATTGCGGTTGCAAACCTGCCAAGACAGTTACAGGTGAAACCAAAAAGTCGACAAACGAATACGGAGTATTGAAGTGAGAGCTTACGTCGTTCCTTTGTACCAGTATATCGATACTAAAAAGTTCTCTTGTCCTTATTAGTTGATATTTAAGAATATATGGAAAACAACTAAGAATTGTCCTAATACTTTAATGAGTCACAATAAACACCCACCTCGGGCGTTCCACTAGCATGGAGAAGATGAATGAAAGGAATTATTTTTACTGAATTCATGGAGTTGGTTGAAGAGAAATTTGGCTTGGACGTTCTGGATGAGGTGTTAGAGATGTCTGGAGACGAGGGCATTTATACTGCGGTTGGCAGCTATGACCATCGAGACTTGGTTAAGCTTATTGTCAACTTGAGTAAAAAAACCAATATCGATCCGGAAACACTTCAACAAGTGTTTGGACAGACGGTGTTTAAGACTTTGCTTGCCTCTATTCCAGAAAGTGCCAGCATTGGCAGTAGTAACTCCACTTTTCAGTTCATCCGACACGTGGAAGACTATATCCATGTCGAGGTGAAGAAGCTTTATTCCGACGCAGAGCCTCCCAAGTTCCATTTTATTAGTGAGTCCGAGACAGATATGGTGATGGATTATCAAAGCGCTCGTTGCATGTCACATGTTTGCTTGGGGCTAATCGAAGGTTGTGCCGAACACTTTGGCGAAAAACTCAACGTTGAGATGACGCCGCAATCGGACGACAACAGTACGGTCAGATTTAGCCTATCTCTGGTGTAACAACATTATGCCTAACGGTTCGGCGATTGAGCGCAAACTCAAGCGTGAAATAGCGGCTAGAAAAGCAGCGGAAAGCTTGCTAGAACAAAAGAGCCTGGAGCTTTTTAATGCTAACCAGCAGCTCGAGGTTGCATTAAAGCAGACTGAAGCGCGTTCTGAAGCAAGCTTTAAACGTCTTGAGTTTCAGCAGAATATCGAACGTATTCTGATACATTTCGGTAAGACTTTCCTGCGCTCGAATTTGGACGATGTACTGGTCATCGATCTTGTTAATCAACTCTCTCATGTTTCGGATGATGTCGCTTGCGCCATTTCCCTGCCGAGTGAACTTTTGCCAGCAGTGACTCAATCCAATTACCAAACCAAGAAGTACATCGAGATAACTGCCCAAGAAGGAAGTACAACGTCCTGCATTTCCATAGAGCTTGAACAGAAAGTCATCGGTAAGCTGGATCTCGCTGTCCTTGAGGCAACGTTTGATATGGACTTTGTGAACACCCAGATGTCACTGGTGTGTGAGCTACTCGCCAGTTCTATCAACCGTCAGGTTATCAATCAGCGTTTAGTTGAGTCAAAGGAGCGGGCAGAAGCGTCAGAGCGTTCAACGAGAGAGTTCTTGGCGATGATCAACCATGAGCTCCGCACTCCTTTAAATGGTTTGTTGGGCAGTGTAGAGCTATTGGCGGATACCGGATTATCTGATGCACAAAAAGACCTTCACCATAACCTTAGTCAGTCTGGGCAACTTCTACGCTCGATTATCAATGACTTATTGGATTTCAGTAAGATAGATGCTGGTATGCTTGAGCTTATTGAATCGAACTTTGGTTGGAGTTCGTTAGAGTCGACATTAAAAAGCATTTTCGAACACAAAGCACAAGAGAAACAGATTGGTTTTACGATTGAGACGTTAAACTTAGATAATCAGCAAATCAAAGGAGACTTGGAGCGAGTCACTCAAATTTTCGTTAACTTGATCGGCAACGCGATTAAGTTTACCGACAAAGGTGAAGTCAGTGTCCGCGTCGAGAATGGTGCTACGGGACTGCAAGTCGCTGTAAAAGATACCGGAATTGGGATTAGTGAATCAGCTCAGAAAAAGTTGTTTCAACCGTTCACTCAGGCCGATCGCTCTAGCTCTCGAAACTATGAGGGCACCGGACTAGGCTTAGCAATATGCCGTCGGTTAGTTGAGTTGATGGGAGGGAATATCTCCCTTGAGAGTCAATTAGGGGTCGGTACGACCTTCCATATGTTTTTGCCGCTCAAGACAGAAAGGATTGAGATGCAGACTGAGGCCGTTCAGGCCGAGAATACGCAAGCATTAGACTTTTCCGCATTAAAAATTCTAGTGGTTGACGATATCAAAATGAACCAAGTAATCATCACTAAGATGTTGAGTAAATTGGGAATTTCGCCAGACTTGGCGGTTAACGGTCTCGAAGCGGTTGAGCATGCGAGCCATCAGCAATACGACATTATTTTCATGGACTGTCGAATGCCAGTGATGGACGGGTTTGAGGCGACCAAACGACTGCGCAGTGCCAAATACAGTAAACCAATAGTGGCTCTGACCGCGGGTACCACAACGGAAGAACGTCAAAATTGTTACGATGTAGGGATGGACGACATATTGTCCAAACCCTACACCGCCAAAGATCTTACTCAAACACTGGCTAAATGGGGCCAAATTGGGGACTTGAGGCGATTTAGCGTTAGACCCGTTCGAGTGTCACAAGCTGTCTAATATCGGCAGTATTTTGCCTAGTTTGTGGTACGTTTCTTGATATTCATCGTCACAGTCACTGTCTGCCACTATGCCGCCGCCCGCCCAAGCGTAAATCTCACCTTGAGTCGCTATGAGTGTACGAATCGTAATGCTGGTGTCCATTACACCATGAGCACTGATATAACCAATACTGCCACAGTAGACGCTGCGTCTGTGCGGCTCAAGCTCTTCAATGATCTCCATTGCTCGAACCTTTGGTGCACCAGTGATTGAACCGCCAGGGAAGCATGCGCGCAATAGGTCTGTGGCTTGATATTGATTGTCTAGCTCTCCTGTCACTGTGCTCACTAAGTGATGAACAGCGGGGAAGCTTTCAACATCAAATAATTTTGGCACCTTCACCGAACCCGGTTTGGCAACGCGGCCAATATCGTTCCTCAACAAATCAACGATCATCAAATTTTCGGCTTGATCTTTTGGCGCGTTAGCCAAATCGAGTGCGCTATTTTTGTCTTCAGCGGGGTCAACAAAACGTGGTCGGGTGCCTTTAATCGGTTTAGTTTCAATGACGCGGTTATGAAGCTGCAAGAAGCGCTCTGGTGAGATGCTTATAATTGCACTGTCTTCCAAGCGGATAAACGCACTGAATGGCGCTTGATTGTGTTCATCTAAGACTTCAAAAGCATGCCATTCACTGCCCGAGTACTGAGCACAGTGTCGCTGGGCTAGATTTATCTGATAGCTATCACCGGCGGAAAGATACTCTTTCACTGAGTGAAAGCGTTGTTGATAATCCGCTTGGCTCATGTTGGATTGCCATGGTGTCGTGAGCTTAAACGGGGAGAGAGCTTTGGCTTGTTGGCTCTGCAACCAATTGAGCTTTGTATCTGGTTCAGTGCGACAATCACGGCTTTTTTCTTCTGGTGGTCGACCATCAGCGCCCAGTCGTAGATACCTATCGCCATATCTGGGGCAGCGATATCATGGCTTGCGGTCTCAGGTATGCGTTCCACTCGTCGGCCTAGATCGTAGGCAAAATAGCCTAGCGCGCCGCCTAAAAATGGCCAGCTTGTTTCTATGTCTATATGACCAATTTTTTCAGCAATCAGGTTATTGATGAGCGTGAATGGGTCATCGCTACTGCTATCTTCTGCTCCATCACAGTGGATTTTTGATTGCTCACCAAAGGTTTGCACCGTCGCAACTGGATCAGCGACCAAAATATCAAAACGATTGTTTTCATGTTCTAAAGTCGACGACTTTAGCAGCATAGCCCAAGGGATCTGCTCGATAGTGGCAAAGTATTGTTTGGCTAAATCTGGTTGATAGGGCAGGTCAACGAATTGAATAGATTGGCTTTCTTTTTTGTTCATTTGCTTAAACTGTGACAGAAACGTTGTCGCACTCATGGCGCATAGTGGAAAGCAAGAGTATCATATTTTCACAACAAAAAGTCGGACATTTAGCCTGATAACACTAAGGTTAAAGTGAGTGATATTCAGCGCTCTACTCGAAGTAGTTACTCGCTTGTCGCTGTTTTTGGATAGACCAAGGGTCTTTGATAGAACAATGGGTTTGATTGGCCAAACAGTTCGGCCTCCTGGAAGCTAAAATTATAAATGAGGTATTCAATGGCGGTTATTCGTAAAGAAGATGTGATCAGCTCTGTTGCTGATGCATTGCAATACATCTCGTATTACCATCCCCTCGATTTTGTTCAAGCCCTAGACAAAGCTTATCAAAAGGAAGAGAGCCAAGCGGCGAAAAGACGCGATTGCTCAAATCTTAATTAACTCTCGCATGTCGGCAGAAGGTCATAGACCTATCTGTCAGGATACTGGCATTGTGACTTGTTTCGTTAACATCGGTATGAATGTTCAATGGGACAGCGACCTGACGGTTCAAGAGATGATTGATGAAGGCGTTCGTCAAGGTTATACCAACCCAGACAACCCACTTCGCGCATCGGTTCTTAAAGACCCAGCAGGCAAGCGCATCAACACGAAAGACAATACGCCAGCTGTCGTGCACATCAATATGGTGCCGGGTGATAAAGTCGAGATCCAAATTGCGGCTAAAGGCGGCGGCTCTGAAAACAAAACCAAGATGGTCATGCTTAATCCATCCGATGATATTGCTGAATGGGTAGAGAAAACATTGCCAACGATGGGTGCTGGCTGGTGTCCACCGGGCATGCTTGGCATTGGTATTGGCGGTACAGCAGAGAAAGCGGCGGTACTGGCAAAAGAATCTCTGATGGAGCATATCGATATTCAAGAGCTTATCGACCGCGGCCCACAGAACGCGGAAGAGGAGCTTCGCCTAGATATCTTCAATCGAGTGAACAAACTTGGTATTGGTGCTCAAGGTCTTGGCGGCCTGACGACGGTTGTTGATGTGAAAATCAAGACTGCGCCAACACATGCGGCATCAAAGCTGTATGTATGATTCCAAACTGCGCGGCAACACGTCATGTGCACTTTACTCTGGATGGCTCAGGTCCTGCCGAGCTTACACCGCCAAAACTTGAAGAGTGGCCAGAAATCACATGGGAAGCTGGTGCGAACACTCGTCGTGTGAACCTTGATGAAATCACCAAGGAAGACGTTCAAGAGTGGAAGACAGGTGAAACACTGCTGCTTACTGGTAAAATTCTGACAGGTCGTGATGCGGCGCACAAACGTATTCAAGGCATGTTAGAGAGTGGTGAAGGCCTGCCTGAAGGCGTGGACTTTAAGGGTAAGTTTATTTACTACGTGGGTCCCGTTGATGCCGTTGGTGATGAGGCTGTGGGCCCAGCAGGTCCAACAACATCGACGCGTATGGATAAGTTCACCGACATGATGCTGTCTGAAACCGGTCTTACGGGCATGATTGGTAAAGCTGAGCGTGGTCCAGCGGCGATTGAATCGATTAAAGAGCACAAAGCGGTCTACTTAATGGCAGTAGGCGGCGCGGCTTATCTTGTAGCGAAAGCAATCAAGAAAGCAAAAGTCGTTGCGTTTGAAGATTTGGGTATGGAAGCGATTTACGAGTTTGAAGTCGAAGACATGCCGGTCACTGTTGCGGTGGATTCAAGCGGTGCGAATGCTCACCAAATTGGTCCAGATACGTGGAAAGTGAAAATCGCGGAAGCGGAAAACGCATCCTAGTTTGAGTTCAAAAAAGTGAGTGTGTGAAGACATACTCACTTTTTTTTATCTCTATTTTTTTATAATTAGTTCAGGCATATACCCTAGTAACTTTTTGGCATCTTGAGGTGACTAGGGTATATACTCAAAGAAAAAGAACCAAGGAGAGTGCAAACATGCCTCGATTTATACAAATATTACAAATCGCAGTACTACTAGTAGTGGGTTTCTTTGTTGGCTATGACTTGATTTTACACGGCATCAGCATCTTCAATGAAAAGTACGTCACTATGGCGTGTGTGCTGACCGTACTGCTTGAGATTGCCCTGTTTGTTATCTACAAACTCATTGAGGATGATTAGTGCCAACTGGCTTATCAAAATATCTCTAGAAACGCTCTAAACCCCTGAACTATATCAGGGGTTTTTTGTTCATATTTGGTTAATCTCGTATAGTGCATACTGTTCCTCGTCATTTGTATTGGAGTAAGTTGAATGAACCGCATTGGTCAAGAAGTCTCAGATTTGTTGCATCGAAGCCTAGATTCTCATGTTCGAATTGCTGTTACCGGTTTGTCCAGAGCGGGTAAGACAGCTTTATCACTTCATTGGTGAACCAGCTACTTCACACTTCCACTCACGATAACTTGCCACTATTAGAGTGTGCTCGAGATGGCCGACTTATTGGTGCGAAACGCGTCCCTCAGTCTAATTTAATGGTGCCGCGCTTTGCCTATGATGACGCCATGGCGCAGCTTCATGCTGAACCACCTGAATGGCCACAGCCAACACGCGATGTAAGTGAAATTCGTTTGGCGTTGAAATATAAGCCAGCGAAAGGAGCAAAACGTCTGTTGAGTAAAACATCAACCTTGTTTATTGATGTTATTGACTATCCGGGAGAGTGGCTGCTGGACTTGCCTTTGCTAGACCTTTCCTTTGAGGAATGGAGTGAGCTGCAGTTCGCAAACTTGTCTGGCATTCGTAGTGAGTGTGCACAAGCTTGGTTTGACGCTTTGGATGCGTTTGATGGTAAAGCAGAAGCCAACGAGAAAGTGATCGCTGAAATCTCTCAGACCTTCACCGACTATCTGTTTGCTTGTAAAGATCGTGGGCTTCACTGGGTACAACCCGGTCGCTTTGTGTTACCCGGAGAACTCGCGGGAGCGCCAGTGCTCCAGTTCTTTCCCTGCAAGCCTTTGGCGGACAAAGCAGAGAAAAACAGTGGTTACGCGATGCTGAAACGCCGCTACGAAGAGTATCAAACCAAGGTCGTTAAGCAGTTCTATAAAGAGCACTTCGCTACCTTCGATCGCCAAATCGTGCTGGTGGATTGTCTGCAACCACTGATGGCAGGTGACGAGGCATTCCATGATATGAAGCAGGCGCTTCAGCAGATCATGAAAAGCTTTCGTTATGGGCAGTCGAATTTGCTGAGACGCTTGTTTGCGTCGCGCATCGACAAAATATTGTTTGCCGCGACAAAAGCAGACCATGTTACTCCGAATCAGCACGGAAATTTGGTCAGCTTATTGCAACAGATGGTTCACCCTGCATGGCAAGAAACGGCATTTGAAAATATTGAGATGAGCTGCATGAGCGTCGCATCAATTCAAGCAACGGAAGCCGGATTTGTCGGTAATGGTAGCGACAGTTCTCCAGCATTGCGTGGCACGACATTGGATAATCAGACATTAACGCTCTATCCCGGTGATGTACCAGCAAGACTACCTAAGCCCGACTTTTGGCAGCAAAGTGGGTTTGAGTTTACTTCGTTTAGGCCTTTAGTAAGTGCACAAGACGCACCATGCGGTCACATTCGCCTTGATAAAGCGATGCAGTATTTGATTGGAGACAAACTTCGATGAGTGATATGAAAAACAGAAAAGTCTTTGATGAAGCGTTGTCTAATGCAGAGCCAACATTAGACATGAACAGCCAAAAGCTGTTTGAGCCTGAGCAAACCTTTGTGCCGGTTGAGCAGGTCGCTGTTGAAGATGAGAATGATGCCAAGCTGGAGAAAACAATCCGCGGTAGCAGCAAGAAAGGCTGGATAGCGACGACATTTCTGACCGCATTTGCAGGACTTGTGGGCTGGCAGGCAATCGACAATGTGGTCACCGCTGCTACGACAGGTGATTATCTGTCGCTTGGTTGGTCAGCTTTGGTGACTGGCGTTGCGTTATGGGTATCGGTGCCTTTGGTAAAGAGCTATTCAAACTTCGTAAATTGAAGAATCACTTCTCAGTACAGGAAGAGGCGCAAGCGTTATTAGATAATGATGCGGTGGGCAAAGGCGAAAAATTCTGTCAAAAGCTTGCGCAAGAAGCCTCAATACCTGCAGAGCACCCAGCATTTGATCGCTGGCAAAACAGCGTACACAGTGCCCACAGCGATGCGGAAGTGCTCGATATGTATCAATCTATGGTACTAACAGAGCAGGATAAGAAAGCGATGGCGTCGGTATCAAAGCTTTCTGGTGAGGCAGCGATATTGGTGGCTCTAAGCCCACTTGCCATTGCTGACATGCTCTTAATCGCGTGGCGAAACTTTCGCATGATTGACAACATCTCCGAGATTTATGGTGTTGAGCTTGGCTACTGGTCTCGATTGAAACTATTTAAGTTAGTGCTGGTCAATATCGCGATTGCTGGTGCAAGTGAGCTTGCGATCGAATCAAGTGCTGACATATTGTCGATGAACTTGGCAGAAAAACTGTCAGCACGTGCAGGGCAAGGTTTAGGTGTGGGTTTGGTGACGGCACGTTTAGGGTTGAAGACCATCAGTTTAATGCGTCCGATCCCATTTAAGCAAGATCAGACACCGCGACTTGGCTCAATTAGAAAGTCCGTGGTTGAAAGCCTCAAAAACAAATTGAGCTAAATTGATACTCAAATCACATTCCAAGAAACTTGATGATATTTATGAGGAAACTTTGATCCTACGCTAGTCCAAGCTGGCATAGTGGCGTGATACTGCTCACAGTAATCTATTCTCAGGACGAGCAGTATCATGCAAAAATATCTGAAGTATATCATTCCGATATCGATCCCATTGATCGTACTACTTCTACCATTATCCGCATTCCCTTTCGAAGGATTGACCATAGTTCAGCAGCGCGTTATCGCTATTTTCTTGTTGGCTGCGCTTTGCTGGGTATTTGAGCCGATTCCGATCTACGCAACCTCCGTTGTGATTATTGTTCTCGAGCTTTTGCTGGTGTCCAATAAAGGCGTTTATTTGTTCAGAATGGGAGAAGGGCAGCCACATTTTGGTGAACTTCTCAATTACAACGAGATCATGGCGACCTTCGCAAGCCCCATTATCATGCTGTTTTTGGGGGCTTCTTCCTTGCTATGGCGGCAACCAAATATCGTCTGGACGTCAACTTAGCGCGTGTGTTGCTCAAACCGTTTGGCAGTGACCCGAAATTTGTCATGTTGGGCTTGATGCTGATCACCGGTATCTTCTCAATGTTCATGTCGAACACGGCGACGACCGCGATGATGCTCTCGATTCTAACCCCCGTGATTGCCGTGTTTGGCCCGAAAGATCCGGGCCGTATCGCGTTTGCACTGTGTATTCCTGTTGCTGCCAACATTGGCGGTATCGGTACGCCAATCGGTACGCCACCAAACGCAATTGCGCTTAAATACTTGGTGGGGGATAACTACATCAGCTTTGGTGAGTGGATGGCATTTGGTGTGCCGTTTGTGGTTGTTATGATGGCGCTGGCCTGGATGTTGATTAACTTCCTATACAGTGCTGACCAAAAGAAAATCGAACTGTCGATTAAAGGTAAGTTCCTTAAGACTCCGAAAGCCATCATGGTGTACATCACGTTTGCCTTGACCATTATTCTTTGGTTGATGGGCTCAACGCACGGTATGAACTCATACACGGTTGCACTTATTCCGGTCGCCATCTTCTCGCTGACAGGCATTATCAATAAAGAAGATCTGAAAAAGATCTCGTGGGATGTACTGTGGTTGGTATCAGGTGGTATCGCCCTGGGACTCGCCCTTGATAAAACAGGGCTTGCACGTCTGGTGGTTCACAGCATACCGTTCGATGAATTCTCTCCTTATGTCGTGCTATTTGGCGCTGCATTCCTTTGTTTGCTGATGGCGAACTTTATGTCGCATACCGCAACGGCAAACTTGTTGATGCCTATCATGGCTGCACTAGGCACCTCAATGACGTCTCTTACGCCACTCGGAGGAGAGCTAACGCTCATTCTCGTGGTTACCTTTGCAGCGTCACTGGGTATGTCTCTACCAATCAGTACGCCGCCTAACGCCCTTGCTCATGCAACAGGTCATGTTCAGAGCAGCCAGATGGCGCGTGTTGGCGTGATCTTAGGTGTGGTCGGCGTATTGCTGAGCTTTGTCTTAGTGTGGCTGCTGCACGCGGTTGGCATATAGGGTAGACGCGAATGGAATTGTTGGTACGCCATTACTTTTCAGAACCAAGTCGTCAGGTGACGTTCGATGCCGAAGAGGTGGTGCTGCGCCAAGAAGCGCACAATGATCGTCTATATTACGTGCTTGAAGGGGAGCTAGAGGGTTACTTTGAAAGTGACCAAGATGGCAAGCTCACCAAACTCTTTAATGCCTCGAATGGTGCGTTTATCGGGGTGCACAGTTTTTTCTCTGGCACTTGGGTAGCGTCATCGACCGTGATTGCCAAAACTCAGGTGACATTGGCTTGGATAGATAAAAATACCGAGCCAGTCGACCCCGAGCAATACGGTCCTTTGAGTGCGCAGTTTATGCCGGTCATGGTCAACGAATTATCAAGCGTCAAAGAAGAGCTAAGCAAGAAGCGTTGGCTAAAGAGAAAGCACTACAACGCCTGCATACCGCGGAGCAGATGACTACGTTAGGCCAACTGGCGGCCGGCATTGCTCATGAACTGAATAACGCTATCGGAGTTGTAAACAGTAAAACCGAGCGAATGCAGCAAGATCTGCTGCAGCTTCTAGAGGAGCTTCACCCGGAAGTCAGTGGCTATTTCGATGTCGGATTGATACAGGGCCAAGCCGTTTCCTCCAGTGAGGTGCGCCGAATTGCCAAGCGCTATCAAAGTGACTATCGCCTAGAAAGGGAAACGGCTAAGCAATTGGCGAGAGCGTTGGGCGACAACCCGATCCCAGACTCGTGGCTCAATGATCCGCACAAAGCCCTTAAGTATTGGGGCATGGGGCGAGATCTGCATGATCTCAAAATTGCCGCGAGACATACGGTCGGCATCGTAAAGTCTGTAAAGCAATTAGGTCGTACCGATGGTGAACCAGACGAACTGCTTGATATTAACGACACTATTAACAAAGCACTGGCACTGTTGCAAAGTGATTTGCGAAGAGTGTCGGTTCGCGTTCAGCCAGCGGTTCTTCCGCTAATAAAAGGGGCATCCACCGAGTATGTGCAGATTTGGAGCAACATTTTAAAAAATGCGTGTGATGCACTATCGCAAACGGACGCACCCAATATCGATATTCAAACTAAGTTTGTGAACCAACGTATTCTGGTGACCATTGCCAATAATGGACCGGAAATCGACGAGTCCACACGCCGAAAAATCTTTCAACCTAACTTCACAACCAAAAAAGGCGGCCTCTCTTTTGGTCTAGGGTTAGGGCTATCAATTGTAAAAAGAATCGTCAGCGAGATAGGTGGCACAATTGCTGTAAAAAGCGATGAAACGCGCACTATTTTTCGCGTCAAGTTACCAGTAGGAGAAGCATATGGAGAAGCTTAACGTCATTTGTGTCGATGACCAGAGAGAGGTACTCAGCGCCGTCATTCAAGATCTTGAGCCGCTATCAAGCTGGCTGAACATTGAAGACTGTGAGTCAGGTGAAGAAGTACTGGATCTTATTGAAGATCTTGATGCAGAAGGTGAAAATATTGCGGTGATTGTGTCTGACCATGTCATGCCGGGAATGACAGGGGTAGAGCTGTTGACCGAATTATCACGTGACAGTCGATTTAAGGAAACAAAAAAAGTACTGCTTACTGGGCAAGCGACACACTCAGATACCATTACTGCGATTAACACTGCGGGTGTCAGCCACTATTTTGAGAAACCATGGAAGGCTGATGAGTTAGTGAACTGCGTTCGTTCTTTGGTTACCGCTTATATTTTTGATCGCGGTTTTGACTATCAGCCGTATCATGAACATCTGGATCAAAACATCGTGCTAGAGAGGCTACGCTAGACTTGTTCTAGAAAGTGGCCAATCAGTGTGATGCTCAAGGAGGGAAGAATGAAGGTTGTGTTTCGCTATATTGTATTGAGTTTGTTGTTTGTTTTAGGCGCCGCTCATGCCAGTGACCGAGCAAAGGAAGGCTGGCAAATGATTGAACAAGGCGCAATGGTCATCGACGTTCGTACGCCAGAAGAGTTTAATGCAGGGCATTTAGACCAAGCCGTTAATTATCCACTTTCTGAGTTAGATAAGCACATCGCCGCTCTCGATAAGTCTCAACCTATAGTGCTTTATTGCCGCAGCGGAAATCGCTCTGGGCAAGCATTGGCTTATATGGAGTCTAAAGGCTTCACAGCACTTCACAATGCGGGTGGACTAAATGAGATGAAAATAGAATCCCCACAGTAAGCTATCCCTTCGAACGCTTCGCCCGAAATGTAGTCAGTCATTTCGGGCGTTTTACTTTTTATCGCGCCACACCTAGCCGCTTATCCCTACCTCTAGGAGAGACTCACGTTATCGCACCCTGATCCTAACTCTCCTGTTGTGATAGTTCGTTACAAATACTCATGAATTTCGTTGAAATCGCAATACTTCGCTGCAAATGGTCGAACTTTTACACCTAAAGCAATGCTTCTTTTAACTCTTGAATCAATTCTTACAGTTCCTATCTAGAGCCTTGGAACCATTCGAGGATAGAATTGCCTTCGAATTTTATATTGCATAAGTGGTTTTTGGTTCGGTATTTCCGATGTTTTTGTCAGGGAGCCCAAAAGGGAGAAAGACAGCAACTCACGATGTGCATAGCGAGAGAGAAGTGAGTGTTAACTTGAGTATCGAGAAAGCCGTAATACATAGCGGGATACAAAGCGAGATCAGCGGTAGGGGGCAGAGTTCGTCGTCTCCGCTATTTGGCCTTTTTGCGTTGTTTCCGTTTCTGATCTTAACCGCCGTCTTGTCGATGTATGACCCTCAGGGCGTCAGTTGGAGTTTGCCTTGGGTTCCAAGTCTAGGTTTGGCGCTCAGTTTTCGATTGGATGGACTGTCATTTCTGTTTGCCTGCTTGATTAGCGGTATCGGTACTATGGTGCAGGTATATGCACTGGCTTATCTTAGAGAGCACAAACAGAGACTCGCATTTCACTGTTACTTGACCGCGTTTATGGTCGCCATGCTTGGCGTGGTTCTCAGTGACAATGTATTGCTGCTGTTTGTATTTTGGGAACTGACGACGGTCACCTCGTATCTGCTCATCGGCTTTAACCACGAAGCACTTAAGTCTCGAAAGAATGCGCTGCAATCGCTACTTATTACGGGCGCTGGTGGTCTAGCGCTGCTTGCTGGCCTGATCATGCTCGGCACTATGGCAGGAAGCTATGAGCTGACCAGTATCTTGGCAAAAGCGACCGAGATTTCAAATCACGCCCTGTTTTTGCCTTCTTTGGTTCTTATTCTGTTGGGTGCGCTGACCAAGTCGGCACAGTTCCCGTTTCATTTCTGGCTACCTAACGCGATGGCTGCGCCAACGCCAGTCAGTGCTTATCTGCACTCTGCCACTATGGTCAAAGCGGTATCTACCTGCTGGCAGTGGTATCGCTATATACTCTCACTCAGAAGTTTGGTTCTATACGCTGACGATACTTGGTGGATTTACTGCCTTGTGGTGTGCGCTGATGGCGTTAAAGCAAACCGATTTGAAACTCATGCTGGCCTACAGCACGACCGTCGTACTTGGAAAGTTGACCTTTTTGCTTGGCATTGGAAGTGACTTGGCACTTAAATCTGCATTGATGCTGATTGTTGCTCATGCTCTGTATAAAGCCGGTCTGTTTATGGTAGTCGGCAACGTTGATAAAGCGGCGGGGACGCGTGAAATCAGTCAGCTTCGTGGCCTACGTTCTGTGTTGAAAATCAGCTTTTTCGCTGCGGTTGTTGCTGTGCTTTCGACTTCCGGCGTACCACCTCTGCCTGGCTTTTTGGGTAAGGAGTACATGTACAAAGCCGGATTAGAAGTCAGCCATTGGGCTGTGGCTCTGATGGTGCTGGTGAATGCACTTACTGTAACGCTGGTTATGGCGCTGTTAATCAAGCCATTTACTACACGTCATCAGGGTGAGCCGACGCAGGTTAAGCCGGTTGAACTTAATAAAGGGTTGTGGGTGCCACCCTTTGTGCTTGCCATTATTAGTGTATTGGCGACGGTCATCGGTTTAGGGTGGCTTAATGAGCAAGTGATTATTCCTGGCGTGACCACGATAGCGCCGGTGTCGACACCAGAGCCTGTGAAAATGTGGCATGGAATCAACACTCCGCTCATCTTGAGCATTGTGACTTTGGCATTGGGTGTGCTTCTTTACAAAGTGTATCCGACCCTTACTACGCTGCTTGATCGTCAGTTATCAAAAATGCCATGTGCGAATCGTGTTTTCGATAATCTTTTGAACGCCATGGTGAATGTTGCGAAGTGGCAAACGAACCTGCTTCAGACCAAGCGAATGAGCGTTTATGGACTACTTTCGTTTGGCGCTCTAGCAGTACTACTCATCACTCATACTCCAATGTCGCTAAGTCAGTTTGCCGGTCGATAGAAGGAATCAAGCTTTACGAAGTGGTGATTGCTGCTTTGCTTATCGCGTCGTCCTTCGTGGTGATTATTTCAAGAACCAAATTCTTAGCCGTCGCGGCTCTGGGCATGATTGGCTTTATGACCACTTTGGTATTCATGATTTATAGCGCGCCCGATGTCGCCAAAACTCAGCTATTGGTTGAGACCTTGATGGTGGTCTTCTTGGTCCTGCTAATGCGTCATGTGCCAAAGCTATCGACAGTGAAGCAGCACTCCAAAGGTCGCCGCGCTCTGCACGCCCTGGTTGCGGGTTCAATTGGTATTGCCGTCACTATGATGTTGATTTCTATTACCGCTGACCCTATCGATCTATCGGTCTCTCAGTTCTTCAATGAGCAGAGTGTGCCGGGCGGTCATGGTCGCAATATCGTCAATGTCATTCTGGTCGATTTCCGCGCCTTCGATACCTTTGGTGAGGTACTGGTCGTTGCGCTGGCTGGTCTGTGTGCTGTGAGTCTGCTTAAACCTGGTAGCATGCCATCAACCAAAGTGAAGTCACTTATCATGGGAACGGCGTCGCACATTGTTGCTGCCTCATGTTGGTGTTCTCACTTTACCTACTGATGCGCGGTCATAACTCTCCGGGCGGTGGCTTTATCGGTGCTCTGATCGCCGTTATTGGTTTGTCATTGCTCATGTTTGCCGAGTCTCCGCAGTATGTGCGAGAAAGACTACATTACGCGCCGTTTAGCATCGCTATGCTGGGTGTCTTCATTAGTTTTGCCGCGGGGGCGGTGAGCTTAGTGTTTAATCTGCCATTCCTAACGGGCCTGTGGTGGAAAGATGTATTGCCTCTGGGTACGCCATTAATCTTCGATATTGGTATTTATCTGGGTGTCATTGGTGGGGTGATGGGAATGATCCTCCATGTAACGGAGGAGATGGACTAATGGAAATGTTGTGGAGTGTAGTCGTTGGTGTGTTTGTCGCATCTGGAGTCTATTTGATGCTGGAAAGGCACCTGCTCAGAGTCCTGTTTGGTCTGATTTTATTAAGTAGCGCCGTTAACCTTGCCATCTTTAATGCGGGTCGATTAACACCGGGAAATCCGCCGCTCATTGATGCGGATTCTGTCTTGCCTCATATGGATGCTGCGAACCCGTTACCTCAGGCGCTAATCCTAACGGCTATCGTGATTGGCTTTGGACTTTTAGTGTTTGCTTTAGTGCTGTTCTACCGTGCTTATGAAGAAACGCAGTCAGCGGATATTGATGAAATGAAATACTCAGAGGAGCAGGCGTAATGTCAATGTGGTTAACTTTGCCTGTCATCATGTCTGTCTTGACCGCCGTATTGGTGTTCTTTGCCAGACATAACCATAAGCTTGCTGAAGCGGTGAGTGGCACGAGTGCGCTGTTTACCTTATTGGGCAGTGTGTTCTTGCTGAACGGCGTTTTAGACAATGGCCCTCAAGCAGTCGCATTCGGCCAGTGGGCAGCGCCGTTTGGTATCGTGTTCGTTGCCGACTTTTTAGCGGCGGCGATGGTGGTAATCACCGCGATTATTGGCGTAGTGAGTGTGTTTTATGCCATGGCGGATCTAAAACAGAAACCGTCTTATGGCGTATTTCATTCACTGATTCATGTCCTCCTAGCGGGCGTGTACGGCGCATTTTTGACCGGTGACATCTTCAACCTTTACGTATGGTTTGAAGTCATGCTGATCGCTTCATTCGGCCTTATGGTGCTCGATGCAAATCGTAAGCAAGTGGATGGCGCGGTGAAGTATGTCATGCTGAATTTCATTTCAACGCTGATGTTCTTGTTGGCGATTGGCTTGCTATATGGTGCAACCGGTACGCTGAGCTTGGCCGACTTACACAGTAAGGCCGCAGACATCGCACCACAAACCAAGGTACTGCTTGCAGCACTGTTCTTATTTGGCTTTGCGGTTAAATCGGCGTTATTTCCATTGTTTGCATGGCTACCTGCGTCTTACCACACCTTACCAAGCGGTGTTGTTGCTCTGTTTGCTGCGCTGTTGACCAAGGTGGGTATCTACGCGCTAATGCGAGTATTTACCTTGGTATTCCCTTTGGCCGACAGCGGTTGGCAGCCCCTGATGATTTGGGTGGCTGCGCTTACGATGCTGACAGGCGTACTGGGCGCGGCGAGCCAATACAATGTAAAGAAAATCCTCTCTTTCCACATCATCAGCCAAATTGGCTACATGGTAATGGGACTCGCGCTGTATACACCTCTTGCTTTGGCGGGCGCTATTTTTTACATCGTGCACCACATTATCGTTAAAGCGAATCTATTCCTCATTGGCGGTCTTGTGGAGCGTAAGCATAAAACCAGTGAACTTAGCGAGTTAGGTGGCATGTACAAAGCGACCCCTTGGCTTGCGTTCTTGTTCCTTGTGCCAGCGTTTTCACTGGCTGGTTTCCCACCACTGTCAGGGTTTTGGGGCAAGTTCTTGGTGATCAAAGACAGCCTGCAAAATGAGTACTACATGCTAGCGGGAGTCGCTCTGTTTGTCGGTCTGCTTACCATCTTCTCCATGACCAAGATTTGGAGTGAGGTGTTTTGGAAGGCTAAGCCCTCGAAGCAAGAGGGAGATGTCTCTGCCGAGAAACTGTGCCGCAAAACCAGAGCATTGTATTACGCGCCAATCGTTGTATTAACGTCAATGACCTTGGTAATAGGCTTTGCCGCTGAGCCGTTCTTCCAGTTTACCTTTACCGCAGCAGAGCAACTTCTTGAGCCAAGTGCTTATATCAATGCCGTTTTAGGAGGTGGCGCATGAACTATTTCTTCCTAAATGTCTTTTTGGGTGGTGCATGGATGCTGCTCAATGGTGAATATACTGGTTTGAGTTTCGTTACCGGTTTTGTGGTGGGCTACTCCGCGCTTAGGTTGAGTCAGCCGTTTGGGCTGAAGTCGAGCTATTTCAGAAGGTTCAGTGCTTCGATAAAGCTATTTCTCTATTTCTGCTACGAGATGTTGGTGTCTGCGGCTCACGTGGTGTGGGACGTTGTCACGCCGACCCATCTCAGTGATCCAGACATCATTTATGTGCCGTTGGATGTCACCTCAGACCTTGAGATCACTCTGCTGGCAAACATGGTCTCTCTGACTCCAGGCAGCTTGAGCTTGGACGTAACGGAAGACAAAAAGCACCTAGTGGTTCATGCCATGTTCGCGCCGAATCACGACGATGTGATTCGCTCAATCAAGAATGGGATGGAAAAACGAATTTTGGAGGTGACGCGTGGATAGTTGGCTGTCATTGAGTATCAATTTTGCCTATGTCGGCATGCTGTTTAGTTTGGTGTTGGTATTTATCCGCTTGATTAAAGGGCCGACGCTCGCAGATCGAGTGGTTGCGCTCGACCTTATCGCTTTTATTACCGTGGGTTTTATTGCCGTGCACACGCTAGCGAGTGGTCAAAAGTCGCTCCTTGACGTGGCTATCACTCTCGGGTTGGTAGCGTTTTTAGGCACTATCGCGTTTGCTGGCTTTATTGCCAAGCAAAACCAGCAACAAAATGAAGCGGAAAATCAGACAAATTTTGAGCAAGGGGGCAAGTCATGACGTTTTTAACTGGGCTTTTACTTTGTTTAGGCACTTTTTTTGTTCTGGTGGCGAGTATTGGGGTACTGCGTATGCCTGATCTCTATACCCGAATGCACGCCTCGACCAAAGCGAACACCATGGGGTTGACCGCGTTATTGGCCGCCGTCGCGGTGGGTATGCCAGACGTGACTGTGGTCTCCCGTGTACTCGGTACCATGCTGTTTATTTTGCTGACGGCGCCAGTCGCGGCACACCTACTTAGCAAAAGTATGTATTGGAATGGCTACAAGATGTGGCGAAAAGAGAAATAAATGGCCGAGTGCTTGCCTATCTCTGGATAAGTACTCGTGCACTATCGGTTTTTTAATCGTGAAACAAAAAAGGAGCGTTTATGCGCAGAAAAGAAATCACCTTGCTCGTGGTAGCCTGTGTTTGCTTTTTGGTAACCTTGGTAGTGGGTAAGTAAAGGTTATTGGAAAGTGGTGTTTGTGGGGCTGAGATAGAAAGCTCGCAGATACGAAAGCACTCGCCCTAAATGCAGTATCGATGTGCGTTAGGTTTTCATCATCGATACTGCTCATTCGCCGTTATGTAGACCTGAATGAGTTGTCATTCACTAAAATCAAACGCTGGATAGTTGACTCGTATTCGGCGCTGCTCGGACATCAAGCGCTTAAACGTTAATGTCTCGGTGAGTGTAATGACTGCTTGCTGAGCATCATTCTTAAGCACAGCACCCGCGACACTGTCACTGGTACCATCGTTAAAGGCAATCTCCCCTTGGAATATGTACTCCGCTTTTAGAGAAGTTTGCTCTGTTGAAATCACGATGCTGCTTTCTGCAATCTGTAATACCTCATAGCTGTGATTCGCTAGGTGCAGGGTCGGTCGCTCTTTGGTTGGGTAGGTAAGTCGATAATGACGTCTTTGGTTTTCACTCATGGTTTTCTGTCCTATCGCGAATGATGTGAAAACAAGTTAGTAGATATTAGGAGCGAGTCGACCTTTCATACTAGTTTGGCCGATAAGTGTTAACTCAATCGCATTTACTGGCCGCTATTGAGAAAAAGCCTAAGCTGCGTGACGATATTTGGACGAAAACAGCTTGCTTCGAAAAATTGAATCACCATGAACAAGAAGTACGATCTCAAATGTCCATCACAAGTTAATGTCTAACCAGCATTACTCCTAAGAATATAATTAAGGTTAAAAAGGGGTTGGTTGTTATTTGCGCTATGAATAGTTTTTATGACTGCTTTATGTGTCAAAAGGTAGATAAAAGCCCTGATTGGCATGTTATCTCTGCACTCTTTGACTTATTTGGTTCAAAGCGGTTGCCTAGAATACCTCATCTACATTAGGGTCTTTGCCCTCTAAATGATTTGTATGAGGAGTCGCGATGTTAAGCGCTCGCAACATTGCCGCACTAGGCTTTATGACTTTTGCCATGTACTTGGGGGCTGGCAATCTTATTTTTCCACCATTTTTGGGCTACCAGGCAGGAGAAAACTATCTCAGTGGTATGCTGGGATTTTTGCTAACCGGTGTTGGTCTTCCTGCGATGGCATTGGTAATGGTTGCTATTGTTAATGGTTCAGACAAACTGACCTCCGCATTACCAAAGCCTTTAGCAACAAGTTTTTGGGTGATGGTGTTTATTGTCATCGGTCCTGCTTTTGTAATACCTAGAGCTATCACCGTTGCGTATCAATTCAGTTTTGCACCGATATTCGGGGAAGCGGCTTTACTCCCGTTCACGGCTGTTTTTTGTCTGATCACCATTCTGTTTGCTCTTTACCCAGGTAAACTCATCGATACTTTAGGGAAGATTTTGACACCTGCGTTGATGACTATCTTGTTGGTAATGTCTGTGACTGCTCTCATCTATCCAGCTGGCGATTTAACTCAAGCAAGTGGTGCATACATTAATAACGCTTTCTCCGAAGGTCTTACTCAAGGCTATATGACCATGGATGCACTCGGCTCTATTGGCTTCGGTTGGATTATTTTCCGTGCTATTCGTAGCATGGGCATTGAGTGCCCAAAATTGACGGCGCGATATACTCTGATAGCGGCTATGATGTATGCCTTTGCTATGGCTTTTGTTTATGTATCTCTGTCCTATATCGGTTCCACTAGCTCTTACTTAGAAACCGAGTTCAGTAACGGCGGGGATATTTTAACGGCCTTTACCTTTAATCACTTTGGTGCTTTTGGTTCACTGTTGCTTGGTGCGGTGATGTTACTCGCTTGTCTCACAACAGCAATTGGAGTGACAACCGCCGGCAGTGAATTTTACGACAAGACATTTTCCAAGCTGTCATATAAAGGCTCTGTTGTGACAACTATGGTGCTTGCTGGTCTAATTGCTAATGTTGGTTTAGAGCAGTTGCTTGCGATAACACTACCAGCCGTTGTAGCGCTGCACCCAGTGGCCATCGCTCTTATGCTTGTTGCGCCAATTCGAAACAAATTATCCCGCGCTATGATTGTTTTTACCGCTTTTACAGCACTTCTTTTTGGTTGTGTCGATGCGTCGCATGTTCTGGGGCATATCCCTGAGTCAATGAATAATTGGCTTGAGAATGGTATGCCGCTATACAAGTACTTTGCTTCTTGGGTCGTACCTACTATCTTGATGATTGTGATTGGACTTGTCGTGGCTGGCACCAAAAAAACGCTAGTGGCGGAAGAACTCACAAGTTAATGGTTAGTTGAGCCGCCAAATAAAACCCAAAAGCCCGTATTACACGGGCTTTTTTCATTCTTGTACCCAAATCGCCAAGGGTCTTAACGTTATTAGAATCAACGTGAGCAGTTAAGTCAGTTTATTAAAGTTTCGAGCAGAGGATTCATAAGGGCTTCTATTGGAGCGACAGAATATATGATAAGTAAGTCGCACTTTGTTCATCCAATGAGTGTCGAATGTGGTTTCAAAGACAATAGTAGCATTCTCTAGAACCCAAGGAGGTTGAGCCATGCGAATAGGCGCTTTTTCTAAGCAGTACAATGTGACAGAACGTACGATACGTCACTACGAATCTATTGGGCTGCTGCCAACTCTAGCAAGAAACGGACGCTATAGAGTGTTTGAACAGGATGCTCATCAAAGAATGACGTTTATTACGCGCTGTAAGCAGATTGGCTTAACACTATCTGAAATTAGTGAACTGATTCCTTTCTTTGACGCGCCGAAAGGTGAGCGCTGCAAAGCAAGCCTCAAAGTAATAGCTGAGAAGAAAGCCTCGCTCACTCATGAAATTGAACAAAAACGAGCGCTGTTGGCTCGAATAGAGCAACTGGAACAAGAAGTTCAACAAAGAATCTCCAATAGCTGTTGACTCTGACGTATACGTCAAACTTTATACTCCATCAAACACAGTAAACTGGTGATAGGGAATATGAAAGTTATAAAAGGATTATTGGGCGTATTGGTCATTTGTTTTGCGGTGCTGGCAGGTTATGTTTATTGGCTAGGAGGCTTCCCAGAGAACATAAAAGCGCTGCCAAATAGCCAAGCGCCTAAAGCTAAAAACTGGCAACAAGCACTATCTAACGCACAGACCGTAGATTACAAGCTGCTGCAAGTGGGGCGTATAGTGATGGATCGAAATACCTTAATGCAGGGTGCGCCAGACTCCTACCCACAGCGCTACGCCGCCTTGCCGGTATTGAGTCATTGGATACGTCACCCTCAGTATGGGGATTTTCTAATTGATGCCGGGTTTTCAAAGGCATTCCAGCAAAGTAATGACGGTAACTACAATTGGCTGATGAGCACGATGGCTTCGCTATCGGGTATAAAAAACAGCTTAGAGGTACCGCTAGAGCTGCATCTCAATCATAAAGTCTCGAAGTTAAAGGGGGTGTTTATTACTCATTTTCATCCCGACCACAGTTCAGGAATTAGCGATCTTCCCTCTGGCACGGCAGTCATTGCTGATCGCCGCGAATACGACTTATTTGCAAAGCTTACCAATACTGATTTGTTTCAGGAGCAGTATGACTGGCAAGCTATTGATTTTAACCAAGGCGAAAGTTTGACACCCTTTGAGCGTGTAATCGATGTGTTTGGGGACGGATCTGTCTGGGCGGTGTCGACGCCGGGTCATACTCAAGGCCATACGTCCTATTTGCTCAACACAACCAATGGCATCAAGTTTGTTGTCGGCGATGCTAGCCACTTTGGCTATGCCTACGACAATAATTACCCACCGGCAGCATTAAGTGAAGATTTACGCCAGCAAGCCGCAGCATCATTGGCTGCAATAAAGGCGTTTTCTATCCAATACCCTGATGTGAAGCTGGTATTTGGTCATCAACTTCCATAGTTGATAAGATGCTTTGCTCGTTTTATTTACTAAGGAAAGTCGCATGACGATTCATTACCGACAAGCACAATCATCGGATCTCGTTGAGTTAATACATCTCTTGGCTGATGACCCATTGGGAGCAAAACGAGAGGATATCAGTTCGCCGATAAATGCTAAGTATCGACAAGCAATGGCCGCGATTGAACAAGATCCAAATAATGAGCTTTGGGTCGTTGAGTCAGAGGGTATGGTAGTTGGCATGTTGCAGCTCACTTTTATCCCTTATCTGACTCATATTGGCAGTTGGCGCTGCTTGATTGAGGGTGTCAGAATTGCCAAGCAAGTTCGAGGGCAGGGGTTAGGAGAAAAGATGTTCGTACATGCGATTGAGAGAGCGCGTGAACGCCGCTGTAAACTGGTACAGTTGACTAGTGATAAACAGCGACCTGACGCGTTACGTTTTTACGAGAGGCTAGGCTTTGTTGCCAGCCACGAAGGCTTTAAACTCGCATTATAGCCGTTTAGGAATGATTGAAACCAAGAAAGGGTGACTGCATGATGATGCGTATTCTTTGTTGCAATAAAAATGTGCTAGAGTAAAAACATAACTAACAATAACTTAGAAAGTTTATGCCTTCACATTTACCTAAATCGTTTAGTAAGCCGTTTTTAAAAATATTTTATGTGCTTGAAGCTGTGCTGCTGGTGGCGATAACGCTTGCGACCATTTACGCCATGATTGAAGAGTTCATGCACGTCTTTACTGAGCGCCGAGTGCTGCTCACTGATATCTTGCTGATGTTTATCTACCTGGAAGTTCTCGCCATGGTGCAGCAGTTTGTCGTGAACGGGAAAATTCCAGTTAGGTACCCAATCTATATCGCCATGATGGCCATTGCTCGTTACATCACTCTTGGGATGAAAGAGATGGACGCGACTTTAGTCGTTTGGTTATCCGTAGCGGCGTTTATCTTGGCCGCTGCAACGTTGATAATACGGGCAGGGCATCATTACTGGCCTTATGTGGATAGAAACACCAAACAGCCCGAAGAGTAATTTGAGTCGCAAGCCAGTCGTTATGGTTCATAACGCTTAAAAAGGATGTTCACAGTGGAGCCACCCCATTCTTTATTCTCTGCACAACTGCCCTTATGCAATACGTGCTCGGATGGCACTGTTAAAAGCGGAGCAACGAGTACGCATTCGCTCAATCAAACTAGACAATAAGCCTGCCGAACTGCTCCAAGCCTCATCAAAAGCCAGTGTACCAGTACTTGTGCTTTCAGAAACTGAGCAGCCGCTGCTGGCTGATGAGACACGGGTTCTGGAACAAAGTCTGGATATCATGGTTTGGGCGTTATCAAAAAATGATCCTCATGGGTTATTAGGAAAGGATAGTCATAATCAACTGCCTCTTATGCTGACACTGATTGAGGAGTTTGAAAGAGATTTCGACCCTGCACTCAACGCTTTTGGATGCGCAAAACGCTACCACGAAGACACTATGGTACCCCTGCGGCAAGACTGTGAGCGTGAGCTGGCAAAGTTAGAATCGCGCCTTGTTGAGCACCGTTTTTTGTTTGGAGAGCACGAAAGCCTTGTTGATATCGCCTTACTCCCATTTATTAGAAAGTTTGCACGCATCGATAAACAGTGGTTTCGTGAAGCGCCTTATCCCAAGGTCCGTGATTGGCTAAATGGTTACCTAACTAGCCCGTATTTTTCCAAGGTCATGGCAAAACAGCCGCTGTGGTCTATCGAGCAAGCCGATGTCTACTTTGGTGACTACCAGTTTAAGCGATGACACGCTATCGGCTTAGCGCTTCTCCAAGCGGTTTAAAGTATGCCAGCATTGCATCACGGATGGTTTGGCGATGGAGCATGTCTGGATAGAGCGCAATAAGGTCTTGATTCTCGGTACCTGAGACCAAATACGAATTTTCAATCTCTGAGCATGACTCGATGACAGCTTCAAATGCACGAGCCATCATTTCAGTTGGCTGCGAAAAATAGTTAACCCCCGCAGCTTTGTCGGCTTTCACGCTTCGCGAAACATAGTCGTGCCGATCCATGCCATCGCTACTAAGCAGCACAGTATCGAACACATTGAGTAAACGATCATTTAAAGGGTGAGGCAAGTGTTTGGTATTGGTAAGCCAGCAATCACTCGCGAATAGGATCTTTGTCTGCGGGCCTGAACGATCACCAATATCAAAGGCTTTCTCGGCGATATAATGATCGAAGGCGTGCCAGAATTCATGCGCAAGGGCGCCAGCTCCCGCATTTTTAGCAAGTGCCAGCTCTCGTTGATTAGGAGCATAGTGCGCTTGCACCCCTTTACGGCCTCCAGTGCCAAAAGCAAGATTCAGGTTGCCACGAAGGCCGATAGCCTTGGCAGGCAGTGCTAGGTAAAACGCCAAGTCAGCCAATGAATCAAAGATCAGGTTGGCGGCGAGATCTTTCTCTTCTGAGTTTACCCACCTTCCAACACGGATGCTGCCAATGCCAAAGGTCTCCTTAATATCTAAAAAAGAAACCTGTTCGCCATGACGATAGTCAGGGCCCGTTCGCGTTTTATATTTGAAGTTGGAGAGCTGCATAATAGGTTAAGAGTTGAACCAAGGTTGTTGAGGTCGTGCCTTATACGAGCATTTGGCGTGTTAGGGAGTATATATCCAAGTGAGCTTAGATGTAGGCTTGGTGTGTTTGCAATGAGTGTCATCGGGTTTACTTGATTATGGGTTTAGTGGCATATTGTGGCTAAGTGACGGTTTTACAAGGAAAGATTATGTCTAATATTCATCTCATTCGTCATGGGGAAACGCACTGGAATCTCGAGCACCGTGCGCAAGGCTCAATGAACTCCAACCTGACTGAAAGAGGGAAGACTCAAGCACGAGAGGCAATGGCGAAAATAGAGGCTGTCGACTTTGATGTTGCCTATTCTTCATCTTCGGGAAGAGCGCTTGAAACAGCTAAGATTTTGCTTGCGGATATGTCTACTCCAATTATCGAACTTGATGAGCTCAAAGAGATTGATATGGGAGCTTGGGAAGGGAAGACCTGGAGCGAAATTCAATCGACATATGGTGAACAATATGAGCAGTTTTGGAAAAGACCGAGTCATTATCAACCCATTAACGGTGAAACTTTTGAAGTGCTCACCGAACGTGCGATAGATGTGTTTAATCACATCACAAGCACCAATTCAGACAGTAATATACTGATTGTTTCTCATGCGGCGTTTATAAAAACCTTAGTGACCAAGCTGCTTTCAAGACCCATTGATGAAGTCTGGGATGAGCCTATGCAGGGAATCTTAGTCATACTATTTTGAACAAAACCCTCGATGGCCAATATCGAGTGACCAAGTTCTGCGACCACGATTGGTCACACGGCTAAATTTACAATTTTATAAAAGGACTCCGCAATGGATGCATTAATCGCCCAATATACGGATGCCGACGAACATTCGCGTTTAACTCGTCAGTACATTACTCAGCTTGAGTACGACACGACTATGCACTTATTGAGGGACTATCTTGGAAAAGGGAAAAATGTTTGTGAGCTGGGCGCTGCGACAGGCCGTTATTCTTTAGAGTTTGCTAGTCAGGGATGCAATGTCACCGCAGTAGAGTTGGTTCCAGATCAGGTACGTATGCTCAGGGAAAATGCTCTGAAGCAAGGATTGGTGCTCGATATTCATGAAGGGAATGCATGTCACGTACCTTTTATCGAGGATGAATCTCAAGATTTATGTGTCATCTTGGGGCCGCTTTATCACTTGAAAACTGCGTATGAGCGTCAGCAAGCGATTCAAGAAGCTAAGCGCATTTTGAAGCCCGGTGGAGTGCTTGCAATAGCTTATATTTCCAAGTTTTTTGTTGCTGGATTATTTGCTCAGCGTTTCCCTCATCTGATTACGCCTGAGGTACTTGGTGAATTGCACTCAAAAGGCACGGTCTCAACCAAGGAAGCGGATAGTTTCTTTAATGTTGGCTACTTTGCGTCACCAGAGGAGATGGAGTCTCTTGCCAAAGGCGCAGGCTTTCTAGTCACAGCTCATGCTGCTACAGATGGTTTTAATCGATATTTAGACCAAGGAGTAAATCGATTTACAACTACCCAGTATCAATCATGGCTCAACTATCATTTAGCGACCTGCCAGGAGCCGAGCTTATTGGGTGCAAGCAATCATGGTCTAGTGATAGCTACAAAGTAATTTAGCTACAAAATAATCCATCATTTTCAAAATCAACATAGCCTTGTTCTTAGCGGTTATGCACGAACAAGGCTATGTAATAATAGATTGGTGAATAGGCCTTCAGACCGACCTGAGACAAGTGCTATATTCGGTAGTCTTCGACCTCTTCCTCAGTCTGCTGGGACTCGCTTAGCTCACTCTGAGTTTCATAGTTTATCCAGAACAAGAACAGCTCATACCAAATCGCCAAGACAATTGCCCCCAAGAACAAGCCTATGATGCCCGCAAAGAGCATGCCGCCAATCGCACCGATCAGAATGATAGGCATCGGAACGTCCACACCACGTCCCATCAGCATAGGTTTGAGGAAGTTGTCTGAAAGACCGCCAGCCAATGCCCAAATAGTGAATATTGTGGTGCTAGTGCCATCACCTGTTGAATAAACATAGAAAATCACCGGAGCGACGATCAACAGCGCTGGAAGTTGAGCGATACACAAAATCAAGGTCGCGAGAGTCAGTAAACCCGCAGCGGGTACCTTGAATACAAACATCGCAGCGCCAATAATAGCGGCCTGAATAAAGGCAACACCAACGACGCCAAGCAATACACTGCGAATGGTTGCCGCCATTAAGTTCGCCCACTGTTCGGCTTTTTTACCGACGGCACGCACCGCGACGGTTTCTAGTGCTCCAGATATCTTCTCTGCGTGAGCCATAAAGCCACCCGCGATCGCCAGTGAGATGATGAACATGATAAGACTAGTCAGTGCGCCACCAAGGATAGAAGCGATAGTACCCAAGAAGCCTTTAATTTCCGGCAAGAACTGCTGGATGCCTTTTTCAATATTGGTCGCGAACAGGTTCCAGATACTGTACAGC
>NZ_JYJK01000081.1 GCF_003263785.1 Vibrio variabilis
CATCGAGTGAAACAGTTGTTGGGTGGTTAACTCAGCATCCGAAATTACAACGCTCAGGTTGGTGAGACTTACGCAATGATTAAAGCGCTGAACAAGCTTACAGGGCTTGGTATGCCTGAAACTCAGTATGTTGTATAAGAACTAAACAATATGGGGCTACCATGTGTTCTCACCGAATTAAGCAACAAAGCCCTGTTGGGTAAGTCTTGGGGCAACCTCGCCGGAGGGGGATATCAAGGCTGCGAAGTAACTGTAACTGCATGTGGAGGAAACTAATGAAGTTTTTATCAGGCAAGTATTTTGTATTAGTTTTTGCAATATTCATTGTCATTTTATCCTTATCTATTGAAAATAGTTGGAGTATATCTACACCGCTAGTAACGTTTGTTTTTTTGATTGTACTTTGTCTATTAAATTATCTAGGGGTGTTTACCTCTTTGTTGAAATTCTTTAACAAAACAAAATAACTATTCGTGAAAGACCATCATTCGATGGTCTTTCTACTTTCAACACGATCAGTAGCTTGCAACTCAACCTCTAACTGGCTTTGTTGCGTAATTCGATGGAACTAAATCAGGAAGTTACGATCTGATCGGCTACACTCATCAATCCTTGTAGCCTCAT
>NZ_JYJK01000082.1 GCF_003263785.1 Vibrio variabilis
GCCGAAACCTCGTTATAAAACAACTAACTGAAACAGTACAACAAAGCCCTAATTAACCGCGGCTCACTTACTTTTTGGATTGATGAAGGAACCATAAGAGAGTGGAAGCAAAGTAGACAGAATAAGCGAGGTAGGCCTCGCCGATTCAGTGACTTAGCCATTACTACAGCACTGATGGTAAAACGCGTTTTCTCTATGCCATTGAGAGCTATGCAAGGTTTTTTAGACTCCGTGTTTAAGCTGGCTAAGATACCGCTTTAATGTCCACATTACACCTGTATAAA
>NZ_JYJK01000083.1 GCF_003263785.1 Vibrio variabilis
CGTCTCCAGAGCATCCAGACATGGATCTAGATGATACACCACGTTGGGCTCCAGAGTTTGGTGATGACCGTCCAGAGATGGAAGAGCGTGACCTAACTGTGAAGGTAATTGACGGAGAAATCCATATTGTTGATGCAAACACCAGTGAATGGGTAGGCACAGTTCAAGGTAAAGATGGTGAACTGGTATTCATTGGTAATGGTGATTTCCAGAAAACGCTCCTTAAAGTGGAAGGTGATATTGATTCGGACCAATTTGCTTTAGTCAAAGGCAACGGTCAATGGGTAGCAACTGTCTCAAAAGTAGAGAATGGTGTGCGTGTTCAAACCAAGAAGCATGACCATGTTTTCGACGGTTCAAACATAGACAGTAGTAAACTACAAAACCTGGATTCATCTAAGTTACAACGAGCTCGATCTGTAATTAAGCAGCATGTTCGTGGCTAATCTTAGATTAAAATAAGCTAACTCTTACACCCAATAATAGTGTTCCACTATTATTGGGTGTTCTCTGAAAATTTCTAAATAGCTACGGAAAGCGCTTCAGGAATCCAAGATATGAAACGCCTTCTTCTTATTCTCCCTCTTCTTCCTTTTCCATCTTTAGCAAATGATGCGCTTGTTAAATCTATTGAGCGCTTCACTGATATTTTTAGCATCAGCTTTTCCAAAGTGGAAGAAACGACTGTCGCAACTTTAGATGCCAACTACAAAATTACAGATAACTTTAGAATTTTTGGAGATGTTGATACGCTCATAAATTGGGAAGCCGGTGCAGGCTATTCTTTTTGGCAGGGAGAAGACTACTATACAGAGAACACATTGAAGTTCAGTGAGTATAAAGTGGCAATGGGTATTTTTGCCGCGAAACTACTGTATGACAATTGGACGCTTATTGGTGATGTCAATTACAACCATAACTTTGACCAAGAACCTTGCTTGGCCGCACTTTGCTGGCAGAGCTCACTCTCTGACTCTATCAAATACAGTGCCGGGGTTTTGTGGAGTCCAATTAAACACGCTGATATTCTAATCAAGTACAATCAAGAAGTGGGGATAAAACAAAATACGTATTCTTTCAACAGAGATGAGATTCCGAATCTTAGTGATAGAACGAATGAGAAATATTATGAGATTATTACACTTATTAATATGAAATATCTAAAACCTACTGTAACCTACACCCGTTTTCCAGAGGCATAGACAGAGATTATGTAGAGTTTGGTCTAGCTTTCGATTTTTAATTGTTTAGATAACCACGAATTCTATCTCGAAGCTCCTTGTGATGAACATTAGTTTGATATTTTTTATGAAAGACTAATTCAAACTCGACGGGATTCAGTTCAAAAGGTGGCTGATGAATCTTAAAGTTCATTATTTTTGCAAGGTGAAGCATTGTCTTTGGCCAAGCCGCAATATAACTCGTTCCCTTTAGCGCAAGCAGAAGGTTAGTAATACTTCTAACTTCAATAGCTACATCTCGAGCTAAGCTTTTACCTGATAATAGATCGACCATCGGAACTTCTTGACGCAATAATTTCAATGTAATGTGCTTCGCTGCTGCATATTCTTCCATTGTAATCACATCAGCATAATCACTTACCTCTGGATCTGTGATAAACACTAGGCTGTCGATGACAGCTTGTTCATAGGAAAAAGCGGTTTGTCTTGGAAGTCCGGCATCAATCACGAGATCAACGCGATTCATATGAATATCTTCCATTATTTCTTCGACAGAAACGGGCGACTCGACTAGTAATACGCCATCCATCATGGGTAAGTTATATAATAAGTTTGCTGGAGTATAGACAACAAAATCTCTTTTGCTGGAAACTGCGCCCTCCATAAGCTCAAGAGCTTCACTCAACTGACGTGCTAACTTGTGAGCCATAGAAGTTGGCTCGATTGAACGCCCAGTCCTCACAAACAATGGATAGCCAGTCGTTTTTTCAAAACGTTTGATTGCAGCACTTACTGCTGGCTGAGTTTGCCCCAAAGACTCTGACGCTTTTGTAATGGAATTAAATTGGTAAACAGATAGAAAAGGTTTTACAAGGTTGAGATCAAACATAATTACCTCATTGAAAGCAGCTATTTTGAGTTTAGCAAAAACCAAAACTATGATGCCATCGCACCTTACAATATTTTACGATGTTAATTATTAGCTGCTTTTTTGCCACTTTGATTTTCTATGAGTCAAAGTTTAACTCTACCAGTCCTTCTTTGATAAAAGTAATTTGATCCGACAACAGTTGCAGCTTGTCTTGGGGCAGATCCGGCTGGTCTAAAGTAGCTATCTCCCTATGCGCACATCTCAGCATTACCTTCAGTAACAAAAATATAAATAAATTGTTTAAAATTCTTGTAGATTGCCGATATAGTGTGAAATCAGTCGTATTTTATAGAGGTTTAAGGATGAAACTCTCGATATCGAGTAAGCTTCGGATGAGTTATCTGGCGCTTGCGGTACTTTTTATCGTCTCATCTCTGTTTGTGTATCGAAGCGTTGATGGACTGCAAACACAAACACATTCATTATTGCGTTTTGACCTACCAACGGTTGATGCCAGTCGTCAGCTTGGGCAGTCGCTACAAACAACGGTGTCTGAGTTAAGAGGCCATATGTTGCTGGTGGGCTCTGAAGAGCAGGTACAAGCCTCAAAAGCCAAGGTGCTGCAACATATTGATCACGTCGATATTCAACTTATTAGCTTAGAAGGATTGTTGCCAGAACAAACCTATTTGGCAGTCAGTGAGCGCTGGGCATCAATTAAAGAGACTGCGAATAAAATCTTAGAGATTGCGCAAACCCATGACAACCTTCCAGCTCATGCGCTATTTATCAATGAAGCAGCGCCAATAGCAGAAGTCGCTCTTGATCAAATTCAGGGGCTTATCAACGACGAAGCAGGTCGTGCGGCGGGTGGTGAGCGCAAACGCTTATTTAAACTCTATGCCGATGCCTACAATTCTCTTGCTAATGCGCTGTCTGCTCAGCGAGATTATCTTCAGTACGGTAACCAAGATTACCTCGATAAGTACAACGACTTTTTGAAATCCCACACTAAAGTTGTCGAACAAATCGGCTACAAAACACAGTTACTCAGTAGTAGTGATGAAAGCCTATGGTCTCTTTTCAATGAGATGAAGGGGCTGTATCTACCGTTAGCAAAACAAGTGATTGAACTGCGCCAGTCTCCGAGCTGGAACCAGTCTAATTTCTTGATGGAGTCTGAATTACTGCCGGCGATCCAGCAAGTCCAAAGTGAGCTCGAGAATGTGGTTCTTCTTGCTCAGCAAAAAGCGGGTGAGACAGAAAATCGTATCGGTACAAGTGTAAATTCATTGCTGGCGATATTAACGTTAAGCTGCGTTGTTGTTCTTGGTGTTGCCTTTATCGTTTCTCATTTCTTAGGGCGCCAAATTGGTGGCCGTGTGTCGCTGATTGCTAAGCGTGCGCAATTGATCGCGGCAGGTGATGTGTCGAGTGCGCCACTGACGGTCACTGGCCGCGATGAATTGGCGGATCTTATGACCTCGATTAACAGCATGAACCAATCACTGTCTAAGTTAGTGGGGCAAGTGTCGCAGAGTGTGGGCGCTGTTGAGGATAAAATGGATGACCTTACCAAACATAGTCGCCAAAGTTTGCAGCAAGTTGAGTTACAGTCTTCAAACCTAGATAACATCGGTCATTCGTTGTCTGAAGTAGCGGTGGGCTCTGAGCAAACTGCAAGCCAGGTTCAGATTTCTTCTTCTGCTCTGGTAGACGCTAAGCAAGAGTTAGCCTCTGGTGAAACCATGCTGACCGAAAACCACGGCAATATGACGGATTTGGTGAGTGCGATTCAAACGGCGCAGCAGCTCGTCGCGAAGCTTAGCAATGAGAGTCAAGCCATTGGTAAAGTGACTGAAGTAATCGAAGGCTTGGCTGAGCAAACCAATTTATTAGCGCTTAATGCGGCGATAGAAGCAGCGCGAGCGGGCGAGCAAGGTCGAGGTTTTGCCGTGGTTGCGGATGAGGTGAGAATGCTTGCTAGCCGAACCACGGAATCCACCACAGAGATCAACGCCATTGTGCAAGCTATCCGCAGCTCAACCAATAAAGTGGAGGAGCAGATCAATGAGGGAACCTCGATTGCGTCCGATGCGATGGAGCAAACCTACGAAGCGCTGAGTCGAGTTCAGTTGTCGGCAGAACAAGTAGAACTAGTGAATGCACAAATGGCGAGTTTAGCAGCAACTGCAGAGCAGCAGGCGAATGCGACACAGACTATCTCAGGGCTAGTGAATGACATCAATGAGTCACTCAGTGCGGTCGCAGGGCAAACACGTTCAGCTAACGAAGTGACCGAGCAGGTCACAGCCAACGTGGGCGAGCTTCATCAGCAAGTCGCTAATTTTAAGGTGTAACCGAAATGCCCATCATAATAAAATGATGGGCATTTTTTTGCGCTCAAATTAGCGGCGTTGCTAGACCAAAATGTTCATTAAGAACATAGCGCCAAAGGCGTTGAGTACAGAGATTGCAATCATCACTGGAATGTAACGTCCTTCCGTACCAATCGGCCCCATGATACGACCCATGTATTGAATTTGAGAGCCCATTAGGTAGATAGCAGGTGCTAGGATAGCGATGTGAGTACCATTTAAGATGCCTTGGTCAAACAGGGTGATGACCACACCAACCGCGCCGCCCATCGACATCCAAGCCCCAATAAGTACCGCCGCCGCTTCACCCGGCAAGCCAAAAATGGCCATGACCGGAGCAAAAATAGCGCCCATAGCATCTAGAGCTCCTGTAATTTGAAGCGCTTTGATTATCACAAATGCCATTAGGACATTCGGAACGGTTGATGTGGTGGCGATGACCCAACCTTTCTTTGCACCTTCAACAAAAATGTCAGTGACCATTGGTTTTTTCGCTTTTACTTCACTCATTATGCGGTCTCCTGCTGCGTGTTCGTTTGGTCTTGTTTTGGTGTTTTATCTTCTTTGCCTTCAGTGATGTTCAAATACACACGGAACAGGTTAGCGCCAACGAACTTAAACAAGAACATGACGGCGACCGCCAAACCAATGGAAGATGTCACGGCAAGAGAGCCGTCCATGAGCGTTAATGTGAAAAGCACGGCACCAGAAGAGAAGAAGTTGACAATCGCCGCACCCGCGGTGAACTGGAACATGGTAAAAACGTCGGTTTCGCGTTTGGTTAAGTGGCCTTCGTCTTTTAGCTGACGCGTCATAGCCGCACCAGCATCGGTACTTTGTAATGAGGCAATCAATGCGAGCCCAGAGTTGCCAGGAATACCCATTAACGGACGTAGAAGAGGAGAGAGCAATTTGCGAGCCGCATCCAGCGCACCATAATGCTCAAGCACATTGATCATGCCCAGTGCGAACATGACGGTTGGGATCAGAGTTAATGCGAAAATGAAGCCGTCACGTGCACCACTGCCACCGACACCACGAAAAGAGGTGGTCGCAGCTTGAACGCCATTTTCAGTTTCAGTGACGTTGTGGGCGACTTGGCCAAATGCACCGTTGAGCGTGGTGAAATCAAATACCCCATACCATTCGTTGGATTGGAGTAAACCAGAGAAGAAAACAATCGCAAAAGCTAAGGCAATATAGCTTCCGATTGTTACCTTGCGTTCTTTAGTTAAGTCAGACATGGAACTACCTATTGAAAGTGGAACAGAGTGCATAGTCTGAGGATATCGAAGCCTTTAAATACTGATCAGTATCAATTGAAGGATTATTTCACTGAAACTAATTATTACAAAACATGTAACTGTGAAATTGCCCGAGAAATAGATATAGCTCTGTTAATAGGTTGGATTAATTTTGCTAATTCGAGTTAAAAACGTTCATGGAACTAGCAACGTATGTTACCTATTATTCTGGTTTGATACTGTTTATTGGCAGCAAATGAGAATAGGCTGACAATAGAAATCAGAGAATTAGGTGATAAACTTATGCAAAAACACGGTCTTTCGTTTTGGTATGCCGCAGCGTTTATGTTTGGTGCTATACAGCTCGTTGCGCTACCGCTTTTGATCCCGAGTCATATTCTGGAAGTGACGGGCTCTATGGTACACACGGGAGCGGCGCTTTCGTTTGTTGGATTAAGCGGTTTTATTGCGCCACTTATCGGTTCGACGGTCGATCGCTTGAAGCTGCATAGTGCAGCACAAAAAGCCTCACTGGTATTCTATGCCTTTGCCATGGCGCTGTTCGCTTTTGTTCCAGCAACGTGGGCGATGTACTTTGCGACATTCTTGGTGGGTCTTGGATCTATCACGCTCATGACTGTCAACCCGACTTTTATCGTGGCGGCAGGCTTTGATAAAGCACAAGAAGCATTGCGCTTGACTCGCATGAACCAAAGTATCTTTGTTGGCGCGATTGTCATGGGCGCTATTTTGGCCATAGCGGAAGGCATCAGTGCAACGCTCAGCTTTGGTATTGTTAGCGCGCTTTCGATTATTGCGATGATCATTGTATCTATTGATGGCAAAGTGGCTGCGCAGCGTATTGTATCCGATGCAGCGCAACAAGGTGAAAGCGAAGAGAAAGGCCGCTGGAACCTAACATTTGTTACTTTTCTATTGGCGGTGTTCATTGCCATGCTGGCAAGCGCCAACCAAGTCGCACAAGGCCCTAACCTATTTGAAAGCTTGTTCGACATTGACAAGTCAGCTACGGCATTGCTGCTATCCATCTCGTCGGTAATTAGCCTATTAACATTGGATATTGCTGGTCGTGCACTCGGAAAGTTCGGCGCAGGTAAAGTGTGGGTTGTGGGGTTAGTTGGCTACATTGTGGTTGGTACAGTACTTTCAAGCTTAGTCACGGGCTCTACAGACTATTTCTACCTGCCACTTGTGATGCACCTAGTGTTTATGCAGTGTTTGTCGATGGTCGACATGGTTAAGCCCGCCATTGTTGCCAAGGTCACGACGCTGTCGCCTGCCGCGACTCAAGGCTTCTTGCTGTTCGCGATTGCCGGTGGTTACGCTGCGGGTACATCACTGGGTGGTGTTGTGGGTGAGGTTGCCGGTATGGCGAGCTTGTTCAGCTTTGTTGCGCTAAGTGCAGCAGTAGCACTGGCTTTTGCGCTATTTACTCTTGCGCGCATCAAGGACTAACCTATCTAAGTAGAAGAAAAAATGGCGTCCACATCGGACGCCATTTTTGTTTTTAGTCGATGAACCAGTATCCCTTGTTGATGAGTTCAGTCAGAAGCGGCACAACGTGAGAGTTAGGTTCGATATCAACGACAACTTCGCTGTCTGTGAGAACTCTTGCTAGCCAAGTTTGTGCTTCTGGCAACTTGAACACTTCACCATTGATGTACACCATGGTTGGCTCTTCCTCATGTAACAGTGCACGCAAGCCTGCCACCTTATAAATGGCACCACCGTTTGAAAGGTGCTGGGCAACATCCTCAGAGCTCCACTTGTCTTCCGGTTCAATGATATTAAGCTGATGACGGGATTGACTGAGCATACAACCTAAAAAGTCTTTAATTGTCGATTCGTCTTGCAGTGCCGACATCAACATGTTTGTCAGCGTTTCTTTGTCATCGGTACTGATTTGACCAAAGTGCTCGGTCGCACTGAGAGTCGGCTTATCCATGTGTTTATCGCCATAGTCATGAGCTAACACATAGTCGGCGAAATTGCTGACCAGCTCTTGTTCTTTTGGAGAGCGAAAGCCAACGGAGTAGCTGAGTGATGGCTCTAGGGCGTACCCATCATGTGGGAACCCAGGTGGGATATAGAGAATATCGCCAGGCTCAAGCACATCGTCGATGATGGCATCAAAAGACTCTATCTGTCGCAGTGCTTCGTGACGCTTAGTTTCTTTGTATTGCCCGATATCTTTCGCGCCAACGCGCCAATGACGTTTCCCCATCCCCTGAACAATAAAGACATCGTATTGGTCGATGTGTGGCCCCACGCCGCCACCTTGGACGGAGTAGCTCACCATTAGATCATCAAACAGCCATTGAGGGAGTGCTTTAAACGGCTCGACGAGTTCTGCTGCACCGGCGTGCCAGTGATTGGTGGCTTGAACGATTAAAGACCAGTGGCTATCTGCCAACTCTGCGAATTTTTGTTCAGTAAATGGGCCGTGTTCAGCATGCCAATTTTGATCAAGATTGGAGACAAAGCGCGAGTCGATCTCTTCTTCCATCGATAGCCCTGCAAGCTCTTCTGGCGAGATAGGATCGGTGAAAGCGGCGAAACCACCTTTAATGATGGTTGGCTGCTTTTGCCAGTATTGGGCAAGGAAGTCGGCGAGATTTATGGTTAATTGATACATAGAAAACTTATTTATTTTGGAGTCACTGTTGAAGGCTACGCGGATTCTAGCAACTTAGGGTGGAGAAGTCGCCTTGGGTGCCGAGAAAGGGGTGAAATTGATGCATACAACGCGACAACAGTTTTGACAAACCACGGATCCGTTCTAATAGTTAAATAATTGAATTAATAAAAAGAAAGGGAAATTGATGGGGCCGATGTGCTGGAGAAAAATAGCGGTTTTTTTGGTGGTGCTTAGCCATTACGTATTTGCATACGCAGAACCTGCTGGCGAACCGTCAAAACATACGATTAGCCCTTTGAGTTCTTTGAGCGATGTCTCAGCAGCAGACTTTTCATCCATGTTGACCGATGCTGAGCTGGCTTGGTTGGTGGCGAACCCTGTTGTTACTGTTGGGCCAGATCCTTACTTTCACCCCATAGAGTTCTTTGATGAACGAGGCAATTACCAAGGGCTTGCTGCTGACTACTTAACCTTAATTGCCAACCGCACAGGAATTACCTTCCAAATAGAGCAAAGAGACAGCTGGCAGCAGGTTGTCGAAGAGGTACAGTCCGGTGGCATCGACATGATGGCTGCGAACGTACCTAGTAACGAAAATACACAGTACCTCAACTTTACTGACAACTATTTCAGCTTTCCGAATGTCTTAGTGACCTCAGAATTCTCGCTTGCAGCAGTAGTGTCACTATCAGAGATGGCTGGACGCACGGTGGCTGTGGTCGCTGGTTATCCGGATGAGGAGTATCTCAAAGAACAATACCCCGAGATAGAACGAATACGTGTCGATTCGGTTGTAAAAGGCTTAGAAGCAGTTGCAAACAAGCAAGCGGATGCATTATTGAGTTTCCTGCCTACCGTTTCCTACTTCATGGAGCAAGAGGGGTTTTCTGGTTTACAGATCACCAGCGTTCGAGTGCGCTTCGGAGGTGCTTTTGCTGTCAAAAAACAATGGCCCGAGCTGATTTCTATCCTAGATAAGGCGCTATCAACGATCTCACCTCAGGAACGTAACGACATCGTAAGGCGCTGGGTAACGTTTCAAGAAGAAGTCGACTCCGTCAGTTTGACTGATGCTGAAATACGTTGGCTTGAAGGCATCTCAGAAGTTCGGTTGGGTATCGATAATAGTTGGGCGCCCTTTGAATACCGTGATGCTTTAGGTGCCTATAAGGCATATCGTCGGACTATATTCACGATATTTCCAAGTGGCTAGAAATTCCGTTTACTGCTGAACAAACACTTACGTGGAGTGAGGTTCTGACAAAAGTTCAGCAAGGGGAACTGGATGTTCTGCCTGCGGTTGCCAGAACACCATCCAGAGAGCGCTATCTGGAATTTACTCAGCCATACATGACATTCCCCATCGTGTTAATGACGTCTCTCGATGCGCCTTTGGTCAATTCTATCAATGACTTTGATAACGAGCGTGTCGCTGTTGTTCGTGAGTACGCGGCAAGTGAGTATATGCAGCAAGATTATCCAGATTATCAGTTTGTATTTGTTGACACTGTTGAAGAAGGGGTGAGAAAGCTGGTTGCAGGTGAAATAGATGGCTTTGTTGGAAATATGGCCTCGATCTCATACACCATGCAAAGCCTTGGGGTGAGCAAGATCAAAATTGCTACTACGACAGGACGAGAGCTGTCGCTAGCCATGGCTGTGCGAAAAGATTGGCCACAAATGGTGCCAATTTTACAAAAGTCATTAGACCGCTACACCAAAGCCCAAAAGCAAAACATTCACAACAGTTGGATAAATGTTCGAGTGGAGACTCAATCAGATTGGGGTTTTATTATCAAGGTCTCGGCTGGAATTGCCGCTGTTTTGCTGACGATTCTGCTCACTGTTGTATGGAAAAACAAGCAATTAGCGAGAGAAGTTGAAGAGCGAAAACGCATTGCGGATGATTTGACATTGCTGACATTAGCCGTCGAGCAAAGTCCAGTCTCGGTACTAATAACCGATTCTCAGGGTGACATTACCTACGTGAATCCGACCTGTGAAAAGGTTGCCGGATACGCGAAAAACGAACTCATTGGTAAGAACCCCAGAATGATGAAATCTGAGCGTAACGCAGCGAGTTTATATGATGAACTGTGGCAGACAATCACCTCCGGGAGCACTTGGCGTGGTGAATACTTTAACCGTCGCTCTGATGGAAGTGAGTATTTAGTTGATTCAACGATAGTCCCAATTAGGCTTACCAACGGAGACATTTCTCACTATTTGGAAATCAAACGGGATGTCACTCAACAGCGTACGGATGAGGCTCGCCTACAAACGTTTGAAAAATTTGTGGAGAACTCACAGCAAGGTTTAGGTATGGCTTCACTAGAGGGGGAAATCACTTTTGTGAACCGCGCATTGAGCTCGATGCTAGGAGAGCCAACACCGGAAGAGGCTATCGGCAAACGATTTGACAGCTACTATCATGGTGAGGTCGGGGAGAAGCTGAGAGAGCAAGTATTACCGACATTGATGTCTGAAGGGGTATGGTCTGGCGAGCTTGCACTGACCAGCAAGCAAGGCGAAACCACCCCAACGCTTGACAGTTTCTTCGTGATTCATCATGAAGATGGAACGCCTCAATGCCTCGCCGATGTGATTACTGATATCAGCCAGCAAAAGCAGATTCAACTTGAGCTTGAGTCTGCTCAACAAGAGGCTGAGCGCGCGACACAAATAAAAAGCGAGTTTTTGGCAAAAATGAGCCATGAGATTCGTACCCCGATGAATGCCATATTAGGTATGAGTCACCTCGCGCTGCGTACTGACTTAGATGACAAACAAAGAGATTACATTTCAAAAAGCTATCAAGCCGCACAGTCATTGTTAAGTCTAATCAATGACATCCTAGATTTCTCGAAGATTGAATCAGGAAAGCTAGAGCTGGAATCTATAGAATTTGACATGGAGCAGGTGTTCAACAACCTGTCGACCTTGTGTGTTGAGAAAGCGAGTGAAAAAGGACTAGAGGTCATTTTCTCAATAGATCCTAAAGTGCCGGTGGCGCTGATGGGTGATCCGCTTCGAATTGGACAGGTATTGCTTAATCTCACGACCAATGCCATTAAGTTTACAAACAGTGGACAGGTTTTTGTCGAGGTGACAAAAGGCCAATCTGACTTAGAGCACGTTGAGCTGTTATTTACGGTGTCAGACACGGGGATTGGACTTACACAGCCTCAAATGGACAAGCTGTTTCACTCGTTCCAACAAGCGGACAACTCTACAACACGCCAATATGGCGGCACTGGCCTTGGGCTATCAATATGCAAAAGCCTCGTGCAGTTGATGGGCGGAGATATTCGGGTTAATAGTGTCAAAGGATTAGGAAGTCAGTTCCAGTTTAATATCAAGCTAGGTCAAACAACGGCAAAGCGAGAGAAGCCATTTGTTGTACCCCCACATTGGCTGACATGCCTGTCATGGTCGTTGACGACAACGAAACAGCTCGGGAAGTGATATCAACCTACCTTGGAGATTTGAGACTCAAGGTAGATAGCTTTGCTGATGGAGAATCTGCTTTAGACGCGTTATCGGCAGCAACGGAAGCGTACAAGATTGTTTTTCTCGACTGGATGATGCCGGGTATGACCGGGCTAGAAGTCGCCGAAAAAATTAAACATCGCTATCCCGGCGCACTCTGTCCGAAAATTATTATGGTGACCTCATACGGACGTGAGGATGTGATTCATTCTGCCCAGCAGTTAGGTTTGGACGGCTTCTTGGTGAAACCCGTTAACCAATCCATGTTGTTTGATGCCATTGTCTCAACCTTGGACAATAGCGCCTTGGAGCTTGGTTCAGAGCGACAAGGCACTGGCATTCTAGCAAGAGATAGTGCTGTTTCGGTGAATATGTTGTCGGGTAAAACGATACTTTTGGCTGAGGACAATGAGATCAACCAACAGATAGCGAAAGAGCTGTTGGAGAATGTCGGTGCAACGGTTGAGGTCGCCGGTAACGGGAAAGTTGCGATTGAAAAAGTGGCCGAGCACGCAGAAAAATTAAAGCCATATGATGCAGTGATCATGGATCTTCGAATGCCAGTGATGGACGGGATAGAAGCAACCAAAATTCTGCGTCAGACATACTCTAATGACCAACTGCCTATCATTTTTATGACCGCGGATGCAATGAAAGGTGTGCAAGAGTCTGTCCTTTCCGCTGGAGCGAGTGATTACATTACGAAGCCAATTGACCCAGATGCTCTGATGCGAACTCTTCGTGAGCACTTACAGGATTCATTTAAGAGCGAGGATGCGTGTCCAAGCGCAGTGGATACAATTCGACAAGCAGATAGTACGGTATGGCTCAATGACACTAAAGCCCTAAAGCGATTGTCTGGAAATGCGACGCTATATCACAGCCTTTTAGAAAAGTTTGTCGCGCAGTTTGCCGACGTGGAAAATCAGCTTCAAGCGGCTTTCGAGGCAAACCAATGGGATGCACTGTGTTTGGCTACACATACGTTGAAAGGGGTATCAGCCAATATCGGAGCGGAGAGGTTACATCTTTTGGCGCAAGAGATAGAGCAGGCGTCATTGAGCAAGGAGCCAGCAACATTGCAATCAAAGCTGCCCGAGCTAAGTCATGTATTGAAGCAGAGCTTACAAGAGGTTGAACGGTGGCTTGAAACGCATGTCAGAGTTCAACCGATCGAGAATGAGTCGAACGAACTGTTTGATGATCCTAAGTTTGATGAGTCTCAGTTTGATGACCTAATGAGTCAACTCGCCGAGGCTTGTGCACAAGGCAAAGCGACGGTTGCAAAAGACCTAGCCAAACAAATTCTAAGTCTAAACTTACCACAGAAAGAGCGAAGCACTGCGAGCGACATAGTGACTGCTGTGAACAAGTACCGCTTTAAAGAAGCGACCCAATTGATCACTCAATTGAACAAACGATAGAAAGCAGACTCATGAGCTGTGAGCACACAAGAGACAAAAGGACGTCAAATGATTGAACAAGCCAAAATACTCATCGTCGATGATACTGAGCTCAATATAGATGTGCTGGTGGAGACACTTGGCGAACAATATGATTTGAGAGTGGCTTTGGATGGCGAGGCTGCTCTTGATATTGCCTCGGCGGAGTCATTGGATCTCATTTTACTCGACATAATGATGCCTGGGATGGACGGTTATGAGGTTTGTACTCGCCTCAAACAGTCTAGCGAAACAGCCATGATACCGGTCATTTTCCTTACTGCGATGGATAGAGAGCAAGATGAAGCCAAAGGGCTAGGCTTAGGTGCCGTAGACTACATTACTAAGCCATTCAGTCCTGATTTAGTTCGAGCGCGAATTGCTACCCACTTGAGTCTTTATCACCATAGGATGCACCTTGAAGAGCTCGTGACGCTGCGTACCAAGCAGATTCAAGAAAGCTACATCGATACCATCCACCGCCTTACCGTGACTGCTGAGTATAAAGATGAAGAAACTGGCGCTCACATTCAACGAGTCAGTCATTATTGCAAATTGCTTGCTGAGAAGCTTGGAAAAGATGCGGAGTACTGTGACTGCATTTTTTACGCAGCTCCCATGCATGACATTGGGAAAGTCGGCATACCTGAAGCCATATTACTTAAACCGGGTGCGTTGACCGAAGAAGAATGGCACGTAATGAAAACCCACACCTTAATTGGTGCCGATATTTTAAAACAAGCAAAATCGCCTTATTTGCAGATGGCGGCCGATATCGCAGCTGGGCACCATGAAAGGTGGGATGGGACGGGGTACCCCAACGGTATACAAGGGGAAAAGATCCCACTGTCCGCTCGAATATTAAACCTTGCCGATCAATATGATGCGCTTCGTAGCACGCGTCCATACAAGCCTGCGCTATCGCACGAGCAAGTTGTGTCTATCATTACTGAAGGTGATGGTCGCACCAAGCCCGAGCACTTTGATCCAAAGATACTCAAGATTTTTAAAGCCTGTCATGAAGAGATGAATCAAATCTTTGACAGCATGAGCAGTGATGATGTCAGTTAACGCTGCTTTGCTGCCTAAATGCTCGAGGGGATAGACCAAACCATCGTTTACACGCTCGAGAAAAATTCGTAGCACTGGTGAACCCAGTCCATTCAGAAATCATCGATATGGGTAGACTGGTCATTGTGAGATAGTGATAACAGATCATCATCTTGATTTCGTCTTTGATTTGCGTGAAATTCTTTCCCTCCCTTGCAAGGCGGCGCTTCATCGTCGCAAGGCTGCAGTTTTGGCGTTGTGCTAGGGCGGTTAAGGAAGGCTCTTCATGGGCGGTTGTCATGGTGTCAACGACGTAACGATAAATGTTAACCAGCCAAGTTTGATGCTCAGAGGGCTCTTTGTCGAGCCAAAATCCAAATAAGTCGGTCACCGGCTGTGCAGAGATTGCCATCGGCGTTAGCAGCATTCATGTGAGAGCTGAATATAGGTTTTTGGGGCGTCAAATTGAACATCGATGGGAAAGTAGTCTTTGTAACACGCACTATGACTTGGCTCAGGGACAGCAAGCTGCAGGTCGGTAACGGTTACAGGCGTAGCGCGATCTGTTGAATGAGTTGCCAGCAGCCGGCTAATGCGTCTTCGTAAAGCCACAGTGGCGTCGTTAAATCCCGATAGCTTATGTAAAGCCGAGAGTCCGTGGGGCAAAACTCAAGTTGTAATATTGACTCGATGAGTGGGCAATAGCGGCTAATTAGCAAGATAGCTTGCCCTAGGTTAGGGGCGCTTTGGAGCGCAATGTTAAATCCAGACAGGCTCTTTATGTCAAAACTGTTACCAAATGTAAGTCCTGCCTCGCTATAGCCTTCTAAAATGAGCCGTTCAATCGAGGAGTTTATAAATTGACCTAACTCGTCTTGTGACAGCGAAGTTGGTTTAGTGATTAGTCTATCTATATGATTTTTAGTCGTATTTTCTGGTGAGTATTGGCTGAAGAGTTGTCTCAGGCGCTGCAAAGTATGTCGATTGTACTCATAGGTAACGTCCAATTGACGTAGTGACAGTGACGGATACATGATGGCCTCGAGAAAATATGAGCTATAAAGATAAGTATTACCATATTGTAGCGCGTATTATGTCTGGCAGAAACCAAATAACTTGGAGATTGAGAGTATGAAAGTTGCATTAGTTACCGGCGCTTATCAAGGTATTGGCTACGCTGCGACAGAGTTGCTGCTAGAAAAAGGTTACACAGTAGTGATGGCGGACATCCAAGACTGTGGAGAAAAAGCGAAGGCGTTTCAAGCGCAAAATCTGAATGCGCATGCGGCGTACCTTAACCTTTCCGACGCGACTTCATTTGATAAGTTGGTAGCGTACATTGACAGTGAGTTTGGTCATCTCGATGCCCTGATTAACAATGCGGCTATCTTAAAAGATTTTGGTATTGGTCCAATTGAAATGCAGGAGTCTATGCTCCGTGAAGTATTGGAAATTAACCAAATTGGTCCGTTTCTACTTACACAAAAGCTGGTGCCATTACTGCAAAAATCTAGCGCGCCACGTGTCGTGAATCTATCGACACAAGTTGCTCAGCTTGAACAGCTAAGCGATATGAATTCGCCACTTAAAGATGATATTTGTGCGGCGTACCAGATGAGTAAAGTCGGGGTGAATGCGAGTACTGTGCTGTTTGCAAAAGCGCTAGAACCATTTGGTGGTAAAGTGAACAGTTGCTGTCCGGGCTGGGTAGAGACTGATATGAACCTTGATGATTTACCAGATTATGGTGACTCGCAAGACAGGCCAAAAACCGTTAAAGAGGGGGCAGACACTCCCGTGTGGTTAGCGACATTGGATGAGTCTGGGCCAACAGCAGGCTTTTTCACAGATCGTCAACGTATCAACTGGTAGGTGAGAGCATGACACAGATTGTAAAAAACGCAGGCATGTTGATGGGCACGCCGGTAGACAGCCAGTATTTAGAAATGAGCGCAAAGCGCGATCAATTGGTCAGCGTTGAGAAAGGTTATATCGAGCGTCACAGCGGTAAAGGCTTTAAGGTGAACAAAGGCCAAGTGTTCCGCATTATTCAAGCGGACGGCCCTCAAATTGGTGATGTGTGGGTGTTCAACCAACACGACACAAAAGAACACTTTATGGGGCATACGACGTTTTTGTACGAAGCGCATACCTCAAACAGTACAGTCAGTTGTGGTCTTGCATGCCAAATGTGCGTCCGATGGCAACTTTGTTGGTTGAGCATTCTGGAAACCCAACATTACCAGAGAACTTCAATAACCATGTTGCCTTAGGTGGGCACTGCACGGCAGCGCAATGGGAAATGCTGAGCGGCGTCAAGAACCACAATAGTTGTCACGCGAACGGAATTCAGGCCGTGTCTGAATTTGGTATGGGCGAACAAGACATCATTCACGATAACTTTATGGTGTTCCAGCCTAGCTTCATTCAACCAGATGGCAGTGGTGACAGCATGCCGAGCCAGAGTGAGCCCGGAGACTACGTTGAATTCGTTGCTGATATGGACATTTTGGTGGCCGTGTCTGCTTGCCCGGTAGGGGACTACTCGGTACCAATGACCGAGCCAGAGAACGTTAGCGCCAAAGGGTTAGGCTACGAAATTTTAGAATGGTAACCTAGAGTTAGCTCTCGAAAAACAATAAAAAAGCTGAAGTGACATATCGCCGCTTCAGCTTTTTGTTTTTCTGAGTGCTACTTATTTAGCTGCTCTTTTGCCGCTTCAACTTTTGCAAAGTCGAGGCCAAGCTCTTCGACTGCCTCTTTGATGAGCGCTGGGTTTTGCATCACTTGGTTCATCAATAGTTGAAGCTTGTCCTGAGGCAGACCCAGTTGGCTAATGGTTGCCATTGCCGCTAGTGGGTTTTGCGTTAGCGTCTCGAAAATCTCGTTGATTTGTGCGTCGCTAATATTGTTCTCTTTCAATAGGGCAATAATTGGATTCATTGTCTTACCTTTGTTTTTACTTATAGCCGTTGGGCGGACATTCTAGCACTAGGTTTTGGCGGAGAGAACCGCCACTACTGATATCGCTATGCAAATTCTTTTTGCAGGTAACTTACTATATCGGATGACTCGTACATCCATGTCTCTTGGCCATTTTCGACGATCTTTAGACACGGCACTTTTACTCGACCGCCGCCATTGAGAAGCTCTTCTCTAGCAACTGGATCGTTTTTCGCATCTTTCAACTCGATATTGACAGATTGGCGTTTCATTTCACGGCGAACTTTGACACAAAATGGGCAAGCTTCGAATTGATAAAGCTGCATCGCCGATGCTTTAGCATCAGCTTGTTGCTGTGCTTCACTACTGCGTTTTACGCCGCGTGGTGAAAACACAAAGTTCAGCAATAGAATGATTTTGCCTAAAATAATGCGGATGAACTTCATAACTACCTTTCTTTGTAATTTGTTGAGCTTATAGTTGTTATCGTGTTTTTGTGACCAACACGTACAGCGCCAAATCTTAACACCTCTTTTACTTTACCGATACGTTTAGTCGCTCGGTAGGCTCATTCATCAAAGGTGTTTACTCCCTAGATAAACTATGGCGCTTGGTGACGCTAAGACCCAAACGCTTAGACAATCGGATAAGGTTGGCGCGATCCGTCTTGAGCTCACGTGCCGCTTGAGCCCAGTTGTAGTCGGCACTGACTAACGCATTGGAAATCAACGCGCGTTGATATTCCTCAGTAGCTTCGCGTATGCCAGCGCTCTGTTTTGGAAGCTCAATAGTCGATGCTTTGGTTTGATTTTGTGGGGGAGCGCATCATCAAACTGCCCACAATCATCGATGGTGACAGACACCACCGCCTTACCCATCGAGCGGGCTTTCGCTTTTAATGCCGCACGGTTGATGACATGTTCAAGTTCGCGAACATTGCCTGGCCATGCGTATCGGTTAAGGTGAGTAACAACATTAGGGTTGAGTTTGATCTGGCTGATCCCAAGTTTTCTGCGTGCTTGCTCCAAGAAAAAGCCGGTTAGCAGTTCCACATCACCGAGGCGTTCTTTTAGTGGAGGAACGGAAATCGGGTAGACACTTAGGCGGTGATAGAGGTCTGCGCGAAACTTGCCGTTTTCCACTTCTAATTTGAGGTCTCGATTGGTTGCTGCCAGTACGCGAACGTTGATTTTCTGAATCTGATCTTTGCCAACAGGTTGGATCTCATTGTTTTGTAGGGCGCGTAGAAGCTTACTTTGTGCGGCCAGTGGCAATTCGCCAATCTCATCGAGAAACAGGGTGCCTTCGTCCGCGAGCGCAAACTTACCCAATCGGTTTTTATCGGCCCCGGTAAATGCGCCTTTGACGTGCCCAAACAGTTCACTCTCAATCAAGCTTTCTGGAATAGCGGCACAGTTCACGTAAACTAAAGGCTGCTGTCTGCGGGTTGATTGGTAATGCAGCGTACGGGCAACCAGTTCTTTGCCAACGCCAGTTTCACCATGGATCAAAATGTTGAAATCGGAAGGTGCGACGATCTCAATATCAGATTTAAGTGCTCGCATTGGCTCACTGTTGCCGATCATCTCTCCTCCGTCTCGCTCCCAAGCTTCCTCATTGAGCTCTTCGAGAAGTTGCTTCGATTGTTTTGCTTGATACTCAAGCTGAGAGAAAGTGAGTGCCATTTTCAACGTAGAGGCGGCGATAGCGGATAGAACCTCAAGATTTCGCGTCGGAATGCTATGAAAAGCATTCGGTTCTAGGCTATCCAGTGTTAGCGCTCCTAACATTTTTTCGCCAAAAATAAGCGGAAGCCCCATGCAAGAGTGCATTGGCAGGTCGCCGTGGTGGTCAATCAATAACCCATCGAAGGGGTCGGGCAGCTCACTGTCCGCATCAAAAATCACTGGGCTATTAGCCGCGCAGATCTCGGCGAAAACGCGGATGCTCATTAATGACAAAGCGTCGCCCCAATGTATCTCGAGCGAGCCCCTGCATTGCGAGCGGTACTAGCGTATCCCCCTGCAGCGAAAGCAGCGCTACGCAATCACAGCGAATGGTTTTCCTGATAGTGTTGAGCAGCGAATCGAAACGTTCTTGATCGTTGCTGCTGCTAGCGAGACCAACGGTTAGGTCTATAAGACTTGAGGTGGAGATATCTTGCATGTGGGATACGACGTTTTAAATGAGTATAGTTGTCATTTTAGTGTCATTTAGACATAAATGAAAGTAGTCATTTTGACTCAATCTGGGTCGAAAATCTTTATTAAAACCAATGACTACCTATGTTTTTATACTTGGCACGAACTCTGCAATATGCTGTCTGTAAAATCAGATGTGAACACGAATCGTTCACTTTTAAATATAAAAAGCGTGCTGCAATAGCAGGAAACACGTAAGACACCCAGTCTATTATTATATCTATTGATAAAGTCGTCATTTAAAGCCTTTTAGGGAACACTATGCTAAGTAATCAACATATCGAAATCATCAAAAGCACTATTCCTCTACTTGAGTCGGCAGGACCTGCTCTGACTCAGCATTTCTATCAACGAATGTTTGCTCACAACCCAGAGCTCAAAGACATTTTCAACATGACTCATCAAAAGTCAGGTCGTCAAAGCGTTGCCTTGTTTGAAGCGGTCGCCGCTTACGCTAAGAACATTGAAAACCTCGCAGCTTTGTCAGCAGCAGTTGAACGTATTGCGCACAAGCACACGAGCTTTCACATCAAAGCTGAGCACTACCAAATTGTTGGTCACCACCTCATTGAGACATTGCGTGAACTGGCGCCAGAGGCGTTCACTCCGGCTGTCGAGGAGGCTTGGACAGAGGCGTATCTATTTTTAGCGCAGATCTTTATTGATCGCGAAGAAGAGCTTTATCAATTACGTGAAAAAGCGCTGGGCGGTTGGCGCGGTACTCGTCGATTCGTTATTGTCGAAAAAACGCCAGAGTCTGAATTAGTCACGAGTTTTGTTCTTGAGCCTGAAGATGGTGGCAAAGTACTCGATTATCAACCGGGTCAGTATCTGGGGATTCAAGTATCACCAACTGGCAGTGATAATGTGGAAATTCGACAATATTCACTGTCTCAAGCACCAACGGGTACAAACTACCGTATCTCGGTGAAAAAAGAGCAATCGAATGAGCATGATGATGGTTTGGTGTCTAACTATTTACATCGTGAGCTAAATGTTGGCTCGACACTAGATGTGATGCCGCCTGCCGGTGACTTCTTTTACCAGCCGTCAGAGGCACCTGTGGTACTTATCTCTGCCGGTGTAGGCTGCACGCCTATGCAAGCAATATTACAACAAGTCGGTAAGCAGGACTCATCTCAGCAAGTGACTTACTTGCACGCCTGTGAAAATGAGCAGCAGCACTCGTTTGTTGATGAAACGGCGACAATTTTGGCAGCCAATGGCTGGCAACAACATACCTGGTATCGTCAACCTCAGGGGGAGCATGAAGCGGCAAATTGTCACAGTGGATGATGGATTTGTCAGCTATCAAAGATTCTCTACCTGTTCATTTTGGTGAGTTTTACCTTTGCGGGCCGGTTGGCTTTATGCAAGCTGTGGTGGCACAGCTTGAAGCGATGGGTGTGGAGCGCTCACGTATTCACTACGAAGTATTTGGCCCACACGCAAACCTTTAACGGTTGGTCTAATCTGCCGGCTAACTAACTGGCTAGTTGAACCATTTTTCAAACCACCGCTTCCACCCGGATGACGGTGGTTTTTTTGATTCAAACTCGCGAAAGCCTTGATAGTAGCTTTGGTTGAATGCTATGCGCAGTTCATCGACACTTTTATGTGTTAGAGGGCTGAGCGTTTCGCTGGTCTGAAGGGCGTGATCATTGGCAAGGCTATAGTCCATTCCCAAGTAACCTTGGATGTAGACCCAGATATGGGTGACCAACGTCAGTTCTTCAACGACAGGGAGCTTAAATGCACTAGCATGTTCACTGCCCACCTGTTGCTCAATGGCAGATTGCATTGCCTGAACTTGATTAAGATGGGCGTTGAGAGAGGAAAGCGCTTCGACATTAAGTTTGGTGAATAGACCAAGTAGTAAACCTGAAGGGGCATGATTGGGTTTATTCTCTTGTGCTCTAGCGAACAAGAGGTTTTCTCGCTCGCACAAGTTATTCAGGCTTCTTGGTGTGTCGCCGCTATGCTGAGCGTGTCGGCCTTAATATTGGTCAGTGCTTCCCTCAGTTCAATCATTTGTCTTGCAGTTCCTCAACGGTGACCTCTACTGAACCACCTTCCGCATTAACAAACAGTGACGTTCCGGTAATCATAACGGAAAGATCCATGGTTCGAGTGACCAGCTCGGACAGGGATTCAATCGACTCATTATCGAAGCGATAGATACTAGCGTCTAGATAGCCGAATTTTCCTTGGTGTTGCTGCCACCACACATCGCTTTTGGTATTGAAGCTGTAGACCTTAGTCTTCTTAGATAGTCGAGTGGCTTTTTTAACTCGATCAACATCTGGCTCGCCAATGTCAATCCAAACCAAGGTTTGGTCATCGAGTGACTTTTCCCAAATATCCGGCTCTTCAATGGTGGATAGGCCTTTGGTGAACTGAAGCTCTGGAGATGCGTTCAAGCAAAACGCCATCAGTCGCGCCATCATACGTTGCTGGTTTTCAGAAGGATGTAGCGCTACCGTAAGGTTGAGAGAGTCGTAGTAGTCGCGATTCATGTCGGTCAAGGCAACACGAAACTTATAAATAGTTGGTTTTAAGGCCATGAGATTGCTCAAAAATTATGAATGTCGTTTGGCTCTATAGTACGCGTCTCACCGCAAAAGGGTACTAACAAAGTCGGGGATTGGGACTAACTGATACAAAAATAGCCAGCAGAGCTGGCTATTTATCAAACGTGACTGGAAGACAGTCTTAAACTGGAGTGATTTCTTCAGCTTGAGGGCCTTTTTGGCCTTGAGTGACACGGAACTCAACTTTTTGGCCTTCAGCTAGCGTACGGAAACCGTCTGCTTTAATGTTGCTGAAGTGAGCGAAAACGTCTGGACCATTTTCTTGTTGAATGAAGCCAAAGCCTTTAGTTTCGTTGAACCACTTAACTGTACCAGTTACTGTGTTAGACATAGTTATATCCTAAATTTTTTACTATCTTGTTTCTATTGCCAATCCGGCAGCTATAGCGTGGAAAATGAAATTGCTATTGCGTACAACGCGTCGGGGGAATCACGAGAATTCAACGAATGCTTTTTGTATACAATGGAACTTTTTTTCTAGCCATTGACGAATATAAGCGACTTCTTAGGCAAGTCAAAGAGCAGTGAATATATTAATGTCGAATATTTGATGTGTAGCTCGTTTTTAGATGGCACTTTCATGACATTTCAAACAGATAGCTAATTTTTTGACGCTGGATCAACATCTGCGCAGGTTGTGTAACATATTGATATAAAACATTATTTAGCGCTTCGAAATAATATTTTGTAAAGATTGTGCAAACAATACGATTATTTTGAAGCGCAAAAGGTTTTTATAGAATCACCAATTTATGAGGTCTACCTCTCTATTTTCGGTGAATATATTGAGTAAGCGGTAATTTGACCTGCCACAATTGCGGAAAACATAAATAATGCGGATAAACCGATATTAGGGATCGGTAAAATCGACTGCTCAAACACAGATTGGCTGGCACTCACCATAACACGGCTTCCCGGTACCAAGATAATGATGCCCTGCACGATGTAAATAGAGCCGGTAAGATCGAGCCTTTTTGCTACCCAGGTGCCATATAAAGTGATGAGTACCGTCGTTACCCAAGTGCCCACTACCCAGCCGCTATCAAATCCTAAGTAGAACGGCCCCCACATGCCAAGCACGGCTACGGGCAGCCCAAGAAGAATGTCTTTTGGGCGAGCGTTGAAAATGACGCCAATAGACGTTGAGATAAGTAATAGCCCAAAGCAATGGAGCCACAGCGGGACTTCATTGGTATACGAAATGGACTCTGCTTGCCCCCAGAAGGCCTCACCAATATTGAGCCCCATCATCACACCGATAAACAGTTTGATAAGGGTGAGGGCACTTTGGCCTAAAAGGGCTGTCCCTGAGACTAAGTCATTAAATGCCAAACATTCAAGTGAGTTGGCGATCGATAAACCGGGGACAAACAAAACGACACTCGCGATACATAACGCCCATATAGGGATTGCAGCGCCAGTGCTAGCGATAAAGGCCACGAGAACCCCGGTTAGTAGAGCTGAAATGAACTCCACAGCGATAGAGTTGCGTCCACGATAAACAAGCTGACATACCCAAACCATTAAACCGAGCAACATAGAAAATGCAATGGCTTCCAACGTGCTGCCTACCAGCATGAGGTAAGCAGGTGGGATCCCCATATTAGCGAGAGCGACGACCCATTTAGGGTAACCAACAGGCTCTGGTACAGGTTCATTGCTTGGCTGATTGATTCGAATGATAGTGTTAGCGAGCAAGCTTAGATTAATGGAGGCGGGCTTTAACCGCTTCAGTACAACCGTGTTGTCTTTGTCTGGAAATTGATAGTTGATGGCAGTGGGTGTGGCTTGCACCATGACATCGATGCCGTGTTTTTGCGCGTAGTATTGCGCGTACTTTTCCACTTTATAAGGGGCACACCCACTACGGTGAAGTGTGTCGCCGATATCTACGATTTTTTTAATGGTTTGAGTGGAAGGCATAGGTTCGTCTAATCAATTTTGGGATACGATTTTGATGGCGTAAAGGTATCAGAGCTTTTGTGGTTTTTCGATAGTAAATATTCGATATCCAGTCAATTTTATGCAGCTTTATGTCATTTGATATCGACAAGGCAAACGTTTACATGCACTTGGGCTCCTTGATGGTGGGGTCTTGCAAGTGCGTTTGCTGGCTCGTTGATACTTCGTCCGCGCGATCTCAGATATCCCGTTTATCAAATGATGGCGGTTTCTGTCGTCACCATCGCCCGTTTATCGCAAAGCTGCTTCATTATTTCTCAGTTAGTTAATCTCTTTATTGAAAGGCCACGCAATAAACAACGATAACTAAGGAGTTCCGTATGAGCCAGTCCATCTGTTCTAATATTTCTACTCTCGCTGCCACGACAATGGCGCTGCCATTACTCTTTATGTCTTTGAACAGTGTTGCCGCTGATAAAACCGGTGCCTTCGTCGGAGGCAGTCTCGGACAGCTTAGTAACAATGCAAATGAGCATGATTTAGGCTTTGAGCGATTTAGGATGAAAAGCCCGGCCATCGGCGTTTACGCTGGGTACCACTTTACAGATTGGTTCGGATTAGAAGGGCAGTTTTCTGCAGCAGACACCTCTTTAGAGGGCAGTAACTCAGTGATTGGAGTATTGTCAGTATCACCAAAGTTTTCTTACTACGTTAACGAAAACATCGCCGTCTATACAAAAGTTGGGGTATCCGGTGTTGGAATGACATGGGACAGCGAGGTTGCACATCAAAACGTCGCGCAAGATGATTATTTGTATGGTGCCGGGGTACATGCTGGCCTAGGTCTTAACGTCGCGATGGAAAGTGGCATTAATATGCGGGTTGACTACACCTATCTAACGCCAAACATCCGTCAACCTGATGGGTATAACCTAGGGGATATAGATTTGAGTTCGTTAATGCTAGGTGTGCATTATCAGTTCTAGTACATGGCGACTAAGAATTCAGTGTGCACTTGCAAAAAAGTCGGTGCAGCTTGAAGCAGCTTTAGAAAGTGGGATTTATGTCTCACTTTTTTCTTTTTACATCAGTGCGATAGCGCAATTAAGAAGCAAATCGAAGCAAAGATGCGCAGTTAACCCAAAATGCGCAAAAATAGGCTTTTCTTTTGGTTTAGATGTGGCATATTAACTCTCGTCCCACGATGATGCGTGCATCGTATAATGCTATTACCTCAGCCTTCCAAGCTGATGATGCGGGTTCGATTCCCGCTGCACGCTCCAATTCTCCTCATAGGTTCCTCAAGTTACAAACACCAAATTCCTGTGTAATGTTTATCGTAAGAGCGCTGACTCTACAAATTTTAGTTTTGAGTGCTACGAATTAGTTTACCTGCAGTTTTATGGTTGATTATTAGACCGATGTATTAACAACACCGGCCTATCTTTATTTGATTCGTGATTGTTAACCTATTCAGTGATCTCAACACCACGCTTGAAGTTCCAAAGTGGTTCATTGCCGCCGTCTAGGCCTTCAACTTTGATTACAAAGCTATTGGTATCGAGAGAAGAGGCGGTAATAGGCAGAGTGAACAGCTTAGCGTTATTCCCGTACGCGTTAGCATGGTAGGTTTCCTCGGTTTCCATTCTACTCCACCAATCGCTAGCAACGGAGATTCGAACTTTTTCTGTGTTTTTAAGCAGCAGGTTGATCTTGGCATCTTGTGGATTAAGCGTCATGTAATAAGTACCGACTTTATCGTCAGCGAATTCAAAATTACTTTTCGATACGGCTTGATTTTTCAGCCCCTCGAGTACTTTAGTCAACATCGTTTGATTCCCATTGACCAGATCCTCAGGCGTTGGGCTTATGTCAACATCTGCAGTGCAGCCGTAGTCTTCGATGATTTGCCCCGAGTGATGACCAAACCTCACGGCCTGCCTGAATGAGAAGTCCATATCAATACCTAAAGGCAGTGGTGTATGTATTCCAGTAGGGGAGCCGTAAAAGAAGTTGTAGGAAATAATATTTGCACCGCCCGCGCCTGTTTTGGGGTCTGCACCATAAATGACGGCAGCATCATTGTCTTGCATGGCGCAGGTAAACAGATCACCCGCAGAATAGGTGCTTGAGTTAGCCATGACTGCTACAGGCTTTGTGTATACTTGACCATGTACATTGGCCAATTCTGGTGTGGTTATCGGAGCGTTTGAGGAGTATTTGGCATCACTGCCTGCCACATTATCGAGTGCTTCTTTAAAGAAGGGAAACATTTGCTGTACGTCTTCATGGAGGAACAAGTATTGATTCAACTCCGAATTTAGTAATCGGAAGTCGTGTACTCTACTTGTTTTTTTGGTAAAGAGCCCTGGCAGCGTCTCGGCATAGTAAATTGTTCCTCCAGGGTTGTTTGATACATTTATAATTAGTCCGTCCGTCAACGCATTTTGCTCTTGCAATAGATCTCTTATGGCTTGGTATTCACTCCACCATCCAGTTGATGGAAGGAATGAGTTTATGTAAAGGTATCCGTAATTGGCTCCTTGATAAGGAATATGAGTATAGTAAAACGTCTCTCCATAACGTTGGATATTTGATACCATAGAGTGAGCAACAGGCTTGGTATGACGTTCTAATGATTGATTATATAGCGCTTGTTGATGGTTATAACTGATCGCGGGTGAGTTGGATAAAACCTCGCTTTCTGGTGTTGATAGCCCGCCAATCTTTGAGCCTGAATACACTAGCCATTCATAGGCAACCTCGTACTCTTCTCCAGTTTCTGCCGAACGAAATTTAAAGCTAACGGTATCCTCTTTGGGCAGTAGATGGACTCCATTCCATCGGAATGTCATGTATCGAAGAGCTTGATTAAATCCCGCATAAGGGTTCGAGCCTTGCCCCTGAGGAATTAATTCTCGCATTGCCTCTTCAATGCTTTTTCCTTGGTAACCTATCAGAATATCGCCAACTTTAGGGTTAGGTCTTTCGGGGTACAGACTAAAACCATTCCATGCGGCAGTGACACGAATTTCGAAAAAATCATCTTTATCTTTAACGCGAGTAAACCGCATTGGCATTTCAGTAAAGTGATCATAGAAGCGCAGAGGTAGAAGGTAGTTGAAATGGAGATCTCGTTGACTGATAAACAGCGTACTGAGTGAGTCATGTAATTCATAAGTCGACATCGTATGAGCCTGCTTAGCGATCTTGTCTACCTCTGTAATAGGATCCAGGTGACCCTTTGGGGTGGGGCTTATCCCGTAATAGTCGTTTTTGTGAAATTTGTTAACGTACAATCCATCTATCACTAATTTTGCTCGGTCTGCAATTAATTGGCGCTCTTTAGGTAACAGTTCTACAAACTTCATGCGTTCGCGAGCTTCAGAAATAGGAAGTATTTCTTCTGCGTAGCTGACATTTGCTAAAAGTAGGACGGTAAGTGAAATTAGATTCATCTTTGTTCGCATAGTTAGTTTAGCCCTTTTAGGTTTAAGAGGATGCAAATAACAAGAGCAACAAGCACTAAAGTCACAACGTATTGAATTTAATTGATGCAACAAGCATCTCCCAACACGAAATGTGTCAGTTTTAATTATTAGAAGTTGAATTGTGTCTGTCAGTGCTGGTTTATGTCTAGTAAAAAGCAATTGGCTGCATTGTTATGCGACGGAGTGAATATAAAGAGTAAGGCTGTTGTAATAAAAGATAATGAAAGAGTGCGTTATATCTGATTGAGTAAGTTCGATGATGACAGGTATGTTCGCAACACTGCTTTGGAGCGAACATACTCACTTATTATTCTATCTGGTTGTACTACTCACTTAGTGCAGCCCAAGACGGTGTATACACTTCTGAATGTTGGTCAATAAAGTATCCGCCAGTCAGTGTATTCGAATCAGACTCACCATATCGGCCAAAACAACCGCGTTGAATCGCTAGACCAAATTGGCCGCCACTCCAACTGAGTGAGCCGCGCGTCTCTAGATTGCCGTCAATATCAAAAGACGAGGAGTTGGAACATTCCATCTCGCCAGCGGAGAGGTTTCCTGCGACTTGTGCTGCGCTATTTTGAAAGACATTGAATCGACCGTCACTGCCCGTTCCAACTGTTACATCACCATGGACACTTAGGTGAGAGTTACCCCAAATGTCCACAAAATTGGTGACTTGAAGAGAGCTTGCCTCTATTGCTGACCCCCTAGAAGCATACAGATCATCGGCGATTAAGTTACCATGAGAGTGAACAAACGAGCTGCCTACGGCTTCTACGGTATCATAAGTGGCAGTCTCTGATTGGATCACAACAGTCGAGTTTCCGTCGGCGACGACTTGGTAAGCATTACCTGTTACTGCACTTCTTATATCCGCTGATGCGTTACGATTGAGCAGCAGGGATAGATTATTTATAGAGCCGCCATTAATACGAAGATACGAGGTGCGCATATAGATATTCGGCTCGTATCCATCGCCATTCTCGACAGGCATCGGAAGGGAAACATTCTCTAGTCGTAAATTAGAACTGTTGCGAACGAATAGGGTGCCTTCCAATGTGAGGTTTGAAAGTCGAACATTCGCCTGTGCATCGATAAATAGGGATTCGCCATCCATATCCTCGCCCTCGGCTATGCTAGCGCTTCCTGAGCCGTCGATTCTAACGTCGGCACGAGCGACCTCGGCACCCTCACAAGTTCCGCTAATTTGAAACTCCATTTGCGCGCTCGAGTTGCGTGTCCCTTCGAGAGCTTCAACTAACGCTTTAGTATTTTCTGAGCAATCCACTTGAACAGTGATATAGGAACTTGAACCAGCTTCAGAGCCTTCTAGTGCCTCAAGTCTCGAATCCAGCTGTGAGAAGTTTTCGTTTACTTCGCTTGCAAGTGCAGGTGAGCCTGCGCTGAATGTGTGGGGTACAGCGGCGAAAGCACCAGCTGCAATAGTGTGACTAATCAACGTCGCCAACAGAAGTTTATTTGAAGTTTTCATGATACTTATCCTTAAGGTTTCTAATCTTGCGTTTGCAGCTATTGCCAGGTCGCGTCGTTCCAGTTGGTTACGCTCCAAGTAAGGTCAAGGTTGTCGTCACAGACATCTCCTAGGCCATCTCGGTCAAAGTCCGCTTGGTCTTGGTTAGCGACAGATGTACAGTTGTCAGTGTCGTTTGCGATAGTGTCGTTGTCGGTATCGTTGGGTGACTGATCATCTTCGTTGTCACCAAGGCCGTCATTGTCGTTGTCTTCCCACTCGGTACTATCGTTGGGAAAACGATCGACATCATTGGCGTAGCTGTCGTTGTCACTGTCGTTTAAGTAGGGATCGTCTTCGTTGTCACCGAGACCATCATTGTCATCATCAAACCACTCGGTAGCGTCATTAGGGAAGCGATCGACATCATTGCTGTAGCTGTCGTTATCACTATCATTAAGATAAGGGTCGTCTTCATTGTCTCCTAGGTTGTCTTGGTCGTTATCCACCCACTCAGTGGGATCTTGGTCAAAGGCGTCGATTGAGTCGGGGATACCATCACCATCACTGTCGATTGGCGCGGTTGGTGGTGGAATCGTTGCCAAATCTTGTTTTATCTCCTCTACCGTTTGTGAGTCAGAGACGGTATCGAGAATCTCTTTAATATCTTGATTTACAGCGGTGACGACAAGCTCGAACTTGGAGGATTCAGTAGACGTTTGATCGGCAGCTTTAGCCAGTTCATCAGCCGTTTCAGGTAAGGCACCCATACTTACGATTTGCTCTGCCGCGTAAGCTGCTTTTGGCTTGCCATCACCGGTAATGAAGTCTCCTAAAACATCGTCAGACTCTATTCCTAAATCGCTTGCAAGTTGCGCTGCAGCTTCATCTTTAGTTAAAGAAGGGTCTTTTTTCATCGTGTTGTGCACGATGGTGGTCAGAGGCGTCACTGCAGTTTCTCCTGCAGGAGCTGACATGACAAAGGGCTCAGTGACGTCGCCTTCAGTTTCATCTACGGTTTGTCCAACGATTGCCCGAACGACAACAGGGTATAACGAAGGGTCGTCTACTCCTGTGACATCCAGAGTTGCGATACCTCCAGCACCTGAAATGGCGCTCGGTTCATTGGGTTCGAGTAAAAAGTTATTGTTAAGGTCTAGCCAGACTTCTGCACCGTTCAAGTATCCATCGATGGCAGTGACGTTGTATGTTGCACTCGCACCACCCTTATCACTTGATGTGTTGTTGTCACTATTACAGCCAACAATAGTGACGGTGAAGATTAAGCCTAAACTGACCCTGAATATTTTCTGTTTCATTTTGTTATCCAGGTTATTGGGGCAACATAAGTGATGATCCTAATTGATCGGTTTGTCAATAATGAGCGCGATTGCTTATGAATAGAATTAAAAAACTGTACATCTGGTCACATTTTGTACAGCTTTTGTTGGGTGTTTATTTAAATATTCAGCCAATTACTGAGTAAAATGTGCCTTTGTTGGCATATTTATCTATCTGGATGAGTATTCTTCGGATCTATATCTGACAGGTTGAGCTCAACGGTATGATGCGCTTTATTTGGGCGGGTTTCATGACATCTAAAAATTAGTTACTAATATATTGGGTTAAGTGATTTCCATGTTTAGCGCTAATACCAAAGAGTCGCTAAGTAAGACGACTAACGCCTCGATAGCACGTAGAAGACAAAGAGCCGGTAACCATTACTTTGACTTAAGCAGCCTCTTTATCTCTTCCAACTCCCGATGTAATGCTTCAACCTGCTGATGCGTCGCAAAAGTTTGTCTAGTCTGGTGATCGGCGGTTAACTGGGGTAGTTCCGATTTTTTATCCTCTTCCGCGAGAGCGTGTTCTGCGGTCATGGTCTCAATGACGACACCAATCATCATGTTTAAAAACACGAATGCGGTGAGGAAAATAAAGGTGAGGTAGTAGATCCAGCTAATCGGGTAGACTTCCATAGTTTCATACATGACGTCGGTCCAATCTTCAAAAGTAGCGACACGGAATAGGGTGAGCATAGATATAGATACATCTCCCCACAATATGTCATTGATATCCGAGAACACTAAGCTGCCAATAACCGCATATATGTAGAAGATGATGAACATAAGCACGGCGATATAACCCATCTTGGGAATCGCTTTAATCAGCGCATTAATAAGCAGCTTTAGTTGAGGTATGGCAGAGACCAATCGTAATACTCGAAATACTCTGAGTAGTCGAGCGATCAAGATCCCTTGTCCCGCAGTTGGGATTAAGCTACCTATAACAATCGCAGCATCAAATAGATTCCAACCACTTTTAAAGAAATCGAGTTTGTTTTGGTACGAGAAAAATTTGATCACGATTTCAACCAAGAAGAACAGTAGAATAAACACATCCAACCAATATATTGCTCTGTTCAACACCTCAGGTAGCTCGAAAGTTTTTGCGCCTATGGTCAGCGCTGCAAGTATGATCACAACCACAGTAAATGTTTGAAAGTACTTATTGTTGTTGACCGCATTTAACTTTGCTTGCAAAGAGGAGAGCATAGATATCTGTCCTTTGTATCTGTCATCACTTGTTACTTAAATGTTATGACGAGCGGTGTGATTTACGCTAGAAAAGAATTGCGACATTTTATTAACAATTGAGGGCTGGACTTAGATCTGAAGAGAAAAAAGGGAAGCCGAAGCTTCCCTAAACGTGCGACTGACTCACACTTAACCAAGAGAAGAACACAACCATCTCCTCTCGATATTCTTATCAGTCTTATTGCTCCAAAAAGCTGATCCAAGGGCTAACCGTTGGACGAAGCTGCTGTGAACTCGCGGCCTGTTTCATTGAGTTGAGCGCGAGTTTTGGCTGTTTCATCTCAAAGTGTGCCATGCCTTTTATGTATTGCAGCTCTGCTACCTCATCCTTAGTCGCGTCAGGCGCATAAGTCTTGGTGTATTCAGAGGCTACTTGATACTGCTTGTCTTGCAGCATTAGGCGAGCAATGCGGATTTGACTTTTGGCCGTTGGAGCCATCTCATACGCTTGTTGGTAGGCCAAAATCGCTTGATCTACTTCTTGCGCTTGATGGTAGAAAGACGCCAGCTTTTCAACATGCTTTTGCGTTTTCTCTATGTTCCCTTGCTCCATTTCTAGCTTAAGTGTTTTCGCTGCGCGGTAAGGGATGCCCTGATAAGCCATAAAGTTGACTAGCCTTAAATACTCCTTTTCATTTTCAAGTAGGTTAAGCTCATAAGCTGCTTCCAGTGCGGCCAGTGAGTTTCTATCCTGGTTCATTTCCATGTAGATCCCAGACAGCTGCATCCAATAGCGCTTTTTCTGTGGATATTTGGAAGTGAGTGTTTTGAGAACGCTTGCGGTGCTCTTGTACTGTTTAAGTTCGTAATGAGAAGCAAGCAGTAACAGGTACCAAGACTCACTTGGCTCTTTGGTCATCGAAATGGCTTTTTTGGTTGGTGCAATGGCGTTTTTGTAATCTCCCATTTGCACATAGGCACTTGCCAGTGTGATGTAAGCGTGAGCATTAGGCTTGTCTTCGGTGGTTTCTGCCACTTTAAACCAAGCTTTCATGGTATTGACCGAATTTTGGTACTGCTCTTCGGCGAGATAGAGCTGAGCCAAACTGTAGCGGACTTGCTGCGCGACAGGCACGGGGAGGGCATTGACCTCGAGTGCCTGAGCAAAGTAGTTCGCCGCTTGTTTGTAGTCTTCGCGAAGTGAGTACAGAAAACCCATCTGTTGTAGTAAGACGGCTCGGTCGTACTTTTTCTTCTTGGTAGACTCAATGGCACTTTCAAGCTTTTCTATGGCGTAAGCGTATTTTTCTTCAGCGATCCACTTTTGCACCTTGTTAACGGTGCGAAAGGTCTTGTCGGAAAGCTGAGGTGGATCCTGAGCGATAGCTGGGCTGCTTAAACAGCCCGCTATAAGCAACACAGAAGCCATTTTTTTGAACGTATTCATGTTCGACTCCTTAGTTGGTAGAAAACTCAATTTCTTGTGACATACGAGTACTGACCGCCTGTCCATCGACCTGCTTAGGTTTGAATGTCCATTTAGCGATAGTCTTTTTGGCAGCGCGGCCAAGACCGAGCTTACGTGGGTTTTCTTTGAGGACTTTGACATCCTCAACCGTGCCACGTTCGTTCACAGTAAACTCTACCAGCACGACACCTTTCTCAATGCCAGACCGCGCTGCTTTGCGCGGCATTTGCGGCTGGAATGTGGCCAGTGGTACCGGGCCGTTATTACCCACAACTTGAGCACCACCGCCTTGGGTATAGTGACCTAACACAGAACCACCAGTGACATTAACGGGCAGATTGAGGTTAGGCATATCCATAGCGATTTGCTCCATCACAGGCTTGACCGTCGACGCCACTTTCATTTCTGGTGGCGGTGGCGGGCGTTTTGGTGGTGGTGGTTTTGGTAGCTCTCGTTTTTTCTCCTGTACATTTTCTTGCGGTTTAACGCGAATAAAATCGACCATACGAAGATCGTCACTCGACGCTAACTCGTGGCGCTCTTTGTTTACTAGCTTGTCCATCCCCCAGAAGAGTCCGAGGGCGACAACGAGCGCCAGTGCTACAGAGGCCAGATAACGCATAGGTTACCCCTTATCTGTAGCGGCGATGGAGATGTTTTCTACCCCAGCCATTTTTATTTGATCCATCACTTTCACCACGACACCTGCACTGGCTTCCTGGTCTGCTTGGATCACCACGGCACCTTCCGGGCTTTCGGCTTTAAGTCGTTCGATGTTGGCGCGTACTGCATCAACTTCGATACGTCGTTTATCTACCCAAACATCGCCAGCTGCGCCAATGGCGACCATAATGTTGCCGTTTTTCACCACCTGCGCCGTGTTAGCGCTCGGTCTACTGACTTCGATACCAGCTTCTTTGACGAAAGAAGTGGTAACAATGAAGAAAATCAACATGATGAAAACAATGTCCAGCATTGGCGTCATATCGATCGCTGCTTCTTCATTGCTTTCGCTGCTATAGCGTCTTTTCATGACCTATATCCTTATAATTCCGTTTACTAAGCGACATGTTTTAGCTGGTCTTCCAGCTTTTGCGTGGTCACTTTGGCAAGATGATCCAATCGAGTGCTAAAGAACAAGCCAGACAGAGAAGCGACCATTCCCGCAAGGGTAGGTATGGTTGCTTTGGAAATGCCTGAAGCCATGGCCCGTGGGCTTCCTGTGCCTACCACAGCAAGGATGTCGAACACGTGAATCATGCCGACAACTGTACCCAGTAGGCCAAGCAACGGACACAGTGCGATCAGCACTTTGACGACCGGCAGTCCTTTTTTGTTCTCAATGTCCTGGCGTGAGACAAGCTCTTGACGGATCATCTTTGCGTTCCAGCTTTGGTGCTCGGAGCGTGCAGTCCACTCTGCGAGCGTTTTTCTTGGCCATGCGCGGTGCAACGGCTAAGAAATAGAACCAGCGTTCAAGCAGTACACTCCAAAGCAAAAAGCTGAGAATAAAGATGGCAAATAGAACATCACCACCCATTCCTAAAAAGCGTCTTATCGACTCAAATTCTTCGACTAACCACCACATAGAAGCTCCTTATGCCTCTGATGAGTGCAGTTTTTCTTGGTAGCGAGCAATAAATCCAGCGCTTTGCTCTTCCAGTGTTTGAACCAGTCGACGTGCTTTACTATGGACAAGGGTGTAGAAGAACAGCAGTGGAATAGCGACAACGAGGCCAAGCATGGTGGTTACCAGTGCTTCTGAAATGCCGCCTGCCATCAGCTTAGGATCACCTGTACCGAAGAGTGTGATGGCTTGGAAAGTGCCAATCATCCCCATTACTGTACCCAGTAGGCCGAGTAGGGGAGCCACCGAAGCAAACAGTTTTATAGAGCCAACAAAACGCTCGATGCGTGGTGCGTTGCGCATAATGATTTCATCCAGCTTCGCTTCCAGATCTTCAAGGTTACTGCCTTTGTGCGATTGGTATGCTTCGATAACTTCGCCAAGAGGATTGCTTTTAAGTACTTGATCAGACTTCGCTTGTTTGCGCATTTTGCCACCGATAACCAGTAGACGTAGGTAACAAGCGACGGCAATCAAGGCGCCAATAAGACCCATACCCAAAATGATATAGCCGACGATGCCACCTTGATCGACACGCTCCTTAACGGTTGGGCTTTGCACGAGTAGTGAAAGGATCACACCACGAGACGGGTCAACAAACAGAGGTTGATAACTGTCTGCCGTGGTTTCAAACGGTGATACAAGAGTTGTGATGTTGGCAGATGGCTGGCGAGACAGTTCTTCAAACTTGCCCGTTTGTGGAACGTACGTGACGTACTTACCATCAGCAATAGCATTGAACTCACCCACTAAAGTAACTTCAGTTTCTGCTTCGTTGCCTTCGCCGTAAACCACGGTGGCGTTGGCTTTTGATGTTTCGCCAGAGGCGACAATTTGTTGAAGAATGGTGTACCAGAAACCTTCAAGCTCGGCTGTAGAGGGTAGTTCTTTACTTTCAGCGAGCTTAGTCAAAAGCGCATCACGCTCTGGGAACTTAACCGCGTTCTGAGAGGCGCTAAAGAGCCCTTTGAACTCACCAGCGTACTGTCTTAGGACACCGAACATTTCACCGAGTGTGCCTGAGCGTTGGCGAAGAGTTTCAGTGAGCTCTGTAAGCAGAACATCGTTGTTATCAAACGTTGCCTTGAGCGTGTCGCCACGGGCTGTCTCTTGTGCGAGTTGAGCTCGTGCTTTTTCAAGTAACGCTTGCTGGTTGTTTCGATCGGCTAAGAACTCCGCTTCACGTTCTTTGTTTTCTTTAGATTCGAGCGAGCTTTGCGATTTTACCGTTTTTAGAAGCTCGTTCATGGAGATAGGTTTGGTTTCTGCACTCGCAACGGTGGGCAACAGTAATAGGCCAGAGAGCAGGAGTGAAGCCATAGATTTAAATGCAGTCATTATTGTTTCTCCCCGGTGTAGATTGGTAACTTGATCAGTGCTGGTGGCGCTTGCTTCTTAGCAACGCGTAGACCTTGTTGAACCGCGCCGCGGTATTGTTCTGGGAGTGCTTCCCATTCGCGAGTTTGCTGGTTCCACATGCCTGTTTCTAGACCGTCTGGAGATTGATACAGCAGCGCTGTGCGTCCGATGCGTAAGAAGTCATAGGTGACGACTTCGCCATCACGCTCGAGGCTGGCTTTGTATGATTCGATGGATCGTGAGAAGCCCTCTTCAATTTGGTAAGCTTCCATGACTTTGCGGTACTTCTCTGAGGTCGTAACGTCGGCGCGATCCATAAGACGTTTAAGCTCGGCAACACGCTTACCGCGCTCTTCTACTTGGAAGGGGAGATCAAGTTCAATGAAGTCTTCCAGTGCTTGAACCATATTAAGAGTCAGTGGCACCACTTCCATTGCAGTTTGATCGATTTGAGAGATCTGGTTATTTAGCGAGTCAATCTCGCCTTGTTGTGAGTTCACCATCTTCTCAATTTGTTGGTTGTACGCTTTCATGCTGTCTATTTGGCGAAGCAGACCTTTGTATTCCGCCAGCATTGAGTCCGTATTCTCTGCGTACTTATCGATTTTTGCTTGTGACGTTTGCGCGTTTTTGTTCGCTTTAGCTTGTGTAGCGACGACTTGGCCACTATCTGCAGCGTAGCTAGAACCACCTATAGCGAGCATGGCTATGGTGAGGCTACTCAGCGCGATATCCTTAATTTTCATGTGTGCATCCTTGTGTTTTGTCAGTCGTAAAAAGCCGGCACGCGAACGTGCCGGAAACAGGAGGAAGGGATTAATTAAAATTTCATGTTTACGTTGGCGTAGAAGTAACGGCCGATAACGTCATAGGTTGTGGCGTCTGTGTTACCCGAGATGGTGTCAAGGATAAGCGGTGGTGTTTCATCAAACAGGTTGTTGACACCGCCAGACAAGGTGAAGCCGTTATCAAACGCGTAGCCAGCGCTCAAGTCATGGTAGAACATGGTTGGTACGCTAAAGTTGTATGTGTCTTGTGGTGCGTCAGCAGCACCTGGCAGTTCGTAATCAACACCTGCAATCATGCGAGTATTCCAGTTCACACGCCATGCGTCACGAGTGACACCCAAGTTAAGCGTAGAGCGGTACTTACTGTATAGACCGATTTGGTCACTGATGAATTTACCAGCGTAATCGACAACAGAGCCATCCGCCTGTGTCACTTCGTGCTTGAAGTTGTAGGTGTTGTCCCAGTTTGCTTTGAAGACGACGACGTCAAAGTCATGCACGTAGCGCAAGTTGAAGTCGATACCGTTTTTCTCAAGCTTACCTAGGTTTGTGGTACGAGCATCGATAGAAACAATGTCGCCGTTACCGTCACGAGTGATCTTGTCACAGTACTCGCCTGTTTTTGCACATTGATCCAGCATAAGTTGAGGGTCAACGGCATCAATCAGGTTTTCAAGTTCTACTTGCCAGTAATCAACCGTGGCAGAGAAACCCTCTACAAAAGATGGTGACAGTACAAAACCTAATGACGCGGTATGACCTTCTTCAGGCTGGAGTTCTTGGTTTGAACCATAGAAAACAGGGAACTGGGTACGGCCACTGGTGTCTTGACCTGTTGGGTCGGATAGGACGTCAAAGCTTTCTGTTGCACCACCGTACAGGTCGGCAATGGATGGGGCACGGAATACTTCGTTGTAGGTACCGCGAAGCATCAAATCGCCAATAGGTTGGTACAAGAAGCTGTAACCCATGGTCGTCGCGCCACCAAATGTGGAGTATTTATCATGCGAGCGGTGATCTTAGCTTCTAAGTACTCTGCCATCGTCACTTCAGAAAGAATTGGAACTAACAGTTCGCCGTAGAATGAGTCAACGGTGTAGCCACCCGCGGTTTCCGATTCCGCATTGCCCGAAGCGTTACCCAGAACCACTAACGCGTCTGGTTGGTTTGCACCTTGTTCGTCACGGTTTTGATAACCGGCAGCAAAAGCGATGGTGCCCATGTCTGTTTCGTAGATGTCGCCTGTGACATTGAAGTTAATGATCTGCTGTTGGTTAAAGCCGGTATCTTGGCGAGTGAAGGTAGCGTAATCCAGTGCTTCTTGGCTGACGTTGCCAAGAATGTCCATTGGCACACAGCCAGGAATAACGTTACCGCCCGCGTCAAGACATTGGCCATTTGCAGATGGACCTACCGCATTGCTGACGCGATCTTTAATGAATACACCATCTTCAATTTGTTTGGTCTTAGTTTTGCCCCAGTTGTAGTTGGCATCCCAAGTCCAACCATTTTGGAACTCACCATCCAAGCCAAGTACTACGCGGCCTGTGTCTGATTCGAAGAAGCGGTTTCGTCCACCTGTTTCGACCATACGGCGACGCCAGTCAACGATATCAGCGCCTGTATTGTTGAACTCATTGTCTTTAGAAATGGGGTCGTAGCCGCTGAACTTACCAAAGATAGGCTCGGCAGCCAGTAGATAGTTAGACTCTGAGTTTGAGTAAAGCGCTTCGAATGTCGCGGTAACTGGACCAAGGATGCTAGTTTCACCTAGCAGGTAGTTACCTTGAGCAGCAAGATAGCGACGCTGTGCTGGACGTTTTAAGTAATTGTCCGGCGCGTAGTTGTAAAGATCATCCGGCGCATTAAAGTCACGAAGCGTATCGCTGCCTTCTGGGCCAAATGTCTTACCGTCATAATAGCCCCATGGTGGCGCTGAACTACCACTTTGGAACTGACCTCCGTACCCATCGTGTTGTAGGTCGGTATTGGCGAAACCACGATCACCGGCCATGATTTCGTCTTCTTTGGTCATGCCCGCAGAAAAGGTAATATTACCGCGATCGTTAGACGCACCAGCGAGCATGCTGATGTCAGTGACTTGACCATCGCTGTTTGATGTGGTGCCACGCTTAGCATTAAGCTCAAAGCCTTCGAAGTTCTGTTTAGTGATGATGTTAACAACACCACCGATTGCATCAGAACCGTAGACCGAAGACGCGCCATTTTTCAGTACTTCAATACGCTCTACCATTGCGGCAGGAATCATATTTAAGTCAACGGATGCGTCTGCCCCCGTACCACCATTAACCATACGGCGACCATTGACAAGAACGAGTGTACGCTCTGCGCCTAAACCGCGTAAGTTTACCGTTGCAGCACCATTACTGCCGTTATTTACAGAGGTGCTTTGTACCGTACCGCCCACGCCAGGCAATTGGTTCAAGACATCACCAATGGCAACCAAACCGGTGTTTTCAATGTATTCCGATGATAGGACTTGAACTGGTTCAGCGCCTTCCATCTCCACTCGAGAGATTCGTGACCCGGTCACTTTCATTTTCTGAAGCTTTTCTACGTCCTGTTGTCCCGTTTCTTCAGCAAACGCTATCGGCACTGCGAAGAGATTCGCAGTACCAAGCGCAAGACTCACTGCTACCGAGAGACATGTGTTTTTTTTTAACATCCTTGTACTCCGTTTCACCAGTTTTCTCCTGGTGTCTGTTGTGTATTGCATTTTTGATTGAATCGTTAATTCGGTGTTAACGACAGCGCAACTTATGACGGGTTAAAAAAGTAATGTCAAATCAGCCGTTTAAAGAGAACGCCAGTTTGTAAAAAGTGGTAAATTCTTAAAAATGTCATTTGAATGGTGTTTTCTTGTAAAAAAAATGTGAAAAACAGAGTGATTTATAAAAATTTCCGTTGAATCTAGCAATTGAGGTGAAATTAGATCATTGTTCGATCTTAGTTTAAACAATTGGATTTTTATGCTGCCTTTCGTGGTTTATTGTGGAATTATAAGCTAATTGTGAAATTTCACAGTAATTCATAGTTTAGATGAATTGTCTATATTTTAACCATAGGTGTCGCTGTGCCTTGATATATAAGCGATGCGCATCATGATATTACACCTAGTGCATATTTGCTCAGTGAATAAGTATGCAGTTATTATGGATCAATTCTTACTGTTTTATGTAGAGTTAATGCTCTATCTGCTAGTTTGATATATTGGAGGGAGGTTAATTCTAAAATTATGTTCTTTTTTTCAATTTATGAGTGCAATTATTTAAAAGTGACAGTGTTGATGGTTTGTGATAAAAATGCTGTCGAAAACAAAGTGAGCTAAAAATAATCATACAGGCAGGAAGCTTAGTAATTATTTTTTTACTAGAAAATAAATGCTCGCTGTTTCCAATATTCAATGAACAGCAAACATGGAGAAGTTGATAAATGCTGTCCTATTTTCTACGTCGTCTGGTACTGGTGGTGCCGACGTTTATAGGCGTCACGATACTAATATTTGCCATTACACGTTTTGTACCAGGCGGGCCTGTCGAAAGAATGCTGGCAAATATGCATTCTCAAGGAGATGGTGGTGGTTCACTGTCGATGTCTGGTACAAATTCCGCATTATCTGAAGAGCAAATTCAAGAACTCAACGCGTTTTATGGTCTCGACAAGCCCGTCCATGTGGCATATTTAGAATGGATCACTAACCTAGCTAAATTAGACCTTGGTGAATCTACTCGATATTACGAACCTGTCACTGATATGATCGCAGAGCGCCTACCTGTATCGCTATTTTATGGAGGGATGACCTTCTTTATCAGCTACTTTATCTCTATTCCTCTTGGATACTATAAAGCATTGAAGCATGGCTCTGTTTTTGACTCTTTATCTTCCGTTGCAATTTTCGTTGGTTACGCACTGCCGGGCTACGTAGTTGGTGTTTTACTGATCACGCTTTTCAGCTATCACCTTGAGTGGACGCCAATGGGTGGCTTTACCAGTGATGATTTTGAAGATTATGAGCTTGTGTCTGAGCAAGTGAAAGACATTATGTGGCACGCAATATTACCACTTGTCTGTTATCTGATTGGTGATTTTGCTACGTTGACGATGACGATGAAAAATAATCTGATGGAGAACTTATCCGCAGACTATATCAGAACAGCCATTGCCAAAGGACTGCCATTCAAGCAGGCCGTTAGAAAGCACGCGCTTCGCAATAGTCTTATTCCAATTGCTAGCCACTTCGGTAATTCCTTATTGTTCTTTATGACAGGTGCTTTCTTGATAGAAGTGATATTTAATATCGATGGGATAGGTCTACTGGGTTACGAATCTATTATGGAGCGAGATTATCCTGTCGTCATGGGAATAGTGGCGATAAACGCTATTTTGCTACTAATTGGGAACATTATTTCCGATATATGTGTTGCTCTTGTTGATCCACGTGTGAAGTTTGGGAGTTAGTTCATGGTTATTAGCCCACTTACTAAGAAGAAGCTCATTAACTTTAAACGGATTAAACGTGGATATTGGTCGTTTATTGTTTTGTCCTTAATGTTAGTGTTGTCTTTATTCGCAGAATTGCTCATCAATAGTAAAGCCTTAGTGGTGAAGTACCAAGGTAGCTATTATTTTCCTGTTTTTAGTGATGTTAGGCTAGGGACGGAGTTTGGCCAAGAAAATGCCGGCGAGGCAGATTACCGTGCTCTACAAATCGCATTAGAAGCGCAGCAAGGTGATGATTTTGTGGTCATGCCTTTTGTGCCGTGGAACCCTTATGAACAGGACTTTTCCGGTGACTATCCCCCTAATGCTCCCAGTGTTGAATCGAGACACTTCTTGGGCACTGATGTTATTGGGCGCGATATATTAGCGCGTTTAGTGTACGGATTTAGAACGGCAATGGGATTTGCCTTGCTTACTATGGCTGCGTCTTATGCGATTGGCGTTGCAGTCGGGTGTGCCATGGGATTTCTGGGCGGTAAGTTTGATCTGTTTGTCCAGCGGTTTATTGAGATCTGGTCCATGGTGCCATTTCTATATGTCATCATGATCTTAGTATCGATTGTTCAACCCAGCTTCACATTGTTTGTGGCCATTAACGTTATGTTTGGGTGGATGGGAATAACATGGTATATGCGCACGATGACATACAAAGAAGTCGCTCGTGAGTATGTCTCGGCCGCCAAAGCGCTCGGAGCTTCTAATATTCGCATCGTCTTTAACCATATCTTGCCAAACACCATGGTGATGATCGTAACCCTTGCCCCATTTACGATAGCCGCCAATATTACCGCTTTGACTGCTCTGGATTACCTGGGGCTCGGTCTTATGCCACCAACGCCGAGTTGGGGGGAGTTACTGCAACAAGGAAAGTCCAACCTAGACTCACCATGGATAGTGACATCCGTTGTTACTGCCATTGTAGCGGTGTTGGTGATGGTGACGTTCATTGGCGAAGCTGTGAGAGCGGCTTTCGACCCTAAGAAGTTTACCCGCTATGTTTAAATGACGGGCTTGCCCATTGTGAGCTAAAAACCGTATTAACCAACTGGATAGAGGCGTTTGAGACGTCTAGCGTTAAGAAGTAAGAATAAGGATATCTCATGCATAAAAAGACATTAATCACCGCCGCGTTACTGGCTGCATTCTCCGCTGGAGCTAGTGCTAATGAACTCCCGCCAGGGCTAACTTGGATTGATAATATTAATGAGCCGTTGTTTGCCTCTGAGGAAGCAAAGTTTGGCGGCACATTGCGCACTTACATGTCCAGTTTTCCGCAAACGCTAAGAAGCGTCGGCCCAGATTCAAACTCGGGTCTGCGACACTATTTCATGGATGGCACCCCAAAGCTCGCAGCTAGGCACCCAAACACTGGTAAATGGATCCCTCAACTCGCCGATGCTTGGGCGTATGGCGATGACAACCAAACGGTGTATTTTAAGCTTAATCCAAAAGCAAAATGGTCCGATGGCGAAAAGGTGGATGCCGACGACTACTTGTTCATGCTCACTTATAACCGCTCAAAAGATATTGTTGCTCCTTGGTACAACGACTTCTTCACCAACAAAATTGCTGATGTAGTCAAAATTGATGATTACACCATCGCCATTAAATCGGCGACTAAAATGAGCCAAGAAGAGTTGATGATACAAATTAACTTACCAAGCAATGGTGTTCAGCCAAGACCAGAGCATTTTTTCGCTAACCCGAAAAAAGATGAAAATGGTGACGGTATCGAAGATAACTTTGTGCGTAAGTTCAATTTCAAAGCCGAGCCAACGACCTGGGCTTATTACATGTCCAATGTTAAAAAAGGCAAAAGTGTCACATTTAAGCACGTTGGAGAAGATTGGTGGGGCTACAATAACCGTTACTACAAAAATCGCTACAACGTAGAAAAAGTACGCTTGACCGTCATTCGTGATTCCGACATTGCCAGAAAGCACTTTGAGAAAGGTGACCTTGATGTGTTTGGCTTAGTGTTACCGAGTCTGTGGCATGAGAAGGCTGACAGTAAACCGTATCAGCAAGGCTATATCCAAAAGTTTTGGGGCTTCAATCAAACCGCGCAAGGGGCGGGTGGCCTTTGGATGAACACCTCAATGCCGCTACTGGAAAGTCGTGATGTGAGAGCGGGTATCGTCTATGCCTCTGATTACGATGGCATGTTAAAAAACGTACTTCGCGGTGATTACCTTCGAATGCCACATGGAATGGGCGCAGGACATGGCGGTTACGATCGTCCTGACAACCAGGCACCAGCATTTGACCCAGCAAAAGCGATTCGTTATTTCGAAGCCGCTGGTTTTGACAAGGTTGGTGCAGATGGTATTCGCGTTAATGACAAAGGGCAGCGTTTAAGCTTCGATATCACTTATGGCTACCCTCCACACACACCAAGAGTGGCGTATCTTAAAGAGCAAGCCAAACAAGCCGGCTTGGAATTTAACCTTAACCTGGTTGATGGCTCGTCGGCGTTTAAGTACATCCTAGAGAAAAACACCAACTCGCTTTCTTGCACATGGGCGGCGGTGAAATCCCTGCTTACTGGGAGTATTTGCACTCAGACAATGCGAAGCCGCAAACCAATAATCACACCTTCTATCAAAACCCTGATATGGATAAGCTGATTGACCAGTATGTGGTTGAGTTTGATGTTGAGAAAAAGCAGCAATTGTCTCATCAGATCCAACAAAAAGTGTCGGATGAGTTTTTAATCGTTCCTGGTTATATGGTGCCATACACTCGTGAAGCCCATTGGCGCTGGTTGCGCGTGCCAGAAAACGGCATGACCAAATTGACTGAAACCATGTTCTCGGTAACGGATGTCGCGAACTTCTGGATAGATAGCGATTTGAAAAAACAGACCAAGTCAGCTATGAAGAAAGGTGAGAGCTTTGAGCCCGTCACCATCGTCGACGACACCTTCAAACTGTGATGCGTTGCGAGCAGCGAGAGGCAATAATGCAAGAAGATGTGATTTTGAGTGTACGAGATCTCGCCGTCAGTTTTCATAATGATGAGGGCAGTCGTGAGGTCTTGCATGGCGTGAGTTTCGATGTAAAAGCGGGGCGAACTTTGGGTATTGTGGGTGAATCTGGGAGTGGAAAGAGTGTCACTGCGATGTCCATCATGGGGCTTTTGCCAAAGCCCTATGGCGAGGTCACTGCAGGGCAGATCTTCTATCGTGATACTGACTTACTTCAACTCGCGCCGGAACAGATGTACGCCATGCGTGGTGACCGGATTTCGATTATCTTTCAAGATCCGATGACAGCGCTAAATCCGGTGCAAAGCGTTGGCAAGCAGCTCAATGAGGTGTTAGAGCTGCATCGTCCAGAGCTGAATAAAGCTGAGCGGCGGGCTACGTCTCTGGAGATGCTCACCAAGGTTCGGATCCCACAGCCTGAAAAACGCCTAGATGAGTATCCCCACAACTTGTCTGGCGGTATGCGTCAGCGAGTGATGATCGCCATGGCACTGGCTTGTAAACCCGACATTTTGATATGTGACGAGCCGACCACAGCCCTTGATGTGACGGTACAAGCTTCGATTTTGGAGTTGATGCAAGATTTGCAGCAAGAAACGGGCATGTCGATGATTTTTATCACTCATGACTTGGGCGTGGTTGCGGAAATTTGTGATGATGTCGCTGTGATGTTCGCAGGTAAAATAGTAGAGCAAGCCGACGTATTTGACCTGTTTGATCATCCAAAGCATCCCTATACAGAACGATTATTAGGCTTGATACCAAGTTTAGATAATCCACCTAAGCACAAAATTGACATTAAACCGATTACCGAAGACATGTTCCGTTAAGGTAGAAATTCTTAAGGTTACTAGATGAGTGAATTATTGAAAATAACGGACTTAAAGCAGTACTTTCGATCCGGTAGTGGCATTTTTCGACGCGGCTATGTCATGAAGGCGGTGGACGGGGTGTCACTGTCGATAAAACGGGGCGAAACTTTAGGCTTGGTTGGCGAATCGGGGTGCGGTAAAAGCACGTTAGGAAGGACAATTTTAAAGCTACTTGAGCCATGTGACGGGAAAATTGTGTTTGAGGGGGAAGACATTACTAAGTTGTCGCCCGAGATATGCGCCCCTTGCGCAAACAAATGCAAATCGTGTTTCAAGACCCAATGGAGTCACTCAATCCAAGGCATACCGTGGGCATGATTTTAGAAGAGCCGTTTGTTATTCATAAATTAGGGAGTCCTGCAGAGCGCCAGAAATGGGTTAAAGAGCTGCTCGAAAAAGTAGGGTTACCTGAGGATGCCATTGATCGTTATCCGCATGAATTTTCCGGCGGACAGCGTCAACGGATTGGCATTGCGCGTGCAATCGCGGTGAAACCAAAGCTGCTGATTTGTGATGAATCAGTATCAGCGCTAGATGTGTCGGTGCAGGCGCAAATACTCAACTTGTTGCTCGATTTACAGCGCGAATTGAATTTAGCCATTATTTTCATATCTCACGATCTGTCGGTAGTGAGACATGTTTCCGATAATGTGGCGGTGATGAAAGCGGGTAGGGTTGTGGAGTATGGATCGAGTGATGAGGTATATCATACGCCCAAGCATGATTACACAAAAACGTTGCTATCCGCCATACCTATTACTCACCCTAAGTATCGGAAATCGAGACGCTAGACAAACTAGACTTAATATACAAAAAAGCTCGGGCAATAATGACCGAGCTTTTTTACGGGGCTATTTACAGCGCATTTGCTAAAATCTGACGCGACACATCGATAGTAATAGCTTGGTTCTCACCAAGCCTGATATACCCATAGTCTTCAAGCTTTTTGATCACCGCGTCTACCGCTTCAGATTTGTCGCCTTCGACTTCTGACAGGCGTGTATCTACGTTCAACTTCTTATAGAAAGCCTCGATGGCATTAATCGTGCGCTCGGCTAAATCGTCACTTGTAGAGAGACCAAATACGTTTCTCCCCATCTGCTCAATTTTTTCTTTTTTAAATGCCATCTGGCTGCGAAGTAGTGACGGCTGAACAATAGCTAACGAGCGCGCGTGATCCACGTTCCATAGGGCGGTAAGCTGGTGGCCTATCATATGTGTCGCCCAATCTTGTGGCATGCCCGTGCCAATGAGGCCGTTGAGTGCTTGGTTCGCTGTCCACATTAGATTCGCTCGCCATGCATCATCACGTTGCTCAAATGAATCTCCAAGCACAAGCAGATTGCGAAGCAGCACTTCAGCGTAACCTTCCTGAACCATGTGACCTGTTGGCGAAGTAATGTATTGTTCGCAGACGTGTACCCAAGCGTCAACCAAGCCATTGATCAGTTGGCGTTCAGGCAGAGTTTTCATGGCATCTGGGTCTAGAACAGCGAATGCAGGTCTGACCGTAGGCGATAGGAAGCCGAGCTTTTCTTGGGTCGCTTTCTTGGTTACCACGGCGCCCATGTTGGACTCAGAGCCGGTTGCTGGCAATGTAAGTATGACACCAAGTGGAATCGCAGTTTCTGGTTTGTAAGCACCGGTGATGAGATCCCAACTGTCGCCATCGTGCAAAGATGCGGCAGCGACGTATTTGGTGCCATCAATGACACTACCGCCGCCCACAGCAAGTAGATATGTGACGTTCTCTGCTTTCACTATGTCGATGGCTTTATCTAGAGTTTCTTTTGTTGGATTAGCCTCAACACCTGAGAACTCGAGCCACTCATGACCGCTCAGTGCCGCGGTGACTTGGTCATAAACGCCATTCTTTTTGATAGAGCCGCCGCCGTAGATAACGAGGACTTTGGAATCTTTAGGGATGCTGTTGGTGATTTGTTCAATCTGACCTTGGCCAAAGTGAATCACAGTAGGGTTCACGTAGCTGAATTTCATGACTTTGCCTTATTCCTAGTAGGGTTAGCTTGGTATGTGTCGCTTGATATCTATAGCTTAGTTAACTGATGTTCAGTTATTTGAATGCTGTTACTTATACTTGGGGCAAATAGATCAGGCTTCAAGGGGAAACCTGATCCAGATGAGTCTATTTCGAGGCGTGTACCGGCATCAAGCTAGCTACAATTCGCGGCACTGCCGGCGATTTGGCGCTCTTGTTGAAGCTCTTTGTGTAGAGCTTCGAGTTGAACTTTCGCTTGGTCCACATCGCTCATACTCGAGCTGAGTTTCACGTATTTGCTTACCGCTCTATCAACGCCTTCTGTGTTGTCTCGGTCGTAGTCAATTAGTGCTTGCATGGCGACACCTGCTTCTTTGTAAGCTTGCTGTGATGCTTGTTCGGCTCTTAATGCAGCACGGTAGGCATCATCATGCTGACACGCTATCAATGCCGTTACCGAGCTTTCTACATCTGGGCCAAACTCGAGCGTCGGTTTGACAGGAGGGGTGGGGCACTTTGCGAAGCTTGCTTTGCTTCTGCCTGTTGGTCTTTAGCATAGCCATCTACAGCACCAGCGGCGCCCCCAGCAAGCGCGCCTGCTGTCACGTTACGGCTTAAACGGTAAGTATTGAC
>NZ_JYJK01000084.1 GCF_003263785.1 Vibrio variabilis
ATAAGGCTACGAAGGTCAGCTGACTTAGCCGATCAGATCGTAACTTCCTGATTTAGTTCCATCGAATTACGCAACAAAGTCCCCGCTAGCTTTCGTTTGCTTGACTTAGGTTGCTCCCAAGTTGAAGGGGCAACTTAACTAGAAGTTAATTACACTGTTTCCTTGCTGATCTGTTATTTATTATCCACAACTACAACATTTTCTACTTTTAAATAAACCAATACAGGTCCCTTTCTTCCAGCCTTTTCATATTGAAACTCAATTTCTTGCTCTTTCCTTATTAACTTCGAAACTTGAGAGCAATCAACATTCCACAATTTTGAAGTAAAATTTATTGGAGATTCAAACTTCTTACTTTCTACTTGTATATTTAATACGTTACTTGACCTCCAAATATCTTCACAAGATATGTCGGTCACTTTCCCTGTAGCAAGATAGTACTTCCTACCTTCTCCACAAGAGATAATAAAACAAACAAATAAAGCTATAGTAATTAATCGAATCAATTTCCTGAAACCTCCCGTTGTGCAGCATTAACGCTATAAGCTGATAAGTATGCGTTTGCAGCGCTAGAGGCGCTAATCGTTTGATTAACACTTAATGCTCTGAACATATTAGTTGTAGCACCAGCTCCAGTTAAAGCTCCGGGAACGTTTACGCCAATAGCCGCAGCTTGCCTCGCAGTTTCTGCATCCATGCCAGCCCCCATGAAAGCTTTTTCGGTGCCTCGCTGTACTGGATCATACCCAGTTGTTTGCTCCAGCATATCGCTAGCTCCTACTGTTGCAGCAGTGGCGGCTAATGCACATCCGGCTCCAGCAGTAAATGCACAAGTTCCCGCACCTGCTATTACGACAGTATTGGCAGCAGTTCTAGCAGGATCTTCAGCTAAAGAACTCATTGTATTAGATATACCGTTACCAATATCGCTCATTACCCCTTCTATTGAACTTCTAAGTTGAGCCGCTCCATCAGCAATACTTCTGAACCACTTAGCCAATGGCGCATCAGGGTGTTCAAACTTTGGATGGTTAGCATCATTATAAGCTTTCATGAATGCTGCGGTTATTGCACCATTTGCAAACTTACCACCTGTAACTTGGCTAACAGTACCACCTACAACAGCAGCGGCAACAACTCTTGCACCTGTATCTTTGAAGGCAGCATCTATTTTTCCCCCGCCATACTTGAAACACCTGCAGCTGCAAAGCCATGACCGAATTTACCTCCTGAAAAGACGCTACTTATTCCGCCTGCCATCCCTCGAATCAGTCCTTTTCCAAATATGTTGGATATTCCATTATTAGCTATTATCTCGCATGCACCATAGAAAAGCGCCCCACTAAATGCTCCAACTAGTGCTCCTTTTAGAGTGCCAGTTGCAACGTAACCAGATAATGCACCACCTGCAATTGCCCACCCTAAACCAGCAACAGCAGACATTACTGTAATACCAATTTGAACAATTGTCTTCCAATGCTTTTTAACAAACTTCTTCAATGACTTAAAGAAGTACCCACTCGGATCAGTATACGACATCGGATTATTCAACACATAACTATAACGATTGTAGTTCTGTGAGTTTAACGGTGCTTGGAAGAAGGACTTATTACTTTATCACGAGATAACTCACATAATATTGCAATTCCAACTTTTATTTCACAGCATAGCCATGCCTAATTTAGTACTCAATAATATTCACAACTAGATGCCAGGCTATAGAGAAATTCCGTTCAACATATGAGTTTCAGGTTAGGATTCTCTACAACAACTTATTCTTATATTGCTCAGGCGTTTGCCCAGAATATTTCTTGAACATCGAGATAAACGGACTCGCTTGGTTATAACCGAGCGTAAATGCCACTTCTTTTACTGAATGGCCACTTCGTAATAGATCCATTGAAAACAAGTACCGTACTCGCAAGCGCCACTCAGTAAAACTCATGCCAAGTTCGCTTTGGCAGTAACGCGCAAGCGTACGTTCGGTTGTATGAACTTTTGATGCCCACTCCTTAAGGCTAATGTCGTTAGTTGGCTCCTCTTCAATGGCCGCCAGAATGGGGGCGAGATATTTGTTATTACTAGAAGGTAGGAAGTGGTGCTGTTCTTGCTGATCGCTCAGTTGGTCTAGAAGCACTTGGATCAAACGCTGATCTTTTTCAGATTCTGCCACGTTGACGTTACGGTGACGAAAGTCTCAATAATCGAGGATACGATTGGTGTCACTTTGATTAAGCTGGTTTTATCTGGAAACCCATCGGTAAACTCGTGGGCAATATTAAGCGAGCAGTATTCGAGTGGCTTGCGGTTGTAGCTGCAATGCATCACGCCCGCCGGAACCCAAATAGCAAGATGTGGCGGCGCTAGAAAACGTGTATCTTGCGCTTCCATTTCCAATATACCGCCGCTAATCAGCTGGACTTGTCCCCATGGGTGGCAGTGAACGCGGGTTTCGGTGTTCGACAAAAACGCATCGAAGTTCATGAAAACATTGGAGGGCATCTTGTCGATAGACAAAGAGGGATGCAAATTTCTAGTGTGTTTTTTCAACTTGTCTTCCTATCGCGCGCAATGTCGTTTTAAAGATACATGCAATTATACCGACCTGTCACACTATGTATCAACTTACAAAACGCGATGAGGTTCACAGTGGTCTATCTTCTTCCCTTCTTTACTGTGTTGATATGGGGCGGCAACGCCATTGTGAACAAGATGTCGGCCTCTGCCATTGAACCGAGCGCGATGAGCTTCTATCGCTGGGCACTTGCTATCTTGGTAATGACGCCTTTTTGCCTCCCAAAAGTAAAGCGTTACTGGCCAGAGATCCGCAAAAACAGCGCCAAACTCGCGTTTCTTGCCTTGCTTGGCATGGTGCTTAACCAGTCGTTGGGCTACTACGCAGCGGCAACCACAACTGCCTCTAACATGGCACTGATCACCTCACTAGTCCCCCTGCTCGCGGTGTTCATTTCCGTGCCATTACTTGGCAAACGTATCTCTAAGCTAAGTATCGTTGGCGGTGTGATTTCGCTAGCTGGCCTTGCCTTTATGCTTGGACAAGGCGACATCAGTTTCTTTTTGCATCAAGACATTTCCCAAGGCGATGGCTTGATGGTACTGGCGGCTATTGTGTATGCGACTTACTGTGTGTTGCTAAAACGCTGGAAGATGCAGTTGTCTAGCTGGATGCTGATTTACACCCAAGCATCTTTGCCGTCATCATGTTGTTTCCACTATTACTGACTAGCGAGCAAATCTTGCCAAGCAGCTCTGCCCTGCCGCTTATCGCCTACGCGGGATTGCTCGGCTCACTAGTTGCTCCGCTGCTGTGGGTAAAAGCGATCGATTTGATTGGCGCAGATGGCAGTGCCATGTTCATGAACTTGTTGCCGGTTATCGCTGTTACTCTCGCTGCAGTACTGCTTGGTGAGTCAATTACCCAGTTCCACCTTATTGGCGGGCTCATGGTCATTTCCGGCGTTATCTTGTCGCAAATTAAGACCAAAAAGCTTCAGCCTGCGCAAGAAGCGGTGGCACCTAAACTCACTATCGATAAACAGTAGCGAACGGCAAAACACTCGCACACTCAAACTCATAGCGTGTTGTTAACAAGTTTGTCATAATCAAGTCACTTAGCAGCTCAGATAAAGGAATAAAAATAATGAGTAGTGGCAGAAGAGAGACCACCTTGCGTTTTCTTGCGGAGCCAGGCGATGTTAACTTTGGCGGCAAAGTGCATGGCGGCGCAGTAATGAAATGGATTGACTTGGCAGCGTACGCTTGCAGCGCGGCATGGAGTGGCAAGTATTGCATCACAGCTTACGCTGGTGGCATTCGCTTTGTGGAACCAATCCACGTTGGTAATTTAGTAGAAGTGAGTGCCAAAGTGATATACACCGGCAGAAGCTCTATGCACATTGCCATCGACGTACAAGCCAGCGACCCTAAAGAGCTGCAAAATCGTCTTACGACACACTGCATCGTGATCATGGTGGCGGTGGATGAAAATGGCAAACCAACCGAGGTACCAGAGTGGGTACCGCAAACAGAAGACGATATTAAGCTTCGTGAGTCGGCAATCAAGCTGATGAACATGCGCAAGCAGATTGGCGAAGAGATGGAAGCGCACGTCAAATATCTCAAGTAATGTCCTCTCCTTACTTGTTCATCAAGCCCTAAAATTCATGCAGACTGAATTCTCGGTCTGCATTTGTTATCTAGATCTCATCTACGCCCTAAATCATCTTCCAAAAGGAGGAGTTTTCATCTTTTCCCTTCAACTACACTAGATTGACGTGATAGATTTTTTCTATATCCAAAACAGAACTCCTACAACATCAGCTTGGTGAGATTTTATGCCCAACTCTTCCATTTCTAAACCTGAGCAAAAGATTCATCTGTACCAAATTTTCACCCGCCTATTTGGCAATACCGATTCAACCAACCAGCCTTGGGGCACCATAGAGCAAAATGGTGTCGGCAAGTTTAGCGATATCAACGAGGCCGCCCTAGCATCGATTCGAGACCTCGGCATGACTCATGTCTGGTATACCGGCGTACCGCACCATGCGGTCATTCGCGATTACAGTGAGTATGGCATTCGCAATGATCACCCTGCTGTTGTTAAAGGACGCGCAGGGTCACCTTATGCGGTGAAGGACTATTACTCGGTGAATCCAGATTTAGCGGACAATCCAGCCCAAAGAAATCAAGAGTTTAAGCAGCTCATTGAACGCACGCATAAAGCGGGCTTAAAAGTGGTGATTGATATCGTGCCCAACCACGTGGCTCGCCAATATCAAGGGCTCAACAACCCTGAAGGCGTCACCGATTTTGGTGCAGAAGACGATACCAGCCTCGAGTACTCGCGGGAAAATAACTTCTACTACATTCCCGAGCAAGCGTTTGAACTGCCCGATGTACCTGAGCATCTCGCACCGCTGGGTGGCGAGGATCACCCACTACTCAAGCACCCTTATCATGAGTACCCAGCCAAATGGACTGGCAATGGTGCGAGAAGCGCCAAACCGAGCGCCGACGACTGGTACGAGACGGTTAAAGTCAATTACGGCGTAAGACCGATGGCAGCAAAGACTTTCCGGAACTACCCGAATGTTATCGACATAAGGACTTTGCTGACCACGCGAAATTTTGGAATGACAAAGATGTACCAAGCTCATGGCGCAAGTTTCGTGACATTGCCATGTATTGGCTGGATCAAGGCGTCGACGGCTTTCGCTATGACATGGCAGAGATGGTGCCGGTGGAGTTTTGGAGCTTTCTCAACTCATCGGTAAAACTCCGTAACCCTGATGCATTCTTAGTAGCTGAAGTGTATCAACCTCACCTTTATCGAGATTATATTCAGCTTGGCAAAATGGATGCACTCTACGACAAAGTTGATCTCTACGATACGCTCAAAGCGATTGTTCAAGGCCGAGATAGCACAGAGTCCATCTCTCGTATCCAAACCGAGCATAGCGACATCGAACCTCACATGCTGCACTTTCTCGATAACCATGACGAGCAGCGGATCCCTTGCGCTGAATTTGCTGGAAGCGCCGAAGCGGCTTTGCCTGCCATGGTCGTATCTGCCACTGTCAGTAACGCACCAACCATGCTTTACTTTGGCCAAGAGCTGGGTGAAGCTGGCGAAGAAAACGCGGGCTTTGGGCAGCCAACCCGAACCTCCATTTTCGACTATATCGGTGTTCCGAGCCATCAGCGCTGGATGAACAATGGCGCATTCGATGGCGGCCAATCCACCGAACAAGAACTGAATCTGCGCCGTTTTTACCATAGCTTAATGCGCTTTGTGCAGCATAGCCCTGCGATGTCTGGCTCTCGACTGTCACTGGATATTCAGCGTGATGAGCGCCATGGCGAGCTTCGCCACAAGCTTTATGGATACTGGCGTGAGAACAAAGGTGATGCTGCGTTAGTCTTAGTTAACTTTGATGCACACCAAGCCAGCAGTGAAGCGATTTCCGTGCCCGTGGACGTGATCAATGCTTTAGGGTTAATCGACGGCACCTACTCACTAACATGCAGACTAGATCCAAAAGTCACCGCAGAGCTTAATGTCTCGAATGGCTCAGGCCTAGTTGATATTGCCCTCAATCCACTGGCTTCACATATTTTTCAACTCGTAGCTACAGAGCATTAACCGCCCTACTTCATCGAAGCCCACTACTATCAGGCCTCAGCGTAAAAGCTGGGGCTTTTTTTACTCATTCAGATCACACCTCGCGCAAGTGAAATAGCAAAAATCTATATCAACTAACAAAAAGGCTATTTTTACGCCTCATTGCATCCGATTATTCTTATCCCAATGCAAATGGACAGGATAGTCACAATGAAAACACTAAAAACATCCTTAACCGCTTTGGCACTAGCAACGTTAACGGCAGCTCCAGCAATGGCAGTCACAGAGGGTGAACTGCTTATTTGGATCAACAGTGATAAAGGTTACGAAGGGCTTGCAGAAGTCGGCCGACAGTTTGAAGCCGATACTGGTATTAAAGTCAGTGTTCAGTTTCCCGAGTCATTAGAAGCACGCTTTCAGCAGGTCGCAGCCACTGGCGATGGCCCAGACATCATTTTCTGGGCACACGACCGCTTTGGTGGCTACGCTGAGTCTGGTCTGCTGCGAGAAGTGAAACCGAGTAAAGCATTTCAAGATAAACTGGTCGACTTTAGTTGGGATGCGGTGAACTACAAAGGCAAGCTCATTGGCTACCCTCTTGCTATTGAAGCTATTTCACTGATTTACAATAAAGACTTACTGCCAGAACCCCCTAAATCATGGGAAGAGCTACCCGCTATTCACGCTAAGATGAAAGCACAAGGTAAAGACACCATCATGTGGGATGTGAAGAACGCCTACTTTACTTGGCCAATTGTCTCTGCCGGTACTTATTCATTCGCGAAAACGCCACAAGGTCACGATGCCAACGACACCGGGATCAACAATCAACGCGCTCAGGACAACCTAGCGTTCTTGCTGAACATGAAAAAAGAAGGCATTGTCAATCCGGGAATGGATTATGCGAATGCCGAGTCCTCCTTTGCCAAAGGCGAAGTGGCGATGACGATCAACGGTCCTTGGTCATGGGGCAACCTAGACAAAGCGGGCATCAACTACGGCGTTGCCACCTTCCCTACGTTAGATGGTGAAAAATCGAACCCATTCGTTGGCATTTTGAGTGCCGGTATTAGCTCGGCAAGCCCAAATGAAGATTTGGCGGTAGAGTTTATCGAAAACTATTTGTTTACCGATGAAGCGCTCACCACTATCAACAACGACAAGCCGCTTGGTGCCGTGACTCTGAAATCGTTCCAGCAAACTCTAGAGTCCGATCAGCGCATTCGCTCAACCATGATTAACGCAGAAAACGGCGAAATCATGCCAGCGATTCCTAAAATGATGACCTTTTGGATGTCTGAAGGTGCTGCCATCGAAAACACACTACTAGGACGCCAGACTGTTTCTGAGGCACTTGCTACTGCGGAGAAGCAGTTGTCGCGTTAACACTAACTCCGCTCGCCAAGCGCGCCAAAAGCGCACTTGGCGAGTAAATCAACCGAAGTTTTGTTGTTTCTTGTAAGCCCGTGACCACCTCTTAAAATCGCAATGTAACACTTTGAATCGCCCCACAACAGATCCTCTTCTTCATCACATTCTCACCCAAGATCTTAAACAGCCGATTGAATTTCTCACTGTCGCTATCTATACCCTTTACCTATGCTCGCAGTTCCTCTGTTGTTCGAGCACGTACGACGCCACACGATCATGCTTGTTGGAAGGTAATACATGATGGGTGGTGACAAAGTGATGAAAACAAACGAGATAAAGGCGAAACAAGGAGATAACGATGGACAGAATTTGCCCAATGTGCCAAACGCCAATGGTAGAGAGAAACCACGTACATGTTTGCCCAAGAAATGAAATTGGCGACTGCGCTTATGATCCCTACCTACATGAATTTGAGCCTGTACAAGAGCGAGAAATGGAGCAAGATCGTCCTTATTAGAATCACAAGGTGATAATTGTCAAAGAGGCGACCTCTTATCATGTGGTCGCCTTTTTGATTCTCACCCAGTAGCAAATTTAAGTTAACACCAACTTGCGCCTTCGCCCGTTTGTGGTTTTAGAAGCTCTTTCACATTCGCTTCTATGACTCGATAACCGACGTTGCCAAATAAGGTTTGTCGGCCGCCGTCAATAATATAGGTTGGACTGCCTTTGATTTGTTGAGCCTCACGAAGCAGTTGGTCACTCCAGAGTGCCGCGTAGGCAGAACCATCCATGAGGTACGACTGAAGCGCTTCAGGGTTTATTCCCTGAGAGGCAAGGACATCCGCAATCACTTCAACATTGCTGATGTCTCTCCCTTGCTCAAAGAAAGCCTGTCTTAACGACTTAGCGAGACGCAACACGTCACCTTGGCTGCTACCAGCAAGCTCTGCGGCTTTTAAGTGAAGATGTGCAGGCATAGAACTGGTTGGTCTAATGCTGTGCCATACAGCTGAGTTAAGCGTCAGCTCAGGGAATTTAGCGGCCACCTCTTCGGTGTGCTTTGCGAATCCATCAAAACCGCCTTTGTCACTCCACCCTTTGCCGATACGAGTTTGCGTGTCACCAAACAAGTTAATGAACTTGGGTGATAGTTCAATTTGGCCTTCAAAGTTAGCCAGCAAGGCATCATTTCGAGCCTCCGCTGCCCACGCCCACACACAAAGTACATCGCTGACATAGTCGATTTTTAACATGATGCATTCTCCCGTTTTGTTATGACTTCTTCTGAGAATTAAAAACGATTATCGTGAAATATAGTCGCTAGCCGCTGAAACTGTGCCGGCATTGACGATATTTCGATACCCCATAGATTCAAGCACTTGAACCGCCTGAGACGCTCTCATACCAGATGCACAATACACAACAAGGTTGTCTTGAGGCTGGATGTCGCTATTGGCAACCGCGAAAATCATTTGCAATGGCACATTCAAAGAACCCTCAATGTGGCCTGAAGCAAACTCTTGTGGCGAACGCACATCAATCAAATACTGCTTTGCAGCCGAGGACTCGGTGCCACCAGTAGTATTATCGTTTAAGGTTGTGTTTGTTTGAACAGTAGAATTCATAGCAACAGCTCCAGCTAATTAAGTTAAATCTAATTTAACCAACCCAACCAAAGCTGTCAAACATTATTTTAGAAAAAGCTAAAGTAAAAATTTCAAGTGTTGACCCCTAGGACCTAGAACCAATTACCTAAAACCATTACCCCTTAACCAACTCAACCATATAAGCATCATAAGGCTCGAGCTCCACAGCCGCAAAATCAAACGTCGTTCGCCCAGAGTTTGATAACAGCACCTCGGCTGAACTTTGCGTGAACTCGCTCAAGTCGACAGTTAAAGAGTCGCCACTGAAATTCGCGACAACCATTAAACGTATCTCCCCTTCTGTTCTGAGATAGGCAAAGACTTTGTCGTGCTGTTCCAGTACAGGAGTAAAATCGCCGTGCACAATAGCGCGATAGCGCTTGCGAAGTGCAATGAGTGACTGATAGTAACGATACACAGAGTCACTACTCGCCAGATCGTCTTCAACGTTCACCTCGGTGTAGTTTGGGTTCACTTCAATCCAAGGAGTGCCTTGCGTGAAGCCCGCTTGCGGCGCGGCTGACCATTGCATCGGTGTTCTGGCATTGTCACGACCATTCTCACCCAATGCGTGCATCATCTCTTCATGCTCACGCCCGCTTCTGTTTTCACTTTATAGAAGTTTCAGCGACTCTATGTCTTTGTATTGTTCCAAGCAGTCGAACTTCACATTCGTCATCGCGATCTCTTCGCCCTGATAAATGTACGGCGTGCCCTTTAGTCCATGCAATACCGTGGCCAGCATTTTGGCTGACTTGGTACGATACACACCATCGTCACCATACTTTGACACCGCGCGAGGCAGATCGTGATTATTCCAAAACAGAGAGTTCCAACCTTGATCAGCGAGCTCTAACTGCCATTTGGTGAGTACTTTCTTAAATTCAGGTAAGTCGAGTGCGATTGGCTGCCATTTGTCACCGTCTTTCCAAGTCAGCGTAATATGTTCGAACTGAAACACCATAGACAGCTCATCACGTTCTGGCGCGCTATATAGCTTAGCGATTTCAGGCGTCGCTCCCCAAGTTTCACCAACAGTCAAAAGATCTTTACCGCCAAAGGTCGCATGATTCATCTGTTTCAGAAGTGGATGCAATCTTTCGCCATTACCCGTGATGCCTTTGTCGATCTCTTTACCAATCAGGTCAATAACATCAAGCCTAAACCCGCCAATACCCTTGTCTATCCACCAGTTCATCATACGGTGGACTTCATCGTGTACCTTCGGATTCTCCCAGTTCAGATCAGGCTGTTTTTTTGAAAATAGGTGCAAATAATATTGCTGAGTTGGCTCATGCCACTGCCAAGCGCTGCCACCAAAAATAGAATCAAGATCGTTAGGTGCGCTGCCATCCGGTTTCGCATCACGCCAAACGTAGTAGTCGCGATAAGGTGAATCCTTTGACTCACACGCCTGCTGAAACCAAGAATGTTCATCCGAAGTATGGTTAACCACCAAATCCATGACGATACGAATGCCACGCTGTTTTGCTTCGGCGATCAACGCTTCCATATCTTGCATAGTGCCAAACTCTGGCGCGATAGCTTGATAGTTCGAGATATCGTAGCCGTTATCATCCATAGGAGACTGATACACGGGCGATAGCCAAATCACATCCACGCCTAGCTCTTGTAAATATTCCAGCTTGGAGCGAATACCATTTAAATCGCCAATGCCATCTCCATTCGAATCACAAAAGCTGCGCGGGTAAATCTGATACACCACCGCATCGTGCCACCATTTTTGTTCCATGAGTCTGTCCTAGCTTATCGTTAAATTACCCCCACTTTACGAAGTTATCGCTGTGATTAAAAATAGATTCTCCGTATAATCGTATAGATTTTTTATATATCAAAAACCGACACACCAAAAGGCAATGTATGGCGCTAAACAAATCCATTAAGTACTTCTTGGCAGTAGCTAAACACGGCAACATTAAACGCGCCTCTGATGAGCTGTTTATTAGTCAACCGTCTCTCACCTCTGCAATCAAAAAGCTTGAGGCAGAGATGGGGGCGCCATTGTTTAATCGTCTATCAAAGGGCGTGGAATTGACGCCGTATGGCAATAAATTCCGTAAGTTTGCACAGGAGCAACAAGAACAGTACTTTGCGCTCAAGCACCAGTTTAACGACATGCAGCAGCGCCAGTTTGGTAAAGTAAAAATCGGGACGGGAGAAGTATGGTGGGAGGGGTTTGTTCGCCAATCAGTGGCGGATTACCAAGCGCTAAATCCAGCGAGTTCGTTTCATCTTGAGTTTGGTAATAACTTGTCTCTACTACACCATCTCGTTCAAGGTGATATAGATTTATTCATAGGTCATGAGGTTTTAGACCTATCAGATTCGTGCCGCGTTGTGTTCCAACCACTGTTTCAAGATTACGAAGCCGTCTACGTGTCTAAGCACCACCCGCTAGCGACAGGGATAAGTGAGCCAAGCACCTTACATCGCTACCCTCTTCTAAGGGTGACACCAAACCATCCAAGGCATCAATCCGTGCTCGCAAACGGCCTTCCTCATGATACTCAGTTTGATGAGCGCATCACCTACGATGTGGATTCTGTCATGGCCAGTATGGATATGCTGCATATGACACAAGCCATCATGCCTTACAGCCACAAAGCAAGGGATTGGCTCGAGAAACATGACATCGTCATCGCTTATCTGGATAAAGAGAAGGTCGGTAATATCGGTATTTACACCAAACAAGGTGAAAGCAAATCGAGCGTGGAAGCCCTTGTTCAGCTTCTCACCAGTAATGTCAATTCCAAGTAAGGTCACCAAACTGTCATTTTTCTTTCATTAAACTTTGATGTAATCGCCCTGCGTTAACATAGTCTGAGAGAGAGGAACTCGACTTGACCCTGAGCGATATTACCCTAAGTCAATCCACGTTAACTGATTTAAAATCGGTGGAATATCAATGGATACGTACCATGTACGTTGAAGGGTACCAGCGGGATGAAATTAATCATTACATCCAAACCTGCTTTGGCGGTGATGAGGTATTTGCCGACTTGTTCCAGCGTGTGGCACTGGAGCAAGAGAGTCTGTATGTCTTGCTCCAGTATCTAGGCTGTGCGCCTTCTAGCCGTGAGCTAGTTTAGCCGCACCGGTTGATGTGGGTGAACGTTGTAAAATGACATCCACTTCCGTGACTGTATAGGGCTTGTCCACTTTCGTTCTCAGATCTTCCACAAATCGCTCATAACTCTTGAATGTCATCGATTCGCGCTTCGGATCGACGTAGACAGAGACCCAGGTTTTACGACCAAGCTTGGCGATAAAGATATCGACAATCTCAATTTCATATTCCTGAGCGAGCCCCTTCAAGCTGCGATAGATAGGCTTGGTATGCTCGATAGGCGGCGTCGCGATCGTCAGTTCACGCATACCGTTTTTAATGAGTTTTATTGGGTCACTGATAAACGCTAGGCTGAACAGTACCACCAAGATCTGGTCGATATAACGCCCCACCCAACCGAATGAGGTTTCTTGGATAGCTATCACCAATACTAACGCCACGCCAATCGCACCAGAAATCACACCGTTGATGAACCAGGCATTTTTCTCCGCCTTTAGAATGTCGGAGTGGGACTGTTTATGCCCGACGTGGCAAACCCAGTAGAGAATGGCACACAGCGCGACTGCAGGGAACACGTAAACCGCCATTAATCCTAGCGCAGGCTCTCGACCACCCGCGAGAATCACAGGGATGTTACTGCCCACTGCAAAGGCGATGAGAATAAGTATGGTAATACCTTTAATCACCACAATCAGCGGCTCAAAAGCAAAAAAGCCTATTGGATAATGACGAGAGCGTCCTGTTTGAGTCAATTTCGCAATCCGTAGCGAAGCGAACGATACCGCCGCCGACAAGAGGTTAAAAGACGCATCGAGAAGGATGGCGCTGGATTCAGAAATCAACGCCATTATGCCGCCCCAAAGCGACAATACCGCGGCACCCACGGCTGAAGAGATTAATGCTTTAGATTCGGTAATTTTTGTCATTTGGCCATCCTTTCCAAACGCGATTGTTGCTCTGATTCTCATCCTTATAACATAGGAATATGACCTTTCCTATGTCACTCAAGCTTGTTTGTTCAAGTTTAGCGCAAAGATATCAGTATCTTATGCTATTCCTACATGAGTTCGTTATTAAACCGATTCGTTTTCCAGATAACTGGCGCTGTAACAAAAGGTAACAACCTGACATTTCGACTAAATTTCTTGCCAAGACCACACGCTCACTTACCCATCTTTGACAGCGCTAATTCGAACTCCCTCTACATTAGCTAGCACCAAAAACAACAAATAGAGACTCAGATTATGTCCAAAATAAAATTCAGTGTCGTGGTTGCAGTTCTGGCCGGTTTAATCAGCACTGGTACATTTGCGCATCCTCCAGGCCACCATAAGCACAAACATAAACACAAGAAGCACCACCACAAGGAAGTCATCGTTGTGAAGAAATACCACCCTTCACCTAAGAAGCAACCTAAACATCGGCACTATCACTACAAAAAGATTCCCAAACATACTACCTACATCAAAATTGGCAATTTTACTTATGCTCGAGTGGACGGGCACTACTATCGACGACAAGGGGACACATACTTTAACGTCATCATCAAATAGTCGCCCAGCTAAGTTAACGACGTCTAAGTTAGCGACGTCTAAGTTAATTGCGATAGTGATGACAGGGAGGAAAAGAAGAAGCCCGAGCGAAAGCTCGGGCGTCGGTTACAAGAACTGTTAGTCGTGATAGTAAGGAATCCTGATAACAGCCAGCTATACGTAACACCAGTGTTGCTTGTTCAACTTGTCGGCGGCCAAACCAAATTGTGTTAAACAATACAAATAAAATGGGTGACCTTGCGGTCACCCTTATCGTTTTTATCCTTTTACACCGCCGGCGGTCAAACCACCAACCAGCCAACGCTGTGCGAGTAGGAATACGACTGTGATAGGTAATGCTGATAGTACCGCCGCTGCCGCGAAGTCACCCCATAGGTAGTTCTGAGGGTACAAGTACTGCTGCATACCAACCGCTAGTGTGTACGAGTTTACATCAGAAAGTAGTAGTGATGCTACCGGTACTTCACCAACCACCATGATGAACGACAGAATAAACACAACCGCTAGGATTGGCACTGACAATGGCAGAAGAACGAGGCGGAATGCTTGCCATGGCGTTGCACCGTCAAGCGCTGCTGCTTCTTCTAGAGAGCCATCAATCGTTTCGAAGTAGCCTTTGATTGTCCATACGTGAAGTGCAATACCACCCAAGTAGGAGAAAATCAGACCGCCGTGCGTGTTCAAGCCTAGGAACGGAATGTACTGACCGAGTTTGTCGAACAATGCGTAAATCGCAACCAATGCTAGTACCGCTGGGAACATCTGGAAAATCATCATCGCTTTCAGGATGGTTGACTTACCTTTAAAGCGCATACGAGCAAATGCGTAGGCAGACGTTGTTGATAGACATACAATCAAGATGGATGAAATGCCCGCAACTTTAATTGAGTTCCACAACCAAGTGAGTACTGGGAACGGAGGTGGTGTTACTGAGCCGTCTGCGTTCGTTACCGAGAAGCCTAGTGCCAGTTTCCAGTGTTCTAGCGATGGGTTCTCTGGGATTAGGCTACCTGTCGCGAAGTTACCTTCACGGAATGAGATAGCGATAATCATCAGTAGTGGGAAAATAATCAGCGATAGGAAAGCCCACATAGCGATGTGTGTTGCCCAAACGCGGTATTTTAATGACTTACCTTGTACCATTGCCATTTTAGGCCTCCTTAGTCTTGAGCTACTTTCGTGACGCGTAGGTTAAGTAGTGCCAGTGCACCTACTAGTAGGAAGATCAGTGTTGCGATTGCACTCGCTAGACCGAAGTCTTGACCACCAGAACCTTCAAACGCGATACGGTACGTGTAGTTAACCAATAGGTCGGTGTAACCCGCTGGCTCAGAAGTACCAATCATGTTAGGACCACCATTCGTTAGAAGAGCAATCAGTACGAAGTTGTTGAAGTTAAACGCAAAACTTGCAATCAGTAGCGGAGTTAGCGGCTTAATCATCAGTGGCATTGTGATCTTAGTGAAGTTCGAGATGAAGTTTGAGCCGTCGATAGCAGACGCTTCATACAGATCATCAGGAATCGCTTTTAGCATACCCATACATAGAATCATCATGTAAGGGAAACCTAGCCAAGTGTTCACAATAAGAATCATCACTTTCGCTAGCATTGGGTCTGAGAACCAGCTAGGCTAATGCCAAATAGGCCTTCAAGTAGCATGTTCACTTCACCAAAGCTTTGGTTGAACAAACCCTTAAAGATTAGAATCGAGATAAATGCAGGTACCGCGTATGGAAGAATCAGTAGCACGCGGTAGATAGAGCGGCCGCGCAGCGCTTCCCACTGAACCACACTCGCCAATACAAGACCAATAAGAACCGTTAGCGCCACACTCACTGCTGAGAACACAATCGTCCAGATAAAGATGCTGATAAACGGCTCTTTAATGCCTCATCTTTCCAAACACGCTCAAAGTTGTGGGTACCAATGCCAACAATAAAGCCAGGTGATACTGTATTGCCAACAAACTCGCCATTGTCACTCACTGGCTGGTAGAAACCCACTTCCATGTTAGGACGAAGTAGTTCACCCGTTTTGTTGTTACGCATGTCGTCTGTACCTTCCACCATAGTGTATAGCGGTTGTACAGAAGCAAATTTACGTAGACCGCTCATGCGGATGTCAGAGCCATCTGGCATATGAAGGTCAACCGTGTTGAGCTTCGCACGATTTTGAATGATTGCTTTGATCTTCTCTTTCTCACCAACTGGCACTTCTGCCGCAGAAAGATCGTAGTCTGCAGAAGGATTAGTGATATCAAAATCAGGCGTTGTGAGCAGCTGTTCGCCGTCTTTCACATAGATGCGGTGACCGTTGTCTGTCTTGTAAAGCTCAAACGAATAGCTCTCACCACTTTGGAAAGTGCGCTGCATCAATACGCTTTGCGCTCTATCTATGGAAAGCTGGTTTTTCGCGCTGTAGTTCGTGAAGGCCAAGCCAACCGTGTACGCCAAAGGGAAAAGAATGAAAAGGATCATACCCGCAATACCTGGGTAGATATAACGGTGCGCGTACGTTTTCTTACTGCCGAAAATATAGAGTGCCAGAGCGGTAAGAATCACAGTAAGCAATGCGAATGCAAGCTCACCGCGGGAATACATTAGAATAGTCGCATAACCATTGATAAGTCCCACTGAGCCAAGAAGTCCCCACTTAATGAACACTTTTTTACTGCTTGGAACTGTATTAGTTTCTGCTGACATGGCATCTGTACCTTGAACTGACTGCATAAAAGGACCTGCTAGCGATAATACAAAAAAAATAGAAAAGAAGGAGGGGTTACCCCCTCCTTAAAAGGGTTGTTCTAGAAAATTACTTCGTCATTTGCTTTTCAGCGTCAGCAACTGCTGCTTCTACTGATTGACGACCGTCTACCACGTTGATGATTGTGTTCTTAGCAGAAGCCCAGAATGCACTCATTTGTGGAACGTTAGGCATGATTTCGCCGTTCATCGCGTTGTCCATTGTCGCAGCGATACGTGCATCAGCACCTAGCTCGTCTTGGAATGAAGTCAGTGCAACAGCGCCTAGTGGCTTGTCGTTGTTCACTTCACGTAGACCATCGTTAGTCAGTAGGTAGTTCTCTAGGAACTCAACCGCTAGGTCACGGTTAGGTGACGCAGTGCTGATGCCCGCTGTTAGTACGCCAACGAAAGGCTTAGAAGCTTGGCCGTTGAACTTAGGTAGAGTCGCCACACCGTAGTTGATACCAGACTTCTCGATGTTCGCCCAAGACCACGGACCGTTGATAGTCATTGCCGTCTTACCTTGGTTGAACGCAGACTCAGATACTGAGTAATCCATATCTGCAGAAATAACGCCTTTGTCTACTAGACCTTTAACGAAAGTAAGTGCGTCTTTCACGCCCTGTTTAGCGATACCTGCGTCTTTAACGTCGTAGCTACCACCGTTGTATTTGAATGCGTAACCGCCATCAGCAGCCATTAGTGGCCATGTGAAGTACGGTTCTTTTAGGTTCCACATGATTGCTGTCTTGCCATCTTTAGCAAGTTTTGCGTTCAATGCTTCTACTTCTTCCCAAGTCTTAGGTGGGTTTGGAACCAAGTCTTTGTTGTAGATTAGAGATAGAGACTCAACTGCTACTGGGTAACCGATGATTTTGCCATCGTACTTAACTGCGTCCCATGCAAAGTCAACAATGCCTTCTTTCGTTGCTTTAGAAGGTTTGATTTCAGCCAGCAAACCTGCTTGAGCGTACTCACCGAAACGGTCGTGTGCCCAGAATACGATATCAGGACCGTCACCAGTCGCTGCAACTTGAGGGAAGCGCGCTTCTAGACCATCAGGGTGAGCAACTGTCACTTTAATACCTGTGTCTTCTTCGAACTTTTTACCTACTTCTGCAAGACCGTTGTAACCTTTATCACCATTGATCCAAATAGTGAGTTGTCCTTCTTCGATAGCAGCATTTGCACCAAAAGAACCTAGAGCGACTAGAGTACCTAGTGCTACAGTGCTTAGGGCTTTTTTCATGTTTATATCCTTTTTATAGTTTTGATCGTAGGTTCATCCAGAGGATTTCCCAAGTTTCGATGAGTATCATCTTAAAAATACAGCAAGCTCTCATCATCCTACTCTCTACGCCCTCGCGACAAGCGTTGATTTCCGTGACCTCAATCGCCCAAGACTATAGATCAACATCACAAAACAATCTCCTGTTGTGACAGAATTCACTATTATCAGGCGCAAATCTTTGACCAAGATCTCACACAACCATTCTCCCCCCACCCTCCTCCTCCTTCCCTACTACCCCATAATTATTTTTGTCAGGAGGATGTACCAGCGACCTGAATCAAGGAAACTGCAGTCATCCAAGAGTGGATGGTAAGAACCCTTTACCAGTAAGAGCAAATGCTCTGACAGTTTCTTTAAGGAATGAACTTCTACAGGGAACGTAATACTGGGTTTTCATCGCCGGACTCGCCAAGTAGTCACAAACTGAAGCACTAGTGGTAAATGTATTTTACGGGGGAGGTATTCAGTTTGTGTCGGGGGATACTAGCGAAGTCTTGGCTTTGAGGGTGGCGCCAAATCGTACAGCGCCACCCTTTTTTCTTTCCATTTGGGACTATTTGCACATACTAAGGAACATCAAAACCTAGAATCATCACGCAACAGTTTCCCAGAACTCCAAACCGCGTAGTTGGAGTCACACTGACCAATTTCCTACTATTATTACCTGTCGAATTATCTCTATAATGACCGACGGAAAGAAAAAATGAATCGAGGACGAGCTACATGGCGAGTGTCACGTTAAAAAATGTTAGTAAAGCGTACGGCGACGTACTGATCTCCAAGAATGTCGACCTAGAAATCAACGAAGGCGAGTTTGTTGTCTTTGTTGGTCCATCAGGTTGTGGTAAATCAACTCTACTACGTTGTATCGCAGGTTTAGAAGACATCACGTCCGGTGATTTATACATTGGTGAAGAGCGCATGAACGATGTTGAACCATCGAAGCGCGGCGTGGGTATGGTATTCCAGTCTTACGCACTTTATCCTCACCTCAACCTTTATGACAACATGTCATTTGGTCTTAAGCTTGCTAAAGCAGACAAAAAAGAAATCGACCGCCGCGTTGAACACGCAGCAGAAATTCTACAGCTAGGTCACCTACTTGAGCGCCAACCTAAAGCACTTTCAGGTGGTCAGCGTCAGCGTGTGGCTATCGGCCGTACTTTGGTTTCTCAGCCAAACGTATTCCTACTAGACGAACCACTATCTAACCTAGATGCCGCGCTTCGTGTAAACATGCGTTCACAAATCACCAAGCTTCAACGCCAACTTGGCTGCACCATGATCTACGTAACACACGATCAAGTAGAAGCAATGACCATGGCAGACAAAATTGTGGTACTAGATGCAGGCTATGTTGCACAGGTTGGTAAGCCTCTTGAGCTATACCACTACCCAGACAACCGCTTCGTTGCTGGCTTCATTGGTTCACCTAAGATGAACTTCATGAGCGTGTTCATTGAAGAAGTAGAAGCAGAGCGCGTGAAAGTTCAGCTTGCTGATGGTGATTCATTCTGGATCCCAGTTGACGGCACAACAGTCAACAAAGGCGATCGTATGTCGATGGGTGTACGTCCTGAGCACTTAGTATCTGCGGAAGAAGGCGATGCGAAAGTGGGCGGCGAAGTGATGATCGTTGAGAAACTAGGTAACGAAACTCAAGTTTACCTAAACCTAGAAGAAGCGGATGCTGACGTTATCTACCGTCAACCAGACACGCTTGCTGTTGAAGTTGGCGATAAGTTTGAAATTGGTATTCCAGCGCATCGTTGTCACTTGTTCCATAGTGATGGTAAGGCTTGTCGCCGCCTATACAAAGAAGCGGGCGTATAAGCCAGTCTATCTAATAGTTTTAAGCACCTTTGCTTGCTGAAAGCCCCTAAACTCTTTGAGTTTAGGGGCTTTATTTTTCTACATGGCACTGATCATTAATAGACCACACGACACCGGATCGCCCCGTCGATACACGAATTGGAAACTGGTCTTTTCCAAGCGTTAAATGGGCAATGCCTTTCGAAGCAATAATCCCAAGCGTATTACCTGAAGACGTCACAACAACAAGCTTATCGTTACTATGTTCAAATCTGTTATTCACTTTGAAGGTAAGCTTGGTTTCAGATCCCACTTCACACTCAACGTCCTGAAGCATGCTGCTCGCGAACACCAATGAGCTATAAGCACAAATAATCGACAAAATGAGTATTTTCATCACGACTCCAAACAAATCAAAAAGCGGTGCAATGCACCGCTTTATACTCAACAACTTAGAGTGTTTAGTTTTGTGTTACTGTCACGACATTGTAATCCGCGTTCCAACCATAAACGTCAGAGTGGTCGTTTGTGTTTTGCGTGACATAGACTTGATTGTAATCACTACCCCAATCTAGTTCTACGTCTGACCAAGAGTCATTACCCGTTTGAGTTGTCTCGACAATATTATCATCACTGCGATCATCAATACGGACTCGAGAGTCATTATAGCTACCCGATTGCATGATGCTTACCATGTTACGATCACTCCAGTCATCGATATCCACTTCTGCATCATTATCGTTACCTGATACATTAACGTAGACACTGTTGTCGTAGCTATCATCGTCGATGTCGACGTCGATGTCGTTGTCATCGCCTGATACATTTGCCAATACTTGGTTATCATCGCTGCGATCATCAATTTTAACGTCAACATCGTTGTCATTGCCGCTAGCAGTAATATCAACTTGGTTATCATCACTGCGGTCGTCAAATTCTACCTCGATGTCATTGTCGGCACCGCTGACAAATACCGTTGCTTCATTTCGATCGCTACCGTCGGTGGCTTTAACATCAATATCGTTATCGTCTGCGCCTGCACCACTCAACGTGACCGTCACGTTGTTGTTAAAGGCTTCTAGGTCAATATCAACTTCATTATCGTCCCCGCCACCTAACACAAAGACTGAAGCGTCATGTGCATCACCATCTTGCTTGATGGTAAACTCATTATCTGTTGCTCGACCGCCAGCCACTCTGATATAGGCTTCATGACGATCGCCATACTGTGCGATCTCGGCGTCATTATTGTCATGACGAGACAAAGAGGAGCTCGGAGAATCGAAATGAACAAACGCTCTGTTCTCACCATCAGGACCTGGACGATTTCCCGTTGTTGCGTCATTACTCTGATAGATATCAATCAAACTGTTATCGTTATCAGCCAATTGAACTTTGACTGCACTACCATTTGTAATCCCAGTACTGTTCTGTTCAATCGTGATGGTATTGTCTGACGCATCTACCATGTCTGTATCTTGTACATTGTCTGGCGCATTACTCAACAAACTAGTGATATCACCATCACCGACAACTTCATTATCTAACGTTAGATTAAGTGCAGCATGTGAATAAAAAGACGTGACAGCAAGTGCACTGATTACACCAATTGCTACTTTTTTCATGACGTAATTTCCTTATATTTCCTGATAGTCGACTGTCTGCCTCAAACCGAGGCAGCATTGCAAAAAGAGGCGCTTACGCTCCACTCAGTGCAATCCGTTTTTATTGGTTGACCTGAATATTGATATTGCTCGCCGGACTGATAAAGATACTGTCTCCACCCGTCTGGTTGATACCAATATCGGCTGCGCCAACCCTTCCTACCAACGCGACGTTACCCACGCCCTCTTGGTTAACACTGATGCTGCTGCCACCCAGACTTACCTGGCCGATCGCAGCACGATTTAAATGACCTTCTTGAACGATTACAGCTTCATTACCAACACCATAAGAGGCGATCTCAGCACGATTACCCACACCAGACTGCCTGACGATTGCAATATTCGCTCTGCCTTGTTGAGTCACCTTCGCTCCGTTCCTGTAGCCCTGTTGCGTCACCTTCGCCTTATTTCCAGCCTCCACCCCTCGACTATTTTGAACAATGGTTGCTCGAGACAAAGTAGCGTTGGTTATATTGACTTCGGAATAATTATCTAAGTCTCCACCCATATATGACAGCTCTTGAAGTTCATTTTCTATTCCTTTACCCTCCATGCCGTATAAAAAATCACCCACACCAAGATCATTTGATGCCAAAGTGACGCAAGATAAAGACGCTAATGTTGTACAGATTAAAACATTCTTAATTACTGAACGACATTTACTAGTTTCAATATTCATCCTTACCACCTTTCCCATATCAAAGGTCTAAAGCGCCCTTGTGATTAAAGTCTATTCAGTGGCTAGTAAGATAACCATAAACTTATAATCAGTTATTAAAATGTTTACTTAACTCTAAAGCGTAAATTACCACCCAAAGCAAAACTATTTGTGTTAATAACTTCCTTTAACATCTAATCCTTAAGTTGATATAAAACTTTTCATTCAGCACATAGACTTACTTCAAAGGATACGCTCACTATAGAAATGGATTTCATATGTCGAGACTCAGTGCACGCCAATCAAAAACGGACGAGTTATTTACTTACGTAAATCGCTCGCCTTCTAGGTTGTGCTCAATATTGACGACCGCTGTCTACTTGATTGCGTATTTGACCTCCTTCTGCCCCTTGGCGTCGGAGTCGAAAAATGTGAGTAAGGAAGAAGAAAAGCAGATAATCGAGGAGGCAATTCGACAACTTCAATCACCGAAGGGACAGCCTAGAGCCCCAAGCCCATTCGAAGATTTTAGTGAAGTGAGTGGGCTGATTGTCGATAGGACCATTACGCGCCTAGGGGAAGATTTCTACTTCTTCTTTTCGCAAAAGCTTAACGATAGGTACCCCAATTTTGAGGAAAATTTGACTGTTGTAGAGATCCCAACGGCCTTATCGGGAAGCATTATCGAGGTGAAGCATTCTAGAAAAGTGATTTTTAGAACCGCATTGTCACCGGGTCGCAGGCAAGCACAAGACCGAGCGGGCGATGCGTTACGAGTGGTGGGCAATTATATGGTTCGCTGGGAGGCACAAAGGCTACTGCAAGACACTTACGACTTAGACCATGACGAATTTTAGGGTGATAGAAATGAGACACACAAGGAAATTTCTTTTGTTCGCTGCTTTATTGAGTTCTGGGGCAATTAACGCCACAGAATTAATATACACTCCAATAAACCCTAGTTTTGGAGGTAACCCACTCAATAGCACAATATTAATTAATCATGCTAATGCTATCAATGATTACTCTGCTCCCAACAGTGGCAACGATTTTGGGTTTGAGTCTGAAACTGCACTCGACCGACTTGCAGAAAGGCTAGAATCTCAACTCATCAATCAACTATTTTCTGAAGTTGGAAATGGTAATTCAGGTCAACTTGAAACAGACAACTTCATTTTAAATATTGTTGACGGTGGTAATGGTGGTGTGACTATTCAATTGTTCGATAAAGCGACGGGTGAAAGCTCAGAAATATTAGTTTCTGGCATAAACCAGTTGGGAGATCTTAATTTGTAGTCAAGTGTAGTTAGAAAAATTTACAAGGAACGTATTATGAAACCCATTGTTATATTAGCGATGTCCTTAATACTGGGCGGATGCGCTTATTCCCTCGATATTCCAGATACTGCCGCTGAACCCAAACTAATGCCGCGCGGCGCAACCTATTCGGACTTAACATCACTCCCTCGACCAACGGGCAAGATCATGGTGTCGGTCTATGATTTCAGAGACCAAACTGGACAATACAAACCGCAACCAAACAGTAACTTCTCCACCGCGGTACCTCAAGGAGGGACTTCTCTTCTGACCACCTCTTTACTCGATTCCAATTGGTTTGTCCCTCTTGAGCGTGAAGGTCTCCAAAACCTGTTGACTGAGCGCAAGATCATCCGCGCAGCTCAAAAGAAAGAGTCCGTCGTTAACAATCATGGGACTGATTTATCATCACTCAGTTCAGCCAATATTGTGATTGAAGGCGGCATTGTCGCCTACGATTCAAACATTCGTACTGGTGGGTAGGCGCTAAATACCTTGGGGTTGGTGCATCAGGGCAATATCGAACAGACCAAGTGACAGTGAACTTGAGAGCTGTCGACGTCAGAACAGGACGAGTACTGATTAGCGTCACCACCTCTAAAACCATTTCTTCCCACGAAATTGGGCTGGGTGCGTTTAGGTTTATTGATTACAAGGAGTTATTGGAGGTCGAACTCGGCTACAGCAACAATGAGCCTGTCAATATCGCCATCATGTCCGCAATTGACGCAGCTGTGATTCATTTAATTGTCGAGGGAATGGAACGCGGTATGTGGTCATCACGAGAGGAAGGCGCGATGCAGCACCCAATCATTGAAAAGTACTCACAAGCAACCACTGAAATTCTTTGAATCCCCATCAACACAACAAGCAAGCAGCAAACAGGGCTACGCGGAAAAAGGAACTTACCCGTGGCCCTGTTTTTTATCATATTAATTGTGACTGAGCATCCTAAGGTCATCTATGGCGAAAGCTCTACTCGATAAACTCATTAGAGGCGACGTTATTTTTCACCCACAGTAGCGCTTGCAGGCGGTTTTTAACTTTTATCTTTTTGAATGCGTTGTGAAGGTGAGCTTTGACCGTATTTTCGCTCACAAACAGCGAATCTGCTATCTCAGTATTGGAAGCACCATCTCCAAGAAGTTTTATGATCTGCTGTTCACGTTTGGTCAATTTAGTGTAATAGGGGCTGGTCTTTGCGCACTGTCTACGTCGGTAAAAATGGACATACTCATACACGAGTTTGCGGCTCATCCACAGCTCACCATCGAGAATGCGCTCAAAGCCATGGATTAGGGTGTCTAATGTGTCGGTCTCGTAGAAGACGCCAACCAGATTTTGCCAGCGTAACATCTCGGCATGAGCTAGGTTATCGGGAGAATTGAGCAAGATCTCTTTACAGGGCTTTTCATTACCCTCGACACGCTCCAGATACGTATTGATGTTACTTCGCCCCACTGCGGCGAAATCAATGACTATGTAATCCGAATCATGACAAAGAGAGCCATTACGGCTCTCGCTCATCTGTTCGGGAAAAACCAAACGTATTTCTAACGGCAACTTCGCTTCCAACGATTCCTTCAGCAAGTTAGATTGAAGCTATTTCCTGCCAACAATATTGCATTGCTACGGGTGGCTTGCTTGTCATTGGGCATCGCAGACTCCTTTCATCGTATCCATACTTGCTCAACCACTCTCTGAGTATAACAAAGGATTCGCAGTGCGACGGGTAACATAGTCGCACTGAGTGAAAGATTGAGCTGTACATTCAGATTGTTAGAGTTTGTTTCTCAATTTTGAGAATCGCACTAGGTTACATATTCCCTAGCGGCGATGTTGTTCTTCGCCCAGATCAAAGCTTGCACGCGGTTGGTCACGTGGAGCTTTTTAAAGGTGTTGTGCAGGTGAGCCTTAACGGTATTTTCACTGACGAACAAAGCTTCTGCAATTTCGATATTCGAGGCACCATCCCCCAACATCTTGATGATCTGTTGCTCACGCTTAGTTAGGGTTGTGAAGCTGGCACTCGTTGAGGAGCAGAATCGTTCTCGATAAAAAGTGACATATTCGTGAAGTAATTTTCTACTCATCCACATTTCACCTTCTAAGATACAGCGGAAGCCCTTGATGAGCTTATTCATATCATCATTAATGTAAAAAATACCGACAAGGTTTTGCCATTTTAGTAGCTCACTTTGCCTCACGCCGGGGCTGGCGTTAATCAGCACTTCTTTTGCCTGACTACACAATGCGGGTTTGATGCCCTGATATCGCTCTAACTGATTTGAACTCAGCGTGGATTGATCAATGACGACAACATCTGCGCCGCGAAGAGCGGATTGATGTTGATGATTAAGCCTGTCTGGAGTGCACAACTGAATGCTGATCTCCAAGTTTTGTTCAACAACGTCTTTAAGTAGGCATGATTGAAGCGTGTTTGCTGCCAACAATACCACACGTTGACTCTGGTTCTGAGCCGGTTTCATATATCACTCCATGTGATTCGTCTAATTATTGTGATTCTTTCCTACTGCTTACAAGTTAATAAATAAAACCTACACAGCATGATCGTCAAGTTGATCTCCATCACAATGAAACGCATTACATTTTTTAAGTTGATGAGAAACAGTTGGTTATCGATTCGTCTCAATAATGAGACATCGGTCAGAATAGGCAAAAATATCGACAATGCTAAACGATCGAATAGACTTTATAAATCAGATAGTTCCAAAGTTTACCTATGAAATGTTGCGGTATTAGACAAGCTAACTCTCACAGTCGCTGCGGGCTGTGAGAGTACTGTTTCAGTGCAGAGAGAGGTTATTAGTGAATTGGGGTCTGGTTGGTTTTGTTGAATTTGCCAAAATAGTGTTCTAGCACTTCCGGCGTCAACTTACCTTCCGCTTCTAGTCGCTTGAGCTCTGCCGCGATTTCGCGTTGCTCTTCAATCGATGGCAATGCCACTTCAGGCTCAGATTCTACTTGAGAAGCCATTTGCTCTAGCTCTTTCTCAAAATCGCTCATAATGATTAACCTCATCAATACTTGTAAACTGAGGTGATTGTACTTGTTTTAGTGGGCGTGTACCAACATTGCGTAGAACGCTCTACGCACCTGTTTGCTTTTGCATCGTTTTGCTCTTGAACTTTCCGATAAACAACCCAAAGTTATATATTCACAAAACAATGACCTAGAGTTTGGAACTTTTCGCTCTTTAGCGTTTCTATGTTGTTATCTATGCGTTCGTAACTGCAATAAGGAATTTTCATCATGCCAGCACAGTCTTTCCAACAACTACAACGTTACTTGCAATCCCAAGTTATTGGTCAAGACAATCTAGTCATACAGCTGCTCATCGCCCTACTCGCCGATGGCCATATTTTGGTTGAAGGTCCTCCGGGGCTTGCAAAGACTCGTGCCGTAAAATCTCTGGCAGATTGCTTGAAGGCAGCTTTCATCGCGTGCAGTTTACGCCAGATCTTCTGCCTTCTGACCTCACAGGTACTGATATTTACCGCCCTGAAACCGGTGAGTTTCAGTTTAAGCCAGGACCAATATTTCATTCATTAATCCTTGCCGATGAAGTAAACCGCGCGCCCGCAAAAGTGCAGGCGGCAATGCTAGAAGCCATGGCAGAGAAGCAAATCAGTGTGGGACAAACCACCTACGCCCTTCCTGAGCTATTTTTGGTGATGGCGACTCAAAACCCGATTGAACAAGAAGGTACGTACCCACTTCCAGAAGCGCAGCTTGATCGCTTTTTGCTGCACCTAGAAGTGGATTATCCAAACGAAGAGAGCGAACTCGCGATTCTAAGACTCAACCGAGGGGAAGCTCAGGGAGAGCTCCAAAAGTTTGAAGGCAAAATCAGCCAAGAAACTCTCTTTAAAGCGCGCCAAGAGGTACTGGCTATTCATATGGCGGATGCCATCGAACGTTATATCGTTCGCCTAGTGATGGCAACAAGGCAACCTGACACCTACAGCCAAAAGTTAGCGAACTGGGTAGAAATGGGGGTGAGTCCGAGAGCGACGATTGCCTAGATAGAGCGGCTCGTGCACACGCATGGCTCGCTGGCCGTGATTTCGTGAGCCCTGAAGATGTTCATCAAGTCATTTATCCAGTGCTTCGCCATCGTTTGCTGCTGAGTTACCAAGCTCAAGCAGAGGGGGTGACTGGGAATATTGTCATTGAAGAGCTTCTCAATACCGTGGCGTCGGCGTAATGGGTAAGAACGTTAGAGGCTTTAGGGGCGCGATATGTTGAATCTGCTCAAATCATTGTCTCGTGGAATATCTAAAAGCCACGCACCTAAAGATACACTTGCGCAGCTTATCGAAGACGGAAAACTTCCAAAGGCAACCAATGGCGTCACGGTCTCCATCGAAGAGTTGTGTTTCTATCAAACACACAGCCAGCGTTGGCAGCCACCAGCGAAAAGTATTTGGTCTCAACTCAATGGTGCTCACGCGAGTCCTAGAAAAGGGCGAGGCATGACATTTTCTGAGGTAAGACAATATCAAGCGGGGGACGACGTTCGCCAAATCGACTGGCGAGTGACAGCGCGCACCGGCAAAGTACACACTAAACTGTTTACGGAAGAACGTGAGCGCCCGGTTGTCCTGTTTGTAGACTTAACCGCAAGTATGCTCACGGGGACAAGGCTTCTGCTCAAATCGGTACAGCAATGCCATTTAGCGGCGCTGTTGGCGTTTGTTGTGCTCAGCAGTAAAGATCGTGTGGGAGCAGTGATCAGAGTTGGCTCAGAACTCATCGAAATTAAACCCTCTAGTTCTCGCAAGTCAGTCATGCGTTTACTGAGTCAGTTGTGCGAACAACATAACCGCTTTTTACAACAGAAACCGTTGTTGAAAGATGAATCGCGCACCGATCCCTTGAGCGCTCAAAGCGATCCGTTCAATGTCCTAAGCAATCTATGTAAAAAAGGGAGCGAGGTGATTATTCTCAGTGATTTTTCCGAGTTAAGTGCACCTCAGATCCAAGCTCTCACCCGTTTAGCGCAGCATAATCGAGTGAGAGCCGTGCAAATCTTTGACCCTATTGAAACTGGGCAAACTCACGCTCGGGGGACTCAGAAAGTCATCGGAAAGCACCAAGAGCTCTCGCTCGACTTTTCAAGTGCAGGTGTTAAAAGCCATATTGCCGACGTCTTTGACGCTCAAAACCAGCAGCTAGCCACTCAACTATCGAAAAGCGGTATCGCTCTATCGCTGATTTCAAGTGGTAGCCCGCTGCTTTCTCAACTTATTCGTTTTAATTAGTACCATTATTATGAACGCATCAACGCAAACTCACCCACTCCCCTTAAAGCCATTGCACCTACCTGAAGCTCCAGGGGTTTGGCCACTTCCATGGGGTTACTGGGCACTGCTCGCGACAGTTATCATTACGGCTTTGCTTTTAGTTTGGCTTACACGCCACTACACACGCAAAGCGCGGGCTAAAAAGGCTGCCATTAAACTTATTGGAACCCATTCTAGCTCTTCGCCTTCCGCGGCAATAGAGATCGTTAGGCAAGCCGCTCTCAGTTATTTTCCTCGTGAGGATATTGCCAAACTGAGTGGTAAGCAGTGGCTAGCGTTTCTTGATTCTCAGCTCGATGATCCTCGATTTAAAGCGAAGGACTCACAGTGGCAACACGCACTCTACCGTAAAGCTGACAGCAGCAATGGCGCAGACAGTCAAGATACGGACAATGCACTCGTGAACGATTGCCTTCATTGGGTAGAGCATGCCCTTCCCCCTAAACGTAAGTTCAGAAATTGGAAGCAATCATGAGCGGGTTTGGTTTTGAATGGTGGTGGATGTTTCTCGCGCTTCCACTTCCAATGGTCATTTACCGGTTGCGCTCTGTTCCAGTCCGGCGGGCACAAATCACCTTACCGCATATGGATGGAATACATGCACGCCTTAACCAACGCGATCGATTTTGCAAAGCAATGGCGATTTTAGCTTGGGTTGCCCTCGTCACCGCCAGCGCAAGGCCTGTATGGTTTGATGAGCCCATTACCGTCTATCCAAAACATCGCGATATGATGTTAGTCATTGATTTATCGTACTCAATGTCTCGCGAAGACATGCTGCATGATGGCGACTACGAAGATCGTCTTTCAACGGTAAAACGTGTGGTTTCAGATTTTGTTGAACGTCGTGAGGGTGACCGCTTAGGACTTGTCTACTTCGCTGACCATGCATACTTACAAACGCCACTAACGTTCGATCGCAAGGCCATTCAAACCCAGCTCAATCAAACCGTTCTCAAGCTAATTGGAACCCAAACGGCTATCGGCGATGGAATTGGACTTGCCACGAAAACCTTTATTGATGGCGACGCTCCGCAACGCGTGATGATCCTACTCAGTGATGGCAGTAATAATGCTGGCGTGCTAGACCCTATGAAAGCGGCAGAAATAGCAAATCGTAATGATACAACCATCTACACCATAGGTATCGGCGCTGGTGAGATGCAAGTACGAGAGTTTTTTATGACGCGCACTGTCAATACCGCTGAAGACCTGGATGAGAAAGCCTCATCGATATCGCGAAACTCACCGGTGGGCAGTACTTCCGTGCTCGCGACGCTAAAGAGCTCAATACGATCTACGATACCATCAATGCACTCCAACCGGTTCAAAAGGCCACTCAGTCTTGGCGACCACATACAGAGTGGTTCCCTCTTCCTGCTTCTATCGGGCTAATTTGCATTGTACTTATTACTGTAATTAGGAGGAATGATGTCTAGCGTTCAATTTCTCTACCCTCAAATGCTTTGGCTTACTTTACCTGCTATCGGCATCCTATTTTGGTTAGCAACAAGTCAACGTGCATCAGAGATCATGGCTAGCCACTTGGCAAAAGCACTCGGGAAAAGTGACTCAAGAGGTCGCAATCTCTATTGGCTATCGCCTTTTCTACTTATCACTATCATTGCCTTAGCAGGACCAAGCTTTGGCAATGCAGAAAAACCTGGGGCTCAATCGGCGAATGCTCGAGTGCTGGTGTTGGATATGTCGCAATCGGTCTACGCGACGGACATAAAACCAACGCGTCTTGCGCAGATCCGCTACAAAGCACTCGATATTTTGCCTCTTTTCGACCAAGGACAAACGGGCTCATCGCCTACGCCGGGGATGCTTATACCATCAGCCCATTAACCACCGATTCGGCAACACTCGCTAACGCCATTCAATACCTTTCTCCAGAAATTATGCCGTTTCAAGGGGCACGAGCCGATCTTGCTGTCAAACAAGCCGTCGATCTGATGGAGCAAGCGGGAATGAGTCGAGGTGAAATCGTACTGTTTGCCGATGGCTTAAGCACTAATGAGTCCGAGCAGATCCAAAAACAGCTTTCCGGGACTGGATTTAGTTTATCGATACTTGCCTTTGGCAGTCAAAGCGGCGCGCCAATTCCACTCGCCAATGGCTCTCTGCTGACCGACAATAAAGGCAACACAGTAGTAGCCAAAACTCCTTTCGGTGAAATGCGCAACCTGGCTAAATCAGCTGGCGGCCAGTTCGCGCGCTATCAAAGTGATAACGGCGATATTGAGCGTCTAGTAAGCACATCTCGCTATCAACAAGTCGCTGACAGCCAAAATCAGTCACTCGATATACCCATCAACCACGGCTACTGGCTAATGCCACTGGTGGTACTACTCGTTTTACCATTGTTTCGCAAAGGCTTTCTATTCTCGATGTCAGTAGCGATGTTACTCTCCGCGAGTTACGCGCCATCTTCGCAGGCATCTTTGTTAGACAGTGCCTTAAAAAATCGCGATCAACGTGGCGCTGAGGCATTCTCTCAAGGTAACTACCAGCAGGCGGCCGATCTGTTTGAAAACGCAAGGTGGAAAGCAGCCGCTTACTACGAAGCTGAAGATTATTCGTCGGCAATCTCCGCATTGGAGGGATTGAATAATGTTGAAGACGTTTACAACAAAGGCAATGCTTTAGCTCAAAGTGGTGAGATTGAAGCGGCTATTGAAGCCTATCAGGACGTATTAGCTCGAGATCCCGAGCATGAAGATGCAAAATATAACTTGGCGCTCTTACAGCAACAGCAACAGCAACAGCAACAGCAACAGCAACAGCAACAAAAGCCTGAGGGGGATGCTGAGGATAAGCAAGGTCAGTCGCAAAAAGACGCGAGTCAAAGCGACAACAGCTCGCAAGAAGAGCAATCCCAGCAAAGCCAATCGGATGAAGAGCAACAACAATCGCAAAGCCATGCAGCGAGCGAGAGCGCTCAAGAGCACGATGTAAAGCCAAATGATGACTCTGAACAGCAAGGCTCAAATCCACAAGGCAGTGAAGCGCTAGAGGAATCACAACAGTCTCCAACCAGGCAAGAACCACTAAAAAGCGAGGCACCGCAAACCTCAAATGAACCGTCAGAACAAAGCCAGGCAGCAACCTCAAATAGCCAACAACAAGAAGCAAATACGGACTTACGTCAACTCGAGCAAGTAGAAAGCGTGCGCGACCCAAGTTTGCTCCTAAAAGCACAAATGTTACTTCAAGCCAAAGATAAACCGGCTCCGTCTGCAACGGACAACAACTGGTAGTAAGAATGAAATTGAAACACCTATGTACAAATATCGCCGTCGCACTGCTGTCTATCACCAGCAGCTTTGCCGCTATGGCGCTGAATGTCACCGCTAGCGTGACGAAAACCAATGTCAGTAAGGATGAGGTCATCCAGCTTAAAATTGCCGCCGATGAAAAACTTGATGGCAGCAAAGTCAATTTCGATGCACTGAGCGATGACTTTTTCATGGGAAGACCTAGCTTTAGTTCATCCGTGAATATTCTCAACGGTACACGCCGTGATAGCAGTGTTTGGACCATTGCCATTGCGCCGCAGCGCCTCGGTAAGCTCACCATCCCAAGTTTCGATGTTGATGGCGTGACCACTGCGCCCATTACTCTCACCGTGACCATGGATGATCAAACACCTACCGCAGACGAGTTGATTGAAGTGAGAACTCAAATCGGCAAAGCGGAACTGTATCCGAAAGAAAGCACGACTCTGGATGTACGTATCATCGTCAAGGTTGATCCGAGAATGCTGCAAAACCCTGCTCTTAGCGACCCTATCGCCTCTGGTTTGGATATTACCGCGCTTGGTGAGCCAAAACAGTACCAAGCAGTCATGGACGGTGTAGAAGTATTAATTGTTGATCAGAGCTACCGAGTGACGGCTACACAAAGTGGCGACTACACTATTATCGCTCCAACGCTGCGAGGTGGTGTTTTGTATGGCAGTCAACGTGGGGGCAGTACGAAGATCTTGAATCTTGATGGTAAGGCCCCGGAGGTGGACATTTCTGTATTGCCAGTACCTGAAGACTATAACGGCATTTGGCTGCCTACGCCTTCACTCAAGGCTTCACAAACATGGACGCGAGATAACGGAGAATCTATCACTGCTAACTCAGTAACCATGCAAACTGGTGATGCTTTGACGCGAACTTTAACGGTGACTGCCCAAGGAGTCTCTGCTGAGCAAATGCCCGAACTCAGCATCCGCAATCCAACTGCGTTTAGAGTGTACCCGGAGAAGCCAAGCTTCACTGAGAATGCTAATGGCTCGGTTACGATGACTCTCAAACAAGTGTTAATCGCTAAATCGCCGCAAATCGCGGCTCTGCCAAGCGTAGACATCCAATGGTGGGACACAAAATCAAAACAAGCTGCGACGACCACGCTCAAAGGCCTTGAGGTCGAAATTACGGCTGGTGAGGACAGCGCGGCGGTGTTATCAGCATCACCTACCCCCCGTCCACGGAGGTCGTTGTTCACGACTCGGGGTTTTGGCCGTGGTTAACAGCGCTGTTTGCCACGCTTTGGGTGGCATTTATGGGACTTTGGATTAGAGAGAAACGTAGCTCAGTATCGCCATCAGTAAAGACTGGCGACAACGCGCAAACTTCAAAGAATAAGTTGATTCAAGCTGTGCAAGCAGGCGATGCGATAGCCGCTCACGCTCAATTTGAGAAATGGTGCAAAGAAGAACGTTTTTCGACCGCCTCTATTTTAGCGCTCAAACAAGAGATTGAAGCTATGAGTGCGAACACTATGGGACAACAATCGATTGAATGGGATAAACGCCACTTACTTAAACTCATAGAGTCTATGCAAACTGAAACAGACTCTGATGAGGTATTGGCAAAACTCTAAATGCCAGCCACTAAAAAGGCGCTCTATGAGAGCGCCTTTTGTCTAATCAAACTAAGTGATTATAGGTAGAAACGAGTACCAATGATGAATTGGTGATCTTTCTGCTTCTTGTATTTACCTTCACCTTGGTTATCGTAGTTGTAACCCGTGTATGCACGTAGGCGTGGTGAGATAGTGTATTCAGCTTGTACAGAAGTACCAGACTTAACGCGTAGACCTAGCTCGTCGTCTTTCATTTCTTCGTGCTTAACGATTAGGTTAAGACCGTTGTCTAGACCGTAAGCAAGAACAGAGTCAAACGCTTTGGTGTCTTTTAGTAGACGGTTGTCGTAAGAGTTCATGTACTCGTTTGAAGCGTAAGTTGCTGCAACGTATAGACCTGCACCGAAGTTACCGTACTTACCAGAAACAATGTGAGACTCAGCTGTGCGTGCAACGCCGCGCTCTGTTAGGTTACCAGAGTTAAACGCGTAGTTTGCATTGAAACCGTTGATAGCGTAACCCGCTGCGATTTGAGCACGGTTTTGAGAGTACAACCACGTCTGTGTTTTTGTAGAATCAACCGCTTCACCAGGCTTAGCTACTTCACCTAGATCGTTGTATTTAATTGTTTCAGAAACAGTATTAGCACCTTGCCAACCTGCACCGATAGTCAGAGCACCCGCTGTGTCAAAGTCGATAGTGTTTGAGTAAGCAACCATCTTCTCAGCACGTGCCGTACCGAAGAAACCGTGGTTGTCGTATAGGAATTCGTTTGACCAACCGATTGGCGTATCAACCACACCCGCTGCCATGTAGTATGGAGACCACTGTGTACCAGCAGCTAGACGACCGTAAGTCTCGTGACCAAGACCGATGTAGCCTAGACGAGTCTTAAACGTGTTCTCAGCACCTTCAAGCATGTTCATTTGCCATTCAGCTTTGAAATCAGCCTTGAAGCCGTTACCTAGGTTTTGGATTACTTCAACGTTTAGACGAGGAGACTTCTCTTCAACGCGAGCGTCTTGACCTTTGTGTGCACCAGTAAGACCAACAGTCACGTGACCGCCGATGTTCATTACAGTGCCTTCGTTGTTGTAAACTTCTAGAGCGTTAGCTTGAGTACCGATTGCTGCAGCTGTAACCGCTACTGCTAGTAGTGTTTTGTTCATAATGACTTCCATATGACAGTTTCATACTTAAGCGCTTCTTTCTATCCATAACAGCGAGAAGCAAAACTCAAGTAATTGGGTGTTAATCGCACTACTTGAACGCCTGTATTAACAATTCGCTCAATTCAAGTGCATGAAAAACATGTATTTGCGATATGGAGTTACTTTAAACGGGAAGTTCCACGATGTGACGTGAAATGAAATGAAGAGTTAAAAAGCCAACCAGAAAAACCACTTAGTCATTCAATATCAGACACATAGCAGCAGCAGAGTTGAGATAAGATGAGTAATAGTCAGCTTTTGTAAGATATTTTTACTTTTTATGCATTTTTTCTACAAATACCACAAATCGCACACATCCAGACGACCTATTAATAAAGGCGTTTGGTATAAAAAAACCCGCTCAGCTGAGCGGGTTTTTACATTCAAAAGACTAACTGTTTCTATTATAGGAAGAAACGTACGCCAGCTGCGTATTGGTTGTTCTTTTTGTTGTTTTCTTTGTAGTAACCAGTACCTTCTAGGTCAAATTCGTAACCTACGAAAGCACGTACGCGTGGGTGAATATCGTATTCAGCTTGGATTGCTGAAGTCGCGTACACTGTTTCACCTAGTTTTTCATCAGTTACAGACTCGTAGTTGATGCTTAGGTTTAGGCTGTTAGTTAGGCCGTAAGCTACGATAGCTTCGTATGCACGAGACTCTTCAAGTAGATCAGCGTAACCAGGCTTAGCAGCGTCATCGTAGTTCATGTAGTCGTTCATTGCGTATACACCAGCAACGAATAGACCTTTACCGTACGTACCGTACTTAGCAGAAACTACGTGAGATTGTGCTTTTTCTGTACCAGTGATAGACGTATGCTGGATGTCACCACCTGTGTATGCGTAGTTCACGTTGAAGCCAGCGATATCGTAGCCAAGAGCCACTTGACCACGGTCATCAGTCATACCAGTTTTAACATCACCGTTTTTGATGTCTTGAGAACCCTGCCAACCTAGACCAACGTTCAGTGCGCCAGCGTCAGCAAAATCGAAACCTTTAGTGTAAGCAACTAGCTTGTCAGCACGACCTGTACCGAATGCACCGTGGTTGTTGTATAGGAAGTCGTTCGCGAACGCGATTGGTTGGTCAGCGATACCTGCTGCAGAGTAGTATGGAGACCACTGTGTACCAGCTGCAAGACGACCGTACTCATCGTGAGAAACACCGATGTAGCCAAGACGAGTAGTGAAAGAGTTGTCGCCGCCGTTAAGCATGTTAAGCGCCCACTCACCTTTAACGTCAGCCGTGAAGCCGTTGCCTAGGTCTTGAGTTGCTTCCATGTTGATACGTGGAGATTTCTCGTCTACTGCGAAGTGATCTTCGTCACCACCAGCAACGCCAACAGTCGCGTGACCGCCGATAGAGAAAGTAGAACCGTCGTTGTTGTATAGCTCAACTGCTTGTGCAGTAGTACCGAATGCAGCAGCTGCCACTGCTAGTGCGATAATGTTTTTGTTCATTGGGATTTCCATATTTCAAGTTTTTGTATCATCTCGCTGGATGACATCACGTTCATTAAGTGGTTACGCACACAGACATAACACCCATGCATGCAACCCACCTTGATGTAACGCTGGATTAACATGACGAGAGCCACTCTAACCTCAAAGTTCCCAAAGACTTCATAAAAAGACGTAAAACATTAAAAACACTGTTTTCTATTTAAATAAAACAAGAAAATACAAAAGGTTATAGAGAAAACAAAAATCATAAAGCGTTATAAAAGAAGCAGTCAATTCAGTGATTTTTAGTCAATTTAGATCTTTTGGGGTGCATTTTGTGATGTTACGCACCCTATTTTGTTCAAATTCCAAACAAACCCTATTAACTATTTAGTTAGTAAAACAACTGTTTTAGTCAGACAAATCAGAGTCGATCTTGCTAGCGCAGCACATAGAGAACGCGCACTTGGAGAAATGAGTTACAAAACTACTAATGAATTGGGTGATATATGAGCATTAGATCACAAAATTACAGATAAGATGGAACTTTACACCAATCAGTGAGGAAACATTCAAAAGGCGTCCTATCCTTCAAGTAGATCGTTCTTAGAGTGGTATCGGGGCGATCGCGCAGTGGAAACATTGCAGTGGTTAAAATAATTAAAGGATAGAATTATGAAAATGGCAGCCATCGCTACGGCGATTACAACAGCACTCGTCTCTGGTTCAGCACTTGCAGCAGAGGTCTATAACTCAGATGGTACATCTCTAAGCATCGGTGGTCGTGCGGAATTCCGTGGTGATTTCCAGGGCAAAGCGAGTGGTGCAAAGCTTGAAGGCACGATGGACAACGCATCTCGTTTTCGTGTCAATGTAGGCGGTGAAACGCGTATTACCGATGACCTAAATGGCATTGGCTTTTACGAAGCAGAACAAACTGTCAATAACGGTGGGGATAACCGAAACACTGGCAATACGGCCTTTAAACAGCGTTATATGTATGCTGGTTTAGTCGCTGGTGACAATACCGTCACGTTTGGTAAGCAAGATGCTGCGACAGTTCAAATATCACAAATGTCAGATAACGTATCAACGCACAGTGGTATCCAGAAAACCTACATCGCGGCTGGTGATGAGCAAATCAACAACGCCTTGAACTACTCTGGCTATTTTATGGATGCACTTTCGGTCAAAGCCAGCTTGCTTGCTGCTGAGGGAGCTGATGAAGATGGCTACGCTCTGTCTGGTATCTACACCCTACCTATAGGTATTGGCATCGGTCTTGGCTATGCAGCGAATGAGAATCCAAATGCTCAAGACTCAACGCAATTTATCGGAGGCCTTAACTATAAATGGGAAGGTTTATATGTTGCAGGTACCTACACACAAGGTGAAGGTTCTAAGCTAGCAGTATTACCGGGAGACAACGACTTTACTGGCTACGAGTTCGTTGCTCACTACTTGTTTGAGAACAACTTCCAAGCACTCGTAGGCTACCAAAAAGGTGAGATTGACCCTGCCGTTGGATCTAAGTATGACATCAGTGACTACTATGAGCTAACAGGCATTTACTACTTCAATAGCTCACTACGCACTTACGCTACTTACAAGGTAAACAACCTTGAAGACGCAGACAACTCACTGCGTTTGGCGCTACGTTACGACTTCTAACCCTCGAGGTTAACCAATACATAAGGGCGAGTTCACTCGCCCTTTTCTTTTGTCTCACATCAACCATCACCCCACTAACTAGAAAACCCCATTTAAATCAAAACGTAATATAACTCACATTTATCTGTCACAAGAAAACCATACCTTAATCGCAACCGAACAAAGACATGAAGTCTTGTCATCCATACAAAAAGGTAATGAGAAAATGAAAAAGGCAGTTCTAGCGAGTGCAGTGGTTGCAGCAATGGCATCAGGTTCAACTCTGGCGGCTGAAGTGTATAGCAAAGACGGTACGACTCTAAAAGTTGGTGGCCGTGCTGAGTTCCGTGGTGACTTTCAAGGTAAATCTTCTGGTAAAGAACTTGACGGTACAATGGAAAACAAATCACGCTTTCGCTTAAATGTGGGCGGTGAGACTCAGATTTCAGACAACCTAACTGGTTTTGGTTTCTACGAAGCTGAGCAAACAATCCAAAATAGTGACAAAGACAACGGTGGCAACAGCTCAGCAAACACCAGCTTCAAACAACGTTACATGTATGCAGGTATCGGTACTCAATTTGGTGCATTCTCATTCGGTAAGCAAGATACCGCTAACGTGCAAGTCTCTAAAATGACCGATATCGGCACACACACCAACACCAACAAAGACTTCATCTCTGCCGGTGATGAGCAAGTCAACAACACCATCAAGTACACTGGCGACTTTATGGATGCATTAGTGGTTGAAGCGGATTTCGTGGCAAGTGACGAGAAAAGTAACAACGCTTACGGTCTTTCTGGTATTTACCAGCTGCCAATCGGCCTAGGTATCGGTCTTGGCTATTCTGCTGGTGATCTTGGCGAAACACTAGGTCAAGATAACGGCAGTTCAAGCCAGTTTATTGGTGGCCTAAGCTATGAGATTGGTTCATTCTACATCGCGGGTTCATACACTCAAGGTGATATCAACGACAAGGCGACAGGTACTGATGCTAAAGAGTTCACTGGTACTGAGCTTGCTGGTCACTATAAGTTTGGTAACGGTTTCCGCGTCATCGCAGCCTACGCTAAGTCAGAAGAAAAAGCAGACAACGGCGACAAAACCAACACTAATGACTTTATCGAGCTGACCGGTCGATACGATTTCAACAAGAGCATCCGTGCTTACGCAACATACAAAATCAACAACTTGAAGGCAGATAGCTCTACTCTTGCTGAAGATGCAGACAACTCACTACGTCTAGGCCTACGCTATAACTTCTAAAGTTAGACTTGTACTATTAGTGCACCGATGCCCGAGACGATGTTCTCGGGCATTTTTCTTTTAAATCAAAACCATACAAAGCAAGCATATAATCATCCAGACCTTGACCCACCAAGGTCAACCAAAAACCACCCAAATATCTCATCACAACAATGAACCACAACAAATAACATATTGAAAACAATATAGAATGTGTATTTTTCTCTTAATTAAACTGAAATATAAACTTAATAAACGCCGCATACCTTAGCCGTCGACTTTGAGGACAGAGCTCATTTTTGATAACCAAGGTATTTAGAAAATGAAAAAAGCAGTATTGGCAAGTGCAGTTGTTTCAGCATTGATGTCTGGCATGGTAGGCGCAGCAGAAGTTTACAACAGCGAAGGCACTTCTTTGGAGGTTGGCGGTCGTATGGAAATTCGTGGTGACTTCGGCGGCAACTCTGACGGTAAAAAACTCGAAGGTTCGATGGATAACCAAAGCCGTGCACGTTTAAGCATCAAAGGAAAAACTCAAATCAACGACAAACTAGCAGGTTTTGGTAAGTGGGAAATCGAACACAGCGCTAAAAAAGCAAGTGGCAAAGAAGAAACTATCAAACAACGTTACATGTTCGCTGGCCTAGAGACTGATTTCGGTGCGGTTTCATTCGGTCGCAAGATACTGCTGGCGTGATCATTTCTCAAATGTCTGATAACGGCCAAATCTACACCGGTGCGCAAAAAGAGTTCATCACGTCTGGTAACGAGCAAATCAACAACACTGTTAAGTACTCAGGCTACTTTGCCGATGCGTTGACTGTAGAAGCGAGCGCTATTGCAGGCCAAGAGAGTAACTCTAATGGCTACGGTATTGCAGCTCGCTACGCACTACCTTTCGGTCTTGGCCTAGGTCTTGGTTACTCGCAAAATGGCGCAGGTAAGGATTCAAACGGCGATCAAAAGCAAACCATCGCTGGTTTAACATACGAGATCGCGGGTCTTGAACTTGGTGGCACGTACACCCAAGGTGATCTAGACACGTCAAAAGGCACTAAATTTAAAGGTGCGGAAGTATCTGCGAACTACAAAATCGGTGGCGGTTTCTCTGTGATGGCTGCATACCAAAACACTGAAAAAGACAAAGTAGCCACTGCTGAGAAAGAAAAAACAAACTTCTACGAACTTACGGGTCAGTACAAGTTCAACAGCAATCTACGCACTTACGTAGCATTTAAGCTAAACAACCTTAAAAAAGGTGAATCTAGCAACCTAACGGACATGGATGCAGAAGATTCAATGCGCTTAGGCCTGCGTTACGATTTCTAATTTGTTGTACTCCGGCATCTAAACCACTGCCAATCATTTAGATAGCTTCGTATTTTAAGGCTGGGCATCCCGCTCAGCCTTCCCTATTTTAGTGCAAATGCACCACCCCGCTCTCTTCTCCTCGATAGCTTCAAAAGCCAACCTCATTAATTTGTAAATAAAATCAACACTTTAAACATTTATACAGACTTGGCACGACTACTGCTTTAGTAGTAGAGACAAATGCTGGCAGCATTTGCACTTATCGGTCTCAGTGTTGATCAGGTTACTTTTTTAGAGGGAGAAGGTGACTTGATTAACACACTCTAGGCAGAAGGGACTTCATAAGTGGTCACTATTTTGCCTCCCCTAGAGCGAATTAGGGGAGGTTTTTTTTGACTTAATTTTAGGCGTTGCCTTTAAGTCTATCGAATCAAACGAACGACTAATGCGCCAGGATCACGCAAGCTATCAACGTTGTAGCTAAGCACTGTACCTTCATGAGGAGCGTAATATTGGTCTAGTACTTGGCCAAAAGCATCGTATTGCGTTGCAACAAGCTGGTCTGCGTCCACTTTCTGCAGTAATTCCACTTGCGGGATGACAAAACCACCTTGGCGTGCTCGCACGGTCGTAATGCTCTGCCTTCTACCGCGCAAGGTAGCACTTCAGGGACACTTCCTTTCATTAGACCATGGTGAGTCAATATTTGTTTTACGCCATCAACTGTGCGCTCAATGAGTTCAGGTTGAGTGATCTTACCCATTCCCACTTCAATCGTAATACTCGGCACACCAGAGCTATTCCATACCGTTTCAAGTACACCAGCATCACCTGGATCGTTTAGAATAACGTCAGGCTTTATTAAGCGCGCCATCTCAAGCGCAGGCTCGAGTCTAAAATCAGCAAAAACATACAGAGGATACGTTGCGCCGCGGGTTTGAGTATGCAGATCAATGGCAAACTCAGCATTTGGTTTAAGCAATTGATTCCAAAGACGATATAGATATTGATTTGCCGCATCACCGTCGACTTTTCCTGGAAAAAATCGATTGAGGTTGGCGGGTGACGCGTCTGGATCCGACGAGCTGAAATCTCGGCTGTGGCTTAAAATGCCGGGAATATTCACAGAAGGCACGATAGTGACGACACCCGCATCCACGTTATGTTCCAGCTTTCTCGCAAGCTTGTGGGCAGTCAAAATACCGTTGAGCTCATCACCATGTACACCTGCGGTTATCATAAACTTAGCGCCCGGTTTTTCGCCTTTTATGACGATAACAGGCAGTTGAATACCTACGCCCATGGCGTTGGTGGAAACTTGAAACCAAAAGCGATGTTCACCAGCGGAAAGCGTATCAACATCCAGTGATGCGATCGTTGGATAATTTGGTTTGATCTGTTGTTGAGTGTGTTGTTGCATTATTTCGCCCAATAAAAAACAAAGCGGGACAAAGCCCGCTTTTTTAAACCTTCAAGTGTTTGGTGTTACGCGAACCCAGCGAGGTGCGCACCGATAACCACAAAACTTGCTAAAACGAATAGCAGCAGTATAAAGCGCCAACAGAATTTTGCCCAGTCACCCCAATCAATACGACATACACCAAGCGTTGCCATCAGAGAGGCGGAAGTTGGTACGATAACGTTAGTAAAACCATCACCAAGCTGGAATGCCAGGACTGCAACTTGACGTGTCACACCGGCAATATCTGCTAATGGTGCCAGCAGCGGCATAGTCAGTGCAGCTTGGCCAGAACCTGACGTCACGAAGAAGTTAAATATTGATTGGAATGCATACATCAACCATGCAGCCGCAACATCAGGCAAACCACTGATCATGCCACCAGCACTATTAAGAATAGAGTTTAGAACACTAGACTCATCGGTGGTACCGCCACCTAGAATCAGAAGCACGCCTTTTGCACAACCAACAAGGATTGCTGGTGCAAGCATGATGCTAGCGCCTTCTTTGAAAGCATCAGCCATGTCATTGAGCGTCATGCCATTCAAGCGGAATAACACACCAATCAGACCAGCCACAAAACCCATGGTAAAGAACTGAGAAGCGATCTCTGGGATATACCAAGCGTGCATGACCACGCCCCATACCACCCACACTGTCGTTGCAACAACGGTAAGCAGTACGAGCGTATCACCCAGATTCCAACGAGACTCTTTAACGGTATCTGCCTGTTTTCTAAAATAAACATCGGTACGGCGGCTGTATGAAAGCTCTGGATTCGCTTTAATGCGAGAGGCATAAACCATAGTGAACACAATACCAATCACGGTAAACGCTGCCCACATCACCATGCGCATAGTCATACCAGAGAGTACGGGAATACCTGCAATACCCTGAGCAACTGCTACAGAGAATGGGTTCATCCATGACGTTGCAAAACCAATTTGTGTCGCCACGTAAGTCACCATGACCGTCGTAATACCGTCATAGCCTAAACGAACCATCAAAGGGCAATAATGATAGCGAATGCTACTGCCTCTTCACCCATACCAAAGACTGCACCGCCCAGCGAAAATAGGCCAAACAGAACGGGAATGAACAGCGCTTCACTGCCTTTGGTTTTATCGATCAGTCGCAAAATACCGTTATCGATTGTGCCTGTGCGCATCACAATGCCGAACGCACCGCCGATAACCAACATGAACATGATCACACCAATCGCAGAGCCCCATTTCGAGCCAGAAACTAAACCTTCAAAGGCAAAGTTCATAAGGCCGATACCGCCGCCAGAAGCAAACAGTCCTACTGACTTGTATACCAAGTCACCATTTTCATCGGTTGCGTATTCAAAAGAATGTGGGTCGATAACGGTGCGCGTTTTTTCTGCACCATCAACAAGATAAGTCACTTCCTGACTGTCAAAATGACCCGCTGGAACGAAGTAAGTCAGCAATGTGGCTAGGATGCCGACGATAAAAATAAGAATAAGGGTATCTGGCATCTGCCAGGTTTTCGTCCCTTGTGACGCGTTTGATGATGCTTCAGTATGAGTATTCATAATTATGTTAGGGTTAAGCATAAAATTTGGCATAAATATCCTTTATTCAGCATAAAAAATCAATATCAGAGTGAGCATCATTTGAACATTCGGAGAATAAATTGATCTGCCGCAGTGGATTGAACGACTACCTATCCCTTCCTTGATACTCTCTCTTGCTTGGTGGTATTTGACATTCGTAGTAACATGCGGAAAAAACTACCAAAACTATTTATGAGCTCACATCACCACCCTATTCGTGGCGCACTTTGGATGCTAGCTGCCGGAGCAGCCTTTGCTTTAGTGAACAACATTGCCCAAGTGGTCAGCATTCGCCATGGTATGCCATCAACCATGGTGGCGCTTATTCAATATGCGATTGCATTCTTCGTCATTCTTCCTTATCTGACATCACTTGGATTTAGGCACTCATTGAAAACTCAGCACTTATCTAAACATCTGTTTCGAGTTTTTCTTTCTGTCGTGGGGATCCAACTTTGGATGTGGGCATTGGCCCATCCGGTCCCGATTTGGCAAGGTATCGCACTACTTATGACATCTCCCCTTTTTGCTACCTTGGGCTCGGGATTGCTTCTTAAAGAAAAAGTGGGACCAGCACGCTGGCTGGCAACGCTGTTTGGGTTTATTGGCGCGATGATCATCTTAGAGCCTTGGGCAGACGATTTTAGCTGGGCGACGCTATTACCCGTTGGTGCGGCATTCTTCTGGGCTTGTTACTCATTGATGGTCAAACACTTATCTTCGGATGATTCACCATCAACCATGGTCGTGTACTTACTGCTCCTCATCACACCATTCAACCTATTTTTAGCACTTCCAGAGTGGTCGTTGCCAACAACAGGCTGGGTGTGGGCTTTATTGGTTGGTGCCGGTGCTTTAACAGCCCTAGCACAATGGGCGATCGTTAAAGCGTATTCCGTTGCGGACGCATCATTTGTTCAGCCCTTTGATCATGCAAAACTACCAATGAATGTTCTTGCTGGTTGGATTGTGTTTGGCTGGGCACCGCCAGGAAGGCTATGGCTTGGCGCGGCCATCATCATCGCATCGGTTGCTTTTATTACTCACTGGGAAACAACCAAACGCGACAAAAAATAATTTGCCCTGATTGAAATGAAAACCCGTATTCAAGGTTCTACTCTATTAAATGGAAGATTCAAGAGGCGAAGAACATGGCACAACCAATTAAACTGACTTTATACCGCTGGGCTGGAAGCTGGGGACCATTTAAAGTTAACATTCCGTGTGGTGAGTGCACCTTAACCAAAGACATACTAACCGACACCTTTGCCAACGAGCTCGACGGTATTCCAATTGAACTAGAAGTAAAAGACTGGCTATCACATTGGTGGGAGCCGTTAAAAGCAGGTTCTTGGCATGCCCCAATCTTAATGGTCGAAGGCAAGGTCGTTAGCCAAGGAGAGGCATTAAATCGCGGCGTATTGGTTCAGTCTGTGATTCAAGAGTGGACGAAACGCGACACATTGCAAGGCAATATCGTCTACGGCAAAGCCACGTGTCCTTACTGCGTCAAAGCTAAAAAACTACTCGACGACGCAGGTATACCATATACCTATCATGATGTCGTCAAGGACAGTGCGGCGCTATATCGAATGATACCGGAAGTAAAAGCACATATTGGCCTCAAAACGCCAGTCACTGTGCCGCAAATCTGGCTCGAGGGGGAATATATCGGTGGAGCCGACAACTTAGAGACATGGCTTGATAGTCACACCCCTGAAAAAACACCAGATAACGTTGTCGATTTTAGTGAGAAGAATGCCTCTTAAAACAAAAGGCCTGCAAGTCATACACTCTCAAAGCTTCTTGTCATCAATGACATAGAAAGAAGGCTCGCAATGTGCGAGCCTTCTTTTTTTGAATCCATTATTTAGCCATTTTTTTCATCATTCGTTTAACGAAAGACTTTTTCTTTGGCTGTGCTTTTCCATAAAGCATGTCATCCATCATTTTCTTTGCTGCCAATTGACCAACATACGCTGAACCTAGTTCGTAGCTCATGATCGTTCTCCGATAGATATGTAATTAACTTTCAACTAACTGTAATTTTATACCTTAAGCAGAATAAAACAAGAGGCAAGTCACACTTTTTCGTACTAAATTTTCAGAAAGACCCACAAACTCTACTTCTAAGCTCTGCTGTCGAACACTCATCCTGTCAAACAAACTTTGTACTTAACACGACAAAAAATCGCAATTGCCACTAACCAAGGTTCTGATCTTTAATTGGCTTTTGAGAATTCTGACACTATTCCAATTTGGAATTTCCGTCTTTCCAGACTTTCATTCAATTGTTTCATATACTTTTGAACTAGTTAATTTGAGCCATGAATTAAATCAGTCACGGGTTAGTCCTGGTGACACCTACAAGCAACGTGGATGCGCCCTTCTCAATGCTCATTTTTTGTTATTCACTTGTTTTGCAAGGTTAAGTTAATGCTCTATCCAAACAGCAAAGATTGTCTCATCATTGATAACTACCCTATCGTTAGGGAGTCGATTGCCAAGATCGTAACCAGCATTGATGACATGAACTTGGTGCACCAAACAGACAGCATTCACACTGCTCTGAACCTGGTTAAAACTGGCAATATCGAACTGATCATTCTCGATGTTAACCTGGCAGAAGCCGATGGTTTCGAGTTGATGCGCCGTGCTTATGCAGCTGGCTATAAAGGTAAGGCGATTTTCGTTTCAAGCTATGGCTATCCTGTCTATTCAGAAACCGCGTATAAGCTAGGCGCCAATGGTTACATTAGCAAAACGGAAGAGTCTGCGCTGATTCGCGATGCCATTGCGGGAGTGATGCGTGGATACAACTTGTTCAAGACCGATTACAAACAGCGCAGCCGCAACATCGTATTATCGCAGCGTGAAACCGTCGTCTTTAACTACTTGAAGAAAGGCTACACTAACAAGCAAATCTCCGAATTCCTGTCATTAAGTGCCAAAACGATCAGCACGTACAAATCAAGAATTCTGGATAAATACGAAGCCAATTCCATTGTTGAGCTGCTGCATACACAAGACGTCGTGCAAACTCAGCCTACTGTTGGTGTGGCAATTAGTGGTCCAGCGGCGAATCATGACACGGCGACAGCGATGACTCCCCTCCTGTTGCAGAAGCCGTCTTATAATTTTCTAAACTGCTTACTTCTTGGCAAGGACGCCAAGTTACTCCCGTAAAGAATTCAATACCGCCTGCTTGATTACGCTACGCAGCTTTTGATGTAACGGGTTTTGCCTATTACTCTGTTTAATACAAGAAACCACCGGCGCGTAGGTCTGCATGTGCTCTGGAAACGGGATATATCTAACACCCTCTTTCGAAGCAAGATGCTTCGCCAACACCACAGAGGTGTTTTCCTGACGAACGACCGACATCGCCAATGAAAAGTTATCGAGCTTGGTTTTATAATCGAAAGAAAGATCGTACTGCGCCATTTGTCTGATCAGACGATGGTTTGTTTCATTCCAGCCCCGAACCTCAAAAAAGATACATGGGTTATCGAATACGTCTTGCCATTGATAAATGTCACTTTGCTCACCGACTAAAGCTCCCATCTCAACGTTGAATAAAGCACTTTGATACAAGGACTTAGAGCAGTCCTCGTTGAACATCTGAATACCCAGTTGTACTTTCTCATCAAGAATGCGCTGATAAGTATCACGTCGCCATGTGATCAGCTCAATTAACGAATGACCAAACTCCGCTCTAAGCGCAGAGAGTATAGGAAGGGAGAAACGCTCAATGGAAGTATTATCTAAGGCAATAACAATCGGATGTTCATATTGAGTCGCATCAAACACCTCGCCTTGCTTGAGAGCATTCTCTACCGAGCGCAAACCGCGCTGTATGCCAGGCATGATCCGCTCAAGATAATGTGTAGGCTCTAAACCTGAACTACGGCGAATAAACAGCGGGTCACCAAGCTGTTCACGAAGCTTCGCCAAATGCTTACTTACCGCACTTTCTGTTTTACCTAACTTTGCCGCCGCCGTGGTTAGATTGCGATGCTCATAGATGAGTACCAATACCTTGAGTAAGTTATAGTCGTGCTCTTTATGCATGTTGCGTACTCGTCTGTTCAACCGTTCGCGCTTTACTGCGCTTATCTCGATACAATAGGTCGTCAGCGCGTTGAATCGCGGCCTGTAAATTATCACCTCGCTGAATTTGGCTTACGCCAAAGCTGATAGTCATCGTCAGTGACTGCTTACCGAAAGGCGTAGATTCAATATCACTCGCTAGCCTATCGGCCAACTGATACGCAGTATGCTCACTGCAGCCAGGCAACAGCACCAAGAACTCATCACCACCACTTCGTATCAGATAATCACTGTCTCTAAAGTTATCCGTCATCCGCGTCGCTATGTGAATGATGGCCTCATCTCCAACATGGTGCCCGTAGGTATCGTTAATCGCCTTTAAGCCATCTCCATCAATGACGATAACCGACATCCCTTGCTTTTCCTTGATGTATTTCAGTGCACTGTCTTTGAGAATAGTACGATTGTAGATCCCGGTTAACTCATCGCGACTGATGGCAATTTCTGCCAACTTTAGCCGCTCGCGCTTAACGTGGAGTTCTTCTAGCTTTACAAAGATATAGAATAAGATCGCCACAAGAAGGAGGAGTAACCAACTGGTATCAATGACGAGCTTGCTATAAGGAATGAGATAAACAAACTCAAAGTAGTCATCAACAATAAAATGTTTAGCAAACGCGCGCTTTTTTAGTGGGTAACGTAGGTTTTCAATAATGACCTGACGTTTGTCGCCATCTTTAGCAGAGACAAAGGTTTTATTGGAGAGAAAACCAAAATAGTTCAGATAGATATCAACATTAACATCACCAATCATCGTCATTCCATCATAAACAGGACTCGACAACGTAATCGTAGGTTGTCCGGTCACCTTGTCCTGATGCACATCAGACACGACAAGTCGATTTGATAAATCTTCTGGCGACACAAAATACGCACAGTTTGATGTCGCGAGACACGATTTTTCCGAAAACGCGGATTTAACAACATTGGCAGGAATATCGAACGACTTCGCTGACATCAGCTTCTGTCCCTCGTAGGAGCGATAATAAAGCGAATAAGACGGCACGCTGACCATTTCTGGCATGCTACCGAACATTTTTTCCGCCGTCGCACTGATCACTTTTTCATTGTGAGTCAGTGTTTTATTGTCATCATAGTAATAGATCTTGCCACGATCGAACGGCCTTTCATCCACGAATTTACCGCGATTCGCCTCAACTTGCGCTTCAAACATCACCCCCATGATGTACAGGGTAGATTTGTAATCTTGTACTGTTTTTGTGAGGAGGCGAAACTGTGCTTGCTCATTTTCCACCAAGTTATCGGTGCTATGATAAATGGCAACCCCATATAACAACACCGACAGCATCATCGCTCTAGCTAAGATAAATGCGTATTTTTTGGCGTGAGAATGCATGCTATTAATCGTGAACCTTGAGAAAGTGAAAGCGCGCAATTATCAGACAATATTGTCGGATAATCAACAAGTCAGCTTTCAGGTAATAACGGTTATTCCTAATATATTAACGATTGCCAAATGCAGCAATTAAATGGCTAATACAAGCTCTGATCCGATTAGGTTGATACTTGTCTTTGTGGTAAATGAGCGACAAAGGAACATCACGAACCTGCCATTCAGAAAAGACAGGAACCAGTTGCCCCTGTGCAATTTCGCTCTCACAGTAAATCCGCGGTACCCGAATAAGACCAAGCCCCTTTTTCGCAGCATTTATAAGCACTCTGCCATTTTTGCAGCTCAATACACCTTCTATGGGCACCTCCACGGACTCCTTGGTGTCAGTATGCTCAAAGCGCCATTTCGTCACGGAACCAGTGATACAGCGGTGAGATTTTAGATGTTTAGGGTGCGTGATAGGCGCAGAGTTGGCTAAATAGCTTGGACTCGCCAATGTTTGCATTTCAATCGTAGTGAGCCTGCGCGCGACATAGCTCGCGTCAGCTAAATCCCCCATTCGGATGGCTAAATCAAATTCTTCCTCTAGCAGGTCAACACGGTGACTCGAGAAATCCAGTTCAACGGTCACATCAGGATGGGCTTGTAAAAAGGTCGCAATGAACTCCGAGACCATCTCCTCGCCAATGTAACCCCCCACGCAATTAATTTTGATGTTTCCGCGAATCGTCTCAATATCATCAACCGCAGTATGAACGGCTTTATCGATGCTATTTAATGCCTGGTCACACGAGGCTAGAAACGCTCTTCCGGCCGTGGTCAGCTTCATAGAACGTGTAGTGCGAATGATTAAGCTTACCCCCATCTGCTTTTCCAGTGACTGTATTTGTCTAGAAACATGAGAACGTGACACGCCCAATGCTTCTGCAGCCTTAGTGAAGCTCCCTAAGTTCGCAACAAGGACGAACGCTCGAACATCTAGAAGATTAATGGAAGAGTGATACATGACTTCGCACATTTGTGAGTGGTAGGTTTATTTTGTCTACAATCCAACGAATTGCAACACTTGCACCTCATCGATGATGTGTTTGTTATTCGTTTAGCTTTCTGTAAGCGTGCTTTTAAGGCACTAAGCATCAAACTGTCTTTTCTAGCTCAAAAATCTTACTTTGCACAACAATCAACCAAAAGTGACTCAGCTAATACAATTACAGCTTAATGAAAATACAATATTTACATCCATCCATCCGCTAATTAACCAATATTAAACACCTTGTTATCAGCGGCAAGTAATGTTTGCTCTAGATCAGCAATATGGCGTATTAGTGTCGTGCCACAGGCCATTAAAAGGTAGAGTCATTGACACATTTAGAAATAAATAGACATGCATTTTAACAGTATCAGGGGAGATTTATGTTAGAACTGATGATCGGCTTAGTGGTGACCATCACCGTTGGCTACTTTATCGTTAAAGCTACAAGCCAGCAGGTGTGCTGCTTACCGCCGGTATTTTATTACTGCTTTTGACCGGCCTTCTAGGCCACACTGTGTTGCCAGCGAAACTGACATCAACAGGTAATATGGTGACGGATTCGCTAGAGTATGTGAAATACATGCTTCAATATCGTGGCGGTGGTCTGGGTATGCAGATCATGCTGTTGTGTGGTTTTGCCTCTTACATGACACACATTGGCGCTAACAACGTAGTAGTAAAACAGTTCTCTAAACCACTGTCTTTCATTACCTCTCCCTATGTTCTGTTGGTTGCGGCCTACATCGTGGCCTGCCTGATGTCGCTGGCCGTTAGCTCGGCAACTGGACTTGGTGTGCTATTGATGGCGACCCTATTCCCAATGATGACGGCGATGGGTATTTCTCGCCCAGCAGCAGTGGCTGTCTGTGCGTCACCAGCAGCGATCATTCTTTCTCCAACGTCTGGAGACGTTGTGATTGCAGCCGAAAAGTCTGGGTTAGCATTGGATGTCTTCGCAGTGCAAACGGTGTTACCGGTTTCTATCTGCGCGATTATTGTTATGGCTGCAGCGGCATTTTTCTGGAATAAGTATTTAGACAAAAAAGAAAATACGCCAATGGAGCGTGTTGACGTCTCAGAAATCAAGGTGGATGCACCGGCGTTTTACTGCATTCTACCCTTCTTACCAATCATTGGCGTTTTCCTCTTCAATGGCCGCACAATTCCTGGGCTGTCATTGGACATCTACACCATCGTTGTTGGGTCTATCTTCCTAGGTGCTGTGGTTGACTTTATTGTTAAGCGTCTCAACGGTAAGAAGACCTTAGAAGACTTAGAGTCTTGCTATCAAGGCATGGCTGACGCGTTTAAAGGGGTGGTAATGCTATTGGTCGCCGCAGGCGTGTTCGCCCAAGGTTTAATGTCAATTGGCGCGATTGATAATCTGCTTCACTTGGCCGACAAAGCGGGTGCCGGCGGTATCGCTCTCATGCTTATCCTAACTGGATTAACGGTCGCAGCAGCCATCGCAACAGGCTCTGGTAACGCGCCTTTCTACGCCTTTGTTGAGCTTGCGCCATCTTTGGCCGCTAAGATGGGACTAAACCCAGCATTCCTTATCATTCCAATGCTGCAAGCATCGAACTTGGGCCGCACGATTTCACCAGTCTCTGGGGTTATTGTCGCAACATCTGGTATGGCGCAGATTTCTCCGTTTGAAGTGGTTAAACGTACGTCTGTTCCGGTGATCGCAGGCCTTATCACTGTCATCATTGGTACACTGGTTCTTGTACCAATGAGTGCTTGATCAAAACAAAGCGTCATAGAAACACTACGGGGAGCTAATTAAGCTCCCCTTTTTAAAATGCCTCACCAACCGATAAGTGCAATGTACTTTCTTCTGGCCCGCGCGAGAGGTCGAGTCGAATGTTCATCTTCTTCTGCTCTACTAGCTACCATCTAAGACCTAAGCCATTATCTCTGAGCCTTTAGCAAATAATCGATAGAAACCTGACAAAAAATTCATACACATACGTCCTCATGTTTACTTATCTCGTACTAAGCTTTTGGTGACAAAGTCAGACATAAGGGACAACAATGAAAACGACACTCAAAGGACTAACACTGTGTGCTGCTCTTCTCGCTCCAACTGCGATCGCTGGCGAGCACGTCATTTATGAAGTCAATGGCCAGCCGTATGAAGGTTACTGGGCCAAAGTGAACAACACCGCGCCATTGGTACTCTTAGTTCATGATTGGGATGGCTTGACCGAATATGAAGAAAAGCGCGCAGAGATGCTCAACGAAATGGGCTACAACGTCTTTGCAGTAGACCTCTTTGGGCAAGATGTAAGACCGACAAAGGTCGAAGACAAACGTCAGCATACCGGTGAACTGTATAAAGATCGTGCCAAGTTACAAGCATTAATGAATGCTGGACTCGCAGAGGCTGGTAAGCTCGGTGGCAATCTCGATAACACGGTGGTGATGGGCTACTGCTTTGGCGGTGCAGCTGCGTTGGAATCAGCGAGAGCGGGCATGCCTGTTCGCGGTTTTGTGACCTTCCATGGAGGACTAAAGACGCCAGAAGGCCAAAGCTACGCCCAAACAAAAGCGCCGATTATGGTGCTCCATGGCACTGCTGATTCAGCCATTTCTATGTCAGAGTTCGCTGGTCTTGCGGTTGAGCTTGAAGAAAATGGTGTAAACCACGAAATGATTACCTACAGCGGAGCACCTCACGCATTTACTGTGTTTGGCTCTGACCGTTATCGAGAAGATGCGGATAAGAAATCGTGGACAGCATTCTCTACGTTTTTGAAAGAGACCACTGGAAACTAAGAAACCGCCAAATGCGCTGTATGAATGCAATAGCTTAGGGCTAGGCAATAAAAAACCCAGGTGTTACCACCTGGGTTTTTAACTTTCAGCTTTCGATTAGCTTGGATTCTTCGCCTTGAACAAAATCGCGTACATCACTGGAATAAACACTAGGGTCAATACGGTAGCAAAACCAAGACCAAACATAACCGTGATAGACATGTTCACGAAGAACACATCGCTGAGTAGCGGGATCATACCCAAGATTGTCGTACACGCTGCCAACATTACTGGTCGCATACGAGAGATCGAAGAGTCAATGATCGCATCGTAAATCGGTTTTTCTTCCGCTTGCATGTCGATCTCTTCAAGGAGAACAATCGCATTCTTGATGAGTAGACCTATCAAACTTAGAGCACCAAGCAGCGCCATAAAGTCAAACGCACCATCAAGTAGCAGTAGACCTGCTGTGATACCAATGATAGCCAAAGGTACAGTGATCCAAATGATGAGTGGCTGACGCACTTTACCGAATAACAGTACCACTACGATGATCATCATGATAAACGATACCGGAATTGCGCTAAACAGAGCACCCTGAGCTTCAGCAGAATCTTCGTACTCTCCACCCCAGTCCATCGTGTAGCCAGGCGGCAGTTCGATAGCTTCTATTTGTGGCTTCAATCGCTCGAATAGTGGTGCAGCAAGCTCACCCGTTGGGTTTGCTGAAGCAATAATCGTCGTAAGACGGTCACGTCCACGGATCATTGCGTCTTCCCAAACTGTCTCAAAGCCAACAACAACCTGAGCAATAGGCACTGTACGTTCCAATACAGGACTGTAGACCTGTGCATCCATTAACTGAGATACATCTTGGCGCTCACTGGCATCAGCACGGAAGTAGATTGGCAATAGGCGGACACCGTCGCGGTAAATACCCACTTGGGTACCTTCACTTGCCGCTCGGAGAGAAGCAGTAAGCTCCGTTCTAGTCACGCCCAATTGACGCGCAACTTGCTCATTGAAGATAGGCTTAATCAGCTTGACTGGTTGACGCCAGTCGTTGCGAACTTCTTTCGCACCAGGGTCAGCATGCATGATCGCTTCAGCCTGCGATGAAAGATCACGCAAGACTTCTGGATCAGGACCGGCGAAGCGCGCTTCAATCTTAGAGTCACGTCCAGGACCGATACGTAATCCTTTGATCTTAGGTTCAATGCTTTCGATATTCTCCGTCATGAACTGATCGATTTTGGCTTGCAGTGGTGCAATCACATCTCGATTTTCAGTACGAATAATAATTTGGCCATACGCCTTAGTCGCATCTTGCGGTGTATATACCAAGGAGAAACGAGAAGCACCACCACCGATAAAGCTTGCCGTCCACTCAACGCCTTCTTGCTCGCGAATAAACTCGGCTACTTTCAAGGTATCGTCACGTGTTTGACGAATATCCGTGCCTTCTACTTCCCAAATATCGACAAAGAACATTGGCGTGTTCGCGTTCGGGAAGAATGCGTTCTTAACAAAGCCAAAGCCCCAAACTGCCGACACAAACATTGCGAGAATGACACCAATCGTCAATACACGCTGTTTAAGGGCAAACTGAAGGATACCTTTATAGATAACAAAGCCAGCACCCGCATATGGGTCTTTCTCTTCTTCACCCTCTTTTTTGTCTTCTTTCTTAAGAAGTAACGCACACAATAGCGGCGTGGTTGACACAGCAGTCACCCAGCTCAAAGATAGCGAAATCAAGATAACGTAGAACAGAGAGCGCGTGAACTCACCAGTGTTACTTTGCGACATACCAATCGCAGCAAACGCTAGGATACCTACAGCTGTACCACCAAGAAGTGCCCAGCCGTTAGCGCCAACAACTTCACCTGCCGCTTTCATCGCAGGCATACCGCGCTTGATACGTATCATCATACCTTCGGCGACCACGATGGCGTTATCCACCAGCATACCCAGGGCGATGATAAGAGCACCAAGAGAGATACGTTGTAGCTCGATACCATAAAGGTGCATAAGTGCTAACGTACCAGCAACGGTAATCATTAGAACCGCACCAATGATAAGCCCGACGCGAAGCCCCATAAACGCAAGTAGAACAACAACTACGATGATCAATGCTTCGACTGTGTTAGTCACAAAGCCTGCAACCGACTGATCAACTTCGTTTGGTTGGTTGTAGATGATGTCTAGGTTCATACCCAGTGGGATCTGGTTTTCAAGGCTAGCAAGCTTGTCTTCAATCAAACCACCAACTTCAACCACGTTACGTCCGCTCAGCATCGAGATGCCAACCGTCAGAGATGGTTTGCCATTGAAGTAGATAAGCTTGGTCGGCTCATCGCTGTATTCACGGGTTACTTTCGCGATATCGCCAAGGCGAATCAGCTTCTTATCAACACTGGAAATCAGCAGATCTTCGATTTCACTGACATGCTTAAATGAGCCTGTCGGTTCGATACGAATGTATTCCGGGCCAACACGGAATCGGCCAGAGTCGGACACCAAGTTTTGCGACTGAAGCAAGTTTTCAATCGTTGCCATGTCGATGCCAAGCTCAGCCATTTTGGAGCGAGACATTTGCACGTAGACCACTTCTTTTTGGTCGCCATCGATTGAGACTTTACGCACACCAGGAACCAAAACGAGCTGCTTCTTCAAGTTGTCAGCAACATCTTTAAGTTCACGATAGGTATAGCCTTCGCCGTTAAGCGCTAGGAACCCACCGTAAACATCGGCAAAGTCATCGACAATTTGTGGTTCTCCGGCACCCGGCGGCAACTTATGCTTGTTATCCGCAATTTTACGACGAAGTTCGTCGTAAATACCCGGCATTTCAGCAGAGCTGTACTCATCTTTAAACTCAATCGTGATGTCAGATAGACCTTCACGTGTAACCGAGCGTTTGATGCGTTTTACTTGCCCCAAGAGGCGCACTGCATCTTCAATGTGATACGTGACTTCGTCGTACACTTCTTGTGGCGACGCACCTGGGTAGCTGTGATGATTTTCGCTTCTTTGATTGTGAATGCTGGGTCTTCAAGTTTACCCATTTCAAAGTAAGCTAATACACCGCCTATTGTCATCAGCAGCACTAGCAGCCAGCTGTTGACTTTATTCTTTACTGAATACTCACCTAAATTCATATAACTTCTCTTCTTGCTGAGTCACAGTGGCTTATTGTGCTTGATCGATCTCTGGCATCAGGCTCACTTCCATACCTTCAATCAAGAATGGAACACCAACAGTTACAATACGTTCACCCATTTCAAGACCAGAAAGGATGGTAATGCGATCGCCAGACATAGTTGACACTTCAACCGATTTAGGTGCGACCGTGTTGTCATCTTGAACAACCCAAACTGTCGCATTATGGGCGTTGTCGCTCACAACAGCCGTTGCAGGAACTTGAATAGAGCCAGATGTTTCTTGCAGTTTCGAGAAATCTGCCGTCACATAGCCTGTCATGCCTGGAAGGATGTTTTGATCGGTTGGCGCTTCCATCGATACCGTCACTTCGAATGTTTGAGTATCCGAATCTGCTTTAGAAGAGACTTCTGTGACTGTTACCGGGTACGGCTTTTCACGCGCAGTATCGAAGTAAGCAAAAACTGGAATTTCTACCGGATCCTCAGCTTGTTCATCGCGGATCTGACGAACCAGTTTCTCAGGTACGTTGAATTTAAGTTCAAGCGTGTTGAGGTTTTGGAAAGTGAACACCACCTGTTTCGCTTCAACGTTCTCGAAGTTTTGGATTTCACGCTGCGCGACAAAGCCATCAAAAGGGGCGAGAAGTTTGGTGTAGCCTAGCTCTGTATTCGCTTTGTCATACGCCGCTTTCGCTCGCGTTAAGTTAGCACGTAGCTGCTCGAAGTCTTTCTGAGAGATGAAGTTATCTTTAATCAGTTCTTGAGCACGTTTGAAGTCAGCTTGAGTGCGTTGCAAGGTTGCACGAGTATCACGAACCGCCAGTTTAAAGTTCGTATCATCAAGGGTCGCTAACACCGTTCCCTTCTTAACGTTGTCGCCTTCTTTAACAGGAATACTGTTTACTTTTCCAGAAACGCGGAACGCCATATCTGCACGATCCGATGCAAGCACTCTTGCTGGAAATTCGCGAATCATGCTTTGGTTTTCTAGGCCAATGACAACCGTCTTCACAGGCCTTACTACCGGTGCTTCCACAGTCTGTTCTGGCTCTGGACTACATCCTGTCAACGCAACACCAATTGCTGCTGCCAGAGTAAGAGCACGTAAATGAGTTTTCATAACAACCACCCAATAAAAATTTATAAAAACCAACACACTATTTGGTTAACGATATCTAATACACGCTATTTCACAAGTTACATTAAGCGTAGCAAAAAGCAACAATCCTTACACAAAACTATAACGCACACACTAATGCCTTAGGCCAACTAAAGCTTATGCAATAAAAAAACTCTTGTTATGACCATCAATTAGCAACAAGTTCATTATTTTTTTCGTTTTTTTATCTTAAATTGAAACAGCAAATAAGTATCCCATAATGATACGTAGAATCAATGCCAATGATACATATTATGAACATCGTAGTTATAAGGTGGTTAGTCGCTCTTGGTGCTCTTATCACATTGACAGCATACCTATTTTTTAGTTTTTCGGCGCCGAAAAAGCCGATGAGTGACGCTCGCTCAGAAACCACCATCAGCCTCAAAAATATAAGCTCCCAACTCATTCAGCCGATCCCTGAACCAACACTTACCAGCCGGGAACTCAGCATCGCAAAATTAGGAATGCAGATATTTCTCGATCCTAACTTGTCTTCAAATAATCGGGTGAGTTGTGAGTCCTGCCATCATATTTTCGATAATGGCGCGGAAAAGAGGCAGGTCTCTTTAGGGGTGCAAGGCCTTGGAGCTAGGAACTCTCCTACAGTGTTCAACGTATCGCACAATTCGCGTTTTTTCTGGGACGGCAGAGCGTCTAGCTTAGAAACTCAGATGGATGGCCCCATTCATAACCCATTAGAGATGAACACCAACTGGCAAAAAATCACACGCTATGTTGCGTCCGTTCCCACCTATAAACAGCAGTTCAATACTCATTTTAACGGTACGATTGATGAAACGACCATCAAAGGGGCTTTGAAAGGCTTTATGGCGGCTCTCGATACCCCAGACGCACCATTCGACCTTTTTTTAAAAGGCAATGAGACAGCAATGACACAAGCCGCAAAGAACGGCTGGCTGAAATTTAAAACACTAGGCTGTATCGCTTGTCATCAAGGTAGGAACATTGGAGGCAATTTATTTCAAAAGTTTGGCAATTTAAACAGGCCCAGTGAGCAAGAGTCTGATCTTGGCCGTTACAACGTCACCGGGCTAGAGTCTGATATTGGGGTTTTCCGTGTTCCTAGTCTGCGAAACGTGGCTAACACCGCCCCTTACTTTCACGATGGACGAGCGGAAACCTTAGAAGCCGCGATCGTTACAATGGCCTACGTTCAACTTGGCCGAGAGCTCGAACCGAGCACGATCCTCGAATTAAAAGCGTTTCTCAACGCTCTCTCTGCACCGCCACCTCCCGTACTTGAGGAGCTAATACCATGACTCGACGAATACTCACCAAAAAGCGTGTCGAAACGCTCTATCAAATGGCGATTGTGTTATCAGCACTATGGCTAGTGATCAGTGTATCTCACAGTCGGGTTAGTGACACCTATCAGCAAGCGTATCTCGCCCTATCCCATCAAATTACTCAGTCCCTTGAGGACATCTACACATTTGACTATAACAATGAACAGACCTATGACAATTTCTCTAATGAGTTGGTCACCATAGAACTCGAAGCAGGGAGCCTTTACGACAACCTTGTTCAAAACCAACAAGGTTACCTCTCTTTTATTAGCCCCATACCTGAGCAAGGCGTGCAGTTTGGACGCCATATCAAAAACCAAGTACTCGGTTTCACTCAAAGATTGGAGCGCTTACTAAGCGCTAAGGTCTCACTTGACTACTCCGGTAATACGCTAAAGGAGCTTCAGCGAGGACTGCTATCAGCATCAACTTCCGATTCCGACAAACTCAAACTCTATCAATACTTCGACAATCAAATTGCTCGTCAGGCACTGACCACTGATGCTCATACCAGCAACACCATCCTCGCAATCGACAGCTACATTCGACTCAATACCCGAGTCAAAAATGAAATAGACCAAGAGAAGCAAGCGCTTCTCGGCAGTGAAATTCACACCTTACTCAATGACGTCAACACCTATTGGATGACGAGAACATCCAACCTGCAAGGACACGTCATTTTCTCCGGCGTCATGCTGTTTGTGTTTCTTGGCGGATATATCTACTGGCGTCAATGGATACAACAATATCGCGAAGCCAAGCTCAATCGTGAGCTTTTCACTAAGGAAAAAGAACGTTCACATTTAGCCCTAGTGGTCGAGCACGCAAGCGACGCCATTATCATCACAGATAAAAACGGTTTTATTACCTGGGCAAATACCGCATTCGAGAGACTCTCTGGCTACCAACTGAAAGACATCATCGGACTTAAGCCAGGTAGTTTCTTACAAGGGAAAGAAACGTCACAACAAGAAGTTGCTAACATAGCAGCCCATCTGAGAAAAGGTGAGCCGGTTCAATCTGAATTAATTAACTATCACAAAGATGGCACGCCGTATTGGATAGACATCGCTATAACGCCCATCAGAAACTATCAACAAGAGGTCGAGCAGTTCATTGCCGTAGAGCGTGATAGCAGTGTTCGAAAAAACCTAGAGCGGGACTTGCGACTGGCGGTTGATAATGCTGATGCTTCTAACAAAGCAAAATCCACTTTCCTTGCTACCATGAGCCACGAACTGCGCACGCCGCTCAACGGCATTCTCGGAATGGCACAAATTCTGGAGTCTTCAGTCACCGAAACTCAGCATAAAGAGCAGCTCAACATTCTGCTTGAGTCTGGCAATCACTTACTTTCGTTACTTAATGATATTCTCGATATCTCAAAAATTGAAGAAGGCAAACTTGAACTTGAGGCCATTGATTTTGCTATCAGCGATCTCTGCTCGCCCATCGTCACGACTTACTCTTCTATCTGTACAGAAAAAGGCATCGAGTTTGTTCTCGACAACCAGCTCGAAAGCGGTAAATGCTATCGGGGGATAAATCCCGTATTCGCCAAGTAATTTTCAATCTGCTTGGCAACGCGGTGAAATTTACCCGTGAAGGAAAAGTCACCTTAACGCTTAGCAGCACCAAAACAGAAAACGGTAAGGACGAAACCCTAACGATCTCTGTGAAAGATACTGGCGTCGGCATCCCTCCAGAGAGGCTAGGCACAATCTTCGATCCCTTTACTCAAGCCGAAGCTTCGACAACACGCAAATTTGGCGGCACGGGACTTGGACTGGCGATCGTTAAAAAACTGGCCAACATCATGAATGGTGACGCAAGCGTAACGAGCGAACCCGGCGTTGGAAGTGAGTTTGTTGTTACCATGCAGCTTAGTCCGGCCAAGGCCGTCAAAAAACAACAGAAAGCGCATATTTCACTTGATGATCAAGCCCTCGCTCAGTCACTCAATATCTTGCTTGTGGAAGACAATAAGGTAAATGCACTCGTTGCAAAAACCTTCTGTACTAAGCAGGGACACGAAGTAGAAGTTGCGGTAAACGGTCAAGAGGCAGTAGAAAAAGTAAAACAAGGTCACTACGATCTCATCATCATGGATAACCATATGCCGGTAATGGATGGTATCGAAGCGACAAGAGTCATACGAGATGAACTGCATTCAAAAACGGTCATATTCGGTTGCACCGCCGATGTCTTTAAAGAAGCACATGATAATTTTATCGCCGCTGGCGCAAATCATATCCTGACCAAACCACTACAAAAAGAAAGCTTTATTGACGCATTACAACAGTATCGCCATCTGCTGGTAATGCCGCCAAAACATGAAGCCAATAACAAGGTCGTCGAGTTGATCCGACACGACTTGTCTCAGATGTCGATATCAAACACGACCGAAGCAGAGCTTAAAGTGAGTCCTAACAACGGAAAGTCACTGCTGTCTGAAGATAGAATAAAACAGTTTAAACAAACCAGTGAAGATGCGCTCACCACGCTAATCACCAGCTACTCAAGCAAAGACAAAGCAACGCTTTCAAGAACTTTGAAACTGTTAGATACCGAATGTAGTACAGTGGGTCTGTCTCGCGTAACAGAAAAAACGCGATCTCTTCAAACCACACTTGATAGCGAAATTTGTCCTGCGCTGGAGGAGATGCAGTCACTAGTCAATCTACTTGAGGTCAATATCCATGAAGCAGTTCGAATTCTGGATAAATATCGCGATACGCAAAATCAGTCAGTGTTAAAGTCGTCTAAACTCTCTAGGTAAACGTATCAGAAGCATGACTTATCAAGGACTGACTCATTTCAATGATTAAAGCAGTAGTATTTGATTTAGACAACACACTGGTGACATCAAACATCAACTTTCAGCAGCTAAGACGGGAACTCGCTTGCCCTCCGAATAAGGATTTATTGACCCATGTCGATGAAACCTTTTGTGATAACGAACGGCAGCAGCGCATCGAGACCATACTCAAGCATGAACTCGACGATGCCGAAGCCAGTGATTTAATGGCAGGCGCACGCTCGCTGACAGATTGGTTATCAAACGAAGGCTTAAAATTCGGCATTATCACCAGAAACTGTCGCGAGGCAGCGAAAAAGAAGTTGAGCGCTCATGCACTAACAATAGAAGAGCTTATCACCAGAGAAGATTTTCCTGCCAAACCTGATCCTAGTGCACTGTTACATCTTGTGGACAAGTGGCAGTTGGAGCAACACAACGTTCTTTACGTTGGCGACCATCAATACGACGTTCTTACAGCTCAAAACGCCGGTTGTTTAAGCTGCTTTATTTCAAACTCAAGCCATGAGCCAGATACCTTCGGCGCGGATCTGCATTATTCATCACTGGATGGGCTTCTTACCTATTTGCAAAAAAGCTGTTTGCAAAAAAGTCATTTGTAGAAAAGCTGTCTTTAGGACAGCTATTGACAAAAAGAGTCACGTTCAACCTTGCCCTTTGGACGCTTTGTTTAGGTAAAGCGCTTTGTCAGCAAGGTCGAGCAGTTCATCACGATCAACATTATCGAGTGGAGTGCAGCAAACAACGCCAACGCAATAATCCAAGGTGTAAACCGCTTGATGATTGCGATTGAACGCCGCGGCTTTGTCATTAAACCGCGTCATTGGAAACTTAGAGTCGTTTCCTGTCGTCCCGGACATCAAAACGACAAACTCATCTCCCCTACTCTGGCTATCACATCAGAATCTCTAAAGCTCGCTTTTAACAATTTGGCAAATTGGCGCAGCGCCTCATCGCCAACAGAATGCCCGAAGGTATCGTTGATGGCTTTAAAGTTATTGAGATCAAACAGGGCTACGGTGAACGGCTCCGTAGAGAAACGACATTTTTGAATCACTTTATCGGCCAGTACTCGATAACCACGTCGGTTGGAGATTTGAGTTAACTCATCAAGGGTAGAGTTTAAGTTCGCCACTAACTCAGATTCGGCTAACTTCGCGAGATCTATCAGATCTTGAACTTGCTGATCGGTAAACAATCTCGGTTTACTGTCTATCACGCACAAGGTACCGACCTTGACACCGCCCTCTATTTTTAGCGGCACGCCAGCATAAAAACGGATGTTGGGCTCACCCGTCACTAAAGGATTGTCGCGAAAACGCTCATCAATAGACGCATCGTGAATAATGAATGGTTCGTCACCTAAAATAGCATGACCACAAAATGATTCTCCACGACCCGTTTGATTCGCAGCGAGTCCTACATTAGATTTGAACCACTGGGTGTCTCTGTCAACGATGGTTAGCAAAGCAATCTCCACATCAAACATCCGTTTTGCTAATCGTGTCACCCGATCAAAACGCTCCTCTGGCACACTGTCGATATTAAGCTGTCTGACAATTTTCAAACGGTAATCATCATCGGCGGGAATAGGAGCTGGCTGCATGTGTGAGAGTTCCTCAGAATAAGCGTACTAGACAAATGTGGACGGCGTAATGACACCTTTCATTACTCTCAATGCGCTTTTGAGTTTAAATTTAAAGTGTCCGCTTCTAAAAATTAGTCAAGATTACGAGGGCATGCCACAAAAGCATCACATTCTTAACGTAAATTAAAATGAAAATTCGGCAGAGCTTCTTGAGTGGAGTGTCAGGAAAGTTGCATATTGCAAATATATTGCGGTTTGCATTTGCAATATAAGAATGCATCGAACCTTTTATGTGTAATGACGCACAAAAAGTCGGCAAATAGCTTTTGGCAAAGTTGGCACACATCATGCTATCAATATTATGACTTCAGCAATGAAGTCACCTAGCCAACTGACGTTGTTAGTGAACCGATTTGTTCACACTGTTTTCGGCCGATTGATTTATCAATCGGCCTTTTCTTTATCTCAAAATCTAATCTAATGCTTGCGAAAACAACGTTATTAACCTTCTTGGCTAGACTCCACTTGTTGAGCTTTCTCCATTTCAGCCAGTTTTTGCTCTAACTCACGGATACGAATTTCAGCCTCTAGCTCGTCAGCGCGCTTCTCTGCGTCACTACGACTGTCTTGCTTCATTCCCTCAGCTAGCGTTTCTGTACGCCCTGTTTCACGAGAATCATCCAAGTCCTTCATAGAGCCAGCAACGCCACCAGCGACACCACCAGCAACCGCGCCTTTCACAGCCAGTTCAGGTTCTCCCGTCAGTACGCCCATTGTGGCACCAAGTAATGCGCCTCCCGCTGCGCCTCTATTGCGTGCTGCATTCTCATTTTCCTTATCGAAAGCAGGTGAAGCGCAACCAGTAAGGAGGGCTAGGGTTGCAACAGCAAAAAGTGATTTAACAGAGTGTTGAATGATTGTCATAGCGGGGTTCTCGCAGTGGTTGTGTCTACGAGAGAAAGATTACTGTTTCAATGTGCTTCAAGGAATTCACTTGTCGTTATTAGCGTGATAAGCAGGGGTTATCAGGTCAGCCAAAAAAGCCGGGTATTACTTTGGATTTGTATCCTGAAGTAATGCCCGGCTTGTCGCTGTAAAACAATCGTTACTTGGTGAACGTGTTCAGTAGCATTTCCGTCGGCTTAACGATAGCGACGATCGTTTCATCAATGATAATCGCAGACTCGTTAATCATTGCTTGATACGCCTGAGCATCCGCTTTGCTCACGCTATCACCAGATTTCGCCTTTGATACCAAGGTTAAACCTATCTCAGCAACCTGCTTGGTCGCTTTGGTCAGTGCCACTGTATCGACAGACGCCACGTTGGCGGCAAATACAGGCTCTGCAGCGGTGGCAGCATTCAAAACCGTTTGGTAGTGTAGCTCTAACGCTGTTAGTGCTTGCTTGTCACCTTTCTCGACCTTCTCCACCAAATCATTCATTTCATAAACGGCGTAGCTCTCAACTGGAAGGGCATCAGCAAAACGATTCAAACGCTCATGCTGATTGTAAAGGTCGCCATGGTTTTCCGTTTGAATCCATTTCTCCCAGTTACGAGCATAGTATTGCGCAGGCTCAGTGTATCGCGCCAAAGCAAGAAGCGGCGTGATATCCGCGCCATTGGCTAAGCGTTGCATCATCACTCTAGAATCTGCATGGTGGCGCATCCCTAAAGAAATCTCAGACCAATTATCGATAGCACGCATACGTTTATACATGCTTACTTCATCGGTTAGCTCTTCAGAAGACCAGAAACGCTCGGCAATCGCATAGCTGCGCGGCCAAATGCGATTTTCCATGGTTTGCGAGTTGATGTTTTCCGCCCAAACCGTAATCTCACCACCAAGAATCAGCGACTGCTGTTCCTTGGTAAGCTCGGCTGGATAACCACCAGTAGGTTCTGGGATCACCGCGCCAGGCTGAGCTGAAGATGCCACAATTTCACCTGTCGTCGGCCAACGCACATTACCAATAAGCTGATAGCTGCCCTCTGCCAACTTGTCGCCAGCAAGCTTCAAGTTGAACTCGGTGTAAGACATGAAGTTATCGAAATGACCCTTGAAACTTTCACCTGGGGTGTACTCGATAATTTCTACTTCAGTACGAGATTTGCCGTTGTAATCAGTAAAGGCACGAACACTGCCGTCTTTAGCTTGAATGATCGTCAGCAAGCCTTTGCGAGGACCACCTTTGGTACGCGGCTTCTCCCACTGGTAGCTAACAAATCGCTCGCCTTCATGCAGTTTATCGTCAACTGTAATCCCGTGAGGCATAGGGTCATTGCGGTAGTGGTAGCTGGTCGGCTGAGGTTGGTCTAAGTAGTAGCCTGTGGAAAGCAGTCCCTGATACCCCTCCTGTGCCGCACGGCCAATACTATCGTGGCCACGCCAGCTTTGAATAACGATGGACTTAGGCAGATCTTTATGCCAAATCTCATCCCAGCCGGTCATCTTCTTGCCGCGATCCTCAAGCATCTTCTCTACTTTCGCATTCAAGTAGGACTGAAGACCGCGCTCACCATCTAAGTTGTTTTCCTTAATAAACGCCTGAATCTCTGGATTCTCTTGCCACTGTTTGTAGTTCGGCTCATCACCACCGATGTGGAAGTACTCATCAGGGAACAACTCAACGACTTCATCAAATACGCTGCTCAGCATGGTGTAAAGTTCTGGATTGGTTGGATCCATGAGTGGTTCAAATACGCCCCACTCGCGCTGCTGCGGATAACTTTGCTCGCCCAAACCTGACATCAGTTCTGGATAAGCATGGGCAACCGCTGACGCGTGACCCGGTAGCGAGATTTCTGGTACTACACGAATACCCAACTCACGAGCATAATCGACAACATAGCGAATCTGATCTTTGGTGTAGTAGTCACCATCTGTGGTTTTTTCCCACAGCTTAGTGTAGTTATCAAGCTGAATGCGAATGCCTTGGTCATCCCAAATATGCCAGTGGAACACGTTCATCTTCGCCGACGCCATTGCATCCAACTGACGCAAAATCACTTCCATGTCAATAAAGTGACGTGATGTGTCATACGAGACCCCACGCCAACGAAAACGAGGTTCATCCTCAACATAGATAGCAGGCACTGAGTATCCGATGGCGTCTGTTTTTACTAGCTGAAGGATAGTCTCGATACCACGAATCGCACCATAAGGGCGGTTGGCTTTAAGCACGATCTGACCGTTCTGAACATCCAGCGTATAGGACTCATCAGCATTGATATCTTGCACTGCCGATTTTGGCGCTTGGTCGATATCAATCACTAAGGTTGCTTCACTCGCGCTTTCCGCTTGCCAGTTCAGTGTGGGAAGACCCGTTTGACGCTCAAGACGATTAACAAAACGTTTTGCGGTCGCTTCCACGCGCTCAGAGTTAAAACCTTTGATGAAAATACTAAAGTCTTTGTCGATGACGACAGCGCCCTGTCTTAGCTCCACAGTTTGTGGATAAGGCATTAGATTCAGATCTGTATTCGGTGCCATAGCCCATGCCGTTGATGTTAGTGTGCCTGCGATTAATAAAGAGACGAGTTTCTTGTTCATGACAACTTCCTTAGAAAACAAAATTTAGACCAATGCGATAGCGCCACTCTGTCGCGCCTTTGTTGGGTTCGGGGATGTAAATGTTCTTATCTGCGTCAACAATTTCCGCATATGGGCGCATGAAGCTTGAGTACTTGTACATAAACTTCACCGTGTGTTCGCGAGCCGTTTGCTCTCCGTTGGCAAGTTCGCCGGATGATTGGTGATTTGGTCAAAGTAGGTATAGGCATACGACAGAGTGAACTTGTCGTTGCTGTATCCTGTCCACACGTCGTAACGATTTCGTTTAATGGTTTCTAGCTCGCCTGCGGCATTTTGAGCTTCGGCACTGGAAAAATCATAACGATATCGACCGTGAATAAAGAAGCCATTATCGAAGTTGTAGTTAAGCTTTAGATACGGCATGTAAAAGGTATTTGAACTTAGGAAGTTAAGCGTAATGCCTGGGTTCAAAGTGAAGTTATCATTCACACCGTACGTGTAGTAGTTGGTCACCTCGGTATTAGACAGGCGCAGGTTACTACCAAAGCTATCACCGTAGGTGCCGTGATTAATATTGGTCAGCATTTCAATGCCATAGCCGTTGTCAAAATGATGGCCAAGAATGACGCGGCTGCGATGTCTATCAGACGGGTCTCTATATTCGTGGCGTAAATCCAAATAGGTGGTGGATGCCACTGCTGATGAAGACATCAGCGCTAATAAAGGGTAGATACACTGTTTTTTCATTATGTTTTGTCTTGTTGGGGGATAAAAACGTTTTAGAGTCAGGGTGTCTTGGGCTACACCCTGACTTGAAAGAGATTATTCGGTCACTGGCGTCGTCGATGTTGGTCTGCCAGACTCACCGCCTTGCTCCATTTGTGCACGCTCTGCATCTAAGATGCTTGCGCCTCTTCAGGAGAAACCATGTTTCTTGGAGTAAACAAGCTCACAGCAACACCCGCTAACGTCGCAATCACTACAGATGGAATCACCGGGTTGCCCCAGTAAGCGGACAAGCTTGGGCTAAGGATGACAGTGAACGAGGCCGCTGAAGCACCTACCAAAGTTGCGATAGCGCCTTGCCATGTGTAACGCTTCCAGAAACGTCCTAGCATGCCGCAGACAAACATGCCCGACATCACGGTAGAGATCATCTTAGTGATGTAGCCAATGATGTCATTCGACGTCAGTGCGAATAGTAGTGCAAAGCCAATCACCACAACCAAAGCAAGTCTTGAGTAGTTCATCATCGACTCTTTGTTTGGTACGCGCCCAGTGAACATCACATACACATCACGCAGCAGAATCGATACGCCGGCAATCGCATCTGAGCTCGCACTTGACATGGTTGCAGACAGACCCGCAATCAAAACAATCATGCCGATACCCACAGGCAATACCGTTGCTGCAATGTAAGGGAATGCGAAGTTTGGATTATCAAGGCTTGGGTCGATAGCATGTGCCGCCATACCAATGATGGCTGGAATGATAGAGAAGAACAGATACAGTACACCAGATAGCACAAACGAGCGGCGAATCGTTGAAACATCCTTACCAGAGTAGATACGCTGACGGAAAGAAGGCGTCGCTAACACACCCACACCAACCACAACAGCGAGGGAAATCGCAGGGATAATGCCTAACTTCTCGATAGCTAGGAAGCTGGTTGCTGCCGGATCCATTGCCGCATACAGGTTATCCAATCCACCGATGTGCTGAACCGATAATACCGCCATGAGAATAAAGCCAACAAACAAGATGACCGCTTGAATGGTGTCCGTCCAAACCACCGCTGTGTAGCCACCGATCACCACGTAAATAGTAAATGCCGCAGCAATAATGACCTTAGCCACATTGAGATCAATGTCAGCAATCCAAGCGAGATACATGCCGCCACCCAGAATGTGGGCGCCTAACCAACCAATGGACGCGATAAAAATCAGCACACCAACCAGGTTTTTTACTACGCGATTTGTACCTACGTAATAAGACAGCTCTTCACTCATGGTCATAAAATTGAGTCGACGTACAGGGGCAAACCATAGAGCAAGAAGCAGAATACCAAGTGCACCACCAATACCATACAGTGCCCCAGCCCAACCGTTCGCGTAGCCAAAGCCAACCGCGCCCATACTAGAGCCAGTACCTACCATGGTTGCGACGGTCGTACCTAACACTAGGAACAGTGGTAGACCACGTCCACCAAGTAGAAAATCTTCACCTGACTTTTGGTTGCGTGAGACAAACCACCCTAGCCAAATAAGAAAACACACATATATCCCAAAACTGGAAAGAAATAGTGTACTGTTCATTGAACTACCTCCAGAGATATAAGCAGATAAAACACTGCTTACTTTTACGTTATTTATATCGAAAAGTAATTACATTATGTAATCAGAATGTCATTGTTATTTTTATTGATAAGGGCATCGCAAAATGCCCTTAATAATGTTGCTTACTGTTGAATATTTATTTTATCGGCGATCTTCGCGATAACAGGTCACATCGACTTCAACCTTTACATCAACTACAAGGTCACACACCATGCAAATTCGCGCTGGCGGGTTAGCACCGAAGAACTCTTTGAACACTTTGTTGAAAGATTGGAAATAGCGTGAGTCTGTTAACACGACTTTCACATGCACCACATCTTCAAGGCCGTAACCTGCTTCTTCCATAATATCGACGCAGTTTTGAATCGCTAAACGCGACTGATCCACAATACCACCTTCAACAACCTCGCCATCTGTCATCGGTGTTTGACCCGACACATAAAGAAAGCCACCAGCTTCTGTTGCACGAGCAAAGGGTAAATGTTGTCCGCCAGTACCGGTTCCACCTTCTACACCATAGCGTTTAATAGTCATTGTTTACTCCAGTTGTTACTTCTTATTTAAATGTTACACATCTCGAATAATAATTATTCAAGAGTAATTAGTGCTATCACGATATATAAATCGGCCAAATCTTTTTTTGGCAACTGATTTATTTTGATAGCTAATATTTCCGTTTACGAATACACATTCAATTCCATCAGCGACAGAAATAGGTGATTCAAATGTCGCGGTATCACGAACGTTATGCTTATTAAATAAAACCAAGTCAGCAAACGCGCCCTCTTTGATAACGCCTCTGTTTGCCAGGTTATAGCGCTTCGCTGACATTCCCGTCATTTTGTACACCGCTTCCTCAAGAGGAAATAAACCGCGAGCTTTACAGTAATGGTTAAGAACTTTCGGGAAAGTGCCCCAAAGCCTTGGGTGTGGATGAGGATCGTTTGGCAACCCATCTGATCCCACCATAGTGAGCTTATGCTTAAGCACTCGCTCGACATCTGCTTCATCCATGCAGTGATACACAGCGCCAGCTGGTTGAATGGCTTTAGCCGCTTCCATTAGTGGCAGATCCATTTGCTTAGCGATGTCAGCAAGGAGCTGCCCTGCATACTCAGGCTTGTTTTCAGACCAAGTAATGAAAATATCGAAATCATCCGTCACTTGTTTTAAATCAAGCGTTGATGAGCTTGCTGAATAGGGGTAGCAGTCACAGGAGACATCTTGGTGCTGAGCTGTTTTTTCGAGCAAGTCGAGAACTTCAACGGTTCTTCCCCAGTTACCAGCACCTGCGCATTTCAAGTGAGAAATAACCACGGGTACTCGGGCATGTTGACCCGTTTCAAAGGCCTCTTCCATGGCACCTAAGATTTCTTCAAATTCAGTGCGCATATGAGTGGTATAAATGCCGCCAAACTCAGCCAATACCTCTGCTAGTCGCATCACTTCACTGGCGGTTGCTTGCTTAGCGCTGGCATAGGCCAAGCCAGAACTTAATCCCAGCGCACCTTCGGACATCGCTTGTGCTAATGCAGTCTGCATCGCATGAAGTTCATCTTCTGTAGCTTCACGGAGCAGCTCATCCATCACGTTATTACGTAGTGTGGTGTGCCCTATCAAGGCAGCAACATTAACCGCAGGCTCCGCTTGCTCAACCGCAGTCGCGTACTCTGCAAACGTTGAGTACTTAAAATCCTCTTGCTTACCCAATAGATTCATCGGTCTGGCGGCGCAACGTGTAATGTTGCCGGTGATGCACTGATGCCGCAGTTACCAACAATCACCGTTGTCACGCCTTGACTGATTTTCGGCAAGCAATCTGGGTAGCGAATAACATTGGTATCATCGTGAGTGTGAACATCAATAAAACCAGGGCTGAGCACCTGCCCATGGCCGTCGATGATCTTGCTCGCCTCAAAGCCTGCAAGATCACCAATTTTAGCGATGCGATCTTGCTTAATAGCCAGATCCGCATGGTAGGACGCCTCATTGGTTCCATCGACGATTTCTACATTTTTTATAATAGTGTCGAACAACATGACCTTATCTCTCGACTTCACGCTTTCCATGACACCTATGTTAGAAATTACCCTCACAAAACTCAGTGACAAATTACACAAAAACACCATAGAAGTTTGATAGTTTCTAACACGACGAGTATCATAAAAACCATCATTCATTATTAATCAACTACTTAATTCATGTTAGTGTGAGAATTAAAATGAACAATCTATTTAAAAAAGATATAAACAATCACAAAACCCATGCGTTGGGATATGCAATTGGTCAAAAAGGAATGGCGTGTTGCGACCATGAAAAGCCGAGTTACAGCTTACTTAAAGAAGAAATTAGCTTGCCTGCAGCCGTGATTAAGCGCAGTCACTTAGAAAATAACATGCAGTGGATGCAAAAATTTGCCAACTATCACGGCGTCAAACTCTGCCCACATGGCAAAACAACCATGACTCCCGAATTTTTCCGTCAGCAGCAGGACTGTGGTGCTTGGGGAGTGACAGTCGCCACCGCCCCACAAGTTGAAGTGGCCGCTCACTGTGGTATTAGCAATATCATGATGGCCAACCAACTCGTAGGTAAAGCCAACATGGCCATGGTTCATCGAGTACAACGAGATACCGATGCTCGCGTAATAGTATGTGTCGACTCAAAGCAAAATATTCAGCAGTTACAGCACTATTTTGAACAGGCTAACAGCTCAATTGACGTTCTGATTGAATATGGCGTTGCTGGCGGTCGCTGCGGCTGTCGCACAGTCGATGAAGTCGTCGCGCTTGCTCAGTTTATAACAGAGACGCCAAACGTAAATTTGATGGGAATTGAAGTCTATGAAGGCGTTATACACGCTGGCGATGAAGAAGCCCGTGTACGGCAGTTTCTTGCCAGCACGCTTGAGTTAGCCGGTCAGTTAGTTGCAGACAATCTACTGCCAAAAAAACCGATCGTCACAGGAGCTGGCTCTGCATGGTACGACGTGGTCGCGGAAGAATTTGCCCACCTCAACGCCTTTGATGCCATTTTACGCCCTGGTTGCTACGTCATTCATGACACTGGTATCTATTTAGACGCCCAGCATAAAGTGATGCAGCGTGCTGAGAAAAACCAAGGTTTTGCCTGTGAGCTTGGAGGCGATCTCTCTTCCGCTTTAGAGGTTTGGGCGTATGTCATTTCTCGCCCTGAAGCCACAAAAGCCATCATAGGCTTGGGCAAGCGCGATGTGGCATTTGATGCGGGGCTTCCTATTCCTGAGCGAATCTATCGCGATGGTGAGCAAATAGATACAGCAGGCCTTGTGGCGACGGATGTGATGGATCAACACACATTTATGTCAGTTCCAGAGGACTGCGATCTCCAAGTTGGTGATATGATTGCCTTTTCAACATCGCACCCTTGCCTAACCTTTGATAAATGGCGCTACATTGCAATTAGCGATGACCAACATAATGTCGAACATTGGGTCGAGACAGCATTCTAGAGGGAACATTTTGAGCGTAGAAATAGACATTATTTCTCAAATCACGGAGCGCTACAGTGCGCTTCGTGACGCAGAAAAAAAGGTCGCTGACCTTATCACTGATGATGTGAGCAGCGCTGCCAACGCCAGCATTACAGAACTCGCAGAGCAAGCGAGCGTGAGTGAAGCCACCATCACTCGCTTTGCAAAAGCGGTGGGGTGCAAAAATGTTCGCGACCTTAAGATCAAACTGGCGCAATCACTCGCGGTTGGTCAGCGCTTTATTATTGAGCCTCCGGTTCAAACCGGACATCAAGGTATTTACGAGTCCATCAAACAGGCTTTGGACATCAATCGAGCACTTATTAACGAATCAGACATCAGCAAAGCAGCAGAACTGCTTCACTCAGCAAGGCAAATCATCGCAATTGGCGTCGGTGGTGGGTCTACCATTACCTCGCAAGAACTACAACATCGTCTATTTAGACTTGGCTACCCAGTGGTTTCATACAATGATGGGTTACTCACTCGCATGGTGGCGGCAACAGCCGATGCCAACGACGTAATGGTGGTGATATCTGCGACGGGTCACACCCCTATCGTGGTTGAGACTGCGGAAACTGCGAAGCAATATGGCGTCCCCGTGATTGCGATTACCCCTTCAGGATCACCACTGGCGAACCTTAGCGATCTCGTTCTGCCTATCGTTCACAAAGAGACTGATTTTATCTACAAACCATCTGCCTCACGCTATGCGATGCTTGCTTTAGTTGACGTCATCGCTATGGAGCTCGCAGTGAACCATAAACGCCGCTCTCGCGACCGCCTTCGCCGCTTAAAACTTGCCTTAGATACCCACAGAACGGGAAGTGATCGCCAACCACTAGGCGACTAATTACTACTTAAACCATCCTCCCCACCAAACATGAACATCTTTTTGAACCAATGTTCATGTTTGGTTCATATTCCTTAGCGTAGTATCTCGATATAAAGGAGCGATATCAGTAAAGGATGCCCATAAAGACTCGTCCATTTTTGCATTCGGTTTATTACAAAGAGGTCATTATGAAACAAGCACTCCTAACCATTAGCGCACTATTTATCGGTTTTGTGGCAATGATGTTCAGCCTACTAATGGCAATCCCAATGGCTATTGCTGCATTTATCACTGGCAACCGTATTAAAAAGCAGTTAGACAAAGAATTTGCTCGTCAGCGCGAGGCACAAGGCCAAACCGCAAACGGCAATACTATCGAGGGTGAATATGAAGAAGTTTCGTCCAAGTGAATCCAAACGCGAAAAACGATCGCGTCATAAGCGAAAACTGGTGGCGTTAGCGTTTTATCTGTCTGCTTTTATTACTGCCGGCATCATTGGCTGCTCAACGAAGAACGAAAACCCTTCGTTTTCTCATGCGCCGAGCCTGCCTAGCTACCAACAGTCGACTTACCAAGACTATGTTGACGAGACTCAGCAGTGGCTTGCTGAGAATCGCGCATACAAAACCGATGATCACTCATTAGAAGTCGCACTGAACAGCCCTTTTGAAGTCGTGCCTGAAGATCCAAACGGCAAGGCCGTACTGTTAGTACATGGCCTTGGCGATTCGCCCTACTCTTTTCGTGATATCGCTGATCATCTTGCCAAACAAGGTTATCTCGTTAGAGCGATATTACTTCCTGGCCACGGCAGTAAAGTCGGCGATCTCATTCTGCCAAGCTTTGAAGATTGGCATGGTGTCGTAGAGCACCACACTGCCCTCTTATTGGACGAATATCCATCTATTTGGCTCGGTGGCTACTCAACCGGTGCTAACCTAGTGACCAGCAAAGCACTATTAGATGACCGCATTTCTGGGCTTTTGTTGTTTTCCCCAGCGTTTAAACCGACATCTACCGCTGTCAAATACGCCAGTTTCGCAAGCGTGTTCGTGCAATGGGCAGATAAAGACCCAGAAGACAACATGCTTCGCTACAACTCCCTGCCAATGAATGGTGCGGCGGTCTATTACGAAACCGTTAGCCAAGTACAAAAACAATTAGATAAACACCAATTCGATAAACCCACGGTGATGGTGCTAAGTGAAGGCGATAGCGTCGTTGACACAAAAGCAGCGGTAGATTGGTTCAATAGCCATTTTTCAAATCCAAACAACAAGCTGATTTGGCAGGGTGACAATGCGCCCAAAGGTAGCGGAGCCATCGCTCAAACCATGCGCCTCCCTGAGTTTCGCGTGTCCAATGGCTCGCATATGGGAATGTTGTTTAGCCCAGAGAATCCATACTATGGCACCCAAGGCTCAGTGCGTATCTGTGACAACGGCCAACCCGAAGAGGCTTATGTGGCTTGCCTAAATGGAGCGCCAATGTGGTATTCCTCATATGGCTATCAAGAGCCAGGGAAAATCCACGCGCGTTTAACTTTTAACCCCTACTTCGACCAAATGTCTGAGATTATTGATAGCGTCATGAACGGTGAACGTCATTACGAACAGACAGCCAGTGCAAAGAAATAGGTAGCGCTCGTTACCTTTTTATCCCTTTCCCTCACACTTTTGTCTAGCGGAGCACATTATTGACTGGGCTTCGTCCAACTCGCTGTAAAATCTACTAATATCGCTATATAGCAGTGCTCAAGTCACGTTTAAGCGTGAGATGATAGAGATAATTTGAGCACATAGTTGACAGTCATCAGAGGTCGAAATTATGAAGAAAATAGCAGTCATTCTAAGCGGTTCTGGCGTATTTGATGGTGCTGAAATCCATGAGTCTGTTCTAGCACTGCATGCCATAGAAAAAGCTGGAGCAACGTGGCACTGTTTTGCGCCAAACGTAGAGCAATATCATGTCATTAACCATATCACCGGTGAAGAAATGGAAGAGTCGCGCAATGTCTTGGTTGAAGCGGCGCGAATTGCACGTGGCAATATAGAAGATGTCGAAAAACTGAACGTTGACGACTACGACGCGCTGCTTGTACCTGGCGGCTTCGGTGCGGCCAAAAACCTAACCGACTTTGCCATCAATGGCGCTGAGTGTTCTATTAACGCAAGTGTTGCTTCAGCTTGTCGAGCTTTCAAACAAGCGAATAAGCCTGCGGGCTACTTGTGCATTGCCCCAGTCATCATCCCTATGATTTACCCAGAATCTGTGTCCGGTACGATCGGCAGCGATACAGGTACGGCTGAAGGCTTTAACGCACTTGGTGGACGTCATATTGAGTGTTCCGTCGACGATTTTGTCTATGATGAGAACAACAAAGTCCTCTCTACGCCGGCTTATATGCTCGCAAACAGCATCTCAGAAGCGGCGAGCGGCATAGACAAACTTGTGAGTAAGCTGGTTTCATTGGCCTAATTGAAAAGCTTCAATCGGTTTACCTACACCAAATGAATTGATTTGGTGTAGGTCACCTTCTTATTGTCAATAATGTGTAACATTCTACTTCCCTCTATCGGCAAAAGTTTCAATCTCCCCCAAGCTCACGTACAATATGCGACCTTGTCGACGTGCGACAAACCTAGATTTTACATTTTGGTCTATTGAATATGCTTAAGTTTTTAAAATCAAAGCTGAGTCCTTACTATGAGTTTTGGATCCTCAATGCATTGCTTGCGACGCTCATTGGCGCTCGTTATTTCCTTTACTTTCCAGACTTACCCTTTGATGGACTTCAGTTCTCGTTTGCTGTAACCAGCTTGTTCAGTCATATGGCATTACTTGCATTAGTCTTCTGGCTTGTGGGTTTGGTCATTTGCTTCTTGCCATTGAAGATTAAGCGACCTATCTTAGCGCTCATCGCAACCATTGCTCTCGGCTTTTTGTTTGTCGATACCATGGTATTTGGCTTCTACCGATTCCACCTAAATTACCCAGTGCTTTCTATGGTAATGTCGGGACAAATCGTTGAATTTCCATGGTCTGCATGGCTAATGCTTGTGGTTGGTCTTGGCGCCGTATTCGCACTTCAGTGGTGGGCTCTAAGCAAAATGGAGCTTCGCAGCTTCACGTTAACCAAAAAGCTTCGCAAAATATTTTTTCCGCTGTTCATTGCCACCACATTGGCAAGCCACGGTATTCACATTTGGGCTGCTGCGAAAACCTACCAGCCAGTCATGTTTGTGAACCAGTATCTGCCGATGTTCTATCCAACAATCGCGAACAGCTTCCTAATTAAAAAGGGTTGGCTAGACCGCGAAGAGCTAGAAAGAAACCAAGCTAAAGCTCCAAAAGTACAAGGTGGTCTTAACTACCCGCTAAATCCAATTGTTGGTGAAGCACCGTCACAGCCGAAGAACATCATGTTAATTCTGATCGACTCATGGCGCCCAGATACAGTGACAGCCGAGTACATGCCAACCGTTTACGACTTGTACAACGAAGGTTTATCATTCGATAAACACTATGCTTCTGGTAACGCGACTCGAATGGGTACATTCGGTCTATTCTACGGTCTACCTGGTCCTTACTGGCATCCAATGCTAGCAAACCAGCGTCCAGCGCTGTTGATGGATCGCTTGCAAGAACTTAACTACGAGATTGGTGTGTTTACATCGGCACACATCGAGTCACCAGAGTTCAACCGCACTATCTTCGCCAACATCCCGAATCTTCGTATTCGTGGCAAGAGTAAAGGCAACTCTGCTGATCGTGATATCGAGCTCGTCGACGATTGGATGGCTTGGTATGACGTTAACAAGTCAAAACCAACCTTCTCGTTCTTGTTCTTTGATGCGCCACATGGATTTATTTTTCCTGCGGATTATGAGCCGAAGTTTGAGCCAATGTCTGGCCCAAACAACCCGTTCGTGCGCAGTAACGATTCCGATCCAGAGCCTATTTTCAACCGCTACCGTACAAGTACTCACTTTGTTGACAGCAAAATTAAAGAAGTGATTGCCAAGCTAAAAGCGGAAGGCACCTATGACGATACACTGATCGTTATTACCGGTGACCACGCTGAAGAGCTCAATGACAACGGACAAAACTTCTGGGGTCACAACGGTAACTTCACCGAAGCTCAAATCAAAGTACCGTTTATTATGATTGGTGCTGGCGTCGATAAAGAAGCGAACTTGTGGCCGAAAGACAAGATGACCACGCACTACGATTTTGTCCCAACCATCATGAAGAACTACCTAGGTGTGACTAACGACATCGAAGATTATGCGGTTGGTGAAGATCTCTACGGTGAGTTTGTTGATCGCCCTTACACGATTGTTGCAGACTACGGCGACTACGCTGTTGTATCTGAAGATAAGATCTTCTCACTCAAAGGCAACGGTCTCTATGAAGTAAAAGACGGCACCAACCGACTATTACCAAAGCAAGAGATTGACCACGAGCGTATGCACTACGCCATTGAACTGCTTACCCGCTATACGGAGTAATTGCTAGCTTCAATAAAAAAGCCCTCGCAATATTTTGCGAGGGCTTTTTGTATCGGCTCAGTATGTTAAAAGCTACCGACTCAAACCGATACTAAAACCTCAGCGCTCATTGGTTCGATATGCAGCGCGCCACCAGCCTCTACCACTGCATCAGAAAAGATCGAACTCAGCGCGTTAATTTGATTGAGAGCCACCACTTTACTGCGCGATGACTTATTGATCACAACGACGCCTTTGTCACCTCGGCTGAATGCCAACAGATCTTCATTGGCTTCAATGATCTCAGCTGTCGCTTCATGTACGGTATGATAGAAGTGAATCAACTTAGCAAGCTTAGGATCTTTCCATCCGTCTACCCATCTTGGTAAGCCTTGTTTATTCGTAATGCCGCTTGGGTCGAGATCGCTGTAAATAAGTGGCACGCCTTCACCACGAGTAAGAATATAGACATACGCCAGCCACTCATCCTGCTCTTTCATGACCATATCACTGAAGACATCATTGTTTGGAATATCATGCGTCGTCACGAAGGTAATTGAGCGCTCATGCGTCAGAGCCTGACCGAAACAATAAGGGTCAATCAATGAGGTTAAGCTCCCCTCCTTGGATGAGAAGGCTTCAAAAATGGTTTTGAACAGCGGAAAATCGTACGCGGCTAATCTCGTCTCTTCAAGGTATGGCTGAAGGAACAGTTCGTACTCTTCCTCGGTCGCACCGCCATCAGTAATAATCTCTCCGAACACATGCATGCCTTCAGTGATCTCATCAGTGAATACCTTCTTAATGTGTTCAAGAGTAAGGTGCTTGGCCGCATCAATGCGATAGCCACGCACACCAAGATCTTTCATCGCCAATAGATACGCTTGCTGCTGGGCAATCACGTGCTCGCTGGTCCGCAATGTCGGCAAGCCTGGATCTTCTGGCCCACCGGTCAGGCGGCCATTTTGCACTTCCCAGCGATCCTTCCAGTTTTCGATACCAAACGCTTCAACAAAATCCTCTTCTGTGAACAGCGGTTTACTCAAGTCACCAAACAGCCTTTGCTGCTCAAAGTAGCTAGGATGCTCTTGATAGCAAGCGATGTCTGATTGACTTGGGTATTGAAGATCAAGACGCTGGCTTGACTCATTGGCCATGTGATTGAAAACCACATCTATGTATACCCAAATATCGAGTTCATTGAGTGCAGCCATCATAGCTTTAAAGTCTTCAGTATTACCGAGTTTGTTATCGATAACGCGATAATCTTGAGGTTGGTACAACTGCCACCACAACACTTCCTTCTCGCCACGGTAGGACTTCATCGGTGGGGAAACAAGCACTGTCTTGTACCCAGAGGCTTTGATTTCCTGAGCGCGCTCAGTCACTAAAGCGTAGGGCCAATCGAACGCATGTAGGATCACGTTACTTTGACTGGTGGTTTTGATAGACATTAGGATCGCCTTTATTAGGTAGAATTACTTCAATTGATAAAATTATAGTGATTGAGGAAAACCGCGGCTCATCCTCAACTTGGTTTCTGTTGGTTTAGGCGGTAGGCGTAGAAGAAAATTAACCTTAGAAAATCGCTATAACCACTCAAAGAACTCGATAATTCATTGAATTTAAAGAACTAAACAAGAAACATTTTGCAACAACCCCGGCAGTTATCCGAGTTTGCTTTATCGTGAAGCCGTGAGCAACATCACAACGTGTGAGGAAGGCAGAATACCTCATCTATATGAAACACAATCAAAAAAGGCGCACGCTGTTCACGTACGCCTTGTTGGCTAAAACTGCATTAGAAAGGTTTTGGTGCGTAGCCTGTCATTACTTTTAACTTTAGCTCTTTACCAATTTTCGTCATTGGGTGAACAACAACCAAGCCTTTCACAGACTTTTTCAGCTTACCCATATCCGCCTGCTCTGCTTTGGTGATTTCACGAGAGAAAGGCATGTCCAGCAAACTTTTACGCTCTTTGTTCATGTCGTAGCTTTGCTTGTGCTTTAGTTGAGCCAGTTTCTTGGTCATCTTGTCAATTTCATCGGTAAAACGCGAAATCATTTCATTGTCACCACGAGCTTTAGCTCCATTTAGCTTGTGCTTGCACTTATCTAGGCGGTTATTCAGTTTCTGGAGTTCTTGTTTCGAGCTCATGGCATGGACCTTTTTATGGTGAATGATGGGGACAAACGCTGGATATTCAGAGTCTAACTTATCCGCAGCCAATCTGCATAACTGACATCAGCGCGCACGATCCCGTATCTTGGTCGCGCATCATAAAGTTTACGATTCAAGAATGCCAGAGTTGAACGCAGAAATTTCTCAAACCGTTGAAATAGTAAAAAGCAAACGGTTGCAATCACAAAAACCTTTCTATAGAATCCGCTCACCCCGAATTGGGGACTTACTGTCAGGCATTTTGTATAAGCTTCAAATATGGTGAAGCGTTTCTACAGAGCACCAATAATGCTCCGCTATAAAATGACTCGAATCCACATCTGCTCTTATGCCAAATAAGTCTGATCAGTGAGTGTTATTTATACACACGCACTTAATATCTGAGACAAGTGCGATCACTTAGATTTATTACTACCTATTTAATACGGACATTGCTAGGTAACACATGAAAGAGCTGTATCATGTCACTACTTATGAGCATTGTCGGAATCATCGCACTGCTATCGGTTGGTTTTCTTTTCTCTGAAAACCGTCAAGCCATCAATAAACGTACTGTCCTACTTGCCCTCACTGCACAAATTGGCTTTGGTGCCTTCGTTATGTTTGTCCCTCTGGGTGAGCAAATTTTGCAAGGCATGTCGAATGGCGTCAATCACGTTATTTCCTACGCTAATGAAGGTCTAGCGTTCGCTTTTGGTGGCTTAGGTAAGTTCGAAATGGGTTTCATTTTCGTTATCAACGTACTTTGCGTCATCATCTTTATTTCGGCACTTATTTCTGCACTGTACTACCTCAACATCATGCAAACGCTGATCAACGTCATTGGTGGTGTACTAACCAAGCTACTTGGCACCTCTAAAGCAGAATCACTGAGCGCCACCGCAAACATTTTTGTTGGCCCTATCGAAGCGCCATCTATGATTCGCCCACTGGTCAAGAATATGACTCGTTCGGAGCTGTTCGCAGTGATGACTGGCGGTCTCGCGAGTGTCGCTGGTGGTACTATGATTGGCTATATCAGCTTAGGTGTGGATCCAAAGTACATTATTACCGCATGTTTTATGACAGCGCCCGCTGGCCTGCTGTTTGCGAAGCTGCTATGTCCACAAACCGAGGAAGTGACGACTGACAAAGCCATCAAAGTTGACGACAAAGACGCACCAAAATCGCTGCTCGATGCGATTACAGAAGGCTCTCTAGTTGGTATGCACCAAGCAGCAACAGTAACCGCCCTCGTCATCTCTTTTGTTGCGTTAGTGGCACTACTTAACGGCATTATCTCCGGCTTGGTGGTCTTGCTGGCTTCGAGAACGCGAGCCTTGAACTGATTATCGGTTATATCCTGTCACCGCTGACATTCCTAATGGGAGTGCCGTGGAGCGAAGCGGTTACCGCGGGTGCGCTTATTGGTAAAAAGATTGCCGTAAACGAATTTGTTGCTTACATGAACTTTGTTGAGATTAGCGAAACCTTGTCAGCAAAAACTCAAGCTATCATTGCCTTTAGCCTGTGCGGCTTTGCCAACATTGCTCGCTCGCCATGGTGATTGGTGGTATTGGCGCTATGAACCCAGAGCGTCGTCCCCTACTTGTTGAAATTGGCCCACGTGTACTATTTGGTGCCATTCTAGCGAACTTAATGTCAGGCACTATCGCTGGCCTGCTTATCACTCTGTCTTAAGGAAAAACGCCATGCCTACTCCACATATTAATGCGAACAAAGGTGACTTTGCGGAAACGATTCTAATGCCAGGTGACCCACTTCGCGCTAAGTTGATTGCTGAAACTTACCTAGAAAATCCGCGTTTGGTGAGCGACGTGCGTAACGTCTACGGCTACACCGGCTCTTACCAAGGTAAAGAGATCTCTGTTATGGCTCACGGTATGGGTGGCCCTTCTGCGACAATTTACTTTCATGAGTTAATGACTGAATTCGGCGTTAAGAACTTCATTCGAATCGGCAGCTGTGGTGCGATTCACGACGATGTAAAACTGAAAGATGTGATCGTCGCGATGGGTGCATCGACGGACTCTAAAATCAACCGCATTCGTTTCCGTGATCACGACTACGCCGCGCTAGCTGACTTCAACATGCTACAAAACTGTGTATCCGTGCTGAGCGAAACCGACATGAACTACCGTGTGGGTCAAGTATTCTCTTCTGATCTGTTCTATCGTCCAGATTTTGATATGTATGAGCTGATGGCTAAGTACGGTGTACTGGGTGTAGAAATGGAAGTGAACGCGCTTTACTCGTGTGCCGCTGAAAATGGCTGTAAAGCGATTGCAATGTGTACTGTGACCGATCACATCACCAAAGGTGAGCACCTCACCGCTGACGAACGTCGCACAGAGCTGCACGAAATGATTAACGTGGCGCTAAAAACCGCGTTGACGCTGTAACCATTATCAAGCCCAGCATTTGACTGGGCTTTTTAATCGTTGATTTTCAAAAGTCACTTTTTGCCGAGTTGGATTTTAGCCACACGTTTTTAGGAACTGAGATGTCAAATCAAGCCTTTGTTGCCAATCTATATCATGCCCCAGAGAAAGGGTCATTCGACTATATCGAGCAGGCGTGTATTGAAGTGGACGATTTGGGAATGATTACCCAAGTACTGTCACCCGATCACCCAAACTACGCAACGCTAGTCGAACAACACGAAAATACTCGTAGCTTAACGCGCCTTGCCGACCATCAATACTTACTGCCGGGACTCGTCGATCTTCATACCCACGCACCGCAGTGGCCTCAAGCAGGCAAAGGACTGGATCTTCCGCTGCATGATTGGCTAAACCAGTACACTTTTCCGCTAGAGAGCCGCTACAGCGACCTCACATTTGCCGCTCGAATTTACCCTGAGTTAGTCGACACACTGCTTGCGCATGGCACCACTACCGCCATGTACTTTGCCACCATTGACAGTGCACCATCAGAATACCTCGCGAGCGTGTGTAAAGAGAAAGGACAACGTGCGCTTGTTGGTAAAATCTCTATGGATGAAAAATCGATGTGTCCGGATTACTACGTTGAATCATCCACGCAGCAGGCGCTCTCTGACGCAGAAGCTTTCATCCAAAATGTGAATGAAATAGACGCAAAGCAAGGATTGATTTATCCCGTAGTCACACCCCGCTTTGTACCGACATCAACCAAAGCACTACTAGAGGGTTTGAGCAAACTGGTTTCCCAATATCAGTGCCACGTGCAAACTCATGCCTCAGAAAGCGATTGGGCTCGAGATTTCACAGAGCAGACCTATCAAAAAACGGATGTTGAGTTGTACAACGAAACAGGACTGCTGACGCGTAAAACGGTACTCGCCCATTCAATCTTTCTCAGTGAAAGTGATAAAGAAACCATCAAAACTGTTGGCGCTGGCATTGCGCACTGCCCTCTCTCCAACATGTACTTTGCCGATGCCGCATTTCCACTAAGAGAAGCAATCGATAAAGACCTTCATGTCGGTCTAGGCTCCGATTTATCCGGTGGACCACTGCCTTCTATCTTTCACGCAGCATTAGATGCAGTGAGTCATTCTCGCGTGCGCGAAGCAGGCACGAATACCCATATCATGGAACAGCGCGGTGAAGCGAGCACGCGCGTGTCATTTGTGGAAGCATTCTGGCTCGCAACTCATGGTGGTGGCCTAACGCTTGATTTACCGGTTGGCGTATTCAAGCCGGATACTACTTCGACGCACTTGTGGTTGATAGCAACACCCATGGTAGCCAAGTTCGTATTTATGATGATCTCGATAGCGAGCAAGACATCTTGGAGAAAATCATTGTGCATACCACCGAACCTGCGATTTCGTCAGTTTGGGTGAATGGCCGAAAAGTGAAGTGACGTTAAGGGCAACATTGCTTGCAATGCACTGTAATATTGGAATAATTAGCCCGCGCTGAATGCGCGGGCTAATTTGTATTTGAACATCTCTGTTGAGCGAGAATACGTGAAGGACTCAAGTTCTATACAAAACCTTTACAACATGCCATCCGAATTTCGTCTTCACCAAATGTGGTACAAGCGTTTCGCCAGAGAAGCAGACTTTATCAAATTGAGGTACCATTTGGCCTTTGCGGAACTCACCTAAATCGCCGCCTTTTTTGCCTGATGGGCAGGTGGAGTACTTTTTCGCAAGTGTTTGGAACTTAGCACCTTTCTTCAGCTGTTTGATAATATCTTCAGCTTGCTCTTTGTGTTTAACCAAAATGTGAAGTGCTGCCGCAGTTCTCGCCATGGGTTGCCTCGATCTTTATTCGACTATGGGATGATAAGTGGCGCTGAGTGTAATTCAAAATGAGATTCAAATCACGTTTACTTTTCACGTAACTAAAGTTTTTCGGGCAACTGCCGCATTAACATTTGCTAGGAAAGTTTATAAAATCAATCTATTGGCGAATAGAGAAAGCAATATAATGAAAGCAACCATCAGTAAGGCAAATCAATCACAGGGCATGTTGTTGTTTACACTTAACATGCAAAAGCAACGTTTTGCCATCGGTACACTCAAGGTGCGTGAGATCGTTCCTTTCATGCCGACGACACAGATTCCCTACTCACACCAGCACGTGGTAGGTACGGTGAGTATTCGCGGCCTAACCGTCCCCGTTATTGATATGGCTGCGGCTATCGGCTTTCGTCCTATTGCGCCAGAAGAGTACAACAGCACCTATCTGGTCGTTACAGACTGCCTGCGCACTGTCGTCGCCTTCATGGTGCGAGAGATAGACAAAATCATCGAGTGTGATTGGAAATCGATTGAGCCTGCACCGGAGAGCAGCGGCAAAAATGTGTTTGTCACTGGCGTAACACGTTTTAATGACCAAATCGTCCAATTGCTGGATGTCGAGTTGTTGCTATCGAAAATTTATCCGCAATACGCTGATACCAAAATTCCTATGCTCACCGATGTGCAGAGGGAGCGAATTAAAGCGCTCAATATCTTGTTGGTGGATGACTCTTCTATTGCCCGCAAACAGCTTGGTGATGCACTTAACCAAATTAATATTCCGTTCGATATTTGCAAAGACGGCAACAGCGCTCTCACATTTATGCGCAATAAAGCCGAGCAAAACGATGCCATCGACATTCTTGTGAGCGATATCGAAATGCCAGGCTTAGATGGCTATGAGTTGGCATTTGAAGTACAAAATGACCCTAGCTTGGGACACGCCTATCGAATACTGCATACATCGTTATCTAGCGAAATGTGTACCGAACGTGCTCATCAGGTGGGTGCTCATGAAGCATTAGTGAAATTTAATGCAGGTGAGCTTATTGAAGCAATGTTGCGCGGTGCTGAGCAGCTTACCGCTCACTAACTCCCCTTTAATCTCTAATCATAAAGCCGCTTCCCATCAAAGAAAGCGGCGCAAGCAACCTAGGTTTAACTAGTTCGCGTCGTAATTGTTGTTTGGAGCAAACGAGAAACCCTGACCACCAATCGATGCCTCATACATTAGACCGCCCTTGGTCATAGTAAACACCGCCATTCCATTGATGTAAGTCGCCTGGCTTTGCTTATCCCCGCTTGTGCACCTGCACCAGTAGAGCCCGCTTGCGCACTCGCGCCTAGTGTCAGCGCCACAGCAGAAGCTTGCGCACCAAATTCAAAGCTGCCGCTGGTGAATGCGTAATAATCCGCCTTGCTCTCAAAGAAAATAATTTCGCTGTAAGCTTGGGCTCCAAGTTGCAATCCAATGCTTAGCTGCGCCAATGTTGAATCCCCCACATGCACACCTTGCTTGTAGACTTGCCCTTCACCATAGGAACCGCCAATACCAAAGCCACCCTTGCCGACGGTCGGGAATACCGCGTAGCCGTAAGCGTTCTCAAAAAACGGTAAGGTGGCAGGGGCTTGTTTAAACTTATTGAGTGTCGCCTCATATTTACTACTTGATTCAGTACTCTCAGAGCTGACTTCTTTACTTGTCTCTTGTGCTTTTACGTCTGAGCCCGTTTCTTCGGCTGCAAATGCGCTAGGGGAAAGTGCCAAACAGGCAGCAAGAAAATAGGGCGTGGCCTTTACTAACATTTTGTTTTCCTTGTTTAGGGTCGGTATTACGTCAAAGCTAAACTGAATTTTTAGACGACATACCTTACGGTTAGTTCAACTCAGCGCCACAAATTGACATCACCCTTTTGCACCCAACAAGAATCAGCTCTACACTAGTCAATAGCCTGGGAGATTCATAACATAATGAAAACTATGATAAAGAAGCTATTTATCAATATCACCTGCATTCTGCTTGGCGTACCGCTGCTATTGGTGATTTTCTTTAAGTTTATTAATCCGCCTATTTGGGGATGGAAGATTGCCCGAACTCTGTCGCCCCCGGAGGGGTATCCCACACAAGTCCATCAGCAATGGGCGTCACTAGAAACTATCTCACCAAATATGCCTAAAGCAGTCATAGCATCCGAAGACCAACGATTTCCCGATCACCACGGAATCGATGTTGTTGCTCTGTGGAGTGTCATTTCAAACAGCGGTGCTGATGGTCCGAGTCGTGGGGCAAGTACCATTACTCAGCAAACCGCTAAAAACGTGTTCTTATTTCCGAGTCAAACGTACATACGAAAGGCCTATGAACTGTATATCGCGCTTTTGTTAGAAGTAATTTGGGGCAAGGCGCGTATTATGGAGGTGTACCTTAATGTCATTGAGTTCGGCCCTGGGATCTATGGCGTTGAGGCCGCTAGTCAGAAGTTTTTCAAAGTACCGTCGTCTCAATTAACCGCGATTCAGGCAGCACAGCTTGCGGTTGTACTACCAAACCCTTATCGAATTCGCCCTACCCCGATGTCTGATTACGTAAACAGACGAACACACTGGGTAGTGACACAAATGAACAACTTAGGGCAGCTTACGCTCTAATGGTTCAATCGCTGACTTGAGCAAAGACCAGCAACGCTTCGTGAAATAGGCGTTCTTTAGTAAACAAGCTCTGTCGCATAGAAGTTCTGTAGCATAGAAGTTTTGCAGCATAGAAGCTCTATGGAATAAAAACGCAGCGAAAAAGTTAGTTGTCTACAGGTGTAACGCTGTCTCCAAAACGTCGAACCTGGCTCATCAGCAATACGACTGCCATTAATAACGCAGACATAACATAGAAGCGCCCCAATGCCACTTGATTGGTCACCCAGTACTCCACTAAAAATCCACCAAACACGCCCGCAATCACCATTTGTATCGATCCTGAAAGCGCCGAAACCGAACCAGCTTGAGTCTTATGTGGCTCAAGTAACAGAGCAATAGAGATTGGAAACGACAGTCCTTGGGCAATCGTCAGCACAGTGAATGCGAGGAGTAGATTGAACACTGTCATCTCTACCATTAGCAGCCAAAGTCCCGCCATTGCTGACAATACAATCGCTAGGAATAAAATCCAGCTGTTTGAAAAGTAACGGTTTAATATATTGAGCGAGACACTACCCATCATTAAGCCGGCCGATGGGATGATCATAATCGATCCATATTCTGCTGCGGTCAGCCCCAGTTCGTGCTGCATTAGAAACGGAAACAAGCTAAGCGATACCACAGCAGTAAGGTAACTGATCCAATTATAGCTCGCACTTCCAATAACTTGAGGGTTTACAATCAATTTGGCGTACGTCTGCATGACCTGTTTAGGTTTAAAGGCACGTGGGGCATAGGGCAAGGTTTCTGGCAGGATAAACCAGCCCAAAGTAAAGATTGCCACCAAGTACACCAGCACAAAGACAAATACCGCTTCCCAGTCCAAATGAAATGCAATCCAACCGCCAAACACTGGGGCAATAATCGGCATCACCGACGCCGTTACCGAGATGTAAGACAAAGCTTTGGTGAGCTGCTTACCGTCATAACTATCACGCAGCACACTCCGCCCAAGCACCGAAGCACTTCCTGCACCTAAGCCTTGCAATAGCCTGCCAAATTCAAGTACGGCAAAGTGATCACTAAATACGATACACAGCAAGGTACCCAGCAAATAAACACCTTGTCCCAAGATGAAGACTGGGCGTCGACCGATAGCATCTGACAAAGGCCCGTAGAAGAGTTGTGACAGACCAAATCCAACCAAAAACAAAGTCACTAGCATTTGAACGTCGGCATGACCAACCGCAAGTGACTCACTAATTAGAGGCAGTGAAGGCAGGTAAATACTTACGCCAACTTGACCCGTTGCGATGATCATCATCGCGAGCAACATTGGCGTTTTATTGAATGATTTTGGCTTTGTTTTATTCATACACACATTCTATATTGCGTATGAATCATTGATAATACACCATAAAGGAAACAGAATGCGTCCCGTTAGGAAATAATTAAGAGGCTGAATATGGACTGGATATCGTGTATCAACACTTACATTCGAGTGGTCGAAGAGGGAAGTTTCAACGGCGCAGCTCGCCGCCTCAACACCACCAGCTCAGCCATCAGCAAACGCGTCCATTGGCTTGAAGAACGCATTGGCGTGCAACTACTCAAGCGCACGACTCGCTCAGTGACACAAACCGAAGCGGGTGCCCTTTTCTATCAACGTGCCAAAGACTCGCTTGACCGGTTTCAGTCCATTATCGACGAAACTCGCTCCGTCAATGAGACCCCTGCGGGACTGCTAAAAATCGGTGCCACCATTGCCGTTGGGTCGAAATTCCTAGTTCAGTATCTCAACGATTTCCTCATCCAATATCCCGACATTCGCATCCAGCTCACCACGACAGTTCCCGGCGCGATGCCCGACAGCAACTTGGATGTGTTTATCAGCCGTGAGCTCGACACGCTGAATGCTCTGAGCATTAAACAAACCCCACTGTTTGAGCAGAGAATTGGTTTTTATGCCGCCCCTTCTTACATTGCTAAGTTTGGTGAGCCACAAACGGTTGAATCACTCAAGCAGCACAATATTTTGATTTGGGGAGAGCGCCCTCAACGAGAATACAAAATTTCCAAAAATCAGCGCATCATGCTTTCTGGAAACTTTGCGACCACCAATCCCGAGGCGCTGTTTTACGCAGCCAAAAGCGGCATGGGCGTGCTGATTAGCAATGACATCATGATCAAAGAAGATGTCAAAACTGGTGCCTTGATTCGCATACTGCCAGAGATCCAAGCCATGGACTCCACAGTCTACGCCTACTACCCAAAACTCGACTACGACCACACGCGTACCAAGCTATTTCTTGATTACATAAAAATGCGTCTCGCACAGTCGAACGAGGAGTCGTAATCCATTCCGTCAAAACAGGTTTTAAAGCGTCCCACGCCGCTGCATTGCACTAAAATCAGTCACACTGCACGAGTGAAGTGCATCTTCACCTTAGTAAGAAATGACTCAATGCTATATATCGCAACAAACAAACAGGAGAAAAACCACAGCACGTGCATCATGATCACTAACCAAGAGTTTTTCCACTCAGATGCTGTACTAACAATGGCTTGCATACCAAAAAAGTAAATCATCACTCCCAGAATTAAAGCCAAGCTCAAGAACATCGCGGTAATCAATGGAAACCATTTCGTCATGGGAACCTCCAAAAAGTAGATTTAAGTTACAAGTACTACGGGAAACCGAGCATAAATAGTGCCACTTTTTATAAGGTTATTTTGGTGTTCAAATTTTTCGAACTAGATGCTCAAACAAACGACCTTAAACGTCATCATCATAGTTATTAGACTGATTCCAAAGATTGAGAAGCAAATGTTGCTTCAGATAAAGAGGATAGTCCTATGTCGAATACACTTGTTTTAAAATCCAGCATTCTTGGTGACCATTCACAGTCAAATCAAATCATCGCGCAAGCCGTCGAGGGCAAGTCAAATGTAACAACTCGCGATCTTGCCGCTGAGCCAATTCCAGTTCTGGACATGGCCGTAGCAACCGCGCTTCGCAGCAACGGTGACGATCTATCCGACGAGCTAAAACAGATCGTTGAACTGTCTGATACCTTGATTGCTGAGCTTAAGCAGGCAGATACCGTAGTGATTGCAGCGCCAATGTATAACTTCATGATCCCAACGCAGCTTAAGAACTACTTCGACCTTATTGCTCGTGCTGGCGTCACTTTCAAATACACTGAGACCGGCCCCGTTGGCCTTATCGAAAACAAAAAAGTTATTGTGCTAACCACTCGCGGTGGCATTCACAAAGATACGCCAAGAGATAGCATGCATGACTACTTAGCGACGATTCTTGGCTTCCTAGGTATGACCGACGTTGAATTTGTTTACGCCGAAGCGCTGAACATGGGTGATGAGCCAGCGGCTGAAAATAGAGCCTCCGCATTAGACGCCCTCAGCCAATTGGTGTAACGCGTCTGCCAATTACAGAAAGAATGGATTGAGAAAGTGGTGAGTTGGCCTAGTGCCACTCACCACTTTTTTCTGAACGTAACAAATATCAAAGGGTAGCGGCTTTCTTTAGCTGCATTTTCTGTTTTAGATCGCGTGCAAATTCTCGCAGCTGCCTCGCGTTATCTGCATACTGCTCATCGCCGCACGTTCTGCCATTATTAGTTATATCAGGGCTTGAATAAATCGACAGCAGTTCTGGCTCATAGCTCATAATGGTGCCCGCACCGCCGCATTGATACCCTCTCGCATAAGGTTTGAGCCTATCTTTATTTATTTCGGAAGTGTGCTGCTCTAACCTTTCATCAAGTACTTTGAACCATGAGCGATCGTCATGCCAAGCCCAAGAAAGATGGCCCAGTTCATGCTCTAACGTGTACTCATCAGCATGCTCAGACAACATAAAGAACTGGCTATTTTCATCCGGGTTAGTCGTTCCAATAGTGTCATACTCAAAATAGCCATCCTCATCGGCGAGGATCACGCCATAAAACTGATTAGGAAGCCGTTCAATGTTGTGTACCTTTTCTTCACCAACACGCTTCGCCAGTTGACGTCTAATTTGGTCGATATCAAACAATGAGGCCGAGTTAAAATCGACGGTTTCGACAGCGGCCAATGTTCGCTTCATGGGAATGCACGAGTTTTGCATTATCACATTGCTTTTACGTACTGACTTATCTAACTCCGTGTTGACCTCTTCAAGGCCATATTTATCCACCACCGTTTTGGAAACGAAGAAGAAAATGGGGGTTTCGATTACCTCTTCCATTGTGCAGTTTGGGATCTTCATTCCTGGCACATCGACTTTATAGAATAACGGGATCAAAGTAAGCGATAAGCAGCCAACAATCATGACGCTTTGAATTGAAATCAGTTTTTTCATTATTATGCACATCCATTGATATCACTCTATCCTACCCGACTGAATACGATATGGCGTATAAGCTTCGTGAAAACCCAAACTAGCTCATGAATTTACATTGATTTACTGACGCTGACGTAAAGTTACATTGCTAGGGGTAGAGTTAAAGCTCAATAGGAGCGTTATGATGAAAAAACTCTATTTAATGGTGCTCACCCTCGTACTGGCTGTCACCTTGATATGGCTTCAAGCCGAACCCTCATTGTTTACTTATGAGACCTTTATGCCATGGCGCAGCGCTCTACTGCAACTGACCGGCATTCTATCCGTATTGCTATTAACGATTACCATGCTCCTCGCGATGAGGTTACCATTGTTTGAGCGGCTCACTCGCGGCCTGGATAAGTCTTATCGTTTGCATAAATGGACGGCCATTTATGGCGTCGTCATTGGTGCCATTCACTGGTTGCTTGCCATCATCCCAAAACAGCTGGTGAGTGCAGGCTTTATGGAACGCCCACAACGTGGTGCTGGCATGCCGATCGATCCAAACTCGCTTTACGCAATCATTCAGCCACTTAGAAGCGGTGCAGAAAGCCTAGGAGAGTGGACGCTTTATCTGTTTATCGGTCTGACAGTGTTAGCATTATTTGTTCCCATTAAATACAAACTATTTAAGTGGACACACAAGCTAATGGCCATCGCTTTTGTTGCGATTGGCTACCACTCTTTGGTGCTGCTCAAACACGCTTACTGGGACAACTTAATCACACCCGTCACGGTAGTCCTTGTTGTCGCTGGTATTATCGCGGCCGTTTGGAGTCTGGTAGGCAAGATAGGTCATCGCCGCAAGCACACAGGCGTAGTGACTAGCGTTGAGTACAACAAAGAAAACCAGACTACCAAAGTTGTAGCCGCGCTCCCACATTGGCGCGGGCACAAAGCGGGACAGTTTGCGTTTGTTAAACTCGGCGATGAAGAACCTCATCCGTTCACTATTGCCTCATACGACAACCAAAGCCATCAAGTAAGCTTTCTCATCAAAGCGCTCGGAGATTTTACCGCGGAGATCCATAACCGCGTGACAGTAGGTCAAGCCGTTGAAGTAGAGGGTCCGTATGGCCAATTCGATTTCGAGGACAACAAGAAACAAGTGTGGATTGCCGGAGGTATTGGTTGCGCAGCGTTTAAGGCCAGACTCGAGCAGTTAGCAAACCAACCTAGGGGTCAAAAAGTGGTGTTTTATTACTGTACTCAAGCACCGTCACCATTACTGATACAGGAAATGAAGCTTGCGGCACAGGGCGCTAATATCGAGTTTCACCTTATCGATAATAGCTTAAGCCGTTCTTATCGATCGAGCAGATCTTGCAGCAGCACCCAGATTTGTCAGAGCACAGTATTTGGTTTTGTGGCCCTGTCGGGTTTAAGAATGCGCTACTGAGTCAGATGAAAGCGCTCAACATGCAAACAACTGCTTTCCATGCCGAGCTATTTAACTTCCGATAATCGACTAAGTAGCAGACAATCTAGAGCAGAGTAGTTACGTGATACGCTGTTGTTGTCGAAGTAGAGGCGGGGGCTGACTCGCTTACCGCCTCTCTCACATTTCAAAATCTCTGTTGTGATGAGTTATCGATATTGCTAAGGTAGTGAGAGATAACAAAAACAATGGGTTCCACGTGAACGCAGTACAATTTAACGACGTCAATAAGTGGTTCGGAGACTTTCAAGCTCTGAACTCTATCCAGCTAGAAGTCAAACAAGGCGAAATCGTCGTGATTTGCGGTCCTTCTGGCTCTGGCAAATCTACGCTGATCCGTTGTATCAACGGGTTAGAAGCCTACAACTCTGGCGATATCCAAGTACTTGGTCATGATGTGAACTCAAAGAGTATCAAACCCGGTCAAGTCGGCATGGTGTTCCAGCACTTCAACCTTTTCCCACACCTTACTGTGCTTGAAAACCTGACACTTTCTCCAATACGCACGCTTAAACTTTCCAAACAGCAAGCGGAATCTCGCGCTATGGAGATGCTTGAGCGAGTGAAAATCGCCGAACAAGCCGGCAAGTACCCCTCTCAACTTTCTGGCGGTCAGCAGCAGCGCGTTGCCATTGCCCGCTCTCTGTGCATGAAACCCGATATTCTACTTTTCGACGAGCCAACGTCAGCGCTCGATCCTGAGATGATCAGCGAAGTGCTCAACGTGATGGTTGAGCTGGCTGAAGAAGGCATGACCATGCTATGCGTCACCCACGAAATGGGCTTTGCCAAGCGAGTAGCGCACAATGTTATTTTCATGGATGAAGGGCAAATTTTAGAATCGGCGCCACCGAGTCAAATCTTCGACGCCCCTCAACATCCACGTACTAAGGCATTTTTGGACAAGATCTTAAATCACTGATGATATTCAAGATTATTAAGCCCGTACTCTCCGCCATCCTACAAATCGCTCTAGTAGCGATAGCACTAGCTTGGCTGCTCAACAGTGGTGCCGAGGCCATGGGCTATCGCTGGCAATGGGAGCGCGTGCCTGACTATCTCGCATTCTATGAAGATGGTGAATGGTGGCCAGCAGAGCTTTTAGAGGGACTAATTGTCACCATCAAACTGAGCGCTTTAGCGTTGCTGTTTACCTTACTATTCGGCCTCATTACCGCGCTGTTAAAAACCTCCAATTCGGTTGTAGGCCGCGCTATCGCCCATTCCTATGTGGAAGGCATACGAAATACGCCACTATTGGTACAAATCTATCTTCTGTATTTTGTCTTTGGCCCCATCATCGGCTCGATCGATTCTCCACAGCGGTATTTGCCTTAGCACTATTCCAGGGTGCCTACACAGCAGAAATCCTCCGAGCGGGTCTAAATAGTGTTCCCAAAGGTCAGTTCGAAGCCTGCCGCTCTATAGGTCTATCTCGTTTTTATACCTACTATGACGTGATACTGCCGCAAGTGGTGCGACGCACACTGCCGCCGCTGACCAACGAAGTCGTCTCGCTAATTAAGAACTCATCCATCGTCAGTGTGATGGCAATTTTCGACCTCACCACTGAAGGAAGGAACATCGTGGCTGAAACCGCGATGCCATTTGAAATTTGGTTTACTGTTGCCGCGATTTACCTCGTGTTAACGCTCACCTTGTCTGGTTTCTCTGCCTGGCTTGAATATCGTTTAAGTCAAGAGAAGCGGTCATAACTCTCTATGCTAACCATGATTTACTAACAAGGAGTCACCCCATGAAAAGGACACTCAAACATCTAGTAAAAGCAGCCAGTACCGTCGCAATTGGCCTTGCGGTCTCTTTTGGCGCCGCAGCCAGCGAGACACCTAATCTCGATAAGATAAACGAACGCGGCACATTGCGTGTCGGAATGTCAACGTTTGTACCTTGGGCCATGCGTGACAAACAGGGCGAACTTATTGGCTTCGAAATCGATGTAGCAAAACGACTCGCTGAAGACGCAGGTTGGAAAGTTGAGTTTGTACCTACCGCGTGGGATGGCATCATCCCTGCTCTGCTTTCTCAAAAATTCGACGTTATCATCGGCGGTATGTCTGTTACGCCAGAGCGCTCAAAGAGCGTGTTGTTTACCACACCTTACTCACACTCAGGTGTTCAAGTCGCGGCAAGCAAAGCATTGGCTGGTGATTTTTCTAAGATTGAAGACTTTGACTCACGCCGCGTAAAAATCGCGGCTCGCCGCGGCGCATTCACCGTACAAGTGGCTCGTGAAACCTTCCCTAAAGCGAAAGTTCTGCAGTTTGACGACGACGCCCAAGCGTTCCAAGAAGTACTGAACGGTAACGCCCACGCCGTTATCGCCTCAAGTCCAAAACCTGAACATGAAGCGGTTAAACATGCTGACGCGTTATTTATTCCGTTTAGCGAGCGTCTCTCTAAAGGAAACGAAGCTTTCGCTGTACGTCTAGGTGAAGAAGATAAAAAAGCCTTCTTCGACAAGTGGATCCAAGCAAGAACCGATGATGGTTGGCTAAAAGAGCGCTATGAATACTGGTTCTCTACCCTAGATTGGCAAGACCAAATCGCTGGCGGACAATAATTACAATGAGCAACACCAACTCAATCAAATTGAACTCCAAGGATAAACACCCATCACCAGCAAGGCGATGGAGTCCTACCTTACTGGATGGCGTATTGCTGCTCGCTGTGGTGGGACTCGTTGCCTGGCTGGCGTACCGTTCATCCATTGGAATCAACTATCACTGGCGCTGGAGTCAGGCGTTTGAGTTGGTGTTCAACCCGACCGCAAACGGAGGGTTACCTTATTTTGTCCAAGGCATCATTGCCACACTGAGACTCAGTGTGTGGGGTTTGGTGCTTGCCGTAACGTTAGGCACCTTACTCGGCCTAGCGAAACACTCAGCGATGGCAGTATTTAGCATCCCCGCTAACCTATTTATCCAGTTGGTTCGCAATATTCCGCCGCTGGTGTTCATCTTTATTTTTTACTTTTTCATTTCGAATCAGTTGATCCCATTACTCGGGCTCAGTGATGTGCTTCGTGGCTATAGCGGTGAGGTCTCGGGTTGGCAGGCGTTTTTTGTTTGGTCCTAGCTCGCTATGGGAGAACCTACTTTCTGGCGTTATCTGCATCGGTCTTCTGTCGTCGGCTTATGTGGCGGAAATCATTCGCGCCGGCCTGGCTTCTATCCCAAAAGGACAATGGGAGGCGGGTCAGTCGTTAGGCTTGTCGACCTGGCACCAATACAAAGATGTCATTGCGCCACAAGTGCTAACAGCTGTGGCTCCAGCACTGGCAGGGCAAGCGATTTCTCTTGTTAAAGATACCTCTATCGTCTCGTTAATCTCCATACAAGAAATGACCTTTGTCGGCACTGAGATGGCTAACTCTTCCGGGCTTATTTTTGAAATCTGGCTCATTGTTGGCTTATGCTATTTCTTACTTTGCCTTGCGCTATCCCTACTGTTTCGACGCTTTGAAAGCCAGCAGAGATAGGCTCAACAAGTCAATACCTAGACTGGCATGTAGTGGTCAACAAGCAGTAGAACGAACAGCACCATCAAATGAATGATAGAGAACTTAAAGGTCTCCATCGCGGTTTTCTCCGTGGCCGCGACTTTAAGCTTCCATGCATAGTAGATAAACCCAGCACTCAAGAAGGTTGAGCCTGCCAAATAGACCAACCCCGTCATCCCAACCAGAGCTGGCATCAAGCACACTAGCGCCAACAAAATTGTATACAGCAAGATAGAAGTTTTGGTGTATTCCACCCCATGTGTTACCGGCAGCATTGGAATGTCAGCTTGGCGTAGTCATCTTTTCGATGTATCGCTAGTGCCAAAAATGTGGCGGCGTCCAGATGAAGATGATCATCACCAACAGCCACGCATTGGCATGCAGCTCTCCCGTCACTGCCGTCCAGCCCAATAGCGGCGGCATGGCACCCGCTATACCCGCGATAACGATATTTTGCGGCGTTGCTCGCTTCAAATACAAGGTATACACCACCGCATAACCAAGCAAACTTGCAAATGTTAGCCAAGCCGTTAACCAATTCACGCCAAGTGCCAACACTGCAAAGCCTGCTATGCCTATGCCACTGGCAAACGTCATGACCTTGCCTGCACTTAGGTCACCAGATGGTAAGGGGCGTTTATGGGTACGCGCCATTATGGCGTCGATACGGCGATCAATCAGGTGGTTAAACGCGGCTGCAGAACCCGCCATCAATGCAATACCGGCTAAACCCAAGATACTGGCTTGCACCGGTAACGCACCAGGCACTGCAAGACACATCCCGACTAGGGCGGTTAAAATCATCAAGGCGACTACTTTGGGTTTTGTTAACGTCAGATAAACGCGCCAGTTGATTACGGGTTTGGAGGCCGAGTTTACCTCACGGTTGCTGATTATCGTCGTTTTACTCATAGAGAACTCTCCTTGTCTCCAGACACCTTGAGGGCAGCAACTTGGCTGTTGGCTTCAACAATGGTCAATGTCGGTTTTTCGATTCGCACGTAGCGCGCGCTATGCAATACGTAGTTGGTGTGAATAAGCGATAGCAGTAAAAAGGCCGCGCCAAGGTTGTGTAACACAGCCACAGGCAGCGGAAGGTGGAACACAACGTTGCTAAGTCCCAACAGCAGTTGGACTGTCAAAAGCGCGGCTAACGTCACCCCCACTTTTTCTATCGCTGGATGTGGATAGCGCCATAAGCGGAATGCCAACAGACCGACCACAAGCGCAACGACAATCGCACCGATTCGATGAGTCACGTGAATCGTCATCCTTGCCGGATACTCAAGTACGCCAAACTCATAATCATCAAAGCCAAAATGAACCGGTGTAAAGGCGGTTTTGAAATCCAAGTACTGTGTCCAATTCCCTTCACAAATTGGCAGCGCGGTACACACCACCGCAGCATAATTCGACGACGTCCATCCACCCAACATGATCTGCAACACCGTGACAAACAGAGCAACCAACGCGAATACTTTCAGACGTGAACTGACCAGCGTCGGCAATGTTTGCCTTGCTGGCTTATCGACAACTTTGGGCTCAAATGCCTTATCAGCGTTGGAGGCTTCATCGGCACTGTTGGCACGGCGAACTTCAACCCTAGGCCTTAGCTTTAGGTAGGTAAAAAACAGCAAAGAGAACATGGTAAAGCCACCGAGCAGGTGCCCCATCACTACGATCGGCATGAGTTTGAGCGTCACCGTCCACATACCCAGTGCCGCTTGAAACACAATCACTAGTGACAGAGAGATTGGCAGCGCGATGCCTAGTTCCCTGCGCTTCTTTGATAAACCAATAGCGGTTATCGCAAACACCATTAACCCTAAGCCGCCCGCTAAATATCGATGGATCATCTCTAACCACGCTTTATAAGGCTCAACGGCTCTTTCTGGATACAGCGTATTCGCGACTTCCACTGCGACCTTTGAGCTGGGAACGGTCAATTGTCCATAGCAGCCAGGCCAGTCCGGACAACCTAATCCCGCATCGGCCAATCGTGTATACGCGCCCATGGCAATCACGATGACCGTAAACACCAATGAAGCTCTGACTAAGTTGATCAATCCCATAGCGACTCCTTGCTGTGACTATCGACTTACTACATATCAATTACTAAGAATGTGTGCTTTTCATGCGTCTAACCAACTCGTGATAACTTCAGTAACTTTCTCAAATCAGAGAGCAGCCCTTTACTGTGTGCGACTTGCTTATCTTCTGAGGTAGGTGTGAAATACATCACTAGTTGACCAAGGGTGTCGGCAATCAAATAGCCTTGTTCTGGAACCACGTCCGTAAAGGCCGCATTGACCGTCACCACGCTGAGAGATTCTGGTAACTCTGGCAATACCTGTTCTGGCAACACATACACCACAGGTGTCACACGTTCCTTATATTTGCCTAATGCCAAATAAGTTTGCCCCATGATGTACAGGCGGTTGATACACGCATCATTGCAATCCGCGGGTAACATAAATCCAAGTTGCCAGCTCTTCGTTTGCAGTGGGTTAACCAAATCAAGAGACTCAAACGTCACTCTTGGCTCAACGAGCGTGCCATGATTCGTGACCCCAGATTCATACCAATGGTTACTCAAAATGGCTTTGGCGATGATAAAGGGCAATGCAAAAAACACGATGAGCGCCAATAGTGTTAGGCGGCCGCGTCTCACTGAAGACGCAGTCGGTGTAGCGTCTGATGATACTGTTCTCGTTGTCTCTACTTTACTGCTCATCATCTAACCTCGTTTGTTCGTCGGTCGTGCTATGTGTTTTTCATGCTTTGAAGCCAACTTTCTCTTCGGCTGCACACTTTTCTTTGGTTGAAAACAGCTGCGCCAAAATGCGACTAAGACAACGACTGCAAACACCGCTGCCATAGTGAACCACTGAAACGAATAGCCAAAATGTTTGGCTGAGTTCATTGATACCGGTTTCCAAGGATGAGGATAGGCCGTCAACGTATCCGTTGGCTGAACCACCCAAGCCGACAGCTCAGCACCAACAAGTTCACTAATCTTCGCTGTATTAAGGTGCTGAATTCGATATTGCTGAGTTGAATCTGAGTCAAAACGCTCGGTGTGAAGCTCTGATCCCAAAGGACTGTCCATTTTTTTATATAAGCGCCCACTGAACGCCACCGGCTCCAATAAAGTGGAAACACTAGGAAGAGTTTGACGATCTAAACCACCCGCCACAAAACCGAGTTCCACTAGGTAACGCTGATTTGCCTTCTCAGTGTCGCGCATCAAATGCAACACCAAGTAACCGACTTTGCCATCAAAGGTTTGGTTATCGAGAAAGAACAAAACAGGCTCGGGAGTTAAGTGAGCGCTCACTGGCAGTGCAATCCAACGTTGATAGTTATGATCACCGTGGTGAGCCAACGGCAAGTCGAGAGAGGATAAAGCGACCGGAGGCTGCTCACTTCGTAAAGCAAGCGACTGTTCTAAAGCCACTTTTTCATTGCCACGCTGCTTTTGCCACAGTCCCAATTTGACCAATGATGAAAACACAACCACAGTTAATACCAACCCCACCCAAAACTTCGCGGTTTGGTAAAAGCGAACATGAGGAGTATCCATGTCACCCACACTGTTGTTTAAGATTGCTTTAGTACTGCTGTTACTCTTCATCATCTTTAACTTAGCGCTTGCCCTAATTCGAATGGTGCGCGACGACCCTTCTTCCGAAAAACCAATGAGTTATTATCTTGGCCGCCGTGTTCTGTTTTCCGCGATTGTCATTATTGTTCTCATCATCGCGCTTCAAAGTGGTTTCTTAACGCCTAACCCCCGACCTTATTAGTGAGTCATTACTACCCCAGCGCTTTATGCCGCTGGGGCTCAGCCTTTACAATACGTAGACAAACACAAACAAACACAGCCATACCACATCCACAAAGTGCCAATACCAGCTTCCTGCTTGGAAACCAAAATGGTCTTTCGGTGTGAAGTGGTCTTTGGCGATTCGGAACAGCAATACAATCAAGAAAACGGTTCCGATAAACACGTGCAATCCGTGAAAGCCGGTGAGCATAAAGAAGGTGTTACCATAGATACCGGACTGAAGTGTTAGCCCCATATCTTGATAGGCGTGAGCATACTCAACGGCTTGGAAATACAAGAAAAATACGGCAAGCACTATGGTTAGCTCAAGCCAAACAATGAGCGCTGTACGGCGGTTTTTCTCTAGGCTGACATGAGCCATATGAAGCGTGATAGAAGACAGCAGCAAGATCACGGTGTTTTGCAGTGGCAGCCCTTGCCAAGGCATTGCTTGAGTGGTTGTCCCATCTGGCGTGAGCGTTAAAGGCCAAATCGCTTCGAAAGCTGGCCACAAAACTTCGTGAGTCATCACATTGTTGTCAGCGCCAGCGAGCCAAGGAACTGAAATCATTCGCGCGTAAAACAGTGCGCCAAAAAACGCGCCGAAGAACATCACCTCAGAGAAAATAAACCAGCTCATGCCTTGCTTGAATGAGCGTGAGAGTTGGTCTGAATAGAGCCCGGACATAGACTCTGAGATCACATTGCTCATCCATCCAGAAAACATATAAATCAGTACAGCAACACCAAGCGCCAGCACAACGCCACCAATGACACTCCCTGCCCCGCCAGTATCAAGGTTTTGGACGGTCAGCCCTGCGCCGACGGCGACAAGAAACAGCGCCACAGCCCCAACAATGGGCCAACTACTCTGCGCCGGAACATAATAAGTTTGAGCTTTACTCATAGCTTATCTCCGATGTTGGAAATTCGAGTGCGCGACTACTACTACCGACCTGTGCACGAGAGATCTCGAGAACGGCACCGTCGGTAGCGGCGCTGCTCGTGATGTTATACAAGGTGTAAGAAAGAGTCAGGGTGTGGATTGACTCTGGAATGTCAGGCTCAATGTAGAAGATCAACGGCATTTCCGCCTTACCCTTACCTTCTAATGGTTGATGGTTAAAACAAAAACATTCAATTTTATTAAAATAGGTGGCCCCAGTGCCCGGAGACACTGACGGTACAGCCTGACCAATAAGTGATTGATTAGATTGATTGTACGCAAAGTAGGCTGTCTGAATCACTTCGCCCGGATGAACATCCAAGGACATTTTTTCTGGTTTAAATGCCCAGGGCATATCCGGATTGACATGCGCCATAAACTCAACGCGAATCGTGCGCGTGATGTCCGCTCGCATACCAATGGGTTGTACCGCTGATTCTGTATTGGTTTTGCCGTTAATGCCCAACGCTTCACACATAATGTCGTAAAGAGGCACCAAAGCGAAACCAAAGCCAAACATCGCCACAACGGCCACACCCAGCCACCCTACGAGTTTGCGGTTTGATTTTCTGGTTTCGCTATCCATAGCAACCTACCTTTAGTCGATCTTAGGTGGTGTGGTGAAGGTATGGTGTGGCGCTGGGCTTGGTACTGTCCACTCTAAGCCTTCTGCGCGCTCCCAAGGTTTAGCCTCGCTTTGTCGCCTCCTTTGATGCACTTAATGACCAACCAAAGGAAAATAAGCTGGGACAGTCCAAACGCAAAGCCGCCGATAGAGACAATTTGGTTTACATCGGCAAACTGAATCGCGTAGTCCGGAATACGGCGCGGCATCCCCGCAAGACCCAAGAAGTGCATCGGGAAGAACAGCACGTTCACCGAAATGACCGAACACCAGAAATGCCACAGACTCAACTTGTGGTCATACATATTGCCGGTCCATTTCGGTAACCAGTAGTAAGCCGCAGCCATAATCGAGAACACGGCGCCCGACACCAACACATAATGGAAATGCGCCACCACAAAGTAGGTATCGTGATACTGGAAGTCCGCCGGCACAATCGCCAACATCAGCCCTGAGAATCCGCCTATCGTGAATAGCACAATAAAGGCGATGGCAAACAACATCGGCGTTTCAAAGGTGAGCGCGCCGCGCCACATGGTCGCCACCCAGTTAAACACTTTCACGCCTGTCGGCACGGCTATCAGCATGGTGCAGTACATAAAGAACAGCTCAGCAAACACCGGCATGCCTGTAGTAAACATGTGGTGTGCCCACACGAGGAACGACAACAACGCGATACTACACGTTGCGTAAACCATGGAGTGGTAACCGAATAGCTTTTTACCACTAAACGCAGGGACAATGGCTGAGATAATGCCAAAGGATGGCAGGATCATGATGTACACTTCTGGGTGCCCAAAGAACCAGAAAATATGCTGGAACATCACAGGATCACCACCACCCGCCGCGTCAAAGAAGCTGGTTCCAAAGTACTTATCGGTCAATACCATGGTCACCGCCCCGCCAACACGGGCATAACAGCAATAAGTAGGAAAGCTGTTATGAGCCAAGTCCAAACAAACAAAGGCATTTTCATTAATGTCATGCCTGGCGCGCGCATGTTGAAAATAGTGACGATGACATTGATTGCCCCATAATGGAGCTGATACCCATGATGTGTACCGAGAATACAAACAACGCAGTACTGTCCGGGGCGTAGGTGGTGGAAAGCGGCGCGTAAAATGTCCAGCCGAAGTTCGGACCTCCGCCGGGCATAAAAAGTGACGCAATGAGTATCAGAAACGCGAACGGTAAAATCCAGAAACTCAAGTTATTCATTCGTGGCAAAGCCATATCTGGCGCGCCAATCATCAAGGGTACCATCCAGTTTGCCAATCCCGTAAACGCTGGCATAACCGCACCGAACACCATGATCAAACCATGAACTGTGGTCATTTGGTTGAAAAAGTTCGGTTCGACCAACTGCAGTCCTGGTTGGAACAGTTCGGCTCGGATGACCATGGCCATCGCGCCGCCGGTTAAGAACATAATAAAGCTAAACCACAGGTAGAGGGTGCCGATGTCTTTGTGACTGGTGGAGTATACCCAGCGCTGCCAACCTGATGGCGCGTGATCATGATGATCGTCTTCGATGACTGCCGTGCTGTTTGCTCGGCTCATGTCCGCATCAGTCACCGCCGATGCTTTCACTTTTTCCATTGGATCCGTTTTCATCATAACTCCTTGGAGCTTGGCTCCGCTTCCTGAGTTTTGTAGCTGTTGATATCCGATGCCTGAACCACATCGCCGGTATTGTTACCCCAAGCATTGCGTTGGTAAGTAATCACGGCAGCGATTTCTTTGTCGGTTAACTGATTGGCGAACGACTGCATGGCGGTTCCAGCCACACCATCAACGATTTTACTTATATGGATATCGACAGGTCCGGTCGTGGCCACTTCGGCTCCTGCAATTGCAGGGAAAGCGCCGGGCAGTCCCTGACCATTGGCCTGATGGCACACGGCACATCGAGATGCATACACGGCTTCGCCTGTAGTCAGCAGCTCTTCAATTGATAAGGTGGCATCGAGCGCCTTGGCAGCCTCTGCTTTGGCAAGTGCCATCTCTTCTTTTTTGCCCGTCAGCCAAACGTCGTAATCATCTTGAGCCATGGCTTGAACCACTATCGGCATGAAACCATGTGCTTTACCGCAAAGTTCTGCACACTGGCCACGATAAACACCGGGCTCATCAATTTTTGTCCAAGCTTCATTAATAAAACCCGGAATCGTATCTTTTTTGACGGCAAACGCCGGTACCCACCACGAGTGAATTACGTCATCAGAGGTCATTAGGAAACGGATCTTTTTACCGATTGGCACGACAAGCGGGTTGTCTACTTCAAGCAGGTAATGCGCCCCTTTTTCTTCAACACCATCAATTTGCTGTTGTGACGTGGACATTAGCGAGAAGAATTCAACATCTTCGCCAAAGTAGCGTAATGCCATTTCCACTGTGAGCCAGTAATTTTGATGGTGATGTCTGACTGGGATGTGTCTTCCATCGCAACCAAAGTCTTGGTTGCCGGAATCGCCATCAATACGAGGATAATGACGGGAATAACAGTCCAAACCACTTCCACCTTGGTGCTTTCGTGAAAGTTAGCGGCTACCGCGCCTTTGGACTTGCGATGCTTGAAAATCGAGTAGAACATCACCCCAAACACCACCGCTGCGATAGCACAGCAGATGTAGAAAATGAGCATATGTAGGTCATACACTTGGTTACTGATACCAGTAACCCCGCGAGTCAAGTTGTACTTGCTCGACTCCGCGAAGAGAGGTTGGCTGACGAGCGCAGTCGCCAAACCAGTTCCAATGTGAACGGTCAGCAATCTCTTCAAAAGATTTCTCCTTTGCCTAGCCACGTCTATCCTGACGTGGTTCCCCTATGACTTATGCCAAGCACGTCTGGAAAGTGATCAAACCTTCCAGGATGGGACAAGTCCGTAATCAAAACCCAACAAGCTGTGATTCGACGACGATAAACGAAGACCAACTAGGTTTTTCGACTCTTACATGAGTCCAAAAAGTAAAGCCAAACTACACAAGTAAACGGTCAAAACTGCTCACTGACCACTTACTTATTGAGTCCGGTATCAGTTAAATACAACTAGAAACAATTTGTTATATTTTTGTTAACTAAATGCTAGTAACGGATTTCCAGATCCGCAAGAAGAAAAATAGTCAGTGCATTTTTGTGAAGGAAGCTGAGGTGGCGAGTATGAAGTTTTTGACAAATTACGATTTTAGAATCTACGCAATCTAAAGATAAACTGGAGACCGTGGGCAACCTATCTCCAGTAATGATATTTACAAGAAATGAAGCTTAAAGGTAGTTAAATAGCCAACCACTCTACTTCAATGATCGCTTTACCTTGGTGCTTGATGCGGCCGAGGAATCGATCACCCTCAACAATTTCGCCCACGCCTTGTGGTGTGCCTGTCATGATGATGTCGCCGTCTTCGAGCTGGGTGTAGGTACTAAGCTCACTCAGAATAACGTCCGGTTTGTAGAGCATTTGCGTCGTTGAGCCAAGCTGCATTCGCATGCTGTTGATAAACAACTCAACTTCTAGCTCATCGATATTCATATCGTCTAGCGGTACAAAACGGCTGAACTTTGCAGCATGATTAAACGCTTTGGCGCGCTCCCAAGGTAATCCCTTTGATTTTAAAGCCGACTGCAAGCCACGTTTGGTAAGGTCTAGCCCAAAGCCGACAGCATAGAGCTGTTGGTCGCGGACAAGAAAACAGATTTCCGCTTCATAGTGCAGCGGTTCATCAAGGAAGGAATGTAGCTCGGTCGCTATGCTCGAATTCGGTTTGTTGAACACCACCATGTTCTCGGGAACTTCATTGCCTAGTTCACGGATGTGCTCAACGTAGTTTCGGCCAACGCATAGAATTTTCGAGGGATAAAACGTTTCATCACCAACTACAACCGATTTCATTACTCTTCCTTGCCCATTCCTTTGTAATCGAACTCGCCATTTTACCCGAAGTTAAGTGACAGACTGATGATTTCGCTGAGAAAATATCAAACTTGAGGTCAAGATCTGCTTTTGCTCTGAGTTAAACCAAACAAGCACAAACCCGCAAAAATAGGGATAAATGATGTGATGCCTTGCATTTTCATACAAATTCAATGACCATTTGTATATTCAAATAAATGGAATTAGTGATTGATGTCCCAAGAGCCGCTATACATTCAGATCAAACAGTATATTGAAGACCGAATAGACCAAGGAGTTTGGCCAGTCGGTGAGCGAATCTCCACCGAAATGGAGCTAACGGAGCAATTTGCGGTGAGCCGCATGACCGTCAATAAGGCGATTCGCGATCTTGTTGGTGAAGGAAAACTTGAGCGTCGCCCACGACTGGGCACCTTTGTGACCAGCCCAGCAGAAAAAGCCCAGTCCCCCTTCTTGATACTCGCAACATCGCCAAAGAAGTGGCCGCTCGCGGTAAACAGTATTCAAGTGAAGTGGTTCGACATGAAGCAACCAAAGCGGATCAGTTGATTGCGACTAAGCTTGGGGTGATGCTTGGCAGTGCTGTCTACTACAGCGAAATTCTCCATAAAGAAAACGACAAGCCAATCCAATTAGAATGTCGTTGGGTTAACGCCAAATACGCACCGAAATACCACCAGCAAGATTTTACTCAAACCACACCCAACGAGTATTTAACCGCTAACTGCCCAATGACGGCCGTTGAGCATACCGTGGAGGCGATTACGTGTGGTGAACACATCGCCCGCTTACTAGAGATGGCCGCCACTGAGCCATGCCTATTGCTCCATCGTCGAACCTGGAGTGAAGACAAGCTCATCAGTACCGCACTGCTGTATCATCCGGGTAGTCGATATCAGCTCAGTTCAAAAGTAGAGTTATAACCTCTCTATTTTCGTCTTTTAACACAACCATACTGATTGACGAGCCGTCTTGGATCGTCATTCTTGCACCTCGCTAATCACGCTTTCCTATTTAAGTAACACGCACCCCCGCAGGTCTATCCTGATCACATTTCAACCACTCGCACTTGATCAATTGTATATATTCAACTATTTATTTGTATATACAATAAAACAGAGCGAAGTTATGAATCTGATCCTTACTAACGCCCGCCTCGTGACTATGGAGCCGGGCGCACTTGGTTATCTGCCCTCTCAGCCTTGCACTGTGGTCATTCGAGGTGGCTACGTTAAGGCGATCCTTAGCGATACGCACTCATTAGATGCCCTGCACCATGACATGACCGACGATGTGCCGACGTTGGATTGCAAAGGTAAAATTGTCACGCCAGGACTCGTCGATCCTCACACGCATTTGATCTTCGCAGGAAGTCGCGCTGAAGAATTTGAAAATCGTCTAAATGGCATGTCGTATGAGGCGATAGCGAGAGTGGTGGCGGTATCAACTGCACGGTTAGAGCGACACGGGAAGCGACGATAGAAGAACTTGTCGAACTGGCTCTTCCAAGGCTCGATAGTCTTATCCGCAGTGGCTGCACGACTATCGAAGTTAAGTCTGGATACGGGTTGACGCTCGATGATGAAGTGAAGATGCTGCTTGCAGCAAAAGCACTCGAGAATCATCGCCGCGTCAATATCACCACAACCCTTCTTGCCGCGCACGCAGTACCGCAGGAGTATCGCGACCGCGCCGATGACTATATTGATTACGTCACTGAAACCATCATCCCTCATGTGGCAAAGCATCAACTCGCTGACGCTGTTGATGTTTTTTGTGAGTCGATCGGGTTCAATCTGCAGCAAACGAAACGCGTTTTTCAGGCTGCCAAACAAAACGGTCTCGCGATTAAAGGCCATACCGAACAGCTCAGTAATCTAGGTGGCAGTGCGCTAGCCGCTGAGTTTAATGCACTATCCGTTGATCACATCGAATACTTGGATGACGCCGGCGTCGATGCACTATCCAACAGTGGAACAGTCGCCACTTTATTGCCGGGCGCGTTCTATTTCTTGCGAGAAACACAACAGCCCCCATCGACACCTTAAGAGCAGCGCAAGTGCCCATGGCCATCGGTAGCGATCTCAACCCCGGTACCTCACCTTTCGCAAACCTGCAACTGATGATGAACATGGCTTGCACGTTATTCCGCCTAACACCTGAAGAAAGTCTACGCGGCGTGACCTGCCATGCTGCACAAGCCATTGGCCAGGGTCGCAACATAGGCCAAATCAAACCAGGTTTTCGCGCCGATCTTGCTATCTGGGACATCGAACACCCTAGCGAGCTAAGTTACCAATTCGGCATGAGTGGGCTGAGTAAACGAATCGTTGCAGGGAGCGTCGAAGATGTCCGCTAATAACCAACATCCGTTCAATTGGACTGGTCGTGATGACAGAGAAGACGGTGATAAACGCTATCGCGTGCATCATAAAGTGGTTCGACGTTCTCAAAGCCGCTGCCCACAGCTTCAACTCATGGGTTTTTGCACCGATGAAGGCGTAAAACGAAACAAGGGACGTGTTGGCGCCAAGCAAGGGCCGGATGCCATTCGCACAGCACTTGCAAATCTAGCTTGGCACCAAGATAACGCAATCCTTGATGTAGGGAATATTGTCGCCGAGTCCGATGACTTAGAACTTCACCAGCAGCACGCTGCAGAAACGATCACTAAACATTTGTCCAATGGACCAATGGTGGTGTTAGGTGGCGGTCATGAGATTGCTTGGTCTTCTTTTAAAGGGCTATCCGACTTCCTCTCTCAATCCAGTGATAAACCAAATATCGGTATCATCAACTTCGATGCTCACTTCGATCTTAGAGAGTATCAATCCAATGACAATGCATTAACGCAGATTGACCTCAAACCCAGCTCAGGGACACCATTTGCTCAAATCGCCGATCATTGCCTTGCCACTGGGCAAAACCTTCATTATTTCTGCTTGGGCGTGAGCGAGACAGGCAACACTCAGGCGCTGTTTGAAAAAGCCGATAGTTTACAGGTTCAATACATCAAAGATACCGAGCTATTCGACAGACCCATGCACGAGCATATTGCTCAGTTACAAAGCTTCATCAATAAGGTCGACGTCCTGTATTTCACCATTGACCTTGATGTGTTTAACGCAAGCCTAGCCCCTGGCGTGAGCGCACCCGCTGCGTTTGGCATGAACCTAGAACAGTTCATTCCCATGCTCAACACCATTGTGGCCAGCGACAAATTAATGCTTGCTGACATCGCAGAATACAACCCGAATTACGACATAGACAACCGTACCGCCAAGCTCGCCGCTAGAGTGTGCTGGCAGATATTGGTTGCTATGTCCAAGCAGCTACCAAAAAACAAATAACGTAAACACTCTCTGCCGGTAACCATGACCACTAACCATGCCAAAGGCGCTATAAAGAATAAAAGCTCCCAGCAAGGCAGAGTTCAAAAGGAAATGACAATGACTAACAAGCAACCCTTAGATCCAAATAACTCTAGACTCGACACCACTCGCTCCATCAAAGCGCCACGTGGTACCGAGCTCAATGCGAAATCTTGGCTCACTGAAGCCCCGCTTCGCATGCTGATGAATAACTTGGATGATGAAGTAGCCGAGCACCCGCAATCACTCGTAGTTTATGGTGGCATCGGGCGCGCAGCTCGTGACTGGGCTTGCTACGACAAGATTGTCGAGGTACTAAAACGTCTTGAAGACGACCAAACCTTGTTGGTGCAATCTGGAAAACCCGTCGGTGTATTCCCTACTCACAAAGATGCACCACGCGTGTTGATCGCTAACTCCAACCTTGTCCCTCATTGGGCAAACTGGGAGCACTTTAACGAGCTCGATAAACAGGGGCTGATGATGTACGGTCAAATGACCGCAGGGTCGTGGATCTATATTGGCTCTCAAGGCATAGTACAAGGCACTTACGAAACCTTCGTCGCCATCGCTAAACAGCACTTTAACGGTGAGCCTGCAAATAAGTGGATCCTAACAGGTGGTCTTGGCGGTATGGGCGGTGCGCAGCCTCTCGCTGCGACCATGGCCGGTTTTTCAATGTTAGCGGTTGAATGTGATGAATCGCGTATCGACTACCGTCTCAACACGCGCTATGTCGACACGAAAGCACACTCTCTGGATGAAGCGCTATCCATCATCAAAAATAGCGACAAACCTATCTCAGTCGGCCTGCTAGGTAATGCCGCCGACGTTTATGCTGAGCTTGTCGAAAGAGGCATCACGCCAGACGTCGTTACCGATCAAACTTCCGCTCATGATCCACTGAATGGCTACCTGCCTCAAGGCTGGACGATGGATTTTGCCAAGCAGCAGCGTGATAGCGAGCCAGAGGCCGTCGTCAAAGCAGCAAAAGCGTCTATGGCAGTACAAGTTCAAGCCATCTTAGACATGCAAGAAAAAGGCGCAGTCGCCACTGACTACGGCAACAACATTCGCCAAATGGCACTTGAAGAAGGCGTAGAAAATGCGTTTGATTTCCCGGGTTTTGTCCCCGCTTATATTCGACCTTTATTCTGCGAGGGCGTGGGACCGTTCCGCTGGGCAGCGCTATCCGGCGATCCTGAGGATATCTACAAAACCGACCAAAAAGTGAAAGAACTCATTCCGGACAACCCTCATCTACATAACTGGCTTGATATGGCACGCGAGCGCATTCAATTCCAAGGACTGCCAGCGCGCATTTGCTGGGTTGGTCTGAAAGATCGCGAACGTCTAGGCCAAGCCTTTAATGAAATGGTTAAAAATGGCGAGCTCAAAGCGCCTATCGTGATTGGACGTGACCACCTAGATTCAGGCTCTGTCGCGAGCCCTAACCGCGAAACCGAAGGCATGATGGATGGTTCGGATGCGGTATCCGACTGGCCACTGCTTAATGCACTACTGAACACCTCTGGCGGTGCGACTTGGGTATCGCTGCATCATGGTGGCGGCGTGGGTATGGGATTCTCCCAGCATAGCGGCATGGTGATTTGTTGTGATGGTACTGATGAGGCAGCGCGCCGCATAGGCCGCGTTCTTCACAACGATCCTGCGACGGGTGTTATGCGTCATGCTGATGCCGGCTATGACATTGCCAAGCAATGTGCTCGCGAACAAGGCCTTGATCTGCCGATGATGGACAGTAATGAAGCCAAAAGCCAAGACAGCAGCCATGGATAAGGAGCAGAACATGTTGAAGTTAGAACTACTCCCAGGGCAGCTTACATTAGCTCAGTTACGCCAAATTAGTCGCTCCCCTCTGCATCTATCATTGAGTCCTCTAGCATTGGATGACATTGAAGCCAGCACACAGATTGTTGAGCAAGTGATCGCCGAAGATCGCACCGTCTATGGCATCAATACAGGCTTTGGTTTGCTTGCTAACACTCGAATTGAACCTGACGACCTTGAAGTGCTGCAAAAGAGTATTGTGCTGTCGCACGCCGCTGGTATTGGCGAGCTGATGAGTGATGAAACTGTCAGGCTGATGATGGTGCTGAAGATCAATAGCCTAGCTCGTGGCTTCTCCGGTATTCGCCTTAAGGTCATTAATGCATTGATTGAGTTGGTCAACTCACAGGTGTATCCGTGTGTCCCACAAAAAGGCTCCGTCGGTGCATCTGGGGATCTCGCCCCACTTGCCCACATGAGTACGATATTACTCGGTGAAGGTGAAGCGCGTCACAATGGCAAAATCATCAGCGGACTCGAAGCACTGCAAATTGCCGGACTTGAGCCGATTACCCTCGCCCCTAAAGAAGGACTGGCGCTACTCAACGGCACCCAAGCTTCTACCGCTTTTGCGTTAGAAGGACTGTTCTTGGCTGAAGATTTGTTTGCGTCAGCCACATTGTGCGGGGCAATGTCAGTCGAGGCCGCGCTGGGTAGTCGTCGACCATTCGATCCGCGCATTCATCGCGTACGCGGTCATCGCTCACAAATGGACGCAGCCCACGCTTATCGTCACCTGCTTGGCAATAGCAGTGACATTGGCAACTCCCACCAAGCTGCGAAAAGGTTCAAGATCCGTACTCGCTTCGCTGCCAACCACAAGTCATGGGGCGTGTTTACAGCAAATCCGCAATGCGGCAGATAGCCTGCAAGTGGAAGCTAACTCGGTATCAGACAATCCATTAGTGTTCGCTGACGATGGCGATATCATCTCTGGTGGTAACTTCCATGCCGAGCCTGTCGCGATGGCGGCCGATGGTTTGGCACTGGCTATCGCAGAGATTGGTAGCTTGTCCGAGCGACGAATGGCGCTACTTATCGACAGTGCGCTAAGCAAACTACCGCCATTTTTAGTCGACAATGGCGGAGTGAACTCTGGTTTTATGATTGCTCAAGTGACCTCTGCAGCATTGGCAAGCGAAAACAAAACCTTGGCGCACCCTGCTTCTGTAGATAGCTTGCCAACCTCGGCCAACCAAGAAGATCATGTATCTATGGCAACGTTTGCGGCGAGAAGACTGAAAGACATGGCGGAGAATACCCGAGGGATCCTTGCTGTTGAGTACCTCGCTGCCGCGCAAGGGCTCGACTTTAGGGCACCACTGACCTCTTCCCCCTTGTTGAGGAGGGTAAACAAACCCTACGAGAAGTGGTGCCGTTTTACGATAAAGACCGCTACTTTGCTCCGGACATTGCTAAAGCCAACGAGATCATAAAGTTGTCGCTTCACAATGCACTGATGCCAGCTAACCTACTACCAAGTCTCTAACCGCATCCGGCAGCATCACACCACTAAATTCACTTGCCTAAATAACGTGCTTAATTTGGGTAAGTGAATTTCTCACCTAATGATAAACTCAACATTAAATGCGACATTAGTTCAACTTGTTAGAATATTCATCCAAAAAATGTCATTTTGATGCAAATTACACTAATTTGTAGAAGTGCATTCCAGATTCTACTCAACCCATTCGCTGAACTTATTTTCCGTCACTAAATTATACCTACACTTGCCGGAAGCAAGTGCTCTATAACATTCGCACTGACTCAACGTGCAATTAAAATTTTAAGAGAAGGTATTGGTATGAGACACACAAAAGTCTTAATTTCATTGGCGGCAGCTGGAATAGCGACCAGCCCACTTGTCCATAGTCATGGCTATGTTTCTGCAGTCGAAAACGGTGTAGCGGCGAGTCGCGCGGCGTTATGTAAGTACCCAAACGCAAATGGCGAAAAGAACAGTAACTGTGGTTTGGTTCAATGGGAACCACAAAGTGTTGAAGGTCCCGAAGGCTTTCCACTATTAGGCCCATCTGATGGTCAAATCGCGAGCGCTGGACTGGTACAGTTTTCACCACTGAACGAGCAAACGTCCGATCGCTGGGTAAAAACGCCAATCCAAGCAGGTTTGCAGAACTTCGAATGGACATTCACAGCAAACCACGTGACTCGTGATTGGAAGTACTACATCACTAAACCAAACTGGAATCCAAACCAGGCATTAAGCCGTGACTCGTTCGACCTCAACCCTTTCTGTGTGGTCGATGGTAACATGCAAAAACCACCAAAACTGACGACTCACCAGTGTAATGTCCCTGAACGTGAAGGCTACCAAGTGATCCTCGCTTATTGGGATGTGGGTGATACCGCAGCAGCGTTTTATAACGTGATTGATGTGCAGTTTGAAGGCACCACGCCAGGCATTCCTGGCTGGACGCAAGCAGGTACCATCAACCCAACCATGGATCTGAAAGTGGGTGATTCGGTTTATACCCGTGTGTTTGATGCTAACGGTGAACTGCCAAACCTATCCACCAGCATTACCATTAGTTCAAGCGAACAAGGCGCTGCAACCCAATGGTCACACGCATTGGCAAGCGCTATTAACTCAAGCACGACAGATATAAAAGCAGGCCATGCTGACAGCAATGGCAATATCGCTCCTGTATTTGGCGCTAACACTATCTATGTGGCTGACAATAGTGGGCTGGATCGCGTTGAGATTGGCTATGACATCGCAACGCCGCCTCCAGCATCAGGTGCTGAGGTAACAGGACTAGAAACGCAATACGTTATTGGCACCGCGCCAACCGAACTTGCCCTTACTGTCACAGCAGTCGGTCGAGTAGACGTATCGATGAGCGTGTACAACCATGGTCAAGAAACACTAGCTGGCAGTGAGCTAGCGTTAAACGACGGTGATAGCAAAAATGTTGTCTTAGCTCTGTCTAAATCTGAGCCTGGTCATCACATGCTGGTTACCCGTGTTCGTGATGAAAAAGGCAATCTGCTTGATCAAACCACGCAAGATTTCATGCTCGTCGACCAAACCGCACCAACTGACTACGACTTTGTATTCCCAACGGGTGTAGAAAGCTACACAGAGGGCACCAAAGTACTGGCGAGCGACGGCGCTATTTATCAATGTAAGCCGTTCCCACACTCTGGTTACTGCAAGCAGTGGTCTCCTACAGCCACTCAATTCGAGCCAGGCACTGGCAGTCACTGGGATTCAGCTTGGAACAAACTCAACTAACCATTTCTAGCGCTAAGGCTCCAACTCGTTTGGAGCCTTTTTCTTTGTGCGTTTACCATTGCGCAGCCTTTACCGTTACAATGAAGATACAACCTAAACATTTACATAACCTTCTGATATATTGAACTTGTTCAATGCATAAAAACGATGTCAGTTAATCAATAGTAAGGTGATAGAAATGGATCTTCGTCATCTGGTCGCACTAGGCGGCCTTGCGTATGCGGTAACCTCCCCAACTCTAGCTGGTCAATTTCATATCGCTGGCGGGGCGTTTTTTTCCGAGGCAGATACCTCTATCGGAGTTAGCAATCCTAATAGTCGCGACAAATTTGATTTGGATTTTGAATCCGATTTAAGCCTTAAAGAGCGCTCAACCCTACCCTACCTTTTGGTCGGTTACGACTTTAATGAACGTCATGGCATTTTTTTAGATTGGCGCAGCTACACCGTAAAGCGAGCAACGTCGCAGTAACCAAACCTTTTCAGATACCTGAATCGGACAAGGAAGTGCAAGCAGGAGCGCGAATAGATTCAACCCTCAATATCGATATCATTCGCTTTGGCTACAACTATAAGTTTTATGATGGCGAAGATTGGGATTGGAAAGCTCCATTGGTCTCCACATCATGAACTTCAATGTTGGCTTTGGAGGCGAACTTGGTTACCGTATTGATCAAGATAACCCGACTCTCATCCCAGTTAAAGACGAAGAATTTACCGATCTCACTGCACCGTTACCCAATATTGGCTTAATCACCGACTATCGGATGACTGACAATTGGCACCTATTAGGTCATGCACAGGTGTTTGCCCTCAGCATTGAAGATATCTCAGGGCTTCTTCTCGATTTAGGTGCTGGCATCGAATACAAGTTCACCGAAGATTTAGGTCTAGCGGCAACTTACAGCTATTACGAAATCAATGTTGATTACGGCCGTGAATTTGCCGACCTCGATGCCAAGTTTAAGTTCCATGGCCCAATGGCAACACTGACCTACGCGTTTTAATTCAAATATTTCTATTTCAAGATCATAGAGATACAAAAAAGCCCATCATTATCCGATGGGCTTTTTAATATCAAACGAGGCTTACGCTTCAACGGGTTGCTCGACAAGGTCTTCAACCATCGCAATAGCAAGCGCTTCAGCGACTTTGATACCGTCGATACCAGCAGAAAGAATGCCGCCCGCGTAACCTGCACCTTCACCCGCTGGGTAGAAGCCTTTCAGGTTAACGCTTTGATAGTCTTTACCACGCTTAATGCAAACTGGTGAAGAAGTGCGAGTTTCAACGCCAGTCAGTAGGCCATCAGCACCAGAGAAGCCTTTGATCTTCTTATCGAATGCAGGGATCGCTTCACGAATGGCTTCAATAGCGAAATCCGGTAGCGCTTTCGACAAGTCTGTCAGCTTAATACCCGGCGTGAACGACGGTTCAACATCACCTAGTGCGCTTGGGTCGTTGCCTTTTAGGAAGTCACCAATTTTCTGTGCTGGCGCATCGTAGTTTTCACCGCCTAGAACGTAAGCGTTGCTTTCTAGTTCACGCTGGAAGCGAATACCCGCTAGTGGGTCACCTGGGTAATCTTGCTCTGGAGAGATACCCACCACAATCGCACTGTTGGCATTACGCTCTGCACGAGAGTATTGGCTCATACCATTGGTCACTACGCGGCCTTCTTCCGACGTTGCCGCAACAACGGTACCGCCAGGGCACATACAGAAACTGTACACGGTGCGACCATTCTTACAATGGTGAACCAGTTTGTAGTCAGCTGCACCTAGGATTGGGTTGCCTGCATTTGGACCAAAGCGCGCTTCGTCAATGACGGACTGTTTGTGCTCAACACGGAAGCCCACAGAGAAAGGTTTCGCTTCCATGTACACGCCGCGATCATGCAACATTTCAAACGTATCACGAGCACTGTGACCAACGGCTAGCACTACGTAGCGGGTTTTGATCTCTTCGCCGTTCGACAGTGTGAGGCCAGTGATTTGGTCGTTTTCCATGTGAATGTCATCAACACGCGTGCTAAAGCGGATCTCACCGCCCAGCTCTAGAATGGTTGCGCGCATCTTTTCAATCATAGTCACCAGTTTAAAGGTACCAATGTGAGGCTTACTCACGTACAGGATCTCTTCAGGTGCACCCGCAGCCACGAATTCTTCAATAACTTTACGACCATAGTGTTTTGGATCTTTCACTTGGCTGTAGAGCTTACCATCGGAAAACGTACCCGCACCGCCTTCACCGAACTGCACGTTCGATTCCGGGTTAAGTGTGCGCTTACGCCAGAAACCGAAGGTATCTTTAGTACGCTCACGAACCTCTTTACCACGTTCCACAATAATTGGCTTAAAGCCCATTTGTGCCAAAATCAGTCCTGCAAACAAGCCACATGGACCAAAACCGATGACGACTGGTCGCTCAGTTTGGTTTACTGGTGCTTTCGCAACGAACTTGTACTCCATATCTGGAGTAACTTTGACGTGTGGGTCATTAGCAAACTTCTCTAGCAGAGCCTCTTCATTTTTCACTTCAACATCTAGGGTGTAGATGAGCAAGATGCGTGTTTTCTTGCGCGCATCATAGCCACGCTTAAACACATTAAATGAAACAACTTGGTCTGAAGAAATGCCAAGTTTTTTTAGGATGGCTTGAGAAATTTCGCCTTCCTCGTGATCGAGAGGAAGTTTGATTTCAGTTAAACGTATCATGGAGGGTCTCGCGTCGTTGGTGTCTTAGCTTGCAAGCCAATTCCCTAAACGGATAGCTTAAACAAATCGCTTAAACTCAAGGCTTGCTCGCTCACAATGGCGCGCATTTTACGTTAACTTGATTTGTCTGTCATACTTAATTGCGACTTAGACGGGTGATAAAGGGATCAAGTCGCGCCAAGATATTGAATTTTGCGCTCGGATCAGTATTATCGCCCCTCCACAAATTTGGCTAATAAGAGTTCACCATCATGGCATTTGTCGTTACCGATAACTGTATTCAATGTAAATATACCGACTGCGTAGCGGTATGCCCTGCGGACGCCTTTCACGAAGGCCCAAACTTCATGGTGATCAACCCAATCGAATGCATTGACTGCGGCCTCTGCGTACCAGAGTGTGACGCGCAAGCCATTTTCCAAGAAGATGAGCTCACCGATGACCAACAGGTCTTTATCGAACTCAATGCAGAGCTTTCTGAAGTGTGGCCAGTTCAAACTGAAGTCAAACCCGCAATGGATGAAGCAGAAAAGTGGAATGGTGTGCCTAACAAGCTTGGGATGCTAGAGAAGTAGCCTAGAAGGGTATCGTCACCCCTGCGCAGGCAGGGGTCTACTCAAATCTCGCACCAGTCTTTAACTATGCTGACGACGATAATTATCCATGATAATTCCAGTCGCCATAGCCACATTTAACGACTCTGCGCCGCCGAACGCCGGAATAGTGATTTTATCCGTAACGTATTGCTCAGCTTCCGCACGTACACCGTGTGACTCACTGCCCATCAATAAGATGCCTTGCTCAGAAAAGCTTGTGGTGTGCACACTCTCCCCTTCTAAGAACGCTCCATATACCGGTATTTTTGCTTCGTTGAGATAACGAGGTAAGTCAAGTAGTGTGACCTGAACTCGTCCAAAACTGCCCATCGTCGCACGGATGGTTTTAGGGTTGTACGGATCCGCACAATCGGTACTAGCGACAATGTGTTTAATGCCGTACCAATCAGCAATACGAATGATGGTTCCTAGGTTGCCGGGATCAGAAACGCCATCTAGGGCGATCATCATACCTTTTGGCTCAGGAGTCTTTGTCTGAGGGATCTCTACCACTGCAACCGCTGCATTATTGCTGACAAGCGAGCTCGCTTTAGTCAGTTCATCCAAGGTAGCCTCAATACACTCATAAGCGCGAAGCTCACTAGCATGCTTATCTAAAAACTCTGCCGTGGCAAACACTTGCTTTACCTTCAATGAAGTTGCGACAAGCTCAAGGACGTTTTTCTCGCCTTCAACCAGAAATAGGCCGTGTGCTTTGCGCTGTTTTTTCTGCCCAAGGGCTCTCAGCAGTTTTAATTGGTTTTTTGAAATCATTGTCTTACCTCAGATAAAAGCGGGCGCATTATATACTTAATTGGCAAAACTATGCGAGCGGGAATCCGACTGCGAATGCGCGCAACGATATCAAAGACTATAGCAGTATTCGAAACCTATGCTTTTGACGTCATATTGCTGTTTTTCAATCAAACCAAGAAAAATCACAAATCAACATCTGTACGCAAACGTTTTTCTGGTTTGATAGAAAATAAATTAGCAAAGTATTTTTCAGACAGGCTCTTATTAACCTTATGATTAATAGGTACAAATAAAAGCAAGCTAGAAAACACCGCAACTTTTGAAGAATTCAGCGCTTGACTCTGTGATTTACATCACCATAATACGCGCCGTTTGCCTGAAATACAGGTAAGCGTACGAAAAAACAGATTTAGTGAATGGTGAGGTATCAGATGTCTGCGGATAACAACTACAGTTTAGGACCAGTTCCGGCAACGGCCAGGAAGGGAGTCGCTTCATTAACCATGGTCATGCTTGGTTTGACTTTCTTCTCCGCAAGTATGTGGACCGGCGGCTCCCTCGGTACTGGACTTGCTTTCAATGATTTCTTCCTCGCTGTTCTCATCGGTAACCTCATCCTCGGTATTTACACTTCTTTCCTCGGTTACATCGGCGCTTCTACTGGCCTCTCTACTCACCTTCTTGCTCGCTTCTCTTTCGGTTCTAAAGGCTCTTGGCTTCCTTCTGTGCTCCTTGGTGGCACTCAAGTCGGTTGGTTTGGTGTTGGCGTGGCTATGTTCGCCATCCCAGTGCAAAAAGCGACGGGTATTGATACCAACATTTTAATTTTGGTAAGCGGCCTTCTAATGACGGCGACGGTTTACTTTGGTATCTCTGCTCTGATGGTGTTGTCGGCAGTCGCGGTTCCTGCCATCGCTCTACTCGGTGGTTACTCAGTACTGACGGCGGTGGATAGCGCAGGCGGCGTTGCTGAACTGCAAAAAATCCAACCCGCTGAACCATTGGACTTCTCAGTTGCTCTTGCGATGGTAGTAGGGTCGTTTGTTAGCGCAGGTACACTGACGGCCGACTTCGTGCGTTTTGGTAAAAAGCCAATGGGCGCAGTATTCATTACCATGGTAGCGTTCTTTATTGGTAACTCGCTGATGTTCATCTTTGGTGCTGCAGGTGCGTCGGTAACTGGCCAGTCAGACATTTCTGAAGTGATGATCGCTCAAGGTCTATTGCTCCCTGCGATTATCGTATTGGGTCTAAACATTTGGACCACCAACGACAACGCGCTATACGCCTCTGGCCTTGGCTTCTCAAACATCACAGGTTTACCAAGTAAGTACCTGTCGATGGCAAACGGTGTCGTCGGTACGTTGTGTGCACTTTGGCTATACAACAACTTTGTCGGCTGGCTAACGTTTCTATCTTTAGCTATCCCACCAATCGGCGGCGTAATCATCGCAGACTTCCTCGTTAACCGTAAACGCTACGCCAATTTTGAAGCGGCAAAATTCCAAACGGTAAACTGGGCAGGTATCATTGCCGTGGCTCTAGGTGTTGCTGCTGGTAACTTCTTACCTGGCGTTGTACCACTAAATGCCGTACTGGGTGGCGCTTTGAGCTATCTTGTACTTAACCGTCTTCTTAATGCAAAAACCGCTCAGCTAGCAAACGCTGACGCTTAATTACTAGGAATTTGATGCCATGTCATCTTTGCTTATTCAGAACGCAGCCATCAATGGTCAACAAGGCCAGTTCGACATTCTTATTGAAGAAGGTGTGTTCAAAGCGATTGAAACAGCAGGAACCACCTCGTTCACTGCTGACCGTGTGATTGACGCCACAGGCCATATGGCAACTGCGCCATTTTGTGAGCCACACATCCACCTCGACACAACGCAAACAGCGGGAGAACCGAGCTGGAACATTTCTGGTACGCTGTTTGAAGGCATTGAGCGCTGGGCTGAGCGCAAAGCTATGCTGTCTATTGAGGATGTGAAAAGCCGAGCTAAGCAAACCTTGAAATGGCAAATTGCTAACGGCGTTCAACACGTGCGTACCCACGTTGATGTCTCTGACCCAACGCTCACTGCACTTAAAGCTATGGTTGAAGTGCGCGAAGAGATGAAGCAATGGGTAGACATCCAAATCGTGGCATTCCCGCAAGAAGGCATTTTGTCTTACCCCAATGGCAAAGAACTACTTGAAGAAGCCGTGAAACTGGGGGCAGATGTCATTGGCGCTATCCCACACTTCGAGTTCACTCGTGAATACGGTGTGGAATCTCTGCACTACGTGTTTGAATTGGCGCGTAAATACGACTGCTTGATTGATGTTCACTGTGACGAGATCGATGACGAACAATCGCGCTTTGTCGAAACACTTGCAGCCTTGGCACACAAGTTCGACATGGGCGATCGCGTAACTGCAAGCCACACAACGGCAATGGGTTCATACAATGGTGCTTACGCGTCACGACTATTTAGATTGCTAAAAATGTCGGGCATTAGCTTTGTGGCAAACCCATTGGTGAACATTCACCTTCAAGGCCGCTTCGATGACTATCCGAAACGTCGCGGTGTCACTCGCGTCAAAGAAATGCTGGCAGCAAACATCAATGTTTGTTTTGGCCATGACGATGTGTTTGACCCTTGGTACCCGCTCGGCACAGCGAATATGCTGCAAGTTCTGCATATGGGACTGCATGTTTGCCAAGTAATGGGTTACGACCAAATCAACCAATCGTTGGATATGATCAGCCACAATTCAGCCAAGGCACTAAACATTCACCGCAACTATGGAATTCAAGCTGGAAAGCCCGGCAGCCTGCTTCTGCTACCTGCAGAAAATGGCTTCGATGCTGTTCGCCGTCAAGTTCCTGTGGGCTACTCTATCCGCAAAGGTGAAGTGATTGCCCACACCAAACCGGCAGAAACCTCCATTCACCTAGGCACTGAAGAAAGCGTCACATTCCGACGTTAATCGGCTTCGCCTGCGAGGCCTGCCTCAAAAAAGAAGAGTAAGCGACGAAATCGCTTGCTCTTTTTTTACGATTTAACAAGAAATTCATTTAAACCGTCCATAGGTGTGGTACACTGCCCCTGCTCTGGTGTTCAGAGTTATTTAAAGTAAGAGTAAAAAGAGTGCGAGAAGTATTGTCAGATGTTCCCCCTGTGAGTATTTGTCATTCGTTTTATCCATTTACAGCTTGATTAAATAAACAGAACCACAAAGCGAGACCGCCGAAAGGCAAAAACTTTAATCTGAAAAGTAAGGGACATAACATGTCTAACACAAATACTGGCACTGTAAAATGGTTTAACGAAGAAAAAGGCTACGGCTTCATCGCTCAAGAGAACGGTCCTGACGTATTCGTTCACTTCCGCGCTATCGCTGGCGAAGGTTTCAAAACTCTAAAAGAAGGCCAAGCGGTTTCTTTTGGTGTTGAGCAAGGCCAAAAAGGTCCACAAGCTGTTAACGTTATCCCAGCTTAATTACTTATTTAAGCTTGTTAACATAGCTTCGTAAGAATGCTAAAAGGCCTCGAGAAATCGAGGCCTTTTTCTTTTCTGTCTGTCTAACATCACGCACCATCCACACTCGTCAAAAATCGAGATAAAACCCCAACTCTACATTGCTGCTGTCTTCAATCGGTCTACCTGGACGCACTCGATATTGACCCTTGGTGTATTTCACATACGGTTGGACATAGGGCAAATTTGCTGTCGCTGAGATGTCGTAACTACTGCGCGCACTGTTCTCAAACCCATGCTGTGACGTCAATACATCCACATTGTAATTAACACCAATATCCAGCAAAGGGTGAACGCTGTAGCTTGCCCCTAAGGTATTTTTCCATTCCTGGCGGTGGTTGCCATGATCAATAGGCTCAGGGAGTTCTAGGGCTTTAGTGGTGTCTCGCCATTGATAATAGGTATCCCAATATACGAATAACGATGGTGCTACTGAGTAACCGTACATAAAACCGACATCGTAGATGTCGATGCTGTCGTCAAACCCATATTGACCATAAACGTTAAAATAGTGGTTGCCCGTCAACCAATCGTAACTCGCGCCAAATTGCAGATAACGGTCAGTATCAACCTCCGCACTCAAAGTGAAGCTATCCGTCGCTGCCACGTCTATGCCGAAAACACCAATGACTTCATCTTGATACTTTGTTGCTTGAACATTGAAATTGACGATCTCTCTTTGAGATTCATTGGCATACGTAAAAGGTGCAACGGTCGATGAAGAGAGTAAAGCAAGGGTGAGCAGTCCGTGGCGTGACGTCTTCCATGGTAAACAGACGTGTCGCATGTCATGGTTCTCTATGGCAATTTGAGGGAAGAAAGCTAATTTTCTGAAACATGGCGAGTGACAGAAAGTATCACTATGATGCGCGCTTTTAGCTATTTAAAAAACTGAGGTAGATATATAGCTGACATTTAGACTGTGAATATCAACATCAATACACAAGTGCTGTATTCAAGAGAAACCGAAGCCCTTAGGACTTCGGTTCCGACTGGTTCAATATTTAGGTTCAAACCAAGTTAGAAGAAACCTAGTGGGCTGGTTGAATAGCTGACTAGCAGGTTCTTGGTGTTTTGGTAGTGACCCAGTGCTAACTTATGCGTTTCACGACCGATGCCTGATTTCTTATAGCCACCAAACGCAGCATGGGCAGGATAGGCGTGATAGCAGTTCACCCACACTCGGCCTGCTTGAATTTCTCTACCCATACGATACGCCAAGTTGCCGTTTCGCGTCCAAACTCCAGCACCCAAGCCGTAATCTGTATCATTGGCAATCGCTAACGCTTCTGCCTCATCTTTGAATGTGGTAATCGCAATCACTGGGCCAAAGATCTCTTCTTGGAACACACGCATTTTGTTGTTACCGGCAAGCATGGTTGGCTGAATGTAATAACCTTGCTCCAAATCGCCCTCTTGCTTACTCATGTCACCACCAATGATCACTTTCGCCCCCTCTTGGCGACCGATCTCAAGATAGCTCATGATCTTATCAAACTGCTCTTGTGACGCTTGAGCACCGACTTGCGTGGTGACATCAAGTGGGTTGCCTTGTTTGATGCCGCGAGAACGCTCTTCAAGCTTAGCAATGAACTTATCGTAAATGGACTCTTGCACTAACACGCGAGATGGACAGGTACATACCTCACCTTGGTTAAAGAACGCAAGCAAGGCACCTTCAATACACTTATCCAAGTAATCGTCGTCTTGATCAAAAATATCTTCAAAGTACACATTTGGCGATTTACCACCCAGCTCAACTGTCGATGGAATCAAACTCTCTGCTGCACATTTCAAGATATGGTGACCGATTTCGGTAGAACCAGTGAAGGCTAATTTATTGATACGATCACTCGTCGCCAAAGCCTGACCCGCTTCAGCACCGTAACCGTTAACAATGTTCACCACACCTGGTGGTAGCAAGTGACCAATTTTCTCCATCAGCATCAAAATAGACGCTGGCGTTTGTTCCGCAGGCTTAAGAACCACACAGCAACCCGCCGCCAACGCTGGTGCTAACTTCCATGCGGCCATCAGCATAGGGAAGTTCCAAGGGATGATTTGCCCAACAACACCCACGGGCTCTGGGAAGTGATAACTCGCTGTTGTGGCATCAATGTCAGCGGCCGTACCTTCTTGCGCTCGGATACAGCCAGCAAAATAACGGAAATGATCTACCGCTAAAGGAAGATCCGCTGCAAGGGTTTCACGAACGGGTTTGCCATTCTCCCAGGTTTCAGCGACAGCAAGTGCTTCAAGGTTCTGCTCTATAGCATCAGCAATTTTAAGCATGATATTGGCACGCTGTTCAACACTGGTTTTACCCCAAGCTTCTCTTGCAGCGTGTGCCGCATCCAACGCTAGATTGATATCTGCTTCATCTGAACGAGGTACTTGGCAAAACGGTTTGCCATTCACTGGCGATACATTATCGAAATACTGACCATTTACCGGCGCTACCCACTCACCTCCGATGTAGTTTTCATAGCGGCTTTTGTAGCTGACGACGGCGTTTTCTGTTCCTGGTTGAGCGTAAATCATGTTTATTCCTTTTTTCTATTTTTCAGACTGTTGGCAGCAGTTTCACAACAAGAGACGAGTTGTTGCAAAAACGTACAGTGATAAAGGCAACATTTACGCCAAGCTAAATGCTTTAAATGTTATAATTATGTAAATTTATGATTAATATATTTTTATTGTACTGTCTTTGGGTGACATTCATTTGGGTCATCAAACCCTCACTGTTACAAGATGCCACAGTGTGTGACACCCCGCTGTTACAAGTTGGCACAGTCGCTATTGGTCGCTGAACAGTAAAGTACCATCGTAAGAAGACAGTCAGTCTTATCGGCAGAGAAACTGGAACACTCACATTCGGGAACGTTATGTTAGTTACGCAGATACAAAACAACAAAACTTGGTTAAAAGACTCTTGGCGACGCAGCGTACAGGCGGGTTTAAGTAGTCGAAAACAACCTGATGACCGACGCATCGATGGCGCAGAGATCAAGTCACGCACCGAGCAGCACCAGTCCCTTATTCAGGTCGTTGAGCAACATGCCTATCCGCTGTTTTGTCAAATATTCTCCCGTACCGACAGTCGCCTGATCCTTGCTGATACTCACGGCGCCATCATCAAAACGTGGGGCCAAAAACGCTTTCGTGAAAAACTCACCGAGATCGCTCTAGACCAAGGTGTGGTTTGGGATGAGAAGCTGAAGGGAACAAATGCTATCGGTACTGCATTAATCGAAAAGCGCCCCATTTCAGTCATTGGTGGTGAGCATTTCATTCGTTACCACCAATTCATCAGTTGTACTGCCAGCCCCATTTTTGCCCCCGATGGCACGTTGCTTGCCGTGCTTGATGTCACTAGCGAGTATCAAACTCATAACGATGCGACTCAGGTACTCATTCAATCTATGGTGCAGAAAGTCGAGAGTGAGCTTCTCAATCACATTCCTGACGCCGCTCTGCGCATTCGTATCGGTCATGATCGCTCAGTACTAGATAGCGGCTGGCAAGGCATTGTCGTCACCGATAAAAATGGTCAGGTGCTGGCACAAAACGCCATCGCATCCAGCGTTCTTGCCAACCAAATCCAACCCGGAGATGCCATCGATAGTGTCATCGGAAAGTTGACCATGAACCAAATCAGTAAAACCGCGCAGTTTTACTATCAGGTTGAAGCGGTGCGCGGCAAAGCAAAGATTCCATTAAGCAGCACAGTGAGCCCTAAGAACAAACTGCGCCCCTGCCCGCTTCACTTCGGAGACAGCACTATCGAGCAGTTATGGACACAAGCGGCCAAAGTCATGGACAAGCGAATTAGCTTAGTCATTGGCGGTGAAACTGGCTGCGGGAAAAATGAACTGGTCAAAGCGCTGCATCAGCAAAGTGACTTAGCAAACAAGCCCCTTATCTCTATCAATTGTGGTGCGCTTCCTAAAGATTTGATTGAGTCGGAGCTATTTGGCTATGCCCCAGGTGCTTTCACTGGAGCCAATAACAAAGGCTTTGAAGGTAAGTTCCGCCAAGCTAATGGCGGCATACTGTTCCTCGATGAGATTGGCGATTTGCCACTGTCTGCGCAATCTCGTCTGTTGCATGTTCTGCAAGATAAGGTGGTCTCTCCCGTTGGCTCTCCAAAAACCTACCCTGTTGATGTTTACGTGATTGCCGCTACACATGCTAACTTACAGCAGCAGGTCGCCAGGGGAGAGTTTCGTGAAGATCTCTGGTATCGACTTGAAGGGTTAACCATTACCTTGCCGCCAGCAAGAGAGCGTGACGATCTAGAGGCACTTATTTGCCAACTTTTTCACCACGAAGCACCAAAGCAAACCCTTTCACCTTCTCTTTTGGATGCCATGATCCATTATCAATGGCCTGGAAACATTCGCGAGATTGTTTCCGCATGTCGTTTGCTTGCAGCACTGTGTGATGAAGAGATCATCACACCCGCCTCTATCCCCACTAGCCTCCATCAAAAATGGTTTGCGTTAAAAACGACAGGCGACACCAACAAACAAAACTTGCGCTCGACACTGGATCAAACACTGATCGCGACCTTTAATAAAACCAAAGGTAACGTCAGTCAGACGTCGCGATTACTGGGTATCAGTCGCAACACCATCTATCGAAAACTGAAAAAACTTGGCTACAACCAACCGTAATCGTAATGACAAATATCTTTTGTTAGACATGAGGGGTGATTTGTCCGTTAATGCGCACGAATCTTGAGTACGCGCTCCACAACAAAAAGTACTCAAGATCCTGTTCGTGAGCATCATGGAAGATCATCACGGGGTTTGATTTTTCAGGTAAATGCTTCTTCTCAATCATCAAATCGAGCAACAATTCGAATCGTATACCCTAATCAAGTATAGAGATGAGCGACAGCCTGAACACATGATAAGTGAGACATGCTGTGACAACGACTTCAAAGCTTGACCGCGTGCGCGCGGACTACAACGTCCAATACTGGAGCCAGAATTTCTTCGGAATCAATGACGAAGGGGATGTCATTGTTTCTCCTCATAAAAATGGCCAGCACCAAGTACCACTCACCAAAATTGCTAAAGCTCTGGAAGATAAAGGGCTGACGCTACCGGCATTGGTACGCTTTCCACAAATCATTCATCAACGCGTTCATGGTATCTGTGATGCTTTCAACCAAGCTATTCAAGATTACGGTTACCAGAACCAATATTTGTTGGTCTACCCAATCAAAGTAAACCAACAAAAAGATGTGGTTGAGCAAATCCTAGAGAGCCAAGCAGAAGCGGAAACCAAGCAGCTTGGTCTAGAAGCTGGAAGTAAACCAGAGCTAATGGCTGTCCTTGCGATGGCACAACGTGCCAGCTCTGTGATTGTTTGCAATGGCTATAAAGACCGCGAATATGTGCGTTTAGCACTGATTGGCGAAAAGTTGGGTCACAAGGTTTTCATCGTTCTCGAGAAGCTCTCTGAACTTGATATCGTATTAAAAGAAGCGGCAGCGCTTAACGTCAAACCACGCGTGGGTCTACGTATTCGCCTTGCCTCTCAAGGTGCGGGAAAATGGCAATCAAGTGGTGGTGACAAATCCAAATTCGGTTTGTCTGCCTCTCAAGTACTGCAAGTTGTCGAGCGCCTAAAAACGCAAGACCAGTTGGACATGCTGCAACTTGTGCATTTCCATTTGGGCTCACAGATGGCCAACATTCGCGATGTGCGAAATGGGGTAAACGAGGCGGCTCGCTTCTACTGTGAACTGCGCAAGATGTCTGTGCCTATCGCCTATTTTGATGTCGGCGGTGGTCTAGCCGTCGATTATGACGGTACACGCAGTCAGTCGAGCAGTTCTATGAACTACGGACTCGCTGAGTACGCTCGTAACATCGTGAGTACAGTTGGCGATGTGTGTGCGCTCTATGAAGAAACCGCACCGGTGATTATTTCTGAGTCTGGTCGCTCGCTAACTGCGCATCACGCGGTATTGATCACCAATGTAATTGGCACTGAAAGCTATAATGTTCAGTCTGTTGACGCTCCAGCAGAAGAGGCTCACCCTCTGCTTCAGAATATGTGGCAAAACTGGCAGAGCCTAAAAGGCGGCACTGACGCTCGCGCTGTCATCGAGATTTACAACGATACACAAAGCGATCTAGCAGAAGCCCACACCTTGTTTGCATCTGGTGTGGTTGACTTGCATCAACGCGCTTGGGTAGAGCAGCTCAGCCTAAGTATTTACGGTGAACTACATCGTCAAATGGACAACAAGAATCGCTTCCACAGACCGATTCTTGATGAGCTTAACGAACGATTAGCGGACAAGTTCTTTGTGAACTTCTCTCTATTCCAGTCGATGCCAGACGCGTGGGGGATTGAACAGGTATTCCCAGTTTTACCACTGTCTGGACTCGGTGGAGAAGAGCAAACACGTGCGATCATGCTGGATATTACGTGTGACTCTGATGGCACCGTTAAGCAATATGTGGATGGCCAAGGCATTGAGTCTACCTTGCCAGTACCAGCATGGAACAAAGATGAACCCTACCTAATGGGCTTTTTCCTTGTTGGCGCGTACCAAGAGATCCTTGGTGACATGCACAACCTGTTCGGCGACACACACAGTGCCGTTGTTAACGTGACTGACGAAGGCGAGTTTGAGTTTACTGCCATCGACGTGGGTGACACTGTTGAAGACATGATGCGCTACGTTCACATCGACGTAGACGCGATTAAACAAAACTACAAAGAGCTGGTCGAACGCCACATTGAGGCTGACGAACAAGCGCTTATTTTAGAAGAACTAGAGTGCGGCTTAACTGGCTACACCTATTTAGAGGATTTTTAAATGAATGATTTGTTTACTAAAACTGATTATTCACTGTATTCGAACGCAATGACCTTTTTGCGTCGACCTTACGTGAAAAACCCAGTTTCTGCAGATGCAGATGTGGTGGTTTTTGGTGTACCTCTAGACATGGCGACTTCCGGTCGCCCTGGCGCTCGTATGGGGCCAGACGCGATTCGCCGCGCTTCGGTTAACCTAGCTTGGGAAGGTAAGAAATTCCCATGGGATTTCAACGTATTCGACAAGACCAAAGTGATCGACTCTGGTGACTTGGTGTTCGATACCGGTGATGCTGAAGACTTCACCTACCGTTTGGAAGCCGCGACTAGCGAAATTCTAAAGAGCGGTAAAACCATGCTTGCGTTGGGCGGTGATCACTTCATCACTCTGCCTATTTTGCGCGCTTACGCTAAACATCATGGCGAAATGGCATTGATTCACTTCGATGCTCACACAGACACGTACGCAAACGGCAGTAACTACGACCACGGCACCATGTTCTACCATGCGCCAAAAGAAGGTTTGATTTCTGCCAAGCATTCTGTGCAAATTGGTATTCGTACTGAGTACAACTACGACGACCACGGCTTTAACGTGATCAACGCCATGCAAGCGAACGATCAAAGCGCAGAAGAAATTGTGGCTCAGATCCGCAGCATTATTGGTGATAAGCCCGTGTATATCACCTTCGATATAGACTGTTTAGACCCAGCGTTTGCTCCAGGCACAGGTACGCCGGTTTGTGGCGGTTTGAATTCAGACAAAGTCTTGAAAATCATCCGCGGCCTAGCTGGCATCAATGTAGTCGGTATGGATGTGGTCGAAGTATCTCCTCCATACGATCAAAGCGATCTAACGGCACTAGCCGGTGCGACGATTGCGCTTGAACTGCTTTATGTTTGGGCAAGTAAAGAAGGCAAAGAATAAAAACAAAAACAGCGAGGAAATCCTCGCTGTTTTTGTTTGATACTGAAACATCATTACCACATCAGATCGTCTGGCACCACATATTGTGCATACGGGTCATCTTCTTCAACAACGTCTTCTTTCACGTCGTTTTCGATAATGGTCTCTTGGTCACGCTCGGCGATCTTCTTCGCAACGATCGTTGGGATCACTGCATAGCCCTCTTCTAAACGTGCAATAGACAGTTGGCCTTTACTTAGCTGGTCACGTACTTCTTGAGTAACATAAATCGACTTGACCAAAGTACCGTCGGTGAAGTTGTACTTAATGTCACCGTTGCCATGTTCGATGGTGTTAAGCGTGATCAGTTGCTTCACTTGAGCTTTGATTTCTTTGCTCAGTCTTTCTTCATCACGCTGCTTGTTCAGTGCTTGATCGCGCTCTTTTTGTGCCGCCTTGTTCTCTTCAACGGCCGCTTTTGCTTCACGCGCTTGAACACGTGATTTTTTCGAACCTTTCTTGGCTTTTTTCAGTTTCTTCTCGTTGACCAGACCTGCTTTTAGCATCTGCTCTTGAAGGCTTAGTTTCGACATCGAATGCAATCCTAGTTTGTTCTCACAATTGTTGGCATGATCCCAAGAAAGCCCGCCAAGAGCAAGCCCAAGCGAGAGAATATCGGCGATTTAGCCTCAAATGCCCGCCGAAAGGCATCGATGTATGATGACTCAGAGATCACGCTTCGGAATGATGATTTTGAGAATGAGTTAGGTTTGAGCTATGTTGGCAAGCACTCCCCATCTCATTGATTTTACCGATTATGCTGCTTGACCTATCACAGATTGTTTTACTGTTTATTGCTGGTGTCTTCGGCGGCGTACTTAATTCTGTGGCAGGTGGTGGCAGCTTTATTACCTTTCCAACGCTGCTGTTTGTTGGCATCCCACCCATTGTCGCTAATGCGACTAACACGTTCGCCGCGTGTGCGGGATATTTGAGTGGCACCTATGCGTTTCGCCGAGAAGTGCTTAAAGACCGCGGCAATTTACTTAAAGTCGTACTACTCAGTATCGCCGGAGGCATTAGTGGCAGCTACCTACTCATCATTGTGTCGGAGCAACAGTTTGTCAGCGCGATACCTTGGCTATTGCTTTTCGCCACACTACTGTTCATTTTTGGCGATAGCATTAATGCTCGGCTGCAAACGGCGAGTAGCATCGTAACCTAGGTGGGTTAGTCGCGTTTGGATTAGCGCTGTTTTTGTTCCTTGTGGGTGTTTTTGGTGGCTTTTTCAACGCAGGCCTTGGGGTGATTGGTTTGAGCTACCTCGCGGTTGCTGGCTACAAAGACATCAACTTGATGAACGGCTTGAAACTTCTTATTTCGACCTGCGCGTCAGCGATTGCCATCGTACTGTTTGTTTTCAATGGTCTTATCGATTGGTCTTCAGGCATCGCAGTCATGCTTGGAACACTGACTGGCGGATACGTCGCGGCAAACCTTTCAAGACAGCTACCACAAATCTATGTGCGACGCTTTGTCACCCTAAGCTCTATCGCCATTACCTGTTATTTCTTCTACGATACTTACTTATAACGCCCAACTATCACTAGAGCCTGCTTTATCAGGCTCTAACCAAGTGATAACAAAGCCATGACTTAACGGTTAAACAAGCATCAAGTGGATATGTTACTGATAGCACCTACCCTTATTTGTATCAATGACACACCGTTTAGAGGCTTTTATGTCATTTCGTATCGCGTTGATCGCTACGCTTGTTTCATGCTCGGTAACGGCGCAGCCTGACCCGTTCCCTACTGCACCCAACGACACTGGCAAGTCCTTTATGGTCAGTGCCACTAACCCCTATGTGACCAGCACGGGCTACTCCATTCTCAAACAAGGCGGGAACGCGGTCGATGCGATGGTCGCTATGCAGTTAGTGATGTCAGTCGTAGAGCCTGATATGACGGGTATTGGCGGCGGCACCTTTGCTCTCTACTACGACAACAAAGCCAAATCCTTTACCGCTTACGATGGCCGTGATGAAGCGCCTTCCAGTGCGACGCCAGACATGTTTTTAGATAAAGATGGCAAAGCGATTAGCCGCGACGACATTTTGGGTCCGCGCTCCGTAGCGATTCCAGGTACGCTCAAGCTTCTTCAGCACACTCACGATAAGCACGGCAAACTGGATTGGAAACAGCTTGTACAGCCAGCCATCGATTATGCTGAAAACGGCTACTCGATGAACAGCTACACCTATGACATCGTCGTGCGTGAACAAACCAGACTTATCCACGACCCAGAAATAAAAGCGCTCTATTGGGAAGGTGATACCATCCGCCCAACGGGCACTAACATGACCAATCCCAAGATGGCGGAAACACTCAAAGCCATTGCCAAGCAAGGTTCTGATTATCTATACCAAGGAGCACTTGGTAAGCACATTGTCGAAACGGTCAACGCTCGCCTCGAAAAAGACCAAGCGAAACTCTCTCTCACTGACTTTACTAACTATCGCGTGAAGACGCGCGACATCGTTAAATCTAGCTACCGTGGCAACGACATTGTTTCATTCGGCTATCCTGCTTCTGGTGGTGTATTGGTTTCCCAATCTCTCAACATGCTAGAAAAATACGATATCGCTTCTATGCCCATCACCACAGCAGAACCTTGGCGACTGATGGTTGAAGCGATGCGCCTTGCCAAAGAAGACCGCATTGCCTACGCTGGCGACCCAAGCTATGTCGATACGCCCGTTGAAGCATTGCTCGATAAAGACTACCTAGATGATCGCTTTGACATGATCCCAGAGGAAGGTGCAGGTGATAGCAAGAACATCAAACCAGGATTACCCGAGGTAGCGACACCGGCAGCACACGAAGGCTTTGAAAGCCAAGATACGGGACACATTTCTATTGTCGATAGCGAGGGTAATGCCATTGCTATGACCAGTACCGTCGGCACCGGTATGGGTTCTGGTGTGATGGTGGACGGCGTTCTGCTCAATGCTCAGATGGCTAACTTCTCGTCGATTCCAAGCCTAAACGGTAAACCGGTACAGAACGCCATTGAAGCAGGCAAACGTCCTCGCTCTGCCATTACGCCGCTGATGGTGTTCGATAAAGATGATAATCTGCGTCTCGTTGTTGGCAGCCCAGGTAGCTCGCAAATTCCAGGTTATGTGCTAAAAACCATTGTCGGTATTGTTGATTGGAACCTATCCGCGCAAGATGCGATTGATCTGCCAAACATCCAATACGGCACCAAAATTGACCGTACTAAGCCATACAACCCAACAGGTCTTTTGGTAGAGAAGCGCACCTTTGCCGAATCTATGGTGCCTAGCTTTGCGGAAATGGGCTACAAGGTTCACGTTATCCCTGTGGTCAGCGGCCTGAATGCTATTGAAGTTAAAGATGGACTGCTTCATGGCGCAACGGATCGTCGCAGGGCTTCGACATCGTTAGGCGATTGATTTAAGAAGGCTAAAAGCAGGTGCTTTTAGCCTTTTTTGTAGGGTTCGCGGCTAAGTTATTAAAGAGCCAAGCACGTTGTAGAGATAAACTCATTACTATCTGTGGTAAAGTGCTCGCCGCCTCCCAATCAGAACAACCAAAATTAAGACCAACACTATGCCGTTTTCTCAATTCTCTCTCAGCCAAAAACTTGTCGCTGCGCTACCTGATACCTTTCGCTCAGCAACGGAAATTCAAACACTCGCGATTCCAGCGATTTTGAATCAGCGAGACATATTGGCCATCGCTAAAACAGGAAGCGGCAAAACACTGGCGTACGGCTTACCGCTGTTAGAGCAGCTTCTCGAGACACCATCACAGGCGCTCATACTGGTGCCTACTCGCGAGCTTGCCTCACAAGTTAATGACACGCTCTCTCTAGTAACTCAGCATACGGAGCTGACATCAATCAGCATTTGTGGAGGGGTGGATAAAGAACAGCAAAAAGCCGCCCTTACCAAACAGCCGAATGTTATTATCGCAACGCCAGGCCGCCTGCTTGAACTGCTCTCTGAAAACCCACTGATGGCGAGAAACATTAATAAGCTTGTTCTTGATGAAGCTGATCGCCTGTTAGAAATGGGGTTTTGGACGGATGTTCAACGCATTATCGAGATGCTGCCGGTGAAGCGTCAAACACTCATGTTTTCTGCTACTTTTCCAGAGCAACTTGAAAACAACGCCAAAGAGCTACTCAGCTCCCCAGCTGTAATCAAGATTAAGGAAACGGAAAATAAAGCACCAGCGATAAAAGAGACGCTCTATCTGGTCAATAAAGGCAGTAAAACCAAAGCACTGATTGATCAAATCACGCGTCATAACTGGCAACAGGTTTTGGTGTTTATTGGTGCCAAAGATAACGCTGATGCACTGTGTAAGAAGCTAAACAGAGCTGGGCTGCATGCTGCGGCTTTGCATGGCAACAAAGATCAGGCAGAGCGAGAAACCACTCTTGAGCAATTCAAGCAGCAAAAGGTCAACGTACTGATCGCGACAGACTTATTGGCACGCGGCATCCATGTCGAGCAGTTGCCTGTAGTTATAAACTTCGAACTGCCATCTAATGCCGAGACCTATGTGCACCGTATCGGCCGCACTGCAAGAGCAGGACAAACTGGTATCGCGGTCTCGTTGGTGTGTCATGGTGAGGCTGAGTATCTGGCAGCGATTCGAAAAGTCACGCAACGTGAGCTTGCACTTCAGGAACTCGACGGATTTCCTGTGACTGACAAACCCTCAACAGGTGAAAGTAAGCGCGCCCCGCGTGATAAGCAAGCCAATCGCAGAACTAACAAGAAGAAGAGCATTAAGCAGTTTCAGGGCAAGGCTAAGCGTTTCTAATTAAAAAAGCAGAGCTTCGGTTCAAAGCTCTGCTTTATTAAGTCTTATTTTCTCACAGGACGCTTTGGTAACTCATCCTCCGTAATAAAACCATCGTTGTTTCGGTCGATGCGGGAAAAGTCATTTTTCAGCGGCCCTCGTACTTCAGACCTTGAGAGTTTTCCATCGCCGTTGCTGTCCATATCTGTCATTGGATCGCGGCTCCGTTTGCCAGCCTTTTTTTGCTCACCGCCGCTCATGGCACTACCTGTGAGAGTATACTGCTTGGTTTCACGTTCTACTTTGGTTGGATTTTCCACGTACTGGGTGTCTTGGTCGGTTACACAGCGAACGTAGTTTCATAGCGAACCGCATCACCTTGAGGCCCATGTCCCTCGGGATAATCGACACCGGTATATTGTTTAGGGTCGCTACGCTGAGCGCCTGCACCGTGCACATCAATCCATTTGCCGTTCATGTAGCCGAGCGAACGTCCAAAGGCGATATAAGCAGCATTGTTCGTATTCTTTAAATTAATGTGGGTGGTGTTACTCCAATAATTTGGATAATCAAGCTCTCCCCCTCGTTGATCATAGAGCTGGCTTCGAATACCGGGTCAATAGCGGCACTATTGGTTGTATCTGGGGAGCGAGAGTAGTCCACTATCGAGTGTAGCTCTTTGATATTTGGCAGTCGCCAATCACTTCTTCCGGCAAGTTCTAGATTTTCACAGTATTGTATTCCTGCAAACCAATCCATCCCTTGTTGGCTATCACCCTGCTGCCAAGTGAGACCCGTCGCTTTATCTGTAACCGTTTTGTCGCTGTTATCAACCAGATTGTTAATGCCGTAACTCGTGTCCCCTCTGACCGTTAGGAGATAAAACGTTTTTTCACCGCCTCTTGGAGACGTCGCACCGTAGCCCTTGATTCTGCCATCAATGAAGTTCACGCCAAATATCGTTTCATCGCCATTCATGGTCGTTGATACGTATTTGGTCGAGCTCACATACTGAGAGTCAATCAAGCGCTCGCCGGCGTCCCTATCACCAGACTCAAAGCCAAACACAGAGTGGTCGATAAAGGGCATAATTGAGTACGTACCGGCACCATTGATGCCGCTTGGATCCTCGCCATCAAACAGCATCAAAGAATACAACTCTTTAATGGTTGGAACACGCCAATCGTTATGTCCTCCCAATGCAAGCCTAGAAGCATACGCAGCGCCTTCATCGTAGGTGACTTTATCGTCGGCGGTAATTTTTCCATCACCATTTAGGTCCGTTGTTTGCGCCCAAACTAACCCTGTATTGTTATCGGTTACCGTGCCATCACCATTATCGGTATAGCTTGGCATGGCACCTTGATATTGAGCGTCTTGTCCAAGGCCTGTTTCTCCGACACAAGAGCCCATCGTTGAAGAAGCACCAGAACATTGTGTTTGATTGGTATCGACAATGGTGTAGCTATAGGCTGATTGAGCAAAAGAAGGTGCACTCAGTCCTGTGAGTACCATCAGCAAAGCGAGTTTCGACACAGTGAATCTTGATGGTTTACCGTTTTGCGATGATTTTGATCTGATTGGTGGATTCATAGCGCTTCCTCAAGGTAGAGCTTGTTATCTTCGAACGTCTTTTTATGGTTTTACTATGCGCTGCAAATGTGCAGACAATATGAAGACAATAAGGGCTTTCTCTCTGCCCTCTCTCCTTATTTTCTCCACATTGTTTTCACTTTCTCTGCTAGATCTCATCGCACAATGATTCCTCACTTTAGCTTATTAGAGAGATCAAGATGAAGAAAACCATCCTAACGCTCAGCGCTTTGCTGCTTGCCTTTTCCTACCACCCCGCTCACGCAAAGGGCGAACATCGTAAGCCACCTTCATTTGAAGAAATGGACACCAATGGCGATGGCGTGCTCACTGAAGATGAACTCAAAGGCCGTTTGTTAGATGAGTTCGACAAACTTGATAGCAATGGGGATGGTGCGTTGTCGGAGTCGGAGTTACCCGAGCCACCACAGCGTCGAAACTAGGGATTCGACGCTCGAATTCTTTCGTTTTCAAAAGCATGTTGTCAAAAGCATAGCGCCTTAAAAGCTGTGTATTCATTTGTTATATGGAAATAAGGTTTACCCGTGTCCAAAGTTGTCTACTTCCCTTTGGTTTGCACTCTGCTTACCTACTCATTCACAAGCGCCGCAGCGCTCTACCGCGTGGTAGAGGTCAACACCTCAACAGCCACTGAGGCCAACGAATACTACTCTATTGCCATCGCGCCCTCTTCGTCCGAATGGTGTTTTGAAGATACATGTACCGACAGTCAATACAGTGCGCTCGGCTATAGCATGAATGGTTTGGAGGGAATACCGCTAGACCAAGAGGTCGCGTTTGGTGTCGATAACCACTTCTACTATCTCGACTATGATGACCTCTACTCTTACTGTGACAGCGAGTTAGGCTACGCGACATGTGAAGCATGGGCGAGCAATCGATGGTACGGAGATGCTAGCACTGGCATTGGCGGCCTTGAAAGTCAGCAAGATGCCTATTACAACGCAAGCTATTCACCACTCTATCACTCCTTTATGGAGAATAGCTCACCACTCGACTTCAACCCTGCTATCCCCACCGGATATGAAGATGAACTGTTCGCAATCGATCAGACCATCGATATTAAAGCGCGCACTATCAACTCTGATGGACACATCATTGCCAATAGTAGCAGCGGCTATTTTGACTATAACGGGTATTACACGCAGCCTTATGCGAGTCGAGGGTTGGTATTTAACGGCGAGCAAACACTCGTCTTGGCACCACTTGCGAACTCGGAGCTTAGCTTCGCAGACGACGAAGGGGAGCAGTTGATGGTTGAGGAAATGGGCTCAACCATCGCATTTGATAGCTTTACCTACCCTGCTTCTGGCGCAGACAGTCAGACCTACATTGTGGGCAGTGCCTCGGTCGCTACGTTCGACTACTCAGATACCTCCAAGTATTACAACTTACTAGACCTTAGCGAGTGTGTTGGCGTTGACCGACCTATTCTCTCAAGTGCTTGTCAGCACTTCGGCTTTGCAACACAAGCCTTTGTTTGGTCAATGGGCGACGAAGGTGAAACTCGCTTCCCGGCCAGTTCATGGGCGACCACTTATGACAACTATAGCTATGCGGCAGCACAAGCCAGTATTCGAGGCGCAACGATTGTTGAGCGCAGCGACAGTGAATATCTGGGGCTGCCCGTCTTGGTCGGATTCAACTCCGATCTCGCCGACGACAATATCATTATGCAGGCCGCCGTTTACTTACCAGCCACCACCGATGGTTTCTCTGTTGAGGAAAACGCGTGGACATCGGTGTTTATCGACAATGCCAAACTCGAGTACGACGACAGCTATTACTACAGCAACTCCGTCGCGACAGATATTAACTCACAGCTGATTGTTATTGGTGAAACCAAGCGATTGGGGAGTGTTCCAGAGGCGGGGGCGGCAGCAAATCGGATGTTCATTGCTGACGCCGGACAACCCACACCATCAGCGACCTATTTCAGCGATATGTCACAGTCAATTTTCTTTGTCGGCGCAGGCGGACACGCGAACGCAATCAATCAATACAACGAAATTGTTGGCGAGGTGGATGCTGAAAACCATACCGAAATTGATGGGCCGCAACGTCGCCGTCGGGGCTACATCTTCCCGTACAACGGTGTTGGAAGCGATGAATCGCGCATGGCCATATTCAACTCGCAAGCTTGGTGGTTGGATGACCTCACCAATGGGGGCAGCTACAGTGACGTAAACAATGCCTATCGCATTGTCACTGCTTCAGACATCAACGACGCTGGAGTGATTTCGGCGACAGCATCAAGTGTGCCTCAGGATATGATTCAACGGATCACTTCGCCACTTGTGGCAACGGGACAGAAGCTGAAAGCGTTGTTGCGGTTAAGCTCGTTCCAATACAAGGTGCCACCAGTAATGATATTGAGAGCCGCTCGGAAAACACTTCGACCGTCACCCGAGAGGGCGGCAGCATTACGCTTTTCAGCCTGTTCTTTTTGCTCACGTATCGAGTCATGCGGGATTGGTGGAATGACCTTTTTAACAGCACACCATCACTCATCGCCTGATTACTCGCTGTGAAGATCAAAAAAAGCCGAGCTTTCGCTCGGCTAGATATATCATCGCTTGGGAAGAGTGATGAGATATTCGGTTACTTGCGGTCGATTAAACGATGCGTAGGCCACCTTGAGCAATCGCGAAGCGACGTGCACGTGTGAACGATAGTGCGTTAGTGATACCTTCGCCTGTTGGACCTGCGATAGTGAACGTTGACGTACCTTCTGCGTTGTAGCCAACACCTGATAGCGTTGGACCATTGTGTGCGAAGATAGTGGTGTTGATGCGGCCACCAAACTTCGTCACGTTCTCAATGTTACCAGAGTAGATACATGCAGAGTGCTTGTTACCACGCTCAGCCGCTACTGCACGGTCAATCGCTTCGTCGATGTCTTTACAGATAACCACTGGCAGTACTGGCATCATTTGCTCAACGTGTACTAGAGGGTGATCGTTCTCAACCAGCATTACTGCTAGGCGAGTGTCTGACTTAACACCGATAGATTTTAGGATTTGACCCGCATCTTGACCTACGTGCTTCTTAACTGGGTGCCATACACGAGAGATTTCGTGTGCAGTGCAAGGCTTCGCGCCTTCGAACTCGTCTAGCGTTAGAATTTCTTCGGTTAGCTTCTCAGCTTCTTCCGCGGTCATAACGTAAGCCCCAACTTCTTCAAGCTTGTCTAGGAACGCGTCTGCAACGGCTTCTTCAACGAATACTTCTTTTTCGCCGATACAAAGTAGGTTGTTATCGAAAGAAGCACCGCCGTATACGCCAGCTGCTGCGAGATCTAGGTTTGCAGAAGCGTCAACGATAACTGGTGGGTTACCTGCACCTGCGCCTACACCTTTCTTACCAGATTGCAGGATAGCCTTAACTAGACCTGGGCCACCCGTACCTACTAGCATGTTGACTAGTGGTGAGCTTGCGATTTCGTTTAGCGTTTCTAGCGTTGGCTCTTGAACCATAGTCACTAGGTTTTCTGGGCCGCCTGCGGCGATGATTGTTTCGTTAAGCAGGTCAATCATCATCGCTGATACAACTTTTGAAGATGGGTGAACGTTGAATGTTACTGCGTTACCACCTGCTAGCATTGAGATAGCGTTGTTAACGATAGTTTCTGTTGGGTTAGTTACTGGCGTTACTGCGCCAATCACACCGTAAGGTGCGCGTTCACCAAGAGAAATACCGTTGTCACCAGACCAAACCTGAGTTTCTAGGATTTCAGTACCTGGCGTTTTTGCTGCAGTCAGTTGGTGTTTAGCGATCTTATCTTCAACACGACCGAGTTTTGTCTCTTCACGAACTAATTTTGCAAAGTCTTCTGCACGCGCTAATACTGCACCGCGGATCGCAGTGATGATGGCTTCGCGACCTTCTTTGGTACAGTTTACGTAGTACTCGATTTGAGCTTTATGAGTTGCTTCAATCGCAGCGTCCACTGTCGCGAATACACCTTTAGCGTTGTTGATATCAAAAGACATAGTGATTACCTCGTGAGATTTGGTGCTTAAGAGCTGGGCTTCTTCATCGCCTCTAGCGCTCTATTGAGCTTGTTGGCTGGGTCTGCTGCCCGCCTCAAGATGATGCTAATTTAACCCAAACATTCATCGAAACTATGCCAGTCAGCGTCAACTTATTTGACCGAGATACTTTGTTTTTACAAGTATTTTACTTGACTGTTTTATATTTTGGAGAGGAGAAAGAAAAGTGCCACGAAAGATCATAAGCTTAGCTTAGCCTCCCACACAATCGGGCTATCATGCGGGACACGACGTGTTACTTATCCAAGGAAAGGACGTAACAGTAACTCACAAAACATTGACGCCAATTATGCATTAAGCCTTTGTTTACAAACTGGCTATAGAATGCAGTTAAGATACATCGCGGATCGAATTCAAACCCCTACAAGTGCACCATGCACATATGGGGTAACGAAAAGCCATAGGGAATCCGATCAAATAACCACCAAACTCAAGCCATCGTCAAAACAGACTGTGCTTTCTGCACATTTTCTCCATAATTGGGTTATAGAATTGAACCACTACCCTTAGTGCAATAACCATTATGCGAATTACTCTGTTTCAAAAACTCTTTATCTCGCTATTTAGTTCGAGCTTGATACTTTTGCTTTCCATGGCATTTATGATCAATTCCAGCTTCAAAGTAGAATTACAAAGCTACTTAAACCAAGAAGAGATACAAAAAGTAGAGACCCTAGCGGAGAATGTCGCAGCGTTCTATTCAGATACCGACGGTTGGCGTCCACTACAGCAATCACCAAGAGCCTTCGGGTCACTTATGCAACAAATCGGTGAAATGCCGCCTCCAAAACCGCGACCGGGTAACCCACAACGAGTTGAGCCAGAATTTCCCCGGCATATGGCAGTCATCGTTCGAGCAACGTGCTATTCGTACCTTTGGGCATGCGCATCTACCTGCTTGATAAAGGGGGTGAACCACTTTTCAGGCGCAATCTCAATCAGGACGAATTAAACAAGGATCAATTCTTTAGCCGAGTACCGATAGTAAAACAAGGCGATACTGTCGGCTGGCTGGCGGTATTACAAAGTCGCCAAGTATCAAACCAATTAGCCGAGAGCTTTATGTACTCTCAAACGGCCAACATTTTTACCGCTGCTATCGCGGCCTTTTGTTTTGACCCTGGTTATCGCATTTTATCACGGTGAAGTACTTGTTGACTCCCCTTGGGGCGTTGCACAGAGGCGCGACCGAAATCGCCAACGGCAACCTTGAGCACCGGATTGAACAGATCGGCAATGATGAACTGACCGACCTTATTGCCTCATTCAATCTACTGGCTGCATCCTTAGCCAAACAAAAGGAGATTCGAGAGCAATGGCTTTCAGATATTTCCCATGAACTAAGAACACCTGTCGCTGTACTCAGAGGCGAAATCGAAGCACTACAAGATGGCATTAGACCTATGGAGCCAAAGTACCTAGAGGGATTGCATGCCCAAGTGACGACTTTGACTCGGTTAATTGATGACATACATACTTTGTCGATTTCCAGTGATAGTGCGTTTCGAACCAACCAGAGAAGCGACATTGCACTTGCAGACATCATTGATGATTTACTGACACGCTATGAACTGAGGCTTGCCTCAAAAAGCTTAAGCGTTACCACGGACTACTCATCAGCACCGGATACGACGATATACGCCGACGCGAAACTAATACAACAAGTGTTTCAAAACCTGTTCGAGAACTGCTTTCGATACACCAACGAGCAAGGCAATGTCGGCATTACGCTGGAGTCAACAGCCAATGAACTGATTGCTATCATTGAAGACAGCGCTCCTGGGGTACCCAATGAGGCTCTGCCAAAGTTGTTCGATCGCCTTTATCGCGTGGACAGTTCTCGCAGTCGCGCAAGTGGTGGTTCGGGTTTAGGTTTGGCCATTTGCCAAAATATCATCGAAGCTCACCAAGGTACGATTGAGGCCACTCACTCATCTTTAGGGGGCGTTAAAATCGTAGTACGCCTGCCAAAACATCATTAGAAATAGAGGTTTTATGATCCTTATTGTGGAAGACGAACCGTCGCTTGCTCAAGTTATCCAAGACTATCTCAATCACAGTGGTTTTGAGTCGCACATAATCAGCGATGGAAACGAGGTGATTGATTGGGTAAAGATAAATCAACCGGATCTGATCATTCTCGACTTAATGCTGCCTAATCGAGATGGTCTTGATATTTATCGAGAGCTAAGAACATTTAGTGGCTTGCCCGTCATGATGGCAACAGCAAAAGTCGACGAAATCGATCGCTTGGTTGGATTGGAATTGGGGGCTGATGACTATATTTGTAAACCCTACAGTCCAAGAGAGCTCGTCGCGCGCGTCAAAAATGTCCTGCGCCGGAGCCGTTCTCAATCCAATCAAGACGCGATAGATACCGGCAAGACTCCTCTACTGAACGTAGATCAACAATTAATGAAGGCCACCATTACGGGCACTGTACTTCCCTTAACACCCGCTGAATTTAAACTGCTTGCCCACTTTCATCGCCACCCGGGTATCGTATTCAATCGAGATCAGCTCATGGACAAAATCTACTCTGATGGACGTGTCGTCACCGATAGAACGATTGATAGCCATATCAAAAACCTCAGAAAAAAGATCTTCTCGGTGAATCCAGACTACGATTGGATAGTGTCTATTTACGGCGTGGGTTATCGCTTTGAAATTGTGGAGACATGCTAACGTTAGTATGTCACCTACCCAAGCCAAAGCGCGCACTCAACGGCGGCAGTGCAACTCGCTCATCTTGCAAACGCTGATCATGCCGATAGTCCTCGTTAGCCATAACGTTCCAGTCTTTGTTGTAGTGCTCTTTGAGCAAACACACCAACTCATAGAAATTCATGCGTTCACTGGCATTACTATCAAGGTGGTAAAGACCAGGTTCGTTTCTTTCGATTAATTGCAGAAAGCCAATCGCAGTATCATCCATATGAGAGGTAGCTGGATACCAGCTTTGGCTCGCGCTAATGACCCCCTCTTCATGATGCTGCCTTTCAAGATGGGTAAGCATATTATTGCCAACGGCTTCATCATGGATCTGCCAGCCAATGCGCGCAATCATTGCAGCGGGATTGACTTGCCAAATGGCATCTTCACAACGCACTTTATATAGGCCGTAATCATCTTTGGTATTGCGATCATTGAATATGCTGTAAGGACCATTCACTTTGGCATCAAACACCATAGCGGTGCTGACGAACAGATAAGGGATCTTTTGCTCTGCGCAGCGCTTGGCAAGCCAAGCCGCCCACTCTTCACTTCCCATCGCCATGTGACACACGGCATCAATTGTTTGGCTTAGCCAAAACGCCCTGCTGTCCTGTTCGTTCTCAGGCGCAACTTGGTGATGATTCCACTCCACGACATGCCAGCCACGTTGAGAAAACTGTTTTGCGACTTTAGGACCTAGAGTGCCGGTGAGCCCGGTCATTAGGATTGTTTTCATTGTTTTGCTCTGCGTTTGGTGTTTTTGGGTTAGTTAACCATAAGAGGCATAGAGCTCAATGGGATGTTTGGGGAAGTCTGATTGGGGGCACGGTTTGTAGGGGAGTAGAGAAAGAGCGGCTCTAGGTTCTAGGTTCTAGGTTCTAGGTTCTAGGAAAGGGTTGTTGAATAGAAATATCAAAAAGCCGAAGCGTTTGCTTCGGCTTTCCGTGTTAATCAGTTATCTAACCAATTAAACAATACGCAGACCGCCTTGAGCGATTGCGAAACGACGTGCACGAGTGAACGAGTACGCGTTTGTGATACCTTCACCAGTTGGACCTGCGATTGTGAACGTTGAAGTACCTTCAGCGTTGTAACCTACACCAGATAGTGTTGGACCGTTGTGTGCGAAGATAGTTGTATTGATAGCACGACCGAACTTAGTAACGTTCTCGATGTTACCAGAGTAGATACATGCAGAGTGCTTGTTACCACGCTCAGCT
>NZ_JYJK01000085.1 GCF_003263785.1 Vibrio variabilis
GTCTGAGCTGTCGTGCCATGCTTTGTGCGTAAAGTGTGTGTCTGTTGATACTGAGTAAACTTCTACGCCGCGCTCTTGAAGTTCTGCATAGTGGTCTGCAAGGTCGCCAAGCTCTGTTGGGCACACGAATGTGAAGTCTGCTGGGTAGAAGAAGAATACAGCCCACTTACCTTTCACGTCTTGCTCTGTGATTTCTACGAATTCGCCTTGTTTGAATGCTGTTGCTGAAAATGGCTTGATAGTCGTGTTGATCATAATTTTACTCTCTCAATCTGGTCTTGTTATTTGGTGTGGCACTGTCCTGCGCCGATGGATATATATTGCAATGAGAGCGCGTTTTTGAAAATTCGTCTGTGCCTATCTATTCAATTGGTATTTTCTATCACTAGTGATTGGCTTTAGCTATCGATGTTGACAACCTAAAAATTGGCAGTATTATTTCGACTTTATTGGAAATGTAGTTAACCTTAGTTTTTATTTCGACTGGCGTCATCAATCAAGCCATCATCCACGAAGATGAAAAGCGTCAACCATTGCCAGGTTATAGGTACGAATAATGAACACCCCAGCACTTGCTATCCAAGATGCCATCAACTGGATGATGACCCACAATGTCATGTTAAAAGCGACGCCAGGAAGCAGCAAACATGCTGCCGTAAGCCTCACGCCTGCAACGATTTCCGAAGCCCGCTTCAATGCACTTAGTGAATCAGCGCCTATCTTTGGTCAATTGATCAACGCGGTGGCTGAAAATCATCAGTTTCTTCAAGAAGCGATTGAACCCGTTGCCCAAGGCGATGCGTTTTTCCGTGAGCTACTTGCGATGCACAAAGCGATTCACCAAAAAGGCAATGCCAAACGTACGCCGCTGCTCATGATGCGCACAGATTTTATGGACGACCAAGAGCTGGGGCCACAACTTATTGAGTTTAATGGCATTGCAGCAGGAATGGGCCGTTTGGGCAGCGTACTCATGAACTTCATCGCTATCTGCAAAAGCAATCTCCAAATGCGTTTAGCAACTGGAACGAAAACCCGCATGCAAAACTTATCGATAACTTGGCTATCACCCGTTTAGCCGAGGGAATTGTGCATGCAGCGCAGAGCATTAAAGCGCAGACTGAAGAACAAGACCGCGCTAAATTTTTAATGGTGGTGCAAGAAAATGAGGACAACATTTTCGATCAGTTCTTGCTCGAACAGCAGTTGCGTGAGATGGGTATTGAAACCTATCGACGCACCTTCAAACAGCTACATAGCTCACTGACCACCGGAGAACATGAGCGCCTAATACTCGATGGTGTGGGCGGTATTGATGTGGTGTATTTACGAGCGGGTTATCAATATTGTGATTACGCCGCGCATGATCTGGATAGCAAAAAGTGCTGTGATACCTTAATGAACACGCGTATTTTCATTGAGCAACATAAAGTTGCCGTCAATGCGACAGTGAGCCAGCAACTCGCCACCAGTAAGCGAGTGCAAACACTACTCACGTCGATGACGGCTGAGCAACTGACACGTTTCGATCTGACCTTGGAGCAAGCAGAGCGCGTAAAAGGTCTCCTCGGTGACATGAGGCTGGTGAATGAGGAAAGCTACGACTTTATCAGCACTGAAGATGTCGACAATTGGGTGCTCAAAAACCAAGGAGAAGGCGGCGGACACTGTATTTTTGGCGAGGATATTCCTCAAAAATTGCAACAACTGACCCCGGATCAATATGAGACTTGGGCGCTGATGCGACGAGTTCGCCCAGCACCAAGACGAACGCCAGCTCTCGTAGTAAGAGAGGGTGTGGCAGATACCGTCGATGACCTAATTAGTGAACTGGGACTTTTCACGGTTCACTTAGATGGCAAGCAGGTGACTGCAGATGGTGGATATGCTGGCTATTTGGTGCGAAGTAAAGCATCAACGACCACCGAAGGCGGTGTACATAGTGGATTAGGCGTCCTAGACTCTCTTGCGTACGAGGATAATTGAGCGCCCTTTTGTACAATGTCAGCAAAATCTGCGCGGGCAGGCGTTCCAGACAACGACGACATCCAAAACAAAAAAATGAAAGACTTTTTGCTCTAACTCGGTCTAATTAAGCCTATAAACGATAAATTCGTCGATTGCGAACACGCAAGCATCATCAGGGGAAGAGCATGTTTATCAAGAAGAATCATCGCTGGGCATTATCAGAGAACGACGCGACGCCAGAGTCCGTGTACAAAGAGCGTCGTGAGATATTGAAAAAGCTCGGGATTGCTGCAGTGGGAATGCCGCTTGCTGCCAATGCACAGGCGGGCATCTTTGACATTTTCTCTTCCAGTGAAACCAAAGCAACAGCTGACCCAAGAATCGATCTTTCTGTCACTAAGCCCGAGCAATATCAAGCCAAGTTATCGCTAACCCCAGAAAGTAAGGTACTTAAATACAATAACTTTTACGAATTTGGCACCGACAAAGCCGATCCAGCCAACAACTCATCTGAGTTCATCACCGACCCATGGACAGTGGAGATCGATGGCTTGGTCAACAACCCAATCAAGCTCGACTACGATGACATTTTTAATAAGTTTACACTTGAAGAGCGCATCTACAGACTTCGCTGTGTAGAGGCTTGGTCGATGAACATTCCGTGGATTGGTTTTCCCCTTGCTGACCTAATTAAAATGGCAGATCCCCAAAGCGGAGCGAAATACGTGGCATTCGAAACGCTTTACGATCCAAAACAGTTTCCCGCTCAACGCTCATGGAGCAGTATTGATTACCCTTATGTCGAGGGACTAAGATCGATGAAGCGATCAACCCGCTCACGCTTATCTCTGTTGGACTTTACGGCAAAACGCTTGCCCCGCAAAACGGTGCACCACTAAGGCTTGTTGTGCCATGGAAGTACGGTTTTAAAAGCATTAAGTCCATTGTTCGTATTCGCCTTACTGACAAAGAGCCGCCAACAACCTGGAACCGCTCTGCACCAAGCGAGTATGGCTTCTATGCCAACGTCAATCCACAAGTCGATCACCCAAGATGGAGCCAAGCGAGCGAGCGCTTTATTGGTGAAGGAAGCCTATTAAGCAGTCGCAGGCAACCTACCTTGATGTTTAATGGTTATGAAGAAGAGGTCGCACACCTATACAAAGATATGGACTTGAGGAAGTTCTATTAATGAAGCTCTCTCCTAAGTCCATCATTGCGCTAAAGGTGCTCATTCATACTGTGTCACTCGGCTTTTTTGCTCTACTAGTCATAGCCATCAACAATGACAGCTTAGGGGGCGACCCAGTACAGAGCATTATTCATTTTACCGGCATCAGTGCGCTCAATACTCTGTTTATAACCCTACTCGTTTCACCTTTAGCAAGATGGAGCAAACAGGGTCTGTTAGTACGAGTGAGACGGTTACTCGGCCTTTACAGTTTCTTCTGGGCTGTGTTGCACCTTATCGCCTTTGCGACGCTAGACCTTGGGTTAGACTGGAGCCTACTCGCCTCAGAGATCGTAAAACGACCGTACCTCACTGTCGGTGCTGCTGTTTGGATTATATTGCTACTGCTATCGGTTACATCGACGCAAGCCATGATGCGCAAGCTTGGTTCAAAGTGGCAAAAGCTGCACAACTGGGTTTATTTGGCGGCGATACTAGCGCCTATCCACTTTTACTGGTCAGTTAAATCAGAGGTGGCAGAGCCAATCATCTACATGCTCATCGCTGTATTACTCTTAGCGGCGCGGTGGAAAAGTGCTAAAAAAGCGGCTTGGGGTAAAGGCTTGATTGAGTGCTTATCGAAGGATTTGAACGGCAGCGATGACCGAATGGCTAAAGTGTGCGGTTGAGCCATTTGATTTCTGTATTTGTTGATTAGCCAGAAGTTTTTTATGAATCAAATGTTTTAACATTGCGTTGTTCGCAGTCGTTTTAACACTGACACAGATGGTGATAGAAAATGGAATTAACAAGTACAAGCTGTACGCCTCGCCAAGCAAACATCAACGCCGCTCTCGGTTCTCTCGTCGTTGTCGCAGCCGCAATCTTCTTTATGGATATTTTGGATGGTGCCCCATCAATACTCTTTGCTCTTGTCGCATCGATCGCGTGTATCGCGAACTTGCGCCATTTGTTTGTTCAGCCAAATGCAGATACTGAAGAAGTCAAAGTGACCACAGAATCCGTTGAAAGCGTCTCTGCCGCTGAGCAACCAACGCCGCCACAAAAAGCGCCGCCACGTAGACGACCAAATCTATATTTAGTTAAGTAGCCACTTATAAAAAGGTTCAAACACTGCGTTAAATAACCTTCTAATACATCACTCAGAGTTTTGATGTAATCGCTCAATCATGGTTCTTACTTCTTCACTATTAAAGTCTTGGCGATGCAGTGTTTTATCTATCGCTCGAGTCATAGAGGGGCTTCGAGACTGGGCCTTCACTATAAGTCGCTCTACTCGCGGTAGGGCTGATGCACTTTGTATGGTGCTCCATTCGATTAGTGCCACGCCCGCTTCATACTGCCCCATCATCGCTAGAGATTCCAACGAAGCGTCAACTAATGCAGGAGTAGACTCTTTACTGGCGATCACATCTTTAAGTTGCGGTACCAAACGCTCATTGCTTAAGTAAGACATACTAGACAGCGCCCAGCCAACCTTACTATCCTGTTGTTCACTATTACTCCCACCGGCGACGGCAATTAAAAACTCTAGGTCACTTTCAGCAGCATTTTGAGCGATGCCACGAGCCAGATCTCCCAAATAAAGGCTATCATTGGGCAGCTTGGCAAAGCTGGCCTTCAACTGCTCCATATGACGGTCGCTCCTCGTTATGTATCGCAATGATTGCTTAGCTGCGTAAATGGTATCAGAGCTGGGTTCAACAAGTGCTCCCAACGCTTCTAGCAAGACAGCGACCGATTCTGGTGTATTAATCGACGCTAACAAACTAAGGAGGTATTCATGGGTGCGCTGTCCATCATCTGGGAGTAACAACTTTGCCCTGATCTCATTGTAGACAGCAGTATTGGGTTGTCGCTTTAGTGCTTCTATGAGGCGCTTTTCGATATCGAAGCTTTGATTACCCTCGGCGCGAGTGTCTAAAAGAGTTTGCCAGAGCGACTCCGACGACCAAACCGTTTCCATTGTTGCATCTGATTCAACGGTCTCGATACTGTCTTTGCTTAACATGGAGCCTGCAGTGTTCAAAGGTTCAACGGTATCCCGCGTGGATAGGCTTTCGACCTCTTCTTTCTTAGGCTCATCGACTCTACCGCCCCATGTACTCACCACGTAAACACAACCCAAAAACCCAGCGAGCAATATGGTACGTTTCACTGCTTGATTCATTTTGCGTTGCTCCAACCTATTGCATCTAAGACGTCTCTATAAGAGTTGAAGATATCTGTCACTTGCCTGGTTTCATCGATATGCACAATATTAGAGCTGTTATTATTCGAAGAGAAATCAACGGTCTGACCGTATTGCTCTAGTAATAGGCTCAACTTTTGGCTCGCCAATGGCACGATGCCATCACCAACCAAACTATCTCTAGTCTCACCATTTTCTACGTAGCGCAGTGTGCTTGGGTGGGGATGATCACCCTTAAACGGCGCTCCATAATCATAGAGATCATAAACACCTACATACTTTACATCAGTATCTAGTATGCCAAACCTTGTCCCACTGTATGTGAGCTCTGCCAACGACACCCCATCAAGTCCCCATACGCTACTATTTAAACTTGAAATATCTTCTGACTCTGGAGATAGAAAACCTACACTAGGCGCCATCAAGTCCATAACATACTCTCCAAGTTGGATACCCCAGTATTTTCTCTCACCAGCCAGCATCTCAATAACTTCCCAGCTATCCTCACACACACTGCCATCCTGTCTAAATTGAGTCTTAGGAGTGCACCTTTCTTCCATATATGTAAAAAATCGACCAAGTGGTGAACCTTGATGGGGAGTTCCCGTCGTAATGAGGGCTTTTACATGCTCTTTGAATTTTGAATCTAAGTTCTGGATATACGCCCGCGCAGCTAAACCTCCACGACTGTGACCAATGAGCACGACTTCAGTGTCAATGCCAAACTGATCAACTATTTGACCTATTGCCTCCTCGACCTCCTTGCCGAGCGAATTAAAGTGCGAATAATCTCCATTACACCCAATTGCTAATTCACAAATTTTCCCATCTAAACCTGTAGGCCCCAAATTGCCATAGCGATCAAAGCCACCAAAATCTAAGCTAAAGCAAGACTCTTTGCGATCATTAAACTCGGGAAGAGTAGTGATGCTCTCTTGCCATGTCAGAGTTTGGCACTTTCCCGCATAGAAGCTGTCGTCATCAATGATAGCTTTCCATGTTGAAGAGTCAGAAGCGAGACCATGCAGCCAAAGTGTCGCTTTCGCTATCTCTATCGTGTCCAGTTTTGCAGTGAGCTGATACTCGGCGTTATCCAAAGCCGAAAGCGCGATGAAATGCCGGCTCCCTGTTTGTAACCTCTGCAAACAGGTCTCCTCAACAGAAGCACTCTGGTTTGAACGACAGTCGTAGTCAAACTGAGTCGGTATCGCGGTTTGACTGACGTAGAGATCAACATCTCCAGAAAGTTGCGACAAGCCAATATTGAGCAAAATATCTTCCGGTGTCTCCACCACAAAGTAGTGCCATTGTCCCGCTTCAATTGAGTCACTAAATGGGGATGAAAGCGTCAATGCTGTAGGGCTAAAGGATGTATGCTATCCACGTCATATGGGTTGGCATCATTTTCATTAGGCACACCATCTCCATCGATATCAGGGTCATCACTGTCAGCAACCTTGTCCCCATCGGTATCTCGTTCAAGCACATTGCTGGAGTTGCGGACCACGTGAACAAACTGTTCCGGATCAGATTGAATATCGGAATAATTTTGAAGCTCGCGAGTAATGTCTGCTGGATTCTTGATTTGCTCCTCAAGTTCACTCGGTGAACTCGGTAACAACGATAGACGAACCAAATCCTCGGCGATTAATGTCATCCGCTCATTCTGACTGGCAATAAAGTCACCAAACAACGAATCGGCATCTATCTGCATTTGAGCCGCGAGTTGACTTCTCGCCTTTTCGAGAGAGATGCCTGTCTGAGTATTCAAGTACAGTAAAGTAGTAAACGGTGTAACGACCGTCTGACCCGGAGGCGCTACCATTAAAAAGTCTTGTGTCACGTATTGCTGAAAGCCTTGATCAAAGGTCTCGCCAGCATGCGATTGTACGTACACAGGATAAAGTGAAGCATCAAGGCTGTCTGGCACTTGCAGCGTTGCAATCCCTTTTGCTTGTGTGAGTGCTGAGATTTCGCTTGCACCTGTATCTAGCCAAGCCGTTGCGCCAACCAAATAACCATCGACAGCGTAATAGCATAGTCAGTGTAGACCTCTGGAATGGAAACTTTAGGTGCACCATTTTCCTCACCATCACCACCTCCGCCTCCACATCCTACTACCCAAAGTAGAGAAAGTACTGACACCCACTTGCTTTTATACATGGCTTGACTCCTTGTAATGCCATTTAATCTGTAACTTGTTAGCGTGAATTCAAAACAATACCAATCTGATTGCATAATCAACCTAACACACAAAAAAAACGAAGCAAGTTATGTGGTTAGTGACTGTTAACAAAAGCACAGTTGGTATCACGTTATGTTTAAGGAGCGGTATTAAATGGTGAGGCCTAAACGCGGAGTCAAAACTCTACTTTCTAACTCTTAAAACGGGGATTTTTCTCTCAATCGATACTGCAAAGGGGAAATGGTGTAGAAGGATTTAAAGCTACGTACAAAAGCGCTCGCCTCGCTGTAATTTAGAGTTTCTGCGATGGTGCCGATATCCAGCTCCGTACTTTTTAGCAGTTGTGATGCTACCGTCATCCGAGTTCGTAAGACTATTTCACGTAAGCTAAGCCCTTCGCGTTGCAGGTAAAAACGCAGCTGTCTTGGGGTAACAGAAAACTCATGAGCAACATCTGGCACCGTACTTTTAGTAAAGTGCGAGCTAACCACAACTTCAGACACCCTTCGTTCTATGTTGGTCAGCTTGTTACCATCAAGACTATCATTTGGTATCAATGGGTTAGATAGCAAAAGATCGATATTTGAATGTTCGAGTGAAATCGGATCATTAAGCCAACTAGTGGGGAGTTTGATGAGTGTTTGCGGCTGATTGAAACGCAGTGTACAACCAGAAAAGAGAGCTCGATACTGCTCAACGTAATGCGGCGCGGGATAGCAAAAATCGAGCACCAGCTTGTCCATATCCGCACGCTGACCAAGAATGATTCGGATCAGTAGAGCCCAATATCCCGCGGCAAAGTCTTCACTGAGTAGCTGCACCGCAGCATCGTTAACATCAATACCTGGCACTATCGTTAAGTAGTCAGACGCTTCCACCAGCGACTCTTGATAGTATGTCGTCGTCATCGCCAAAAACTGCTGAGAAAGCGTCAACCCCATACGAACACTAGAACTGGCGGCAACGACGTAGCCATATAAACCAAAATCTTGCACAGTTACGCGCTGATAAAGTTTCAAGTACAGACCTGGTATGAATGTATTGTAATGGCGCACCCAGTGCTCAGCTTGTGCCAAGTCCATATCCGCCTGATTATTGACACGCTCTGTCAGTTGGCGTTTAAGTGACAGAGCCATTGGCGGCCGCTCGTTTTCAAGCACCTCTATTAAGTACTGAACGATCACTTTAGCAAAATAGTGGTTTTGTTCGCGTAAGTTCATCCATGTCTCAAAAATCAATCTCTACATGTCTAAAATGTCAATTTTCTAAAAAAGTGTCAATTATTGAACTTCGGAAACTGCAAAGATTAGGGCTTAAAACACGACGACACGATAGGCCATTCTATGTCTGAGAAGATCCCTAATTTCTATGCCTCTCCACGCACCTTTATGGGCGCAGAGCGCATCCACAACTTAGCTGAACACAAACTCGACTATGCGATGCTTGGCGTTCCTTACGCTGAAGGGACATTCGCCCCTTATATTCAGGCGGGACAAGCAGACATGCCTAATGCCCTTCGTGATAACCCTGTGACCATTTTCTTTGATATTGGCGATGTCGGGCTCTACGACGTCGATACCGATTTAACCCTACTTGAAGGCATTAAAATCGGTGATATTGGTGATGTCGTGATAAGCCAGGAGAAGGAGAGTTAAACAGAAGCCGCATAACAAATAGCGTCAAAGCGATCTTAAAGTCAGGTGCCGTACCTATCACTGTCGGAGGCGATCACTCCATCACTTACCCGCTGGTTCGTGGTTTTGAAGACTGCGGATACCAAATCGATTTTCTCTACTTTGATGCTCACCTCGACTTTGCGGACATGCCGCTGCAGTCTGAGTTTAATCACGGTACTCAAACCACACATATCCGTAAGCTCCCTTTTGTGCGAAACATTACCGTTATCGGTGCACGCAACTCTACCGCCGCAGAATTTAGGCGAGCGAAGCAGGCGGGGATTCGAATCATTCCCGTTAGCGAAGTCGACGCACGCGGCGCAAAGGCGATCATGCAAGAAGTGATTGATGCCAATGTACCAACCTATGTATCACTCGATATCGATGGTATGGACGCAATTTACGTTCCAGGCACGACCCACCCAGAGTCGGGCGGTATGACGTTCAAACAACAAAAAGATCTGTTGTTTGAATTGAACAAAGCTGCGAAAGGTAACGTTTGTGGCTTTGATATTGTCGAGCTTTGTCCTGCTAATGACGTCAATCACGTCACCGCCCTTACCGCGTCTAAACTCACTGCCCTGATGATGGGCTATCGTAGCCATTTTTTGAATAAGTAGGTCACCATTATGCCAATCATGAAACACAACCAATCCTATTTTCCTAAGACTGGATACGGCAAAAAAGACGTTCTCAACAAGCTTGATGAACTCAAGCAAGAAATGGTACCCGTTGAGGGTGGCCGCTTTGGTATGTACTCACTAAAAGGCAGTGAAGATATCCAAGACATCGTAGAGCAAGCCGCGCTGAAATTCTTCTCGTTCAACGCGCTGTTTACATTTATGAACAAGCCAGCAGGTCAAATCGAAGATGAGCTCATCGAGATGATCCGTGAAATCTTCCACGGTAACGATGACATGCGCGCTAACTTCACAACCGGTGGGTCTGAGTCCATCTACTGTGCAATGAAGGCAATGCGAGATTGGGCACGCGAAACGATGCCGCACATTAAAGAACCTGAGATCATTCTTCCGTACTCAGCGCACTCTGCGTTTTCTCGCGGTGGCAAGTACTTCGGCATCAAGATCGTTCGAACGCCAGTTGCCGCAGATAACCGCGTGGATATCGAAGCGACCAAAGCCGCCATCAACGAAAACACCATCGGTCTTGTTGGCTCTGCGCCATGCTGGCCATTCGGTGTTTACGATCGCATTGAAGAGCTGTCTGAGTTAGCAACAGAGCAAGGTCTGTGGCTTCACGTTGATGCCTGTGTGGGTGGCTATCTTGCCCCTTCGTTAAGAAGGCAGGCTACGAGCTTCCAAACTGGGACTTCACCGTACCGGGCGTGCGCTCTATTTCCGCTGACATGCACAAATATGGCTATGCGCCGAAACCAATGTCGACTGTGATGTATCGCGGTGGTGACGAGCAGTTCCATCACTACACCGTCGTTGATGATTGGCCGTGTGGTGCGTACTTCACCCAGTCATTGGGGGAAGCCGTACTTTCGCTTCAACAGCAGGGGCATGGGCGGTAATGAACTATCTTGGTGAAGAAGGCTACGTTGAGAACGCACAACGCATCATGACCATCAAACAGATGATCATTGATGGCCTAGCTGAATCCGCTGATCTTCGCACCGCTAAAACGGATCTGTCGCTACTGATCATCGACTCTCCTACGCTAGATATCACCAAAGTCGTGGGTGGCATGTCCCAACGAGGCTGGAGCCTGCTCGGCAATGCACAGCCTCCCGCTATCCACTTGGCCATTGACCCTATTTCCGATGAGCAAGTCGAACGAATGCTTAATGATTTCCATGAAGTGGTCGAAGAAGTGAAGTCAGGTGAAGCCGATCAACAAGGTTCACTCGCCTATTCAGGAGGGCAAGGCGAAGGCTATATGCCGAAATGGGTGCGACAGGTATTCGATATGCTTCCGAAAAAACTGTCAAAATAGGCTTTTCAGTAGTAAGACGTGTAGACCAATTGACTCGTGCACTTCAACGGGCATGCATATATACTCTGCATCAACTTTTTAAACCAAGAAGAAACCATGAAGAACTATCTGACTACATTCTTAAAAGGAATGGCGATGGGTGCAGCGGACGTTGTACCTGGGGTATCGGGAGGTACGATCGCCTTTATTACTGGTATTTACGATACGCTACTTGAGAGTATTCGCCGCGTGAACCCAAGTCTATTGGGTATCTGGAAACGTGAGGGCTTTAAAGCGGCATTTGACCACATCAATGGCTTTTTCCTCATCGCTCTGTTTGGCGGTATTTTGACGTCAATCCTGTCATTGGCCAAGTTCATCTCTTGGGCGTTAGAAACGCATCCAATTCCAGTATGGTCATTTTTCTTTGGCCTAATCATGGTATCGGTGTACCACATGATTAAGCAGGTTGAGCAAAAGACGCTGTCTCGCTTTGTTTTCTTATTACTCGGCGCTGTGTTTGCCTACAGCATTACAGTGCTTAAGCCACTGCAAATGGACCCAACCAGCCTAAACATCTTCTTTGCTGGCTGTATTGCGATTTGTGCGATGATTCTACCAGGTATCTCAGGCAGCTTTATTCTTCTATTGCTTGGCATGTACACACCGGTATTAGGTGCTGTTAAAGGTCTTCAGCTAGATGTTATGGTGATTTTTGCGATGGGCTGCTTGATTGGTCTACTATCGTTCTCACACGTGCTGTCTTGGTTACTAAAGCGTTTCCGTGATTTCGCGCTAGTGTTCCTTACAGGTCTCATGCTTGGCACCTTGCCTAAGCTTTGGCCGTGGAAAGAAACTATCTCATGGCGCACAAACTCAAAAGGTGAGCAGGTACCACTTATCCAAGAAAACCTATCACCATTCAATTTTGAATCTGTGACAGGTCAACCTTCGCAACTGGCGATTGCTGTTGTCCTGATGTTGGTAGGTATAGGCCTAGTGCTCGCGCTTGAGAAAGTAGCGGAAAAAGGTGAGAAATAACTCCACCATGTAGAAGGAAAAGGCTCACCTAGTGAGCCTTTTTTGATCGTACAGAGGATGCAAGTTAGAAGACAAAGTTGACCATGATGGTGTAGAGGTTTGCATCGGTGTCTTGACCGGGAGACTGAATGAACGGGCCACTTAACGGACGACCGAATGGATCTTCTCCGTAACTCTTAAAGCGTTGCCACTCACCGTTAATAGAGACGTTATTCATCACATCATATCGAAGCCCGAGTGTAACACTGTCGCCATCTTTTCCACTGTATGGGTCATTCTCATCACTTTTCTTTAAACTCTGACCATACACAGCGTATGGAGTCAGCTTGTTGATGCGATAAGCCACACTTGCATACCAAGATGAGTTGAAGTCGTTGGTTTGCCCCTCTGCAGTCAGTTTAAGTGCGTCAAATTCATATTCTGCACCTAGCGTATAGATATCCGTAGTCGTATCCGGTGCATCCAACACCAACTGCCCACCGTTGATAACCGTTCGCTGATCATATTTTGAGGTTAAATACGCGAAGTTCCAACGATAGTATTCACCTGCCGCAACTAAGTTAATACCTCCTGTGTATTGAGTCTCTACTTCCACCACCAGTTGCGGATTAATGCGAAGGTCGTTGGTGTCTTTGAAACCAATATAAGGGGTGGCGGTCAACTGCAAGCTATCCGACAAGGGGTAGTTCCATACGGCACTCAATCCGTTGTATGCCGTGACACCAGCCAACGCATTGTATACCTCTTCTGGAGGCCTAGCGGTATTGTAAGCATGGCCGACGTAGTTGTACTCTGACAGCAAGAACAATGGCAATCTCAACCGGCCCGCTCGCAACTGGACATTGCCAAACGTGTAACCCAAGTAGGCCCACTCAAGCTGCGGCTCACTCCAATTATCCTGAGGTCGCTTTACCACCTGAACAGAGGCGTTAAAGGCATCGTTGTAGTAGTCAAGCTGTAAGCCCAAAATAGTATCGCAGTCAAAACAGTTTTCATCGTTGATAGCGCGGTTGACCATCAAAGGGGTTTCATTATCAGAGCGCGCCCAAGACAAAGAGCCGAATCCGCTCACGGAAAGATTGTCGTTGATATCAATCGCTGCTGACACTGAAGTAGACAATGCGCCAAGTGCGACAACAAGAAGTTGTTTTTTCATTATTATTTCTCCTCACTCACCACATAGAGTACGTTCGCTTCACTCGGCACCGCGTCCAGCGGCGCATAGCCAATCCTGTTTGGTTTTTCAGTCAGCCACGCCACCAGCGTGGTCACATTGGCATTGTCTATCTCTTTTGGGGGTCTTGCTTTGCCAGAAAAGGACAGGCTTGCCCAATAGGCGTTCATTTGTGCCACATCCTTACCGAGCAAGGAGTGGTAAAACTCAGAACGTTCGCTAGAAGCCTCAGGCCAATCTGCGAGTTCCACCCTTTTTCCTTGAAGTGATTTTGCTTTTCCTCGATACAGCATCCTTGCCTTACTGCGGCTGAGCTCAGCAAAATCTTGATTAAAAGTAAAAACGGCGTAGTCGGTCGCAGCAAAAGCACGACTATCCGGTGGAACAAGTAAAAAACCAACAAAGCACATGGCCATGATGACCAGTATTTTGATCGGTCGAGTTTTCGCAGAAACACTGACTAACCGCATCATCACCTCTTTAGTTGGCCATCCATTACATAGACTGGTTCTTATTTGTAAAACTAGTTACCAAGCACAACACTAGAAGACAAAGTTGACCATTAAGGTGAACACACTAGCACTGTTGTCTGGCAAAGGTGTTGACGGTATGGTAATCGACCTTTCTGGCGCAAATGCACCTGATCCATCATTGAGCACTTGTACATACTGATACTCAGCATTTATGGATACATTGTTTAGCAAATCGTATCTAACACCTAACGTCGACGTCATATTAGAGCGCTCACCTTCTTGATAGAGCTGCCCGTAAGCGATGTAAGGAGTAAACGGCGCCATTCGATAACTAGCTAAACCATACCAATCCATACGCCGCGATTCTGTCTTTTGGAACTCAAAGGTTGTTTTGAGAGCGCCGAACTCATATTCAGTGCCGATAGAGTATATTTTGACCGCATTCCTTTCGGTGCCGCTAATTGGAAACTGAGTTTCGAACGGTACGGTAACAAACCCAGTCCCCGATGAGGTCACATCAAACTCACCATCCATCACCGAGAAATTCCAACGATAATAATCGCCAATCAGCTTTGCGTTTAACCCGTAAAGGCGATCGGTTTCAAAATCGAGCTCAAAGGTTGGGCTAAACACAACTTTATTATCATCATTGAAGCCCACGTAAGGAGTCAGCGAAAGCTGGAGTTCATCAGTTAAATAATGATTCCACGTAACTGCAAAGCCGTTATAGCCAGTAATCCCAAGAAAGGCGCCGTACACTTCTGTAGGTAGCCTTGCAAGGGTATAGGCCTGCCCTACATAAAAATATTCAGATGCTAGATACAGAGGCAACCGTTGGCGTCCCGCTCGAATATCAAAATCACCCACTTCATAGCCAACGTATGCCCACTCCAGGGAAGGGTTGCTCCAATTATCTTGCGGTCGTTTTACGCCTTGAACCGATGCTTTAAATCCGTTGTTGTAATAGTCCAGTTGCAGACCAAAGGTAGTATCACAATCAAAGCAGTTCTCGTCTTTGATGAAGCGATTAATAAATAACGGAGTATCGTTGTCAGAACGAGCCCAAGACGTAGAGCCAAAGCCACTAAATGATAGGGTTTCAGTAAGTTCAATCACGGCGTGAGCTGGTGCGCAAAGTGAGGCTAGTATGAGTGTGTGAGACAGTTTCTTTATCATTACTTGCCCCCTTCAACCACATATAACACATTGGCACCATCAGGCAGCGCGCCAAGAGGGGCATAGCCGATGCGCTCCGGCTTCTGACTTAACCAATCAACCATGGCATCGATATTGGCGGCATCGATCTCTTTCGGGGACGAGCTTTACCAGAAAAAGAGAGGCTCGCCCAATAGGCATTCATCTGCGCCACATCTTTTCCTAACAATGATTGATAGAACTCCGCACGTTCCGATGAGCTTTCAGGCCAATCAGACAACTCTACTCGCTTACCTTGCAATGATTTGGTTTTACCTCGGTACAACATGCGCGCTTTACTTCGGCTGAGCTCGCTGAAGTTTGAGTTCATTGAAAAGATGGCGTAGGACTCTGCCGCGCTCACTTTAGGCGCATACAAAGAGGCGATGACAATCATGAGGCCAACCACCAACAAGCCTATGATATTAGCGAGATTTGTACATTCGAGCGAATGCCGTTTTTTAATCATTATTATTACACTCTAGCGGATTCCTTTCCTAGACTAACCATAGATTAGTTTACAAAAAGTGATGTTCAAGAATATTCACTAGGAAATCGGAATATGAATGCTTTAAACAAGATGTCGATCAAAACTCGAATCATTTTGATGGCGGTTTTGCCATTAATTGTGATTTTGGTCTTTTCCGCCTGGGAAGCGTTCCGAACACAGAAAAACCTGCAACAAATGTCGGTACTTTCCCATCAATCACAAGCACTTGGATATCTAGGAAAGTACAGCGCCATTCTTCATCAAGCACGTTTAGAGAAACTGCAGCGAACATTTGACGGTAATAAAAATGTTATATTTCCGAAACTAGACGAATGCCTCGATAAATTACAACTTGTGCTAGATAAAGCTTATTATCTGACAGATATAGATACCGTCCAAAATACGCTTAATGAACTTCGAGAGGCACAAGCAGAAATAGAGTTTGTAACCGACATTGAAGAGCTCGAAGATTGGAGCTCTTGGGTCGAAGAGCTGATTTCTGCCCTCATTGCTAAACTTGAAAGCGTTAAAGTCGATACTGGCTCACGCTCTATTGAATCTCACCTTAGTGCTCTATTCACTCTGGAGTGGATACGCTTTTGGGCAACCGAAGAGAACTGGTTCATTCATATAGACATCTATGAAGGGCACGGCGTAAATCATGGACATCATGAAGAAAGCCACGAAGCCTTGGCCACTCTATTTGAAAGGCAACAATATCTCATCGACCGATTCTTGAATATCAACGCTGATGCCTCACAAGTCAGCCTACTACTCAAAACCTTTTCTGATGACTCGTTTATCGAGAGTATTCAATTTCGCGATCGCGTGTTAAATGACGAAGGAGCCAAGCCCAAACTAGCGGAGATAATAGCCGGAGTCGAGGCTCTAGACCGTCGCTTAGATTTGATCCAGCAAGCAACAGAGCAAATCAATACACAGCTTTCGAGTGATATGAGGTTAGGGATCAGTGCCCTGGAGACGAGGTTGTGGCTCACCATCGGGATTACCGTCTCTGTGATGCTAGCGCTACTCATTCTGAGCTTAAATATCGCTCGTCGCATTATCTTTTTCTTAAATAATACGCTCGAGACATTTGAAAGAATTGAGAAACATGACGGTGATACTGTGCTGGCCTCAACCGAAGGGCACGATGAATTTAGCCGCTTTGGCCGGCAAATGAATCGCTTGATCGAAGAGCGCCGTGAGAATGAAAGACGCATGGTGGCGGCAAAAGAAGAAGCCGAGCGCGCCAATGTCGCGAAAAGCTCCTTCTTAGCCAACATGTCCCACGAAATACGCACCCCATTAAATGGTATTATCGGCATGTCAGGGATCTTGTCGGATTCCCAGCTCGATCCCGTGCAACGCGACTACCTCAACACCATAGAAACCTCATCGCAGACGCTGCTGATCTTGATCAACGATATCTTAGATATCTCTAAGATCGAGTCGGGTAACCTGATCATCTCGCTTAATAGCTCAAACTTACGTGAGATCGCTTATGACACGATCGCCATCGTGATGTCGAAAGCCAAAGAAAAAGATCTCGATCTTCAAGTGCGCTTCACACGCGGCATGCCCCACATGCTCATTATCGATGATCACCGTCTGCGCCAGATCTTAATGAACCTCATGTCCAATGCCGTCAAGTTTACCAGTAAGGGACATGTGGGAATCACCATCGATGTTGAGCATACTGGTGTGGAGCGATGTGCGCTGACGATAGCTATCGAAGACACGGGAATTGGTATCGAGAAAGAAAAACAAGATTCGATCTTCAAGCCCTTTACTCAAGAAGACAGCTCGGTCACCCGCCAGTTTGGAGGAACCGGTCTAGGATTGGCGATTTCTTCTCAACTGGTCGAGCTGATGGGAGGACGAATAGAGATCGACTCAGAAAAAGGCAAAGGCAGCCGCTTCTACTTCACCATAGAGTCAGGTATTGCGCAGGAGAAAGCGCCAGTGTCACCCCTGTTGAATCAGACGCAATTTGTTATCGTCACCCATCAACAAGAGTTTGCCCAATCGGTGACCGATGAGCTCACTCACTTCGGTTTACAGCACCAAGTGATACACACGCAGATCGGTGACATAAAGGATGTTACCAGCAACAGCATCATCATTTATTGTATGTGTGACAGCCAACGTGCTCGCACTGACTTAATGAAACTTAGCGTCACCTGGTCATCGACTCCTATTGTTCTGGTTCAGCCACAAAACGCAGCTGCAGGTGACTATCAGGGGCTGATTGCTGGATTGGTCACCTACCCTCTACTCGGTGCTCGATTAATTGATGCACTCTCTAATGCACCAAAACAGCACCAAGCGATGGGTAAAACGAGGGAGCCCAAACTCGAGGTGGTCGGTAGCGGCGATCCCGAAGACCATATCAGGGTCAGGCCGACCCAAGCGACAATGCAAGAAGTGGCAAAGAGTCCTGATAACCAATCCATCTTGCTGGTAGAAGATAATCTGGTTAACCAAAAAGTGGCCTCTTTATTACTCAAAAAGTCCGGCTATAACGTCGACATAGCCAACAATGGGCAAGAAGCGTTGAACTTGTTGTGCGATGACAACAATTACTATCACGTGGTGCTGATGGATTGCATGATGCCAGTGAAAGACGGTTTTACCGCATCGGAAGAATTTCGCATGTATGAGGAGCAGTACAACAAGGCACGAACGCCAATTATCGCACTTACGGCTAGCGTGCTCGATGACGACATCCAGCGCTGTACAGACAGTGGTATGGACGATTACGTCTCTAAGCCCTTTAACAAGTCTGTGCTGCTAGAGAAAATCAAAACCATCCGAGAGCTACCTGAGTAGTTTCTACCCTTCACTAACAAACCGATTCAACACGAGGCTTTTTATGCGCTGATTTTTTCTCTAAAATCAGCGCAACGTTTTTTATCAAGATCGAATCATGGACAAGAGCTTCATTACCAATTTCATCGCACTTGCGCTACTTGGTGCGGGTTATCAACTGGATAATAGCCTGCTGCTGTACGCGGGTCTTTTCGCGTTCTCTGGTGCCGTTACCAACTGGCTTGCCATTCACATGCTGTTCGAAAAGGTACCCGGCCTTTATGGCTCCGGCGTCATTCCCGCTCGGTTTGAAGATTTCAAACTGGCGATCAAAAACCTCATGATGGAGCAGTTCTTTACTAGCGAAAACATCGACCGCTTTCTGAACAAGGAGATGAGCTCGGGAATCAACATCAACCTTGAGCCAGTGCTGGAGAAAGTCGACTTTAACCCAGCTTTTGACTCTCTGGTTGAGGTCATCGAGAACTCTCAGTTTGGTGGCATGCTTGCCATGCTCGGCGGCTCAGAAGCACTTCAGCCGATGAAGCAACCATTCGTCGAGAAAATGCAGCAAGCCGTCATCGACATTAGTCAAAGTGACTCGGTCAAACAGGCGCTGATTGAGCAGCTTGAATCCCCAGCCATGCTTGATGAGGTGAAAGGCAACGTAGAAGCGATTATCGACCAACGCCTTAGCGAGCTAACGCCAAAGCTTGTGAAAGAGATTGTTCAGAAGATGATTAAAGAGCACTTAGGCTGGCTTGTCGTCTGGGGCGGCGTATTTGGTGGGGTAATTGGGGTAATTTCTTCGTTGGTGATGTAGAGTCCAACTCATATCTGCAAAAAGTTCGACTTCGTGCTCAGTCGAACTTTTTTATTTGAAAGTACTAAATCTGCCTGTCAACACTGCAAATCTTTGCCTTTAACTCAAAACTAATATTTATCAAAATAACAACACAGAGTTTGCAGAACTTTGTGTAATTACTGTTTGATTCAAGTTTAACGAGGGCATGAAATGGAAAAAGCAACCCAGCCTGGCGCCGTTTCCTCAGTTCTGAAGGTGTTTAATCTCGTCTCTGCTTTAGCCGACCAAAAAGAAGCTGGGCTAACTGAGCTCTCAAAGCAATTGAGGATGTCAAAAGCAACGACTTTTCGCTTTTTACAAACGATGACGAGCTTAGGGTTTGTGCATCAAAACAGGGAAGCAGAGAAGTACTTACTAACATCGAAGCTATTTGAGCTCGGTTCAAAAGCGCTAGACCATGTTGACTTAGTCGACGCCGCAAGAAAGGAGATGGCAGCAGTCTGCAGTGCTTTTAATGAAACTGTTCATCTTGGAACCATCGATGAAGACGCTATCATTTACCTCCACAAAATAGATTCAGACTATCACTTTCGAATGCACTCAAGAGTTGGTCGACGAAACCCTTTGTATAGCACCGCACTCGGAAAAGTTCTCATGAGCTACCTGTGTGAGTCCGAAATCAGAGAGTTGCTCACTCATGTGGAGTTCAAGGCTCACACAGACAAAACACACAGAACTATTGAGCAACTGTTAGCAGAACTAGATTGGGTTAAATATCAACATTATGCAGAAGACATTGAAGAGCAGGAGCCAGGGCTACGATGTATTGCGGTGCCTGTGTTTGACCGATTTGGTGAAGCCGTAGCTGCAATTTCACTCTCTTTTCCAACAAGTCGATTCGATGAGCAAAGAAAACTCGATTACCTCTGTTCATTGCACCATGCTGCTCGAAACATCTCTAAATACCTCGGGTATCACCACTACCCAGTCTAGCGCTTGGGCCTCATGTCATTTTCGTACAAAGAGCCACTCATCTAATGAGAGGCTCTCTTTCTAGCAGATCACAGTTAGATTCTATTCACCCACTTGTCGAGTCTAAAGTAGATATTCCCCTCAATAGTAACGTTCGTTGTTTCTCTGCCATCCTCCGGACGAAGAACAATGCCCCATGTCGTTGTGTCTCTCTCGCGTGAACCGTCTTGCGTGATTCCATTGATAATATTATTTGTTACACGATTACTGCCCTGAACCCCATTAAGCGCGATACCTTCGTATTGTTTTCCGTACTTGTTTGTAGGTGTTGGGGAGTTGGCAACAATCGAGCCGAGATTGTCGATACGATTACTATCTATCACCACATCATTGGCGCGCTCAACACTGATGGGTCTAACCGAATTTGACACACTATTGTCAGAAATATTAATGTTTGTTGCAGTCCAACCATCGTAGACTCTCTTAATACTCAGACCTACTACGACATCGTGCATCACATTGTTTTGCATCTTGATATTGTCAGCGCCTCGTTTACTCGTGATACCATCATAAGCTCTTTCTACATAGTTATTGACGAGTGTGAAGTGGTCGCCATACTCTCCTGACTCGCCCCCAGCAGAGACATAGATTGCAGCATCTCGAACGCCAAAGAAGCTGTTGTTTCTGATGGTTGCTTTTAGTGCGCCTGTCATGAGTATTCCACTATCTCCCCCGCCAAGTAATAAGGATCCGTATCATTTTCAGTGCCAATAAAAACAATATTCTCTATGAGTAGTTCATTTAGTTTGCTCTTACCTGAGCTTGTCGCGCCACGGATTGAAAGCGCGTCTGCTGTCTGCTTCGTTCCCTCTCTTCCCGCCGGCGTTTTGTAACGAAGGGGAACGACGGTCGAAACCTTAGCTTTGGACATGTTGAAGGTACCACCAATCCAATCAAAGTTCGCTAGCACACCCGCACCGCCACATTCATCCGATTTTGACGCATGAGTATCAAAACTAAACATATCGCCATCCAACTGCTCAGTAGCGATAAACCTAGCCTCACTAGCATCTACTTTTAGATCGTTTCTCAAGTAGACTTTTGTATCCTGGCTGATGTAATAAGTCCCTGTCAGTACCAACTCAGAGCCTGTATTAGTTGCCTGTTGGAGGGCAGTTTGAAGTTTACTCGTATCACCCTTTGGGTTTATAGGAGCAGAAGTACAGTCTTCGGCGGCTGCCGCACTCGATACCAGTGCGAGAATCAGAAAAGGTAGTATTTTTGACAAATGATTGCAGTTCATAGTTTTCTTTACCTTGTTTCGGTTACTGTTTAAATGTTCAAATTAGTATTTTTTACTTATGTTTTTGTTATATATGATAGAGGACTCAAAGCGTCCACTTTGACTAATTATTTAACTATTTAACGTTAGTATTCACTTAACAAGGTAATTTATTGCCAGTGGTAATGTCACCATTTGCCTTCACGCGTTTTAGCCGCAGATTGGATTGCACTGATGCTTGCCGTAAACAAAAAAACCCTTAACGAGAACTAACTCATTAAGGGTTTCGTCTTTGTATTATATCTAAGCGATTGCTGATTCTTCCGTTACTTTCGTACTTTCAAGTTTGCGCTCAGACTTGACCAGCAAGGTACCGATCAGAGCGAGGATTGCTGCGATAATGACGAACAGCATTCTTCCCCAAAGTGGGTTTGGAACTAATGTCAGGCAGAGAATAAAGACTGACGCGATAAGTACCATTTTACCCAGCACATTGTTCTGTTTATTGTCCATTGCAACACTTTCTAGGCTATCTTCTACAACAACTTCAGTGTCCACGTTAGTAAAGAACTGTTTAACCTCAGCCTCTCGTTGCGCAGGCAGTCCTTTGTAGAAGAACTGTGAGCAAACAAAGAATGGCAGTGTAATCGACATATGTCCGATTAAGCCTAACGTTACCGACTTCATTTCGGTATATTCACGAGATGTAAGCGGTTGATCTAAACCTAGAATCGATTGTAGCGCTTCCGGTGTCAGTACAAAGGCAATAAAGCCTGACACACACATACCGACGAGAACTGTACCCCAACCAGCCCAATCAGGTGTTTTCCTAACAAAGAAACACATGATCGAAGGAATAAGGATTGGGAAGCCAATAAGCGTGCTCACCAACATCGTTAAATCAAACAAACCAAACTCTTTCAATGATGTTAGGAAAAGCGCTGAAATAATAATGACGATACCAAACAGAGCCGTCAGTAACTTACTCACAAAGATAAGGTGAGACTCAGAGTGGTTTTTACAGAAGTATGGTTGATAAACACTTTTCAGAATAATACCAGCATTGCGGTTCAGCGCAGAGTCCATCGAAGACATGGTTGCGGCAAACATCGCAGCGAGCATCAAACCAACCATGCCCACTGGCATTTCACGACTTACAAACATGAAGTAGGTTGCATCTGCGACTTTATTACCAAGTCCAGCCAATCCCCAAGTGCTTGTATCTGGATAGTGTGCCGCTACATACCACGCAGGTACAAACCAAAGCAGTGGACCGATAAGCATTAACGTCCCCGCCAAAATCGCAGCTTTACGAGCATTTTTGGTATCTTTTGCCGCAATGTAACGGTAGGAATCTACCATGTTGTTGGTGCTAAAGAACTGTTTAATAAACATGAAGATAAACCAGCCAACAAACAAATACGCGTGGTTGTATCCGTCACCAATAAATGGTTGCTCAGGAAGACCGGCCTCAAGAAGTGGTGTCAAGCCACCAGATTTCCAAATTGCCACTGCGCCCGTTACCAAGGTCATGGTTGTCAGAATAATCATCTGCATGAAGTCTGAGGCGATTACCGCCCAGCTACCACCAACCAAGGACATGAACAGCACAACTGAACCGGCGACGACGATAGTGAGCTCTAAAGGAAGTCCGATTACCGCGCTAGTGAATACCGCTAGTGCATTAATCCAGATAGATGCCTGAAGGACGCTCAGTGGTACGTTTGCCCATGTAAAAATCTGCTCGTTCACTGGACCTAATCGCATACGCACACCTTCAAGCGGCGTTTCTACACGCATTTGGCGTGCTTTTGCAGCAAAAAACAGATAGTTACATAGGTAGCCTAGCGCGTTTGCGTAAAAAACGGTTGTGGCTACTGCAAATCCACCTGTGAGTGCCTTACCCATGTGACCAGTAAACGTCATGGCGCTCACTGCTGTCATGAATGATGTGGATCCCACCATCCACCAGAGCATTTTACCGCCCCCACGAAAATAATCACTTGTGGAGTTACTGAAGGATTTAAATAAGACCCCAATTGCCACAAGGAAGCCAAAGTAAACCAGTACGATTGCTATATCAACCATGTTTCTTCCCTTTCATTTATTTTATTTCAACGTAATTTATTCTAGTTTGCTCGTTTTTCCCGAACATTAATCACAACCCCAAACCAATAGATAAGTGACAAATGAAGTTGGAATAAAAATCCATTCCATTTATTCACGAGTCACAAATTTTCATTTGAGAACTAATTTCACAATCAATTAAAACCAACATAGTCAAGTTACAATCTATAACGATTTAGTGAAATGATAATTTTTGGTAATTTTGAGGGCAAAATTTGCATTAGTATGTAAATTCAAATAACTGACCGTTGATCGCGTCAATGGATGTGCAAGCCCAACAGTTCAAAAAGGTAATCACTAAGATGATCCGCCGGCAAAACCATAATAAGTTCGAAACAAATGAGCCCGTCATCAATGACGGGCTCTGGTAAAGAACTCATTGGGTAAAACTACCCTAGCGACTTCATGTACAGCGCTAGAACATCATCAGGGGTCATGCTCACAGGGTTTCCTCCTGCGCACGGGTCTGCCAATGCACTATCCACCCAGACTTTTACATCATCTTCTGTGACGCCTAACTGGCCAAAGCCGGCGGGAATACCAACGCGTGAGCTGAGTTCACGGATCGCTTTTACAGCTTCGATACTCGCTTGCTCTTCTGACATCCCGTCAGTATTGCACCCTAGGGCAACTGCCAGCTTCGCAAATTTCTCTACCCTATGTAGTCGATTAAACTCACACACTAGTGGCAAGAGAATAGCGTTGCATACTCCATGCGGTAGGTTTTTATGTGCGCCTGCTGGATGGGCCATGGCGTGAACCATACCCAATCCTGCGCTATTAAATGCCATACCTGCTAGGAACTGGCCTAATGCCATTTTCTCTCGCGCTTCGATATTTGAGCCATCCTCGACGGCATGAGGTAAGTACTGACTAATCACGCGAACAGACTCTAGCGCAGAGTGATCGGTTAAGGTGTGTGCCCCCACTGAAACGTATGCTTCAATCGCATGCGTCAGAGCATCCATACCCGTTGCTGCCGTAACATCCGCGGGCAAGCCAACCATAATGCTAGGATCATTCACCGAGATATCCGGAATAATATTGCTATCGATAATAACGCACTTTACTTTGTTCTTTTCATCAGTAATGACAGCATTACTGGTCACCTCTGCAGCGGTCCCTGCTGTTGTATTGATAGCGAATAGCGGTACGCCTTGATTCTTTACATTGTTCACCCCTGTATAAAGAGTGATGGGTTGTGGATTTGCAGTCAGGATTTTTACCGCCTTCGCGGTATCAATAGCACTACCTCCACCAAAACCAATAATGTAGTTGGCACCGGACTCTTCGTAGGCTTGATAGGCTTGGTCAACCACTGAGACGGTTGGGTTTGGAACGGTATCGGTGAAACAAGTGAATGATAAGTTGGACTCTTTAAGAGCAGTAATCAGCGGATCAAGTAAACCCAGTTCCTTCAATGCATTGTCTGCAATAATAAAGCCATCTCCAATCTCTTTCGAGACTAAATGACCAACCAATTCATTGATCGCATGTTCCCCAGAGATATTAATTTTGGGTAGTGCCAAAGTAAAAGCCATATTTATTCCTTGTAATTAACAACTATATATTTACAAATGATCACAGATCGATAATTCAAACTCGACCACAAACTTTTAGAGCGCTGATTCATCAGCGATAGAGACTTGAAGCAAATTCTAGGCTCGATATCTAAAGCGTGAGATACGCAATCAAACTGACCAAAATAACGATCATGGTCGCTGAATAAACGTGGCGTTCGGACATGCGTTTCATCAAATGAGCAGCCACAGGAACACCAAGAAATGAGCCGATGAAAAACAGGATTGCAGTATGAATATCTGACTGCCCACCTTTCGCATAACCTGCCGCAGCAATGGCAGATAGCACAATGCCAACACTACGGAAGAGCCAACAGCTTTCTTAATATCCACATGCAGCACATTGTTGAGAACAGGGAGAAGCAAAACGCCCCCACCAACGCCTGTTGAGCCCAAAACGGAACCACAAAACATACCAGAGACAATCGCCTTTTTAGTGTTCGTTTTAGGTTCACAAGTCATGCCCTGCCTGACCTTAGACGAGCTTCTGTATTTAGAGAACACGGAAATCAAGGAACCAACCATTACAGTAGTCACCAACCAAGCCACCATCTGCTCTGTCCTTTGTGAGTAAAACGGATGTGTGCTGAAGTAAACGACCAACTGGGTGACCATCAAGGTAACTGGCACCGCCCCAACAAAAAGTAGCGCTATCTTGTTCCAAGATACGTTACGAGCTTTTATGTGTACTAGGGAAGCGTTGATTTTTACCATCGCTGAAATCATACTTGCGGTGCCTACCGCCAACACCGGAGACATACCACAAAATAACTGCAACATGGGTATTAACAGCACGCCTCCGCCAACGCCCGTTAGTCCCAAACACAAACCAAATATGCTTCCCAAAATCAGCTTCAATACCACTGCATCCGCAGACCACACGTTCGTCAACAACTCATAAAATGGCATAAACCATCTCCTTAAGCGAGCAAAACAAAACACCTTTTTAATAAATTCAATCTAACGTACCGATTAGTGTTTGATTTATGGCGCTGATCATATTTCGTCTGTTTTTTTTGCAGTACACTAACCCTTCCAGTAGCACGCAATGACGGCACTATGACAATACCGATACCAACATCGCTGAAAGAAATGACCAGTAGACTTACCGTTGGAAAGCGAGAGGCCGTCTACTTTAGCCACGGCAAAGCATCTGGTTCTATCGTGTTGAAAGTGGATTTATAGGCCTTTACCAGGTAGCAGAAACCGGAAAAGAATCGTTACTAAGATTGTATGGGAAGGGCTCGTATTTTGGGTATCGCTCTCTATTTACCTGTCAGCGCTATCCCGCAACGGCAAGGGCAATGGAAGACAGTGTTGTCAGTCGGGTGAATGTCCACTCTTTTGAAGACTTGCAACACCTGTCCCCCTCACTAACCAAAGCCTCACAACCGAGGTATGTCAAGAGTTGGGCGAAGCGAGCGACGTCTCGTTCAATTTAGTGCTTTCAACGCTAAAAACAGGATCATCGATGCGATACAGCACTTCTTTAAGCACTACCCCCACTACCCTTGGACCTATCGCGAAATTAGCGAATACAGTGCTACCGACATCACGACTGTGATTCGTTTTTGTAAATCACTCAAACAAGCCGGTGTGCTTTGCAAACACCATCGCAAACCCCACCCGCTCGATCTATCAAAACTGACGAACACCCACGGGATGTCCAAGGAAAGCACTAAATGAAAAAGCTTAGATCTAAGAAATCACCATGCGTGAAGAAGGGAACGCTCCGGATTATCGCTTCTCACTCGCCAACGAAAGAACCTATCTAGCGTGGATTAGAACATCGCTCGCCTTGTTAGCCGGCGCTATTGCTCTTGACCAACTGACTCCAGAGCTTGCAAACCCATCAGTGCGACTATTGCTTTCTTGTTTCCTGTGTCTCTGCTCAGGCGCGGTTGGGATCTATGCTTACCGACGATGGTCCCGCAACGAACAGGCGATGAGGTTAAACCAAGAGCTCCAATACACATCGAACATGAAGATTATTAGTGGCACCATTTTGTTGCTTACCTTCATCATCGCGTTGGCCATCACTCTATGAGTACGGTAAATGGTCTGCAGTTAGAACGTACCGTCTTGTCTTGGCTACGGACACAGTTAGTCCTATTTGCCATCGGTGTAGTATTAATAAAGGTGTCGATCACTCAAGATACCACTCTCATTTATCTATGTGGTGCAACGGCAATGCTGGTTGCCGTCATGTGTTCTCTCTCCCACGGGAAAGCGATCAAGTTTTTTACTTCAATAATAATAATGCTGTTAGCAGCAGCCTACGCCTTAACCATGCTATCTGAAGTCTTCATAGGAAAACTACAATGAACCAAATTACCAACTGTCATGTGATGGCTAAGCCATCCGGCTCGGTATGTAATATCGACTGTGACTACTGCTTTTATCTAGAGAAAGAGAAACTCTATCCAGATAGACAGAAAGAGAAACTCTATCCAGATAGACAAAAGAACTGGCGTATGGACGAGGAAACGCTTGAGGTATTTATTCAGCAATACATCGATGCGCAGCAGGGCGACACTGTTCAATTTGCCTGGCAAGGAGGGGAGCCTACACTCCTCGGCGTAGACTTTTATCGCACCGTAGTGGAGTTGTGCGAGCGCTATCGAGGTAATAAAAAGATATCACACGGCTTTCAGACTAATGGAATTTTGATTAACGACGAATGGTGTGAGCTGTTCAAACAAAACGACTTTTTGATTGGTATTTCGATTGATGGGCCAGAAGATCTTCATGATGCCTATCGCACCAACACGAGCGGGAAAGGTACTCATCGCAAAGTTATTGGCGCGATCGAGTTATTAAAAGAACATGGTGTCGAATTTAATACCCTTACCGTCGTCAACGATAAGAACGTCAAACATCCGCTTAAGGTCTACCAGTACTTAAAAAGCATTGGGTCGACCTTCATTCAGTTCATTCCTTTGGTAGAGCGACAAGAATCCGACCTGCTAACAAACGATACTTGGTTGGTTAACCCAGATCAAAAAGATGGCAAGGTCACGCCTTGGTCGGTCCAACCCGATGAGTACGGCCAGTTCCTAAATACCATCTTCGATTACTGGGTCACCAAAGATGTGGGACGAGTATTTGTTCAGCAATTTGATACCACGTTAACGACCTGGCTTGGGCAACCGAGTCCAATATGTGTATTTTCGCCAAGGTGTGGACATGCTTTTGCGATTGAGGCAAATGGCGACCTATTTCAATGTGATCACTACGTCTATCCAGAGTATAAACTTGGCAATATCCACGACCGTACGATCCAGTCGATGAACAATAGCGAAGAAGCGATTAATTTCGGACTCAATAAATCCAATCAACTAAATAGCAAATGTTTGTCATGCCGATACCGATTCGCTTGCCATGGTGGCTGCCCGAAACATCGCTTTTTGCCAGGACCAACAGGTGAACTCGACCATAACTATTTGTGTCAAGGATACTTTAGCTTCTTCGACCATTCTCAGCATGCGATGGCCTACATGGCTAAGCTGATCAAAAGTGGCCAATCACCAGCCAAGATTATGGAGCAGTTTTCGAATAAACCGACGGAGAGGGTGGGTAGAAATGACGCTTGCCCATGTGGCAGTGGTAAGAAATATAAGCGCTGTTGTGCTTAGATGACGTCAGGTGATAGTTAATTATTGAGAAGACAAAGTAACCGAGCGAGTAGACTAAAAAGCTCGGTAGCAAAAAAGTCCATAGTGGCGACACTATGGACTTTATCTTTTAGCATAATAGCGACAATTTAGGCATTAACTATGCCTCTAAAAACTAAGCTTCTAAAATTTCAGGCTTCGTTCCTTCAATGCGATAGATTTCATCAAGAAGAAGTTGTCGTAGCTTTTCTTTAACTGGTTTCAAATCCTCGTTAGCAACTAGGTTTTCTAACTGATTAGGATCGTCTACAAGGTTGTATAAAAACTCTTCTTGATAAACCGCACTTTCTTTCTCAATCAAGCCACTTTGGTCCGGAGCCGATACCGAGTATGTCCATGTGTCAGTACGAATAGCACGGCCAATTTGTGACTCACTGATCTGAATGAAACTCACATTGTCTTTCTTGGCATTATCAATGTACAAATCTTGCAGCGGTTGACCTTGCATGTAGCTCGGTACATTGATTCCAGCAGCCTTTAGCAGAGTCGGAACAACATCGATAATACTCGCGTGGTCATCAATCACCTGACCTGCTTTCGCTCGTGGATCGTAAATCACGAAAGGAATACGGATCGAAGAGTCATGACATGAACGCTTGTATTCGCTGTTACGTGTCTTGAAGTGAGAGCCGTGATCACTCAGATAGATGATGACTGTGTTGTCATCTAGTCCTTTATCTTTTACCGCTTGGCGGATTTTACCCACGTTTTGGTCTAGGTTGTGACAACATCCTAGATAGTCTGGGTACTCCTCAGCCCAATCACCATCAACAAATGGTTCTAAATCGCCAGGCACCTTAAAGTCACTCCATTTCTCCTGCGAGCCATGTGGGCCTTCATAGGTTTTACGATCATTCTGATGATGCGGCTCTAAGTAGGACAAGAATAAGAAGAACGGCTTCTCTTCTTGGTAATTACCGATGTAATCGGTAGTTAAGTCAGTTAAAAAGTCCGCACGATACACATCTTCATCCCAGCTGACCTTGTTACCATCGATGTCGAACATGTATCCACCGTAGCCATGTGAAGTGCCCTCTAGGATATCTGATGCAACCCAGAAGTCTTTATAACCACCGCGATACTGTTTTGGTATTGCTGTGAAGCAGTTATCGATGGTTTCACCTGAACTCTCTGTTGGTGCCGCTACAACAAAGCCTTCATGAGCTGTGTTGTTTGACGCTAGGTGCCACTTACCTACGTAACCGACGCTGTACCCCTCGTCAGAAAGAAAGTGAGCCACGGTTTTTTGACCTTGAGGGAGAATGATGTCATTTCGGAAACAACCTGTTTCGGTTGGATATAGCCCCGTTTGCATTGTCGAACGTGTAGGGCCACATACAGGGTTAACTGTAAATGCGTTCTCGAACATGACACCATCGCGGGCAAGCTCATCGAGATTTGGGGTCACGGGCAATTCCTGACCGTAACAACCTAACGTATCCCAACGCTGTTGATCGCTAAAAATTACAATGATGTTCGGCTTGTTCATATTTACCTCTTGATACTTATTTGTCTCGTAGCTTTAGCTGATCGTTATTACGCTAGATAAAACATCTCTGTTAACTCTGTCGACTTTGGACTGCTATCAGGATTCGTCTCCATGATATCTTCCATATAACGCCACCATTCCTGACAAGCTCTAGTTTTTGAAACGTCGTTCCATTTATCTATAGATTCTAACTCTACATAGCCAAACAGACAACCAGTCTCCTGATCTAGGAAGATAGAATAGTTGTTTGCTCCTGCCTCTTTAAGCACCGCGACTAGCTCGGGGAATACGTTATCATGGCGCTTTTTGTATTCTTCAAACTGACCGAGATTAACTTTGAGTTTAAACGCTTTTCTAATCATCCAACGCCTCCTCAAGCCAACGCTTTTTCATTCAACTTAACGTTGAATGCAGACTCTAGTTCTTTGAACTCTTGCGGTTGAATAGTCTGTCGCTTACCACCCATTGCAAGAACTTTTACCAGTATCTCTGCGGCCTTCTCTGCCGTATCCATCAAGCCAAACGCGAGACTTAGGTCTTCTGCAGAACAGAACGTGCCATGGTGAGCCCAAATAGCAACATCGTACGTTTTCATCAACTCACTCGTGTGCTCTGCGATAGCGCGGCCACCAGGTACCATCCAAGGAACAATACCCACGCCAGCAGGAAATACCACCGGACACTCAGTCGCCATTTCCCATAGCTCACGAGTAAATGTCTCCGCTTCAAGCGGTAAGACAAAAGTAAGCGCGATTAAGTTTGTTGTGTGAGAGTGCATAACGACTCGATGTGCACCGCCGGTTGCGTCAAATTTGACTGAGTGGTTCATAAGATGCGCTGGTAGCTCACTGGTCGGCTTCGCATTATTAATAAGCCCCCAGAGTGTTCGGTACTGAGTACCATCTTCTGACACTTGGATAATTCCCGCATTCTCTTCAATGCACACATCTACGTTTCGAAAGTACTTACCGCTACCTGTAACGATAAAGTATTCATTAGCCAGATTAGCGACCGTTACACCAATGTCTGCCCATTGCGATACCTCATCAAAAAATGGACGAGCCTGTTCGACTTCAGATTCAGTTAAACGGTAGGACAAGTTGCCACCATTACGCTCATGCCACCCTTTTAGCCAGGCATCGTGGGTCGTTTTTTTAAACTCTTGTATAAATGCTAACTTATCCATTATTTGCCTCGCTTAAACAAAACGTCTTGCTCGTATAGTTCGACCGCTCTAAACCAATCTTCGTTTGCTGGTACATCGTTTGACTCACAGAAGTAGTTCCAAATATCACCCATTGGGTAGGTTTTTAACTCTTCCATTAGAACTAGGCGCTGAGTGAAATCACCTTCATTCTGCAACTCAGTCAACTTGTCATGCGGCATAAGCATGGCTTCAAGCAGTGCTTTTTGCATATTGCGTGTGCCCAATACCCAAGCGGCTACGCGGTTGATACTGGCATCAAAGAAATCTAGGCCAAGGTAAACGTTATCCAAGCTATCAGTACGAACCAGCTCTTTTGCTATTTCTCTAACTTCATCGTTTAGCGTTACGACATGATCGCTGTCCCAACGAACAGGGCGAGTCACATGCAAAGCAAGCTCGTCTTGATAAAGCAACATAGATGAAATCTTGTCAGCAACCGACTCCGTCGGGTGGTAATGGCCATTGTCTAACAAGCAAAGTTTATTGTTCGCAATCGCATACCCCATATAAAACTCATGCGAACCAACCGTGTAGGATTCAACACCAATACCGAATACCTTTGACTCTACAGAGTCCTTGTTGAACTGCTCGTCAACGTCAACTGCGAAGATCTCATCGAGTGACTCTTTCAAGCGCTGACGCGGCTCAAGACGATTGCTTGGAGTATCTTTGTAACCGTCTGGAATCCAAATATTTGTTAAACAAGTTTGATCTAACTCCTTACCGAAGTATTCGCCAATCTTACGAGAAGCAATACAGTGCTTAATCCAAAAGTCACGGATCTCTTTATCAGGATGAGAGAGCGTCAAACCTTCACTCGCATTTGGGTGAGAGAACAGACTTGGGTTAAAATCTAGCCAAGACCGCGCTCTTTCGCCCATTCAACCCAGCCCGCAAAGTGCTCTGGCTTTAACTCATCGCGATCAACTGCGACGCCATGTGTTTCAGCATATAAAGCATGAAGGTTAATTTTATGCTTACCTGGGATAAGGCTCAGTGCCTTATCTAAGTCCGCTCGTAACTCTTGAGCATTCGTCGCTTTACCTGGGTAGCTACCAGTAGCAGAGATACCACCAGACAGTTCATGAGCCGCTTCCTCGAAACCCGTGACATCGTCGCCCTGCCAACAGTGAATAGAGACCTTAACCTCTTTTAATTTCTCTAGTGCAGCATCAACATCAATGCCCCATTTAGCGTAAAGTGATTTACTCAGTTCGTATCTATCTTTTAAACTCTGTTCCATGATAATTCCTAATTAAATGCTGTTTCTAATATAGTTTTTCGCTTGTTTTAAATGAGCAATCTCACCCATAGATAACATTTGTACAATGATATTTCCCATTCCAGTCGCCTCCACTGGACCGACAATAACTTCTTTATTGGTTTCCTGTTCAATAAGCTCGTTCAACAACAGGTTCTTGCAACCTCCGCCAATAACATTGATTTTATCTACCGTTTTACCGGTAATACTGACAAGTTCTTCAATATACTGGTTATAAGATTTAGCCAGACTTCGATAAACACACATGCAGACTTCACCCGTTGTTTTGGGGATCTCCTGCCCTGTTTCTTTACAATATTCGCTAATTTCTTCAATCATGTTTTTGCTGACAAAAAAGCGTTCATTGTTGACATCGATGACGGATTTAAAATGACTCGCCTCTCGAGCAAGATCAGCTAGCTCCGCGTAGGAGTACTTGTAATCCAGCATCCTTGAAACTTCTTGAACTATCCAAAGCCCCATGATGTTCTTCAAAAATCGAAATCGTTTGTTGTATCCACCTTCATTGGTGAAATTACTGTTACGAGAAATATCGGAAACAATCGGTTTTTCTAGTTCAGTACCCAATAGTGACCAGGTTCCAGAACTCAAAATCACCCCATCATCATCCAGATCGAGAACACTCGCAATAAATGCAGACGCGGTGTCATGCGTTGCTGGCAACACGACTTCACAGTCAAATCCGACCGCTTCTTGTATTGTCGACTTCAGATTGCCAAGACGATGACCTGGATAGTGAGGCTTAGCAAAAATATCTTTACTAGTGCCGCATACTTCCAACAAGTCTCTATCCCAATCATCACTATCAACGTTCAACATTTGAGTTGTGGTTGCATTGGTATACTCATTGGCTTTGACTCCAGTTAGGAGATAATGAATATAATCAGGGATCATTAAGAAAGAGCATGCTGCTTTCTTATTGCTTGAATCCACAGAGCTCATCTGATATAGAGTGTTGAACTCCATAAACTGAATGCCTGTTTTACGATATATTTCTCGATGTCCAACTTGATCGCAGACGTCAGTCATAACACCTTTAGTACGACTGTCTCGATACGAAACTGTATTACCTATAACGTTATCGTCGCTATCAAGAAGAACAAAATCGACACCCCAGGTATCAATACCGATGCTTGTTGGTATTTTCCCCAAAAAAACACATTGCTTTAGCCCCTTAATAATATGGCTAAATAGCTTATCGACTTCCCAACATAACTGATCGTCGACAGATACAAGCTTATTCTCAAAACGGTATATTTCTTCAAGCACTATTTGTTCATTTTCAATATGACCTAATAAGTGCCTTCCACTAGAAGCACCTATATCGACTGCCAAAAAGTAATTCATAACTATCTCCCAGTGTTTGTATTAATCATACAAGAAAAAGTAGCAGGCAAAATGCGCTAAATTGCCCTTAATGGTGTCATTTTTTGCAGTCCTGACCCGATAATCTACGTTGAGCCTGCTTTGTTTCTTTTAATTTAATATCAGTAATTTACATGTAAACTTTAGCTATCTCTTATCGCTAACCGTGTTAGAGCAAGTCTCAATACTTGGAACTCCTAAAGGAAAGAGATTAGAAGATCGGTTATCAATCACACTAGAGGCGCATAGCAAAATGGTCAGCGGAAATGACTAGTCAGAGAATTTATCGTTACGAACGAACAGCAGATTGAAGCAAAAAAACCGGTTACCAATTTTGGCAACCGGTGTACTAGAGTCACCGTAAACGAGGGAGTTCATTCAAGACCCAAATAACACATAAATCATGTCGAATGTTTATGTTAGTTCAAGTTCTCTTCGCGTACTATAGCTGTTTTCTGCCAAAAACATGGTTAATTTTTGCCAAACAATCCCACAATCATCATTCCTTTTAGACGCACTGACTTAGTGCAATTATTGCCTTTTTCATACCCAAAAATAGACATAGAAACCGACAAGATCAGTATCTAATATCAGTCAATATTTACCTAAAGTTCGTTGTCGAACTGTAATTAACAATCTCAATATTAACTAATCACGCAATAATTATTATATAAGGAATCTAGATGAAACCTACCAATGACAACCCATTACCCCAACAATTCATTAATACCAAATTACCTCAGTTTAGAAAAAGAGTGCTGGTATCGGCCATAATGCTCACACTAGGTACCATATCATTCAGCTCTTTCGCGAATAAGACGGCGCCAAATGAGGGCGAAATGGCTGACTACTTTGCCAATAACGGGTTTGGAAACTCTCTCGCATTAGTCCAAGCTCCAGCCGGAATACATGAGAAAGGAGTCACCTACCTCACTTACCAAGGCGATCTCGAAGACCCCTATGTGGTTTCCTACAATCACAAGACCAAAGAGTGGCAAGGCCCGATCAAAGCGGGTTTTAGTGAGTTAGGTAAGGATAACTATTGGGCACCATCTGGCCGTGCCATCGATAACCACGGTAAGCCTACCATGATCATTGATGATCTGGGCTACCTCCACATTTTCTTCGGTGGGCATGGTGGCAGTGCACGACATGGTGAAAACCCGCTGGGCGATGTTCATGATGGCAAAAATAAGCATATTGTTTCCAAAAAACCCCACGACATTTCTGAATGGGTAGAGCTTGACAATATCCCTCCCTTTGGTAACTACAACCAAGCAGTGAAAATGGACAACGGTGATATATACCTGTTCTATCGTCATGGTGCCCATGAGAGTGACTGGGTATATCAAAAATCAACAGACCACGGTCGCACATTCGAAGCACCGATATCATTCCTCAAACATAAGGAACGTGAAGACGTTGATGCTGTTGATAGCTGGTATGCATGGGCAGTGAAGGGGCAGGGAGATGATATCGTCATTACTTACGATTACCACCTGTGCTGGAAAACTCATGCTAATAACGGCAGAGGACACACCACCGAACGCCACAATACCTACTACATGGTTTTCAATACCAAAGAAGGGACATGGCGCAACGTCAAAGGTGAAACATTCGAACTGCCAGTAACTCGTGAACTCGCCGATGAAAAAACACTCGCTTTGGATACCAAAGATAAATGGACCTTCAATGGTTCTGTTCATTTGGACCAAGATGGCAACCCACATATTGGCACAAATATTGGTATCGATTTAGGTGTTAAAAAGACGGGCGGACCAAAACAGACGTCTCACATTCGCTGGACGGGCGAAGAATGGGTAGGCGGCAATCCAGTCAACCCTGCTGCAGTGAACTGGGGAGTCGATACTCGCGGTGATTTCTTTATTTCGTCACCAGACAAAGTAACATTTGCGCTGGGCTATAAGGAGAAAGGAGATGGTGTCGTTGCCTACTTTACTTCTGAAGATGGCGGCCAGACATTTGAAAAGAGCACTGAACTATTGCGCAGAGCGAAGTCTGGTTGGGCAATGTCTGCCATGATCAGCAACGCTCACCCTGATGCTAGGCTGTTTGTTGCTGAGAAAGCAAAGGGAGAGAAGCAGTGGCGCAAGATGTACCTTCTCGGCGATAGCGGACCTGTCCAAAGGTCACTGAGTGCAGCAAACACACGAACTGAATAGCCGCGAAAAATCAAGCTTCAACTCACCAACAATAAGGTGAGTTGAGGCTTTTTATCACCGAAAACTGGGCATTAATCTGTCCCCATATCAATGATCAAATCTAAATCGTAGTCATACTTTGCTTCCAAGCTCAGGTTATTACATTCTTCCGAACTAAGACTCCAAGATTTATTCTCGATTCTGGTTCGCATCTCGTCAAAGAACCGCACTTGATCTTGCGTGCTATTCGATGCTATTGCAACGCCATATGCCTCACACACATCTTGATCTGTCATTGCATAGGCGCTTAATGACATACAAACTGAAACTACTGCAACAATTACTTTCATGACTTATTCCTTATTTCAATGACTGGCCTCGAAAATAAACATAGAACAAGTCACACTTTTAGCCAAAGATATTTTTTAACTCTATCAAAAAAGGCAAAAATAAACACTTTATAGAACTAAAACAACTAACATGCTTTAGAATCGTTGGTGTATGAGAATATGAACGTTGGCATCTAGTTAGTAGTTGATACTTACCGGTTGGTTACTTATAAAAAAATCAGGCTATCAAATGATAAGCCTGATTCACTCGAAGTGCTGATAGAGTCGTCAATAAACAAGCTACTCGACGTTTACAAGACTAGAAGCTATACAAGAAACCTAGCCTTGTACGAAGCTGGTAGTCTTCCGAACTATGGTGCACAGGTACGCCAGCCAACGTCATAAATGGAGTCCAACCTTTAGCAATTTTATAATATGCTTTTAGCTCTAACTCTTGTTTAAACTCATTCCCATTGTAGTACTTCTGACCGTCCAAACCCTTGTGGTAATCGTACTGCAACCCAAGCCTAAGTTTGTCTAGAGAGTAGTTTAGGTTGACTTGATACTGGCTCTTTTCAGATGTGCTTTCGCCTTTGCTATTAGGTGTTTGGCGCACAAAATACTCGTGCTTATATTTAAGCTCAGTAGAGAATCCTCCCCCAAACTTATAGACAAAACCAAGTTGTGGTTTCCAACCAATACCACTCGCTGTCGCGGTTGCTTGAATTTGAGGAATGAGTCTTATTGTGTCGTTGACATCATAGCGATAGCCAAGCTGCACTTCACTGCTAGACAATGCATAAGTGCTCAGTGTCTCCCCTTTGTGCACAGCTTGCACCCCGAAAAAGGTTTTTCCCGCACTACCACCAGCTTTGATCAAAGTAGCATTTTTTTGTTCCGGCTTAAAAGGATCAGACAAGTGCTCTTGACGAACCATTAATACAGCAGAAAAGACAGAGGTACTTAAGAGAGAGGATACAACTGCCAATGTTATTAGATTAACTTTTTTCATTTATCAATTCCTTGAACTTATTATTTTTCGGCCAAGTTTCTTAATTTTTACTCTCGGCGTAATTAAAAAACCTGTTTTTTAGACATTTTAATTCTTGCAGTTATTGACGTTTAATTTAAGATTAATCTTTGTTAACAAAGGAGACAATTTCTGCACAAGGAACAGACAAAAACATTATTTTGTATTACAAACCCATATGCGCAACATATGATACCTAGCTCGGCAAAAAAATTATTGATTATGGTCAGGACAATATAAATACTAATCGTTATTTGACTACATTTTACAGATAAGGTGATATGGTATGAGAACAGTTGCGCTATTATTAAGCAATGGATTTGAAGAAGGCGAGGCAATTAATGTTGTTGATATATTGCGTCGTTTGCAGATTTCAGTCACCATATTGTCTTGTGAACTTGAGATGACACTCACATCCTATCATGGCGTAGAAGTCGTGGCGGATGAACGGTTCGCTGACAATATTGAAAGTGATTATGAAGCTGTCATTCTTGTGGGTGGGCCGCCTAATACGGACAAACTCGGTAACGATAATACAGTAGTTCAATTTATTAAGAGGCACATAGACAAAGGAGCTTACATAGCTGCCCTCTGTTCATCTGGAGCCAAAGTCCTAGCTAAGAACTCATTACTAGGCTCCCACCGCTATGTGTGTTGTGGTGATTTTTATTTAAACTATTCCGATGGCTCGTACATCAATCAACCGGTCGTGATTGATGGTCAATTTATATCTGGTCAAGACTATGGTTACACCATCGACTTTGCATTCGCGGTGGCACAGACCTTACTGGGGGATACGAGAACAAGGTCAAGTGAGATGACTGATGTCGATTGGGTCGCAAAACATATCAACTACCGTCGTTTTACTGACTATTAACTTTAATGGTAGAGTCAAAGATCTAGATTTTCCACAATCGATAATATGAAACAAGCCAACAAGAACATCATCTTGTTGGCTTGTTATTTATATCGCTTCCAATTAGAGATCTAAATCTATAACTTGTAAATAAAGCGGTCGAGAGGTGCCTTGCGAACGTTCCATTAGGTAGTAATACAACTTACCATCTTTGATATGAACCTTACCATGCTAAATTTTCGCTCGGACTGAGACTCATAAACTCGCTCGAACTCGTTGGTGCCGCCTTTTGCTTTTTCTACATATGGCTTACCGTCCTTACTCAAGCCAATGATATAAATATTTTCACCTGCAGTGTATATATTTGAAGCGCCGACAAAGTCTTCAGATATAATAAACTCTTTTTCACCTGCAGGTTTATAGGAATGTAGATGAACCATTTCAAAGTCTGGGCGCTTGTTGTCTCTGGACTTAACACGACTGATCATGTGTATATCGCCCTTCTCTGTCACTGTCCAATCAAAGTTTTGCACTATGTGTACCGAATCTTTCTCAGTATGCGAAATGTAGTCGCCAGGCTCGAAAACTTTAATTTCATCAGAGTTCACTAATGGGAAAGTCATGCTCTCACCCTGATGGTTCTTCCACTGACCATCGCCATTGGGACTATCAGAATATGCGTAGTAAACGCCATTTTGGTAAACGAATTTATCCTCTACATTAGCGCGTTGTTGGAAACCAACACGAAGCTTGCCGTTGACGTACTTCATGCTGCCATACAAACCCCAGTCATACGCGTTGCCATGAGACTTAGCATCGAGAACATTAAACTGTTTCCAGTCCGACCAATGACCCTGCTGCGCATCATAGTGGGCAAAAACATAGCCGCCGTTATTGTTGCCACCCTTGCGCATATATACCAGTAGTGTTCCGTCATCGTTGGTGTAGAAAGTCGGATAAGTTAGACCATGGTAGCTATCATAATCAATCTTGCCACTAAGAGTTAAGTGCTTGTAATCATTACTACCTTGGCTTAGTTTACTGCTATCTTTAACAAATTTTTCAAGCGTGAAGTCTTTATCAGCAACTTCTGCGGCTCCTGGCACACTATATGAGTAGCGGAAGTAGTCTTCGCTAAATGAGCCATCCGAAGGTCTATCTGTACCATAAGCATGCATATCATAAAGTAGATGGATGGTGCCATCGATTGGACTTATTTCAACTGCAATAGTGTTATGTGACTCACCGATGTGTGGCTGATTTAGAAAGCCTGTATGTTGATGCGGGAACTCAATGGTTTTTATCGCTCCAGTTTTGGTGTTTAGTCGACTTAGCATTACGTGCCTGTCTTGCTTACCACCACGATACCAAGTCATGAAAACATAATCTTTGTAGGTTTTTACACTGTCTCCATGGGCAGAAATTTGAGGCCCAAACTTAAAGTCATAAACATCTGAGCCATTGTCCTCGGCATGTCGAGCTTTTATTCGACTTCCGTCAAAGTGAAGGGCGCCATCGGTGATTTTCACTTCACTTTCGAGCGAAATTGCAGCATTCGCTACACCAGCAGGTACAAATAACATTGAGCCCAATATAGCGCTCGCACATAAGCTAAATTTAAAATTACTCATTGACATTCCTATCATAGTTATTTTATTTCACGTAAACTTGCCACTTAATTTATATTCACATATAATCATTCATCAATATAAGTGACGTTATATTTACTTTATCAAGAACTACTACGACAAAAAACACATACTATTGCAGTAAAAAGCAGCAATATTTGCATACGTCTATACTTTGCTGCATTCAATGATTTTTTTAGCTCTATAAATATCCGAAACTTCCTCCATAGCAATCATCTGGGAAACTATGTTACCTATACCTGTTGCCTCGACTGGACCAACAATTATGTCGCAGCTTGTTTCCTCTTCTATTAATTCATTGAGAAATTCGTTCTTACATCCTCCACCAATAATATTAATTGTTCTGATATCCTGTCCTGTTATTTCTGACATTTCATCAATATACTTCTTGTAACAAATAGCTAGACTACGGTAGACGCATACGCTAACTTCCCCGACCGTAGAAGGTGGTGTTTGGCCAGATTCTCTACAATAATTAACTATTTCTTCTATCATATTGTCGTTAATGAAAAATCTTTGGTCATTGACATCAATAACGGACGTAAAGTCTTTTGCCTCCCTTGCCAGATTAACGAGCTCCGAATATGAGTATCGATGGTCAAGGTTTCGGGACACTTCTTGGACAATCCACAAGCCCATAATATTCTTTAGAAACCGGTAGCGTTTATCTACTCCACCCTCATTAGTAAAGTTTTTTAATCTTGACTGTTCACTAACGATCGGCTCTAGTAGTTCCTTACCTAATAAGGACCAAGTTCCCGAACTGAGAATAACGCCACTATCTTCAATGTTTAAACTACTCGCTATGAATGAAGCTCCAGTATCATGAGTGGGTGGCAGAATCACTTCACAATCAAAGCCCAGTTGGTCAACTAATGCTTGCCTTAGATTGCCGACTTTTGATAGCGGTGGCATAACTTCATGGAATACTTCTTGTTTTAGTCCAACAAAGTCAATGAGTTCCTCATCCCATCTGTTGGTGTCTATGTTATACAGTTGTGTTGTTGTGGCGTTGGTATATTCGTTCACTTTTTTCCCTGTTAGCAAGTAATTGAGGTAATCAGGGATCATAAGGAATGACTTGGCTTTGGACTTTGCCTCTTCGGATAGTGTCTGTAACTGACAAATGGTATTGAAGTCCATAAATTGAATACCCGTTTTTGCATAGAGTGTTTCACTGCCAATTTGGGAGCAAATCTCCTTCATCACTCCATTGGTTCGTTTATCACGATAAGACACGGCATGACCGATCATACAATCTTCACTATCCAAAAGGACGAAGTCGACCCCCCAAGTGTCAATACCCAGTGCTTTGGGTTGTTTCCCCTGCTTTGCACACTTCTGAAGACCCGTAATTATCTCAGAGAACAGATAATCTAGATCCCAACAGAGCTGATCGTCTACTTGATAAATTTGATTGTTAAATCTATGAATTTCTTCCACCTTGAGCCTACCATTGTCCAAATGGCCTATCAGGTGTCGTCCGCTTGATGCACCAATGTCAACTGCCAAAAAGTAATTCATTACAACCTCCGATGCTTACTGATCGTGTAGTTTAATTGACAATAACTAGCCTATAAATACAGAGGTTTGCACTCCAAAACATCATTTTTTGCTTGTTTTCACGACGACTTTTTCCCCGCATTGTTGTCAGTATCGCGATCGTGACCGACACCCAAAATTTCACCGTTTGCGTTTCCCTATTGTTGACCACAATCACAGTTAAACCGATGGTTCAATTTTTTTTTGATTTTGTGTGTATATTTGATTTGGTTGCAGTGTAAGGCAAATCTTGGTTGTAAGTGAGCCAATGTTTGCGTCACACCACATCGTTAGAACCGTGCACTGAATGAGGTTTATTATGGATAGAGGGCTGTATGACTTCATGGAAAAGATGAAGTCCACCAATGTTGAGGAAGAAGGAATCATCCATAAGCAATCTGGTATCGATAATAGTATTTTTACCGACAGATACCGGAACATAATATCCTTTGATAAGGTTTGCCCTTCTGGAAAAATGATTTCTATTAGGAAGCATACACGTTTTATACATTATCCTGCACACAGCCATGATTATGTAGAGATATGTTATGTCCTAAACGGAAAATCGGTTCAAGTAGTCGAGAATGAAGAGGTGGAACTGTTAACAGGGGATCTCCTGTTTTTGGGGCCTGGTGTTACTCACGAAATATATCCAACCGGTGATGATGATATAATAGTAAATTTCATTATTCACAAAAAGTTCTTCAGCTATATCTTCGAATTTATCAATGAGTCTTGTAATTTATCTAACTTCTTTACCGATGTAGTATTCAAAAAATCCGCTACTTCAGCACTTATTTTCTCGACCAAAGAAAAAAGTCGACTTGAGGGCTCCCTTAATGAGATGCTATCAGAACTCGATGGTGATGAGGATTTAGTGGAGCCTCGCGTTAAGTTCTTGCTCGGTATCCTTGTCCTTGATCTAACGCTTGAAGAGCCTAAAAGAATTGAGAAAGTATCTTACGATAAAGGTGTTCTCTGTAAAGTCATTACTTATATGGAGAGAAACCTTAGAACAGCCAACTTAAATGAGATCTCTGATCAGCTTAAAATGAAAAACTACAACTTATCCAAGCTGATAAAAAAAGAAAGTGGAGTGACATTCAACAACCTACTTAGGGAAATAAGATTCAATAAATTCTGTGAGATCATAAAGATTAGGAATATAAGTATTAACGACCTTGCAATAGAGGTGGGTTTTTCGAATACCAGTGATTTCTACAAGAAGTTTAAAGCTAAGTTTGGTGTATCTCCGAGAGAATATCGTAACACCCATTAAATATTATTTTTACCACCTCCATTACTGAGGCATTTTTGACCAGCTTTCCAGTCAATTGAGAATCACATCCCAAAAAAATTGTGAATAATAACGCCGATATTACATATCGGGCGTTATTATTCATGTCTCGTAACTCAAAGTATATTGTTCAATGCTGCTTGTCAGATCACCATTTCTTCGGCGATCGATTTTTCTTTCTCAGACGATAGCTTTGTCACCAGTTTCGATAGAGCTTCTACAAAGTAGTAGTCACCATATATAAGCGAGCAATTAACCCCAACCCTTTAGGACAGTTGAACGCCCCTCCTGTTAAGATTCCCTGCTGGGTATCGTCCCCTGCCGTGCAGTAGTTCTCGTAAAGACTCTTGAGGATTCGATTAGCAGCATCAAAGTAATGCGCTTTTTTTGCTTCATCGTCAACAAGCTCAGAGATAAGAAGCATACCGCTCGCAGCACACGCTGCAGCTGAGGTATCTCTTGGCGTATTTTCATCCCTTGGAGCTCTAAAATCCCAATGTGGAACTGAATCTTCAGGTAACTGGTTAATAAAGAAGTCAGCGGTTTTCATGGCCGCTTCTAGGTATCTTGGCTCTCTCGTGTATTTATAACTTAGTGCACAGCCATGAACCGCCCACGATGCGCCTCTACTCCAAGCAGAGTCCTCATTGTAGCCTTGACCACCATAATAACTTTTCACATCGCCAGTCATATAGTCAAACTCAACCATATGTCTTACCGAGCCATCTGGTCGAATAAATTCTTTAAGCACCGTATCAGCATGTGCCATGGCAATCAGTTTGAACCGCGGTGCATCGAGTTGATCCGAAGCCCAGTACAGAAGAGGCAAGTTCATCATACTGTCGATAATACTCAATCCTCTCGGGTCTGCAGCACTGACATCATTCTTGTTCCAAGCCGTTAAGAAGCGCCCATTGATGTTAAATCGACTCGCCAGATGACTCGCGGCTCTAAGTGCTCGATTTTTAGAACGCTCGTTACCAAACAACTCATACTGTTTGATCGAAGTAAGTTGCCACATAAAACCAACATCATGGTGGATATTGACATATTCATCGAGTGGGCCATCCATGGTCTTCTCACGTGCTATGGCAATGTCTTTGAACGGTTGGTAGTGCTCTTTCTCATATAGCAACCACAGCAGGCCTGGCCAGAAGCCGACAACCCACGCCCAAGGAGCGTGGGTATCCTCATAACGCCCCTCCGATGTCATGGAAGGAAACTGTACTGAAATGTCTTCGCTAGTAAATTTGACTTTCTCAAACACACTTTTCCAAGCATCATGTGCCCACGTTTTCTCTGAATCCATTGCTATCCCTCTACTTCTTTCGGTGATAATTGCGTTAAGTCAACAGCTCAAATATAGGGGAATCATCATTGAAAAAACATGTCTGTTTTTGGTGTAATCAGGGATGATCTTTGCTCTCGTCAACTTTTGAGCATTGAAAATACCAAGAAGGTCACTGCAAAAAGTGACCCCACTTGCAGCAAGTAAGTGTCGCTATTCGAAACCAAACTTACCGTTAGCGTTTTTCCACTCTGACTTAGGTGGAATAACTTCTATCGTATCCCAATGTTCAACGATTTTATCGCTCTCTACTCGGAACAAGTCGTAAAATGCCACGTGTTGATTCATGAACTTACCTTCACTGACGGAAAGAACAAAGTTGCCTTCTCCAATAATTAAGTGGTTTGCGTCGTATACCATTGGTATACCTGCTTCTGCCAGCGCCTTCATCGCGACGCCTAATCCACTTAAACCGTCGGCAACACCCTTATTGTGTTGAATGTAATCAGAGTCTTTATCACCTATGAACATTCCAATCTTCGACATGTCGCCCCCATAAGAATGGTTTTCACAAAGTCCGTGACTAAGGCTTTGTTGGCGTCGGTTTTATCTAGGTCTCTGATTTCTGTTGCGCCATCAAACTGGGTTCGACCACTTGGATTGGGCTTGGCCACCTCTTGCAAGTTATCCCAGTGCTCAACGATTAGACCGTCTTCAAAGCGGAAGATGTCAAAGCCAGCCTTAGGACCAAAGAAATTGTATTCCGTGTGCAGCGCTACATAATCACCGTCTTGAATAGTGCGAATCACATTCGCTTTCGCGCTGCCCTTGGGAAGCTGCTGTAACACCTCGCCAAAGCCCGCCAGTCCATCAGCCACACCCAAGTTATGTTGTGTGTAATTTTCGGGATTGATATAGCCGATGGCACTTTGATCGCCAGTCTCAATGCTAGAAATGACGGCGATGGCCTTTTCGCGATTGGTCATATCCTCTGCGTTTGCAACCACGGAGGCAGTTATGGCTGAAGCAGCTACAGCAGTCGTAGCGAATAGACGAGTAAGCTTGTTCATATTGTTTTCCTCTTGTTAGCTCGGAAACAATAATAGGAACAAGCTCAATGGAATTCCGTGTAGAAGTGAGTCGGAAAATGGTCAATATCGAACCCAAGACACAGGTTCTCGGCTAAATTTGAGGGTCGGCATACTGCTTTTGGAACTGACTTGGCGTCATATCTGTTTGGTTTTTAAAGTACTTAACAAAGTTACTGGCATCTTCAAAGCCAAAATCATAGGCGAGTTGCTGAGTTGTCACACTACTCACCACCAAACGACGTTTCATTTCAATCGTTACAAACGCATCGATCATCTGCTTTGCGGTGAGATCCGTTGCCAGCTTGCAGATCTGATTGAGCGTTTTATAGGTCGTACCGATCTGCGAGGCATACCAATTGGCGTCGCGTGTGCGCTCATAGTGACTTTGTAGAAGATCAAAAAACCGCGCTAACTTGACGCTTTGCTCCTGAGACAGCTTATCGTGACGCTCTTCCGGCCTTAGCCTGTGCAGCATCAACGCGAAGGCAGAAAACAGATACATCACGACCAAAGGATCCGCGTTGTCATGAGATATCTCCTTTAGCACCTCGTCGATGATTCGTTTGGCACTCAGGCAAGTTTCATTATTTAAAGCCAGCACGGGAGAGCGAGATTGATTAAGATGAGTGGGCGTATAGTTAGGCAGACGCATGTTGGCGTGGACTTGATCGAGAAATTCCTGGGTAAATATCACCACCTTGCCGACAGGTTGAGAGGCAAAATCGAAGCAGTGAACCTGTTCGCGGCGCACAAAGACAATACTCCCAGACTCAAATGGGTAACTCTTGAAATCAACCATGTGATTCCCAGACCCACGTTCGATATACACCATCATAAAAAAAGTGATGCGATGAGGGCGCTGCGGCGAGTGATCTTTATACTCACGTTGGTACAGTGACTCTAAATCAAAGATTTCGAGCTCTGCCTGATTCGATCTTTTATGGTCAAAGCCAATGGTCGGTATCTGCATCCGTCCTCCACACATTTCTGCTTGTATTTTAGTTAATTTTTGCGCACAACGACACCGTACGTTTGGTCGCAATCAGCAATATTGAGTGTCATAATTGAAAGGTGGTGTATATGGTAAGGTCAACATGAGCAATAAGATAAACGTTATCTCCCTCCCCAAAGGAAATCCCTGCCAAATAATCGACAGTGCCATCGAGAATGACGGAGGGATTATTGGTGCTCATCGACATGACTACTTTGAAATCATTTGGTGCTTAGATGATGTTGGCAAACAGAGCATTGATTTTGTGGAATACCCAAGTAGAAAAGGGCGATTTTTCACCATCGCACCGGGGCAGGTGCATGAGACCGCTGAGCTCACTGAAAACTATCGTATGATGATTTTCTCAACCGATTTTCTTGAAAACCGTCCGCGCCACCAGCGTATGTTCAATGCGGTGTTTCGCGCTCACGATGACCAACAACCCTATTTTGATACGTCTGATGAAGGGGTTATCTATTTTGAACCTCTGTTTAACCTCCTCTTGGATGAATTTTACCAACCGCAAACCGATTGGGATTTGATTGAGTCACTGCTTACGAGTTTTTTGCGCTACCTGTTAAGGTTTTCCATCGAGACAGAAGACAAAAAGGTGGTTAAAGATGCTCGCATGACCAAAGTACTTGGGTTGATTGAACGCCACTATCGCTCACAGCGCCACGTTCAGTTTTATGCCGACGAACTGTCCATTACCGGTAAACGACTCAACGAGCTGACTAAGAAACATGTCGGCAAGACGATCACCCGCCTTTTGCATGAGCGAATCTTATTGGAAGCCAACCGCGACTTGGTGTTTTCCACCAAAACCGTAAAAACCATCGCGTTGGACTTGGGGTTTGACGACCCTTCCTATTTTGGACGCTTTTATCGTGCTCAAATGGGGGAGTCCCCTGCTGAATTTCGGAAACGCACTTCCAAATAGTGCCAGATAAAGGGCAGTATCTCCCTTTCTTAGCCCCTTTTGGTAACGATAATACCAGTAATAGTGTTCTTATTACTTTCAACGTATTTTGGTTATCCATGAGTATAAATCTAAAATCTGATCCGATTCAGAAGTCGTTTATTCAGTATTTATTGCCTGCACTATCGGGCATGGTCATCAAATCCATCTTCATCATGGGAGATGCGTGGTTTGTGGGCAAAGGTGTGGGTGCGGAAGGTCTTGGCGCTATTTCATTAACGATTCCGGCTTTCTCTATTTTTACCGCACTGGCATGATGATAGGTATTGGTGGCGCTGCACTGATGTCGATTGAGTTTGGTAAAGGCAATCTCAATAGCGGTCAGACCTTGTTTAGCCAGTCGATGCTCGCGACAGCGATCCTCACCACGATGACTGTTGTATCTGCTTTGATTTGGCTTGATGAGATCATTGCGCTCATGGGAGCCAGTGGCTATATGGCGCAGCTCGCGCATGATTACCTAAACATCATGCTCAAATTCTTTGTGCTCTATGCTCTCGCTTGGGTCATGTCTTGCTTCGTGCGTAACGATACTAACCCCAAACTCGCTATGTATGCGATGTCTGCGGGCGCCATGACCAACTTAGTTTTAGACTATTTCTTTGTGTTGAAATTTGGGTGGGTATGAAAGGCGCAGCTTATGCGACTGCGATTGCTCAGGGTGTTATCGCGCTGATTCTTCTCACTCATTTCGCCAGACAAAAAGGGCAACTGCGTTTGAGTTTGGAGGGTTTAGGGCTCGATCGTGTCGGTCAGATCTTAAAGATCGGCGTTCCGACATTCTTTATCGAGATCACCGCTGCACTGACCATTTTGCTGTTTAACTATGTGCTGCTTAGCCAGTTTGGCGAGAGTCATATCATCGCATACGGCTTAACGGCCAACGTCGGTGTGTTTGCTCTGTTTGTCATCGTTGGTATCAACCAAGCTTGTCAGCCGATCATCAGCTTTAACTACGGTGCCAGCAAAACCGAGCGCGTTTACAGCACACTCAAGCTTGGACTGGCCACTTCCATTGGCAGTGGACTCTTTTTCCTATCGATTATTTGGTTCACAGCGCAAGACGTGGCACGATTCTATTTGGGTGCAGACAGTCAATTGCTAGAGCTTTCCGCCACAGCTCTGCTTTTTTTCTTCTATGCCACACCGCTCATGGGGCTTAACCTAGTCGTCGCCAATCTATTTCAAGCGATTGCCAAACCGAATCAAGCCACCATTATCTCGCTAGCTCGCGGTTTTGTGTTTGTCGCGCTAGGGGTGGTGATTCTACCTAGTCTGTTCCCAACTAATGGTATTTGGGCAAGTATCCTATTTGCCGAGGCCGCGACAGCACTCATCAGTCTCGTATTACTGTTTGCCTTCTTAAGAAGGCAACAGATGACCCTATCGGAAGCATAACTAGATCTGCTCTCTTACGATCAACCTTGAACGTAGGAGAGCAATTTATCACGCAGCCATATATTGGCTTTGCTATTTTGCTCTCTCTTATGCCCCATCAACACGTAGTTTACCGGCAATGAGCTAAAGGGTACCAGCAAGATCTGCAACCCAAATTGCTCGGAAAACTGCTTTGCCATGTTCAAACTCGTCATACCAATACTTTCGCTGCTCCCAACTAACGCCATTAACGCTAGAAGCGACTCACATTCTGCGGCGACGTTGCGCGGCTTAATATGTTCTTTGGTAAAATAGTCCACCAGAAAAATCTCTTCGCGCCGCAACTTCAATGTGATGTGTTTTTCTTGGTAATACTCCTGAGCACTGATCGCCCCTGAATTCGAGGATGTTGCTTGCTGGCTATGACACAAATCTGATCTGAGAAGAACGGCTGGGTAAAGTAGCTTGAAGTCGAAGACTCAGAAAATTCAATCGCTAAATCAGCTTGCCTTAGGTTGAGCTGTTCACGTAGCTGCGCTTCGGTCACAGTTGTCGGAGACAACACAATTTCGCAGTTCCCTAGGCTTTTATCGGCTTCGATTTTGGGCACAAGGTTTAGCATCACTGGCTCAGTGGTGTACACCACGAAACGACGCTTTCCTTCGACAGAAAACTCTTGGGCATCGTTCAACGTGTTCTCGATAGCTCCAATGCCGGTTCTATTTGACGCGCCATCTCATGCGCCAAATGCGTAGGGGCAATTCCTCTCCCATCTCGAACAAACAGTTGTTGACCTAACTGGTTCTGCAGCCGCTTAAGAGCACCGCTGACACCAGGCTGAGTGAGGTCGAGTACTTCTGCCGCCACAGTAATGGATTGAAAGCGATACACGGTCAAAAATACGCGCATCAGATTAAGATCAAAATCAGACAGTTTCATACACATAGCCACTAGTTATGTTTTAACTAAATTTATATGCATGTTTGGTTATGAGTCAAGTCGATATAGTGACCTTGTTTCCTGTTAATACTGTGATGAGGTTTTCTATGCTTCGAGCGCTTACTCCTTCAACTATCGCTATCGCTGTTATGGCGTCATTCGCCGCTAACGCTGACTACGCTGGCCTTGAGGACTACCAAGGTAAACCTGCAAGCTCCCATACGCTGCAGGCCAATCAGGCGCTTGCTTCTACACTACCGTGGCAAGACACGTCTGCATTTGACCGCACCAAACGTGGACTTATCGCTGAATTTGGTACCCATGCTGCGGGTGAGCTGAAAAACCGATTCGAGTTTATGGCAGAGCTCTCTGTCGATGAGATCCCACCGACAGTCAATCCATCAATCTGGCGCCAAGGTATGCTCAACTATGCCGCTGGCGGCCTTTATGAAGTGACTGATGGTGTGTACCAGATCCGAGGCGCTGATCTCTCTAACATGACCATCTACCGTACAGACAATGGTTATGTGATTCACGATCCTTTGCTATCGAAGCAGGCGGCCGCGGCCTCTTGGGACTTTGCCAAACAGCATCTACCAAAAATCAACGGTGAGCACAAAATCACAGGCATGATTTACTCTCACATGCACGCGGATCACTTTGGTGGCTCTCGCGGTATCTATGAGTCTGGTGACTTTGCCGAAGGTGCGCCAATCTATGCACCAAAAGATTTCATCAAGGAACTTGCTGACGAGAACGTAATAGCAGGTACTGCGATGGGACGCCGCGCCAACTATCAATACGGAACAACGCTGGATAACGACGAGAAAGGCATTGTCGATAACGCACTGGGTCTGGGTACATCACGTGGAGAAGTCACGTTGGTAGCACCTACCACTGAAATCCAAGAACGCGAGAAAGTAATCACAATCGATGGTCTCGATTTCCACGCCATCAACATGCCTGGCGCAGAAGCACCCGCTGAGATCGTGCTTTATGTGCCTCAATATCGCTCTCTAAACACTGCTGAGCTGACTTACGACGGTATGCACAATATCTACACCTTCCGCGGCGCTAAAGTTCGTGACGCGCTGGTGTGGACGAAATACCTAACCGAGCTAAAGATGCGTTATGTTGATACGGGTCTTGTCGACAACATCCACGCTGCGCACTCCGCGCCAGTTTGGAATGATGCGAATACCCCGCAAAATGAAATTGCCGATTACATGACACTTCAGCGTGACAACTATGGTTTCATTCATAACCAAGCCATGCGTCTCGCCAACCACGGTGTGACTATCCATGATGTCGGTCGTGAGATTGAAAAGCTCGTGCCGGAGTCTCAAAAGCAAACTTGGCACACTAACGGTTATCACGGCTCATACAGCCACAACGCTCGCGCCGTTGTAAACCTGTACCTTGGCTATCATGACATGAACCCAGTGAACACCAACCCACTGCAAACACAAGACAAATCCTGTGTCTATGTGCAAGCAGCCGGGGCAGATGTTCTATACAACGCGGGTATGAAGCACTTTAAACAAGGAGAATATCAGGAGCTTCTCAGCTATTTAACGACCTGGTGCAATGCGACCCAAACAATGTGACTTACCGCTATGCGCTTGCAGACAGCTTCGAGCAGCAAGGCTATCAATCTGAAACCATGGCTTGGCGAAACTCTTACCTACAAGGTGCGGTTGAGCTTAGAACTGGCGAGATCCAACCTTCTATCAAGTTGGCCTCAGCAGACGTGATTGCCAACACACCAACGGGAATGTTCTTAGACTTCATTGCTGTTAGGCTTAATGCAGAAAAAGCCGAGCAAGCAGGTTTAGACTTTAACTTTGGTTTGTATCATCCAGATGTGGAAGAGCGCTACTACGGTGAAGTGTCTAATGCCAATATGAGTAACATCGAAGTCGATACGCTACCAGAAACTAATGTAGAGCTTATCATCCACAAATCGGATCTTACCCGAGTGGCACTTGGCCAGACATCACTTGATGAGCTGCTGAAATCAGGTCAAGCCGGTATCAAGGGCGATGCCGAGCTCATAGGCAAGCTCACGGCTTCACTTGATGAGTTTGATGGCATGTTTGAAATCTTACCTATGCCGAATAAGTAAGACCAACCACAAACGAAAAACCCAGAGCAACGTTCTGGGTTTTGTCTATCTGCGCAGTGCGCTTTTTATCTAAAACAAACATCTGCCATCGTGCCAACCCTGCTGTCACCGAGCCAAAGTAGTTGCCTGAGACCACTGGAATGTTTGGCAGCACATCTTGCACTGCTTTGCGAAGCACAGAAGAGCGTGCCGAGCCTCCCGTCATGTAAATCACATCCGGCAACGTGCCCGCTTGTTGCGCCGCTTCTTTAACTAGAGCTTGAATTTTCTTGGTCGGATTATCAATCGCCGCCGCCATATCTGCCTGACTGATGTCGATCCCCACATGTTCACTGTAGAGATCGAGCATCGCTTTGTATTCGGCATTTTCTTCGAGCGCAATCTTGGCTTTTTCCGCTTCTCGAATCACCGCGTAACCCAAGGTTTCTTGATGCAAGGCGACCAAACGATTCACTTTTTCCGGCTCTAACGCCTCTTTTGCCAATAGCCTAAGCTCTTTCAAGTTGTCGTGCGCATAGAACTTTCTTTGCGCTTGCACGTCGTTAATCGCAATCGGATTCCAGAACTGAGTCACTGGGATATCTAGACCAGATAAGCGTTTTGTGCCCATACCAAACGCATGCATAAAGCGGCGAAACGCGATGTAGATATCCAAATCATTACCGCCAACAAGTTGGCCTGTGTGGGCAATGAGCGATTGCTGTCTGTCGTCTTTGCCAACCCACGATGGCCCCATCTGAATATAAGAGCAGTCAGTGGTACCACCACCAATATCGACCACCAATACGTTCTTGTTTTCAGTCAGAGTCGATTCGAACTCAAGTCCAGCCGCAACTGGCTCATATTGAAACTCGACATCTTTAAAGCCAGCGCGATTTGCCGCTCGCAGCAATATCCCTTCTGCTTGTAGGTTAGATGCATCGCCACCTCGGCCGAGAAAGTTCACTGGGCGACCAATCACGGTTTGGTCAATGGTGCGCTCTAAATTCGCTTCCGCTTTACGCTTGACGTTACTCATCATGGCGCAAACCAGATCTTCAAAGAACGACAGCTGCATATCGCGCAGCCCCATCGCACCTAAGAAGGACTTTGGTGACTTGATGTAATAGACATCTTTCGGATCTTCTAAATAGAGATTCAGAGCTTGCTCCCCAAACAATACATCGCTTGGGATGACTTCAATACCTTCTTCACGGTTCATCTTGACAGCACGGCGTAATACGGCCTCACCAATGTCATCAGATGGACGAATGTCCAAACAGCGAAATAGGTACTCTGATACGGTTTCTGCTGTTGGTGCACACAGTGTTGATGCAATGTAGCAGTTATCCCCAACCAGCGGGATTTGCTCAACGCTGCCATTGTTTAAATGGGCTACGGAGCAGTTTGCAGTTCCGTAGTCAAAACCGATAGCCATAGGGATTACCTCAACTCGTGAAAAAGGCGGCAAAGAATAACAGCCTGAAAATGAAGTTCAAGCGCGAAACCGTAAACCCGGCACCAATCGACAGGTCAAACACAAAAATGGGGCTACGACTTGTCGTCGGAGCCCATTTGGGTTGTTTACACTGTAAAAGCTGCTAATCAAAGATGGCGATGCTTTGGCGACTTACGGCAACCAGATCGCCACGATTGTTCCAGATGTTTGCTTGCGCGTGCGCATAGCCTTCAGCGGCTTGTCTCGTGTGTGATTGGTAAGCAAACCAATCCTCTGGCTGCACCGAGCGATGGGGATGAATAAACTCGAGATTCCACATCATGGTACTGGCCGGTGCGGGAGTACTCATCATCTGCAATACGCCAGGTGGCCAAGCATCGACAAGGCATATCAAATGCGCATCTGAAATGGACTCAGGGGAGACCTTAAATCGCATCCACCCCCAAGTATGTGAGTCTTTACTTTCACTAAAAGGCAAGTGACCTCTAGCCAAAGCAAGATCGATATGGGAGGTGTAGTTTGGAGCGCCCTGCTCAATCGACGGAAATCGAGGGAGATCATCGGGTATTGGCATAATATGGTTGTCATTGTTTTTCACCACAATCTTGGACTCGCGATCAGCACCAAAACAACCTTGTTGAAACACAGCAACTTGACCATTTTGCACCAAACGAGCACTAAGTTGGGAAACACTCTTCCCTTCCCGGAGCACTTCTACCTCAAACGTAAACGGCACATCAACGAGGAGCGGACCAACAAAGTTGGTGTTGAGAGAGCGAAGTACACGTTCCCCACTCAACTGAGATTTCATCACAGTATAGAGCAGCGAGGCAGACAGCCCGCCAAACACGGTTCTTCCCTGCCCCATGACGCTGGGATCGACATATGTTCACCTGTTGTCGCACACAGCTCGGCTTTTGCGATTAGTTCGTCGAAATGCATCCCCACCACCTTATGTTAATGCTTTGTTACTCAACAATAACTGGTCGGATCGGTCGCTGCAAGGGGTGTTCCCTAATTTTGTTACACTTAACACACATCTTCGATTAACATTTTATTATTAATAAGCACAAATAATTAACTGAAGGTTTTTATGGAAACACAACCTAATAGCAGCTACCCAAACGGTTTGATACACGCCATTCAACTTGATGGGCACGGAGGTCTTATTCCTTGTAATCAAGATATTGATCAAGTTTGGCAAAAACGAGATGAGCCCGTATGGCTGCATTTTGATTACAGTGTCCCGAGCACGATTGACTGGATACAGCAATACAGCGGTTTAAATGATGTTGCTATTGATGGTTTGACCAGTGAAAACAGTCGCCCCCACATACTCAAAAGAAAGAACAATGTGCTTGCTAACTTCAGAGCCATCAATCTAAACCCCGAATCGGATCCTGAAGACATGGTGTCCCTGCGAATATGGACAGATGGAACTCGAATCATCAGCACGCGTCGTCGCCCGCTCATTTCCACCAAAGAAGTATTGGAATCTCTTGAGAGCGGAGATGGCGCTCAAACCATTCCTGAGCTACTCATCAATTGGCTTGATGCGATTACAACGAAACAAGAGAGCAGCCTAAATCAACTTGAAGATCATGCGCTTGAGCTTGAAGAAGCCGACTTTTCGACAGGCAGCAACGATTATCGAGAGCAAGTCAGTCACTTACGCAAGGTTTGCATCAAACTTCGCAGACACCTCTCTCCGCAAAAAGAGACATTGAATCAACTCGCAGCGTTCAATTTAGAGTGGCTTAACGAGCTCGATAACCTAAAAATCAAGGCACTACTCGATAGACAGCTGCGCTGTCTAGAGAATATAGAGATGCTGCGTGAGCATTCGATATTAATGATGGATGAGCTCAACGCTATCGATGCCGAAACGCTGAACCGGCGCACTTATGTATTCACGATCATCGCAGGTTTGTTTTTGCCGTTAGGCTTTTTCACCGGTTTGTTGGGCATCAACGTGGGTGGAATGCCGGGGACGGAAAATCCCTATGCATTTTGGCTCGTTACTGCACTGTGCGTAGTGTTTAGTGTGGGTTCCGTTGTTTGGGCAATGGCAAAACGGTGGCTTTAGCGATATCTATGGTGGTTGACGAGGGTAGAATGATTATTCTACACTGAGGGTAGTATAATCATTCTACCTTTTGAGATTGTCTATGTCGCAACAACAAATTGCTGAGAATCTAGAGCGCGCTTTCGCACAAAAAGGATTCGCAGAGCCGAGTGTCTCCGAGCTAAAAGCGCTGTCTGGTGTGAGTATGCGCACCTTATATAAATACTTCCCTTCCAAAGAGAGTATGGTCGTTGGCGCACTAAACCATCGACACCAGCGCTACATCGCCCTATTAGAGCAGTGCGCACAGCAAAGTGGCTAGATGCCACCCTTTCAGCCTTTGACTTTCTTGGCAGTTGGATGAAAGAACATGCACCAAAAGGTTGCCTGTCGGTCAATGCACTTGCGGCTTTTCCTGACAACACCGAGATAAATTCGACAGTTGAAAAACACAAACAACAGGTTATCGACTCTCTTGCCAAATTGAGTGGACGAGACGATCTTTCTAATGCTCTATTTGTTCTGCATGAGGGAACAACCACCGCTTATCCCATTTTAGGTGAATCGGCGATTACCGCTGCCAAAGTAGCTGTCACGACTTTGTTTTCTACCCATTCAAAAAGCCACATAAAAGGAATTCAACAATGAGCTCGGTGATGACAGGCGTACAACTAATTGGTCATGGTGACTTAGACCAACTAGAACTTCGCAGCGACATTCCGCTACCTTCGCCAAACGCCGATGAGGTTTTGATTAAAGTGAGTGCAGCTGGCGTCAATAATACCGATATCAATACGCGAATCGGTTGGTACTCAAAAGGCGACAACGACAGTGAAGATGCCGGTTGGGCTGGCAATGCGCTGAGTTTGCCTCGTATTCAAGGTGCGGACGTGTGTGGACATATTGTCGCGGTAGGTTCAAATGTTGACGCAAGTCGGATCGGCGAACGCGTACTGATTGACCCATGTTTGCGTTACGTAGATGGTCAAAGGCTTGAGCATTTCTGGTACTTTGGCTCTGAATGCGATGGTGGATTTGCAGAATATACAACTGTAGATGCTCGTCAGGCTTACAGTGTAAATTCACGCTACACGGACATTGAGCTCGCCTCATTTCCATGTTCATACTCCACAGCTGAGAACATGCTGACACGTGCAAATGTTGCCTTAGGCGATGTCGTACTCGTCACTGGTGCCTCTGGTGGAGTTGGCTCTGCAGCGGTTCAGCTAGCCAAAGCGAGAGGCGCAACCGTTATTGCCGTGACAAGCGAATCTAAAGCAGAGGCACTGCTTGAGATTGGTGCGGACAAGACGGTATCACGCGGTCAGAACTTAGTGGAAACGCTAGGCAATAACAGTGTTAATGTGGTGGTTGATCTTGTAGCGGGGTCACAATGGCCTGAGCTTCTAGAAGTTATGGCCCCAAAAGGACGCTACGCCGTCTCCGGTGCAATCGGAGGGCCTCTGGTTGAACTCGATGTTCGTACCCTTTATCTCAAGGATTTGTCATTCTTTGGCTGCACAGGGCTCGAAGATGAAGTGTTCCCGAATCTAATCAGCCGCATTGAAGGGGAGCAGATTAAGCCACTTGTCGGCAAAACATTTGAGCTTGCGGATATCAAACAGGCTCAAACTGAATTTGTTGAAAAAAAAACACATTGGTAAGATTGTTCTTAACGTAAGTACGTCTTAATCGGATCTAAAAAATGTGAGGGCGCTTCTGCGCCCTCTTTTATAATTATTTCTTTCTAGCTGGAAGCATATCCGTCATAGAGCCTTCCACAACTTCAGCCGCAAAAGCAAACGTCTCGGCTAGCGTAGGGTGAGCATGAACCGTATGGGCAATATCTTTTGCTCGTCCGCCTAACTCAAGCACAGCTGTGGCTTCGTGAATCAATTCACCCGCGTTTTCACCGCAGATACCAGCACCAATAAGAGTCCCCGTTTCCTTATCAAACAGCGCTTTGGTCACACCATTAGTGGCATTGACACTCTGAGCACGTCCACTTACTAGCCATGGAACCTTGCCCACGCTGTATTGCAAACCTTGCTCTTTGGCCTCTGTCTCGGTTAAACCGACCCAAGCAAGCTCTGGGTGTGTGTAAGCAACAGACGGAATGGCCGCAGGGCAGAACGTAGAATCCAAGCCAGCGATGTTTTCAGCTGCAACCTTGCCTTCATGAGTGGCTTTGTGTGCAAGCATGGGTCCATCGACAATATCGCCAATAGCATACACATGACCCACATTGGTTTGCATTCTGTCGTTAACTTTAACGCGCCCGTTCGCATCAAGTTCAACGCCCAGCTCATCTATACCAAGACGCTCAGTATTAGGCGTTCGACCTACTGCAATCAGCACTGCATCAAACAAGCTAGGTTCTGGGGCTTTTTTTCCTTCAAATGACACCAAAATGCCATCTGATTGAGCGTCCATTTGGGTCACTAAAGTTTTGGTTAGTGTTCGATACGTTTTCTTAGTCGCACGTTGCAATGGTTGGACTAAGTCTTTGTCCGCGCTTGGAATAATGTGGTCTTGTGCTTCTACGATCGTAATGTCCGAACCAAGCGCTGCGTAAACTTGTGCCATTTCAAGTCCAATGATGCCGCCACCTACGATAAGCAAACGTTCTGGAATAGACTCCATTGCCAGAGCATCGGTTGAATCCCAGATACGCGGATCATTTGGCGCAATAGCCAGTGAGATCGAGTGCGATCCCGTCGCAACGATGGCGTGTTTAAACTCAACAATTTGATCGTTCTCACCCGTGACCGCGAGTGTATTGGTAGAGGTAAACTGTCCTTGCCCTTGAAGTCGCGTCACTTTGCGTGCTTTTGCTAGCCCAGCGATGCCTTTGGTGAGTTCGTTGATCTTTGACTGCTTGTGCTCACGTAGCGCCCCGAGGTCTATTTGGGGCTCAGCAAAGGTTATCCCCATAGACTGACCCAGTTTCGCTTGCTCAATCAGTGATGTCGCGTGCAATAGCGCTTTGGAAGGGATACAGCCCACATTGACACACACGCCACCTAATGTGTCTCGACTTTCAATAATACACACTGACAAGCCCAAGTCAGCGGCTCGAAAGGCTGCGGTATATCCGCCGGGTCCACCACCGAGTACTGCAACATCTACGTTGATAGATTCCGTCATGCTGTTTCTCCTTGAATATCTGGTTGGATTTACTGGAAATGTGCTAAGCGAGCACCAGTATAGACTGGTTAAATGTCTGGGCAGTGTTAATTTTTGCTGCTAAGTGACCTAGGTTTCAAACTTCGCTTTATCTGTCATAAATAGGCGCTAGTATTAGCGCTCCCTTCCACAGCAAACGATTCAAAATGCGAAACAAAGCACTCATCACAATTGCGGCGCTTGCCCTTTCTAGTTGTTCCTCCTATCAAATGAACCAATTAGGTTTTCGCTCATCTCCCGTAAATGTTTATCCAAACTACATGGACACGATTGAGCTTTGTGAAGTAGCAAATGGCTATCGTCCGAGCAACCAGACCATCGTTGCAGTAGGAAGCGAGCAATCAAAGCGAGGACTCACCCATGATCGCTGTGATGAGCTGGTAAAGGAGCTTTACTTTAGCCGCTTCATTAAGAGCATTAAGATCACTCACCCAGAAACGCCAACTGAGCCTGTTCCTACACCACTGCCAGCCAAACCGCTGCCAAAGCCCATTGCTAAGCCTCAATAGCGCCGTCATCGATGAACAAACCCAGATCACGACGGCCAAAAACGTTCCGTTTGTTCCCTGTTTGAGAGTGAATCATGCAACGCCATCAACATCATTCCCGATGCGATACCATCAAACATCAACCCTAGTAGGTGTAGTCTCCTATTCTTTTCCATACTGTTTCTTCCTTAACCTTGTGACTGATCTCAAGGTTAAAGGCTCAACTTAACTTTAGGTAAAGCTATAATTACCTAAAAGATAAGGAGTATTTATGGAGCTTTCCGTAGGACAAGTTGCAAAGCGTGCCGAAGTCGCCGTTTCTGCGCTGCACTTTTACGAGCAAAAAGGGATGATCACCAGTTGGCGCAATCAAGGCAATCAAAGACGGTATGACAGTTCGGTACTGAGGCGAATAGCAGTCATTAAAACGGGTCAACAATTGGGGCTTAGCTTGGAAGAAATCAAACAGGCGCTATCCAGTTTGCCGCTCAATCGAGCACCGAGTCAGGAAGAATGGCAACAGATGGGGCAAGATTGGCGAGCCTTACTGGATGAAAAGATTTGGTTGATGACAAAACTCAGAGATGAGCTCGGCGAATGTATTGGCTGTGGCTGCTTATCATTGTCTAAGTGTCGTCTGCGCAACCCACAAGATGCCTTGGCTGATACGTTAGGGAATGGCGCCACGCTATGGAAGCAGTAAAAGTGAGACGCGCTTGACTGAATGGCGGGCGTCTCACACGCTCACCCTGATTGAGCTACACCAAGATATCTTCTTCTTTCAATTTAGGCGCGAAGGTAATGGTCTGTTTGTTAAAGCTAAAAGTAGCCGGACCGTGAGTGGAACGAGTCGTCACCTTCTCATCATCGAACTGAACAGTAACGCGGGTATGAGTTTGAACCACGGACTCTACGGTATTTAACTCAAGTTTCGCATACAGTTCGAGCTCGATGCGCTCTTTCTCTTCATTCAGTGCGTCTAATGCTCCGGTATCGGCACTATTTAGCGCCGCGAGTTCGGCATTTTGCTCGTCACTTCGACTCGATTTAGGGATTTTCTTAAGCTCAATCTCACGCCTGATTGCAATCATTTTACGCTCTTGTAGCTCTGTGTAGCGTTCTTGCAATTGCTCAAGCTTCTTAGCGTAATGCTCATAGTTAGCAAACGCTTGAATGTAGGTTGCTGTATCGCCCTCAACACCAAGATGATGGCATTGCACCTTCCCACCAACTTTGGCTTCACCACCACTCAATGTGCCCTGCTTTTTGTTGCTACCTATCACCAACAAGTCGCCAGAGCAACGTATATCGTTGTTCAGACTATGCACAGTGAAGTGAATATCGCCCTTGGCGCTGATATCCGCAAACTGTGCGTAGTTAGCAACAACGTCTCCTCCAGACTCCAGTCGGCAAGATTTCTGTTCACCGTCATCAACATTGTGACCGATAATGCCTTTCGCGACAGTAATATCGCCTTTCGCTTTTAGAAATGCCGATTCAACAAAACCGCCGACGGTGATAGTGCCAGTTGCAGTCACTTCCATGTTCGGCTCTACATTGCCAGAAATCACGACACTGCCTTTAAACTTAATGTGGCCGGTTGAGATATCGACATTACTTAGACAAAGCGCCTCGTCGATTTCAACACCGGAGGCTTTGATGATTGGCATACCTGACATCGTCGACAATAACGTGTTTGGGTTATCTGGAGAGAAACGTGTACCCGCGCCTGGTTTTAGAGGTAGGTCTTTTACTGGTCTTGGAGGAATAATAGCGCCCGTGACGGTATAGCCGTTTTCTCCAGATATCGCTGGAATACGTCGCATCACTTGTTCATTTTCGCCAACGGTGACGACAGCGCCCAAATCGCGCATATCGACTTTGCCGTTGGAACCCGCTTGTTGAGGTTTTAAGACTCGCTGCTTAGGGTCGGCAACCAGAGGAATGAACTGAGCATCTTTGCCTTCTTTTGGACGCTTACCTATCGCAACAGGCTGGGTGTACGTTTCGCCTTTTTTCAGCTGCTGACTAAGCAACAGTACTTTCTTAAGCGCTTTCTTATTCAGACCTTTCACAACTCGAGCAGTGGTTAAAGCGGAGATAATGTCATTCGGAGCTAAAGCTTCGCCGGCGTAAGCTCCGGTTACTTTAATGCTCGCCAGCATATCTTGCTCAGTGAGTACGACTTCTGCGGTTGCATTACGTATTTCAGCGAGCGTCAAACCTGAGAATGCTTCCCCCTTTGCCGCTTGCGCCGATTTGATAAATTGGTTCACGGCACTGTCATCAACCCAGTAATCCTGTGCGTTGATTTCCTGCAGGGCATTGCCGAGTAAACTAAGCTCCAATGCCAAACCTTGCTCATACTCTTTTGGCAATTGAGCAATGACTTGTTGCTTATCCGAAGAGAGAGATAAAACGCTTTTCCACATGATTAACGACCACTTCCTTATGCGAACTCACGCTCGCCGTACATTGCTGCGAGTGTGATCATGCTTCAATAATTCATTCTATCTTAGTGAAGTCTCACTACTGAGACTACCGTTATCAACAAAAACTACGGGAGTGCTCACGGTAAATTGTTCAAAACTTTGAACGGGATTCTAGAATAAAGTGCGGTATCGAATGGAGATATAGAAGAGGTTTGATGCGATTTACAGTGTAAAAATAGGCAATGATAGATTTTACACTGTAAACACTCATACCGTTTACAGTGTAAATCTGGTGTACGAAGAAGCTAGGTCTATTTACACTGTAAAACAGACAACAGTTTAGAGAGTTCTTGACGAAATGCTTGCTCGGCTTGTTTCTTACCGGCAAAGCCAAAATACTCCGCCACCATTGTCCAGCTCCACTCTTGGATAACGACTGCCACAATAAGCGTGCTCACGTGTTCACCATTAAGTGACAATGCCAACGGTATGAGCGGCATCAAGAAAGGCCGAACCGAGTTGAAACTGTTCCCTCCCCTTACATAGTTTGGTACCAAAGAGGAAACAGGGATAGACGACAGAGATTTAACCTCTGAGCTTTTAAGTAAAGAGAGCGCAAGCGATGGGTCGACATCCTGAGCATGCGTGCGAAGAGCAAAATGTAAGGAATCACCAAACTGATTGCGAGCTTCATCGATCCATTCAACACTTTCTGAAGAGAGCGGGCAAATGAAAGTACTGCTGTAAGTGCCGCTTGCTTTGTCTTTCGCACTACCAATACGAACAGGTAAAAAACCGTTTGTTTTCCAGAAACGAACAAGCTCAGCTGTCGCGCCAAAATTTGTAGCGAGATAATCTACATTGCCTTTTGCCACCTGAGACAACGCAGTCAACATTTCGCTTCCTAGACCTTTACCTTGCAATAGTGGGTGGACAGCAATTCGCATCACACGAAGACACGATTGCAACGCAGCTGTGGATAATCCGAGGTGGTTTGATAATTCCACAGGCACCAGATGGCCGGCGGGACGAGCTCGACCTAATTGAACACGTTCAATTAGATCGCGGTCTAACTGCCCTTCCCTGTTCACCAAAATACTACCGACTACGATGTCGTCGTAACTCATGATATAGAGCTTCATGGTTTTACTGTTTAACAACCACATAAGGTCATTTGGCGACGTTTGGTAATGGGCATTAACCAGTAAAGCGAAAGCCGCATCGAGACGCTCACGATTCAAAGACGCGCTCTTGGCATCGAAAGTCTCCCAAGTTAGTGCGTCGCGTCGAATCGGTTCTTTAACCATAGGTTCAGGCAATGCGCTGAGCTCTGCATTCAACAAGAACGTAGATGAAGCCCACGGCTCTAATAAATCATACTGGCTCCACCGAATTGGGGAGTCGAGGTGATAGTTCTTAGCGCCTTTCCGATTCTCAGTTAACCACGGAAGAAACTTAACACTAAAACCACGGCCACATCCTTCGTAACCATGGATGGTGGTGCTAATGACCATTCGATGATAGTGCTCCACCATTCTCTTTAGCATCGAGATAGGTAACGCAGCCGCTTCATCGACGAACAAAAAATCACAGTTTGGCTTGGTCTGTAACAGTTCGTCTGGCGCAATAAACTCGAGTGTTACGCTAGAAGCAGATAAGCTCTGTCCCTCCAGTTCCCTGTTAAAATGCGCGAGTGCTGATACCACTGAGGATTTGCTTGGCGCGGTAATCAAAACGCGTAGAGGACGCTTTCCATTAAACCGAGCAGCAGCAATACCCAGCGCGCTGCTTTTCCCACGGCCGCGATCGGCGGTTAGAACAAGCGGGCGTTTTCTGTGTCCCGTGACAACATGATGAATAAGCTCTATCGCCTGCTCTTGCTGTTCAAATCGGTTAGTAGCGCTAGTTGATGAAAGCGATGCCAGACGGGTATCATCGTCTAAACAAAACAAACTCGGCTGTGCCACTTCTAAGCTACTTTCTTCAAGCGTTGGCAACTCTGAGATTGCACCGACAAGCCAAGGATGGAGCGAAGACTTTTCAGTGTGCAGCAAAATAAGCAACCCACCACCGACCAGAGTACCGAGCGCAGCATTAAAACTGTTAGCGTCAAACTGTTCATCAATGGTGACCACTAACATCTGCGTATCTTGCCCTAAAAGGCGCTTACCTTGATTGGGGGAACATTTACAAGTCCGTCAATGTTTTCCGAACCTATATGGAATCGAGATTGCGGGGGAAAGTGCTCCACAACCAGGGCAAGCAAAGTTTGCTGCATTGTGACTCGCCTTTTAAGACCGTTACTGCGCGAACAAATTGGGTCTGAGCGAGCTGCTGCAGTTGAGTTATAGAGCTTAGCTGTGCATCAATACGAGAGGATAGAGAGTGATTTGCCATGGCGACGTCATTATTAGAAACCTTGGCCAATCTTAGCACAAAAAAATACCCCGCTCTTGCGGGGCATTGTTGTGGTACTTATTGCAGCTTTTGCTTCAAAAACTCTAGGATTTGTTCCATGGTCTGGTCATCGACCTTTTTCAGGTTAATCGCTAGGTTTGGCCCTTTGCGCGTATAGCTTGCACGGCCTTTAACTAAATCAATCTTTGTCACTTTGGCACGTTTTGGCGGCGACAGTTCATGGATCCAGTTTTCTAGTGTTTCAGACACATCTTTGGTGATGCGAGCAACGCCCTGCGCCTGGCTCGTTTGCCAAACGTACCCTTCCGACTGCTGACAACGATCAATGAGTTTAATCTGGTTATCTTTATCGAGTTCACTAAACTGCTTGTGCAATCTAACAATCGTCGGGCGCCCCAAGTCACTCACATTTGGATAGGCTTGAAGTAGCTCCAATGGTAAGTCTGCGGCCTTGAGAGCACCACTTACTAACGCTTCGCTGCACTGGAACATTTTTGCCAATGCTTTTTGGTCTTCTGCTTCACCATTTTCGAGTTTAGCGAGCATTTCTTTGCCTTTTTCATAAAGTGAAAGAGGCTTATGAGCATTTGCGACATCAGAAAGGAACTTAGCGTGTTCAGAGTTAATGTTATCCGCAACGTAAATCAGAAACTCTTTTTGCGCCAAGATACATGACATTCGACGGCGACTACCATCCAATACCTCGATGGTACCGTCGGCTTGACGGCGACCAACCGCTGGGTATTGCTGACCTTTGTCGCGCAATGTAGCTAATACATCTGACAATGCATGCTCGTTTAAAAAAGATTGCTCACGCGCGTTTTCTTGGAAAACAAATGTTTTTGTTTCGACTTCATTTGCTGGCACGCGAACCAATTCAAACGACACAAGTTCTTCACCTGCTACAGACAGTTCAATCACTTGTGCCTGCTCTTTTGCAGCGGTTTGTGCCTCTTGTGGTGTCGTTGCGCGGCGTTTATTTGCTTTACCAAATAGCTTGGCGTTTAATTCTGAAGTTTTAATTGCCATTTCTTACATTACCCTTGATTCAGTGAAGCCCAGTTGCTGTGCAATACTCTTTCTAACTCTAGTGCACTTTTTTGAACAGCGTCTTGAGCAACAGCCAACGTTTTCTTACCCCCTCAAAATCAGACGCCGTCAAATCGAAAACCGTGCTGTAGGTATCAGCACAAGTCTCAAATGCACGGCTTCTAGGGATGGTGGCCATCATCACTTGATCACCAAGTAAGTAGTTCATTTCTGTTAGTACCGACACTTGCTTCTTATTGTCATCTTCAAACATCGTCGGCATTAGACGAACGAACTCTAGCCCCTTCCAGTCTTCAGGGAACATCTCATAAACCGTTGGCAAGTGCTGGAAGAAGTTCACTGTTGACGCCCAGTCAAGACGTTTGGCGGCACATGGAATTAGCAATGCGTTAGATGCGTACATTGCATTCCATACCAGTGGATCTACGTGAGGACCGGTATCAATCATAATGACATCGAAGTCTTCAGCAATCTTGTCGATCAGTTTCTCTTTCAGAAGTTTAACGATGTCGAGAGATTGGCTTTGCGACAGCGTTTGCCACGCTTCAGCGTTAAACATGGCATCTTCTGGAAACGCAGATACCGTTTTAAGATTTGGATATTGCGTTGGCAGTAGTACGTTACGACGAAGAAACTCTAAGTCAATCTCTGTACCTTCTGGGACATTTTCCAACATCACATCAACCGCAGAATAGATATTCTCGTGGTCAGCAACGCTGATTTGTGGATTTAGGAACAAACGAAGTGAGCCTTGTGGATCAAGGTCAATGAGACAAATACGGTAGCGTTTATCTAGATTCAACGCCAAGCAAGCCGCCAGGTGTACAGCACTCATCGACTTACCCGTACCACCTTTTTGGTTTTGTACGTTGATGATCCATGGCTTGTTGTTAGCGCTATTCTTGCGCTCGTGGAACTTAGGAACGCCTGCCGCATCCATTAACATATGCGCTTCTTGCAGCGAAATAGAGTAGTGATTGGCGTTGTTTTTCGTAAACTGATGACCGCCCAGCTCCATCTTACTGATGGCATCATCGAGCTTTCTGCGAGTTAGGCCAGAGCGCGTTTCCATCATCGCTTTTGACATCGCTGGGAAGTGGTCATCACTGCGCTCTTCCAAAACGATTTCAATACGATCCGCTTGTACTTGCTGAGTTTGCTCTGCAAGTTGGTAGAGATTATCTATTGTTTGTTCTCTTTTCATACCCAAGTTCCAACCAAGTAACCTAATTGTTTATGTACAGCAATATCGTACAATCTCAAGAAAAAGCTGTCCACTCATCAACATAGATTATTTACATTAATTTGACTGGTATCTAGCTCTATGATGATTATTTGCGCAAAGTATCACCAAATAGTAAGCCTTTCTATGAAGAAAAGTACCCTGAAAACTAAAAACTTTGAAAGTGTTACCGCGTCACATATTTACAATGTAAAGACAGATTCTATCGGAACGATACAACCTAGCCTATAAATTACGGAGGTTGCTCATTTGAAGACATGTTGAGAATGACCGCTCACATCTTAGTATTGATGAGACTGAGAGTTTGACTGTTCTGATTAGTGAGGAAAGCATATCAATCACAAGACAAAACAACATTGGAACAATGATCAAGGTATCCTCTTGATCATTGTTTCGGGAAACAGTTAGACTACGAAAGCATGATCAAGGAACTCTCTCGCACCAGAGCAGATCGACTTAATCCCAAACGATGATCATCTTTAGCGGAACAATGATCAAGTAATTAAGCACCACGGAAGCATGTAAAAACTCGGTTAGATTACGGCTTAAGTCCCGCGAAACAAAGGATAGTGCGCTAATTGGCGCATAAATGCACTGAAATCGAAACGCGGCAGTTATTAAGTTAAATCACTTGATCATAGTTCCGGAGATGTCTCAGCCAAGTGTATAACAACAAACCGTTAATCGGATTCGATGGCTCGCAAAATTGTCTGTATTACAAAGCGACAATTTGACTATTTCTTCTTCAGTCGGATTCCACTTGATCATGCTTTCGGAGTAAAACTTGAGGATTGACCAAGATATTCTCCAATCTACACACAGCTTTTCTACTATTTCTGTGGATAACTTGTCACTAGATGATGATCATTGATCCGAAACTATGATGATCAAGCTTTCAATATTTCGGTGATCATGCATTCGGGATGAGTTGATCATGCTTTCAAAATATGATGATCATGGTTTCGTAATGGTGTTGATCATAGTTCCGTGAGCCCCTAAAATAATTATGCATAATTTCAGACACTTACAGGGGCTTTCTCTCGCAGATCATAAGATCAATTAATCAATTAAGATCAGTATAATCATAAAGATCAGTCTTTTTACCAATAATCAAAATAGCGCTTTATTTATGATCTAAATTTCATTATTCTATGGAACAATATCGAATTTACGGATAATGTGATCTAGATCCAACCATGAGCAGTGAAGATAAAATCTTGATTCGATCCCCACGGGATCACAAAGGCGGACACCTTTTTGAAGTCACGGAAACAGCCGTTGATTGGATCGAACAGTATCAACATTTCAAAGGTGTAACCAAAAGTATACTTGAGTTATTGAATCTCATTTCCCTGCGTGGATTCAGCTCAAAAGACGGTTATGTTTCAACAACTGAACTGATTGACGCAACGGATGGCAAGTTAACTCGTGCAGCAATTCAACAGCGATTGCGTGCCGCAGTAAACATCGGTTTGTTCAGCCAGCATGGTGTAAGATTTGAAGAAGGACTGGCTGGCAAAACCATGCTTCATCGCTTTATCAATCCTAACCAGCTTGTATCAGTGCTTGGTGCAACCAGTCTGGTAACGGAATCCGTTAAACAGTCAGAGAAACAAAAAAAGTCCAAAGCACTCGCTCAAACTCAAGTTAATAAACGTCTTCTCAACGAACACGGTTTGTATACGCCACCAGCAATGCGCGATGAAGCCGATCAATTCGTTGTCTCTCCTACGAACTGGGCAGGGATCATCGATCAAGCGCTCGCACCACCTAGAACTCGTAAAAGTTATCAAAAATCAATGGTTTCGATCTCCGGAACGAAAGCTGTGATCGAAACGCGTTCTTCCAAGAACATCATGACCGTTGATGATCTCATGACACTGTTCGCGTTATTCACTCTTACCGTTCAGTATCACGATCATCATCATGAGGAGTATCATCTTGATGCGAAGCACGTGCCTAACAAAACGCCACTCTATATCACTGATATCCTGTCATTACGTGGCAAAAAGGACAGTGGGCCGGCACGTGATTCAATTCGCGACAGCATCGATCGCATTGAATTTACCGATTTTCAGTTGCATGAACTCACAGGCCGTTGGCTGAGTGAAAACATGCCGGAAGGCTTTAAGAGTGATCGTTTTCGATTTTTAGCAAGAACGATCACGGCATCTGAGGAAGCGCCCCGTGAAGGCGCGGATGGTGAGATTAAGATCAAGCCAAACCTGTACATTTTGGTATGGGAGCCATCATTTTACGAAGAGCTTCTTACTCGAGACTATTTCTTCTTGTTCCCACCAGAGATCTTGAAGCAGCACACCCTCGTGTTTCAACTTTATTCTTACTTTCGTAGCCGTATGGCTCGTCGTCATACCGATTCATTGATGCTGTCAGATTTGAATCAGAAATTGGCTCGCAATATTGAATGGCGTCGTTTCTCTATGGACTTACTGCGTGAGCTTCGTAATCTTGCTGAACATGTCGAGTCACCAAACAAGTTTGATGTCAATTTGTGGGGCTACCACTTAACGCTGACATGCCACGATCCGGATGCAAAACTGCCTGATTTCCAAGTCGATATCCGCTGTGACGTGGAAGAAGTATTGCGCTATTCACGTGCTCGCACTACCAATGCGGGCAAGCGTAATATGGCGCCAACGCTACCTAATCCACTGCGCAATGAACTCGTGACTCGTAAGCAGCTCGATGAACTGTCGACCATCATTGATGGTGAATTTGAGCCTATCCAACGTAAAGCACCTTCTCCTAGAGGCAATTTAGGCCGCCGAGTTAAGCAACGTAAGCATTTGGTAGAGATCAATGCCGATGAGATCACCATCATTCTATCCAAGTACACCTCACCAGAGGCTCTAGAACGCAGTGTAACCGCTTTGTCTGCCATGACGGGGCATTCGATAGCTTCGATCAAACAAGAGTGTTCTGAGCTCATGGAGAAGCTCGATTGGTTACGTGTAGATGGGGATATCATCGCTTATGAAGTTTTGAGTCGCGTAGTAGAACTTTACAACTCTCGTCAAGAGAACAAGCATCTATCTATCGAAAGGTTGATTTCAGCGCTCGCGGTGCGGAAGAAAGTATGCAAGCAAGTGTACGAAGGCCATATTGATGAGTCGGTGTTTAGAGTATTGGATGAGGTGTCGGTTTAACAACTTTCGAAATTGAAAAACCGTAATTGAAAAACCTTGTTACATAGGTCGTTAGATTTGTTGGTATTTACACATAACGCTGACAGTGTGCTGACATAACAGCCAGTCCCTCTGGCTATTATTTATCCCGAATAGACAACCTTTTGTCCTTTCTAATGAAATAAGTAGATTGGCTCATATTGTTACATTCATTCTGATATATTTTTTGGCGAGTTCGTTTGGACTCGCTTTTTTTTTATCAAAAATTCACCAATGTGCTTAAAGTTGCATTGAGCTACAGGGCAATAGCATCAAGGGATAGCGCGAAAAAAAAGGAGATCTGGATCAAGTCGATTTTCTGAGGTGGAATCTCCTAAATGTACTGCCGTCTTTCGCGGATTTCAAAGTTTATAAACACCTTTCCAACACTTCTGATGAGAATTTCCGAGCCAATCACATTCTGACTCAGTTTTTCTTAACAACAATTTTGTCGTTTGCTACAGATTAGGTGTCCAGACATGGTTCATCAGGAGGTAACAATGTCCATCAATTCAATCGACCATGACCAAATGACATCCATCACCAACAAGTGGGATCAATCTGAGGACTTTCAAGAGGAAATACGTCCTGCAAAACAAGCGAAATCCGCTGATGCACGACGCCGCATTGAAGCATTAAGAGAAATCAGAGAGAGCGGCCTTTCGTTAGAAGAAGCGAAAGAGTTAGGGCTTATCCACTAAGCAACTCTATACAATGGTGATGGAGCAAAAGAGTAGGGTGGCATAGGCCACCCTTAGTTTTATCTAACACCCCGACACAACGCTCGTCAGCACCCGTCGGTACGCCTTTCATTTGAGTTTGCTACGCCAACGGTGATATATTCTCTGCCTTGCCAACACTAACCGATATAGAGAACCATGTCGTATAACCTGTCTTTGCTTCCCCCAGCGGAAAAAAACAAAGTGGAACTTGATAAGCAAGCTTCTTTTGTCGTTTGGCAAATGAAGGAAGCCAAAGCCGGTCCTGAAGCGATTCGCGAACAGCTAGAGCGCATTCAGGATGACGCTGAAAAAGCATGGTTTGAGGCGTGTGTGGACAAATACAAAAAGATGATGGGAGTGATGTAACACTCTTCGTTGCGGCATAGAATTGAATTGTGACGACGATTTGCTAAAATCCTCCGCGTTAAATTGAATTAGAGAGAACATCCCAATGGGAAGAAGTTTTGAAGTGCGCAAAGCCTCTATGGCGAAGACACAAGGCGCAAAAATTAAAGTTTATTCCAAGTACGGTAAAGAGATTTACGTTGCTGCTAAAAACGGTGGTGCCGATCCTGAAATGAACCTGTCGCTTAAGCACCTGATTGCTAAAGCAAAGAAAGATCAAGTTCCAGCGCACGTTATCGACAAAGCGCTAGATAAGGCCAACGGTGGTGGCGGTGAAGACTACCAACCAGCTCGTTATGAAGGTTTTGGTCCTGGTGGCGTGAGCGTGATCGTTGACTGTCTAACGGACAACGGCAACCGTACTTTCCAGGATGTTCGTCAATGTTTCGTTAAGACTGGTGCTAAGATTGGTAGCCCAGGTACTGTGGCGCACATGTTCGACCACCAAGCTGTTATTCAGTTCAAAGGCGACGATGAAGAGTCGGTACTGGAAGCACTTATGATGGCTGACGTTGATGTGACAGATATCGAGCTAGACGATGGCGTAATCACGGTATTTGCCCTCACACTGAATTCTTCAAAGCGAAAACAGCGCTGGCTGCTGAGTACCCAGAGCTGACGCTCGATGTAGAAGAAATCACTTTCGTGCCACAAACGCACACTGCAATCGCTGGCGAGGACGCGGAGAAATTCCAGAAGTTCCTAGATATGCTAGACGACTGTGATGATGTTCAGCAGGTTTACCACAACGCTGAGCAATAATTAGGACACTTTCCCCTAAACAGTAACGAAAAGGAGCGAACTTGGGTTGGCTCCTTTTTTGGATCTTAGGGAACGCTAACTCGGTCAAATTTCCAAAACTCTCCCCACTACCGAGTGTGTGGTTGTTAACACTTTTATCAACCCACACTGCTCGATAAGCACAAATTTTCTTACTGTATGAATGGTCAGATACCAGGCTAACAACGCGGACAACAAAACAATTAACGACATGGACAACACAAACTCTAGGGTCAACGATGGTCACGAGGTGTTATTTCGTCGCCACCGCACGCCGACAATAGGTGTCATTTTGCCGATGTTAAGTGGCTTCTACATGGGCGAAATCACCAGTACACTCAGAGCCTACGGCGTTGAAAACGGGATTAACCTGATTTTTCTTCGTGTCGGCCACAATCGCGACTTTGATATTCCCTTTGCCTTTGATCACATCGATGGGCTTATTGTCGTGCTGCACGCGGCCGCGAGTGCATTGGTCGAAAAAGCAGTACAGAGAGGAATACCCGTGATCTCTGTGGCGGCCAGTTACGCGCCATTGGAAGTTGAGTCTCTGTCGAGTGACCAGGCGAGTGGCGTAAGCGCGCTGTATGACCACCTGGTAGGGCTTGGGCATGTTGATATAGGGTTCTGTGGCGATCTCTCTGTTAACGACGTTAGAATGCGTTTTAAAGCGTTTCAGAAACGTGCCGAGCATTTTGGTGATACGATTACCAAGCGGCACATCCTCAATGTCAGCAACACCGCTTTGCAGGGGGCAGAGAAGCGTATGAGCGCTATTGGCAAGACAATGCTCCTTGCAGTGCGGTCATCTGTGCTACCGATCATATTGCTGTCGGTCTCATGGAAAGTCTGTCTGAAAATGGAATTTGCGTTCCGGAGCAGGTGGCGATTGTTGGCATTGACAATATTTTCATGGGCGAACGCACGCAGCCAAGGTTAACGACGGTGGATCAGCAACTTGAACGCCTATCCGTTGCTGCCGTAGAGCGATTGATGGCGCGCTTATCGGGTGCACCTTACGCAAGCGATCTTGGCTTGATTGAGCAATCCATGGTTGTGCGTCAATCTTGTGGTGCGACAAGCCCAAGCCACACCCCGCAGTTTACGATTCGTAATCAATTACTTAGTCATTCTGAGCGCTCACCCGCTGAACTGCACGAGACATTATATTCACAAGGGCAATCCGGATTCTCTTCTATTGTGAACGCCAGTTGTTTGTTTGACACACCGGTTGCATGGGCAATCAATGGTGTGAAATCGGCTATCGACAGCTGTGTGGTTGGTTATGCGCACACTGATGGTCGTCAGCTCAGTAGCGTTGAACAAGGCATTCACTTTCCAACGGAAACCTTCCCTGTCAGCAGTCTGTATTCACTCCCTGAATCATTTGTGATGACCTTACTTTGTGTCACTGATAGGCAAGAGGGTCGCACCGAAGTGATGGCGATTGTAGAGCCGATTGAAGGCCAGCCTGATCTTGCGAAACTTTCCAGCTATCACAATTACCTCGACATGCTTGCGCTGTTCTTGCAGCGTGACTTGCTGTTGAAGAATTCGCAAAGCCGAGCGCAGATCTCAAGTGACCTCGCGAATCAATTGCAGGTGGTGAGCCATTCATCTAACGACGCTATTTGGGACTGGGACTTACTGACTGATAAACTAATATGGAGCAGCCGGTGGAACGATATTCTCAAGTTCGACAATGGTGAACCCAACACGCAAGTACTGACCAGTCGTGCCTTTTTCGATTTGGTACACAGCGACGATATCGATGATTTAGAGCAGAAATTACTGGCTCAAATCGAGCAAGAAATTCCATTTAAAGTGCAGTTTAGGTTGCGTCGAACCGATGGTGTCTATGTGTGGGTATCCTCCACAGGTAAAGTGATTTGCGACAAGTTTGGTCGTCCGGTTCGATTTCTTGGTGCCATGACAGACATCACTGAGCAAAAGCACTCAGCAGATAGAATTCGTCAATTAGCCTATCATGACCCGCTAACTGGCCTTGCCAACCGCCGTATGATGACGGACAGCCTCAAGGCACACATTGCAGAGAAAACTGAGCGCCCATTAGCCCTAATGTTAATGGATCTGAACCGTTTTAAGTTCGTCAATGACACCTACGGCCATGATGTGGGCGACGCCTTGCTATTGCATGTCTCCAAACAGCTCTCAAAAGTTGTGAGACGAAACGATTTAATTGCGAGATTTGGCGGTGATGAGTTTCTACTGATGTGTGATGTAGAGACGTCAGCTCAGGCTTTAGAGCTTGCTAGCCGCATACTGAGAGCGGTAGAGAAGCCGTTTTTCGTCAATGGCAGTGAGTTCAGCACTCAGGGCAGCTTAGGGATAGCGTTTTATCCTTTTGATGCGAATAGCGCGGATGAGCTGATTAAAAAGGCCGATATTGCCATGTATCGAGCCAAGCGTTCGAAAAGTCGAAAAGCGGCGCTCTACGACTCGACGTTGGAGCAAGAAAGTCAGCAACTGCTCACTATTGAGCAGAAACTTCGGCGAGTGATTGCCAATGGCGAGCTGGATGTGTGGTACCAATCTATCTACAACTCAGAGGACGCAGGGGCAGTCAGTGTTGAAGCGCTCGCGCGCTGGAAAGATGAAGACGGGCAATACATTTCACCGCAGCTTTTTATTGGGGTGGCTGAGGAATCTGGCCTTATTGTTAAACTGAGTGAGTTTGTTCTTAAGCGTGTGTGTGAGGATCTCGCGAATAAGTTGATCGATGACGGCATAAGTGTATCGATCAATGTGAGTTCGAGCTTACTTTGTCGCCCACATTATGCGATAGAGTTTGTTCAAACCATCCTGTCTCATGAGCTGTCACCGTCTCAGTTTACCGTGGAGATCACTGAGAGCATTGCATTGAGTGACTTTGAACAGTGCCTTCGAGCACTGAATACGCTAAAAACGGCGGGTATTCGTATTTCTCTAGACGATTTTGGTACCGGCTACTCTTCACTCTCCATGCTCAAGCAGCTCCCTTTAGATGAAGTTAAGATTGATCGCAGTTTTATTGCTGATTTTGAAACCGATTTAGCCCATAGCGCGCTAGTGGAGTCAGTGATCACCATGTCTCACGCATTTGGCTACGATGTTGTAGCTGAAGGGGTGGAAACCCAAGCGCAGTACTTGAAGCTCAAGCAGATGAATTGCGATATGTTTCAGGGCTTTTGGTTCGCAAAGCCCCGACCAATCAGACATGTAGCGCAGCCTTGTTGCGCTGAGATCTAATCCACCTATATCGAGTTTCCGAAAGCATGATCAAGGCAAATACCTTGATCATGCTTTCAGTATTTGATCTTTCACAAGAGCAACACAAATCTCTTTCATGTTGTACCTGAATACTATCGTAGTGACCGTCAGGCCTTTTTGGTGTACAAAGGCAGACAGTATCAACCTAAAGCCGTCAAAGCCCTGATAGATGCGATTCTTGCAACCGCTCGTCACATGGACACGGCCGTAAATCCGAATCAAAAAAACAAGGAGCCGAAATGAAAAGTAAGTTTTATTGGACTGGGCGTTATGGGATACCCAATGGCAGGACACTTAGTGAAAGCAGGCTTTGAAGTGTGTGTGTTTAATCGCACGACAGAAAAAGCGCAGCGCTGGGCGAATGAATACGCGGGACAATATGCAGAGTCGGTAGCGGAATGTGTCAAAGATGCGGATGTTGTGGCGGTCTGTGTGGGCAACGACGATGATGTTCGTCAGATGACGACAGCAGAGCAGGGCGCGATTGCATCAATGAAATCGGGTTCGGTGCTCGTTGATCACACTACGACGTCGGCAACCTTGGCTGAAGAGTTGGGAGCGGCATGTGAAAGCGCTGGGATTCGTTTTATGGATGCCCCGGTTTCCGGTGGTCAAGCGGGCGCGGAAAATGGCGTGCTGACCATTATGTGTGGTGGTGACGCTCAAACCTTCGATGCCCTTCAACCTATTTTTGATGCTTATGGCAAGTCTTCGGTACTGATGGGAGAGGTGGGTCAAGGTCAGCGTGCAAAAATGGTGAACCAAGTATGTATTGCTGGCGTGCTTACTGGGCTTTCAGAAGGTTTACTGCTGGCTCAAAAGAGTGGCTTAGACATTCCTTCGCTGGTGGATTGCTTGAAAAATGGCGCAGCAGGTTCGTGGCAGATGGAAAATCGTGCCAAAACCATGGACAAAGAACAGTATGATTTTGGCTTTGCCATCGATTGGATGATTAAGGATTTGGGTTTCTGTTTGGATGAGGCTCAAAAGCAGGGTGTTGCATTGCCTTTGACGCAGCAATCTATCGAGCGTTATCGCGCTTTGTCGGAGTCAGGTGAGGGGCGCTCTGATACGTCGGTACTGTTTAAAGCGGTGCGAGCAGACGCAGAGAAATAACCTTTACAGTGTAAATAGGGTGAGCAGGATGTTGAGAGGCTGTGACTTGGCGGCTAATCAATCGATGCGACAATTATCGCAACGCTTTTTGCCCGTAAGCCAGCCCGACACCGTATAGCGGTGGCGGGCAAATTTCAGGTAACACCAATCACATATTGGCCTGAGCAAAGGCCAGCGCGTAAAAGCGTAATAGTGTCCTCGGCCGACAAGGCGCCATGCTTGGTACGTGACGTCTAATCCCTCCCAAAGTACCCCGTTTTCGTCATAGGCATGCAATCGCTCCGAGGCTGCCTTCTGATCAATGTCTGGGTAGCTTCGAAGGCTTCAGAGAAAATGTCGACCAACTGAATAGCATTGTGGGTGTCATGCTTCTTCAGAGCGGTCATTTCTTTGACGCAAAGCGGGCACTGACCATCGTAAAATAGGATGAGTGATGTCGGCATAGAACCTCAGCGATTAACTACTGGTATTAGAATCTATATTTAATACTTGCTTCCAGTTGTAATCGATCTCTTGATACGTGGCGATACACTTATCTTTTTGTTCATCAAGATAGTCTTTTTCAATCTCGTCGAGTAAATTGCTGTGGCTGTCGGGATCGCTGCCATAAACTAAGCATAAGGTACTGAAATAGCGCTGTAAGTCGAAGCTGTGCTCGCCAATGTATTCGTAAAAGTCATAGTAGTCGGGTCTATCTTCAGACTCAAAAGCGAACATGTCAGCCGCACTAATGGTCGCACCTGCTCCTTGTTCAACGTAATTTAGCATGATGACTGCAGCGAAATTATCGACGGCATCTTCTTCTTTGCCCAAAATTGGGATGCTTGATCGGCGATGTAAGCGTGCCCAGCTTCATGAAGTAGAGTGTGAAGCAGAGTGTCTGTGGCACCTTGTTGCGCAGGCTTTCCAAATCGATTTTGATAGTCATTTTTGGTGAAGTAGTTAAGAGAGTCGGTATAAAATGCGTACGGCATGTGCACGGTATGCGTCGATGGATCATAGAGAGGACCGTCTTCGCCGCCATATTGCACAGTCAGCGCTTGATTGAACGGGAAGTAGTCGTTGGACAGCTCGACCAGCAGCTCATTTGCACCGCTTTCTTTGATCGCCTGCTGCGCGGTTTTGTCCGCGGAAGATAGTGGCTGTTGGTAACTTATGGCGACTTCAGCATACGCTATTTGGGTAAGAAGCAAGCCAGTTGCGAGAGCAATACGTTTCACGATAGTTCCCTTATTGTTTGTATTATTTAGTTAAATTAGTCGATCTTGCGAGATTGTGTTACCATTCGGCCTTAACCAGTGTAGTTATTCTTTTGGCCTAAGGCATCTCTATGTGTCTCAAAGGCTTCAATACACCCAGCGCGAGTCGTTTGGGTTGTCATTATGTCGACGCTTCCTCGGCACTCAAAAAGTTATGGATATAGAAACAAGGTCGTTTGGTGATTTTGCAGAGATCGCCAGCTATCCTATTTTTACTACACTAAAATATCGAATCGAAACCTCATTAAGGAAGATGAGCGATACAGCAAAAAAAGAGGTCATATGAACGACACCATCTCTGTTGGCACGTTAGAATCTTTTTTGATCGCAATCAGCGTTCTTTTTCTTGGTCACATGATTAACAGCAAACTGCCTGTTCTTCGCAAGTACAATATTCCAGAGCCCATCGTCGGTGGCTTGATCGTCGCCATCATAATTACCGTGTTGCACTTCAACAATATCAATTTAGAGTTCTCACTACCGTTACAGAAGACCTTTATGTTGATGTTCTTTGCAACCGTGGGGTTGGCGGCCAATTACACTCAGTTGATGAAAGGTGGTGCCAAAGTTTTTGTGTTCCTTGCGATCGCCTCTATTTACATCATCATTCAAAACAGCGTCGGTGTCGGCCTGGCTACCATGCTTGGTCTAGAACCATTGATGGGGTTAATTGCCGGCTCTATCACGCTTTCTGGAGGCCATGGTACTGGTGCCGCGTGGTCCACGACGTTTACTGAAACTTACGGCATTGCAAATACGCTTGAAATTGCCATGGCTTCAGCAACGTTTGGTCTTATCATTGGCGGTATCATTGGTAGTCCCGTCGCGCAGCGCTTGATAGACAAGAATGATTTTGAGTCTGAGTACGGACGCGGCAATGATACCCACGAGCGTTTTCCTGAGCTGGTTACCTACAATGAATACGAACGCGACCGAGTAACCGCTAAAAAGGTGGTTGAGGTTCTGTTTATCCTTCTTGTTTGTGTCACAGGCGCTAAGTATTTACACGAGTGGGTAAATACATTTGAAATCGAATGGTTGATGATCCCTGACTTTGTTTACGCTCTGTTTATCGGTGTGTTCATTACTAACATATGTGAAGTGACAAAAAGCTACAAAGTGGATGCAGAGACTGTGGATATTCTTGGTACGGTTTCGCTTTCTCTTTTCCTAGCGATGGCTCTGATGAGCTTGCAGCTGTGGAATATCTTTGACTTGGCGATTCCATTCTTAGTTATTCTTGGTGTTCAATCTGTCGTTCTGGCTATTTTCGCTTACTACGTTACCTTCCGTGTAATGGGTAAAAACTACGATGGAGCAGTGATTGCGGGTGGACACTGTGGCTTCGGCTTAGGTGCGACGCCAACCGCTGTCATGAACATGGGCTCGATCGTCAATCGCTTTGGCCCATCGCCTCAAGCCTTCATGGTGGTACCTATTGTTGGTGCGTTCTTTATCGACATCGTCAATCTCATCATCCTACAAGGGTTTATAGCCGTCATCGGTTAGCCTCAACCAAAGTTGTATAAAGTCTCGTTTTTGCGAGACTTTTTTTCGTTTTTGAGACACATGGTAATCACTTCTTATTCATAGTTCCAAATGATGATCTAATCTGTTATCAAGGATTCAGTTACAAGGGAAGCTCACTTTTAAAAAAATAAAAAAAGGGTGAGTGGCTAGAGGAATTTACATGCGCCTGTTTAGCTGTCGGGTCGTTCAAGGAGTAGAACATGAGTGTGTTTACATTACATGGCTTAACGCAAGTTTCAGGTACATTAGTTATCGATGCCAATGGGCAATCGGTGGTTCTCCCGCTCGGAGCAAATCCTCGACCTGGCGATGTGGTCGTCCGTGTCCTCAATAATGAAGAGGTCGGAGATGAAATAAACATTGAGCTGGTTCAAGAAAATGGCTCGGCTGAGGAAATCGAACTCGACTCCGATGCTGAGGCTATTATCGCTCAGATTGAGCAGGGTGAGGATCCGACCCAAAATGAAGAGCAGGCGACAGCGGCTGGTGGAGGCCTCAGTTCGAGCCTTGTGACTGTTGGCTCAGTAGCGCGAGTAGGCGATGAAACCATTGCCGTCACAAGGTTTGATACCTCTGGATTAGAGGCTCAAGGTTTAACGCAAACTCAGTCCCTTGCCCTATTGGACGCATTGGGGTTTGTGCCACCAGAAGTCACGGCGATTAACCTTGTGTCTGAAGAAACTGGAGTTGCAGAGGGCCAAAGCTTTGACTTTAGCGTTAGTTTGAGTGATGCGCCCCCTCTTGCCATCAACATTGTTATTCAGTTACCTGAATCCCTAGACGTTGACCTCAATGGTATAACGTTCAGCGAGGGTGTCACCTTGACGGGTAACCTCTTGAATGTCCCAGCCGGCGTATCTAGCTTCAATATTGTCATTCCTACAGTAGACGATGATATCGTTGAACCAACCGAAAATTACAGTTTGATTGTCGGTGGAGTCGAAGCTTCCGGTGACATTTATGACAATGATAAACCTGCGATCGAGTCTATCACACAAGGAGGCAGTGATGATGGTGTGGTGGAAGGTGGAAACTTAATATTTACCGTCGTGCTGTCTGAAGAAACTCTTACAGCCGTTGAATATGCGCTTGGACTTCCTTTATCTCCAGATGTTGACACCTCAAACGTCAGTTTTACCAATGGTGTCACGTTGACCGATGGCACTCTGAATGTGCCGATTGGTGTGACTACCTTCGACATTATCTTGCCGACAGTGGACGACAACCTTGTAGAACCTACTGAGACCTACACATTGAATCTTGATGGCGTAGAGTCAACGGGTAGCATTGTTGATAACGATAAGCCTTCAGTGGTATCGATAGATGTCGGTGGTGATACCGATTCCGCTGTCGAAGGTGAGAGTCTTATTTTTGGTGTGACGCTCTCTGAAGCGACCTTGTTACCTGTCGAATACCCACTGACGCTACCTGATTCCGATGATGTAAACACATCGAGCATTAGCTTCACCAATGGTGTGACGTTAGTGGATGGCAAGATCAATGTTCCAGTGGGCGTGACCACCTTTGACATTATCCTCCCAACGGTGGACGACCAGCTTGTTGAGCCTACAGAAACCTATACGTTAAATGTCGATGGCGTAGAGTCTACAGGCAACATTCTCGATAACGATAAGCCATCAGTGACCTTGATTGATGTAGCCGGTGAGGATGACTCGGTAGTGGAAGGCAGTGACCTTGTCTTCAGCGTCACTTTATCTGAGCAAACACAATCTCCAGTGCAATACCCTCTAACCCTACCTGCCTCTCCCGATGTCGATACAACAAATCTTAGTTTTAGCAACGGCGTGACCTTGACCAACGGTATGCTCAATGTGCCAGCCGGTGTAACTACGTTCAATATCGTTGTGCCAACGGTGGATGATGAGCTTGTTGAGCCGACAGAAACCTACAGCGTATCTGTTGATGGTGTGGATTCTACAGGTGCAATCCAAGATAACGATAAGCCATCAATCAGCTCGATTGATGTGGTTGGTGGTGATGATTCTGTTGTTGAGGGTGACAACCTTGTCTTCAATGTCACGCTCTCAGAGCAAACTTTGTCACCGGTGAAATACCCGTTATCACTCCCGGTATCTGAAGACGTTGATACGACCGATATCAGTTTCACCAACGGCGTAACACTAGTAGATGGCATGGTGAATGTGCCGATCGGTGTGACAACATTTGATATCGTGTTACCCACAGTGGATGATGACATTGTTGAGGCAACTGAAACCTATACCTTGTCGCTGGACGGTGTTGAGTCCACGGGCTCAATACTAGATAACGATAAGTCAACGGTCACTTCAGTTGCTATTTCTGATGACACCGTCGAAGAAGGGGGAAACCTAGTTTTCACCGTGACGCTATCAGAAGAGACGCTTTCTCCCGTTGAGTATTCGCTAACCCTACCTGCATCGGATGATGTCAACACTGCGGGTATCGAGTTCACCAACGGTGTTACCTTGGTCGGGGATGTGCTCAACGTACCAATTGGTGTTACAACATTCGATATTATCTTGCCGACAGTGGATGATGAGATTGTAGAGGCGACGGAGTTTTACGATCTTCAAGTTGATGGTGTTAGTTCAACCGGTACGATCTTAGACAACGACAAGCCAACTATCACATCGATTGATGTTTCTGGTGATGATGATTCTGTTGTGGAAGGCAATAATTTAGTCTTCAGTGTGGTGCTTTCTGAAGAGACGCAATCGGCGGTCAACTATCAACTCGACTTGCCACTGTCTCCAGATGTCAGCATCTCTGATGTGAGTTTCTCTAACGACGTAACGCTTGTGGATGGCGTGCTTAATGTGCCAGCAGGTGTCACTCAATTTGATATTGTGCTGCCAACGGTCGATGACGAGCTTGTTGAGCCAACCGAAACCTATACGTTGTCTGTCGATGATGTCCAAGCCACAGGCAGCATTTTAGATAATGACAAGCCATCTATCACTTCGATTGACGTTGCTGGCGACGATGACTCTGTCATTGAGGGCAACGATTTAGTTTTCAATGTCACGTTATCAGAGCAAACCTTATCACCGGTGGCATACCCTCTTACGTTGCCAGCATCCTCTGATGTCGACATTGCCAACATCAGCTTTACCAATGGTGTAACGCTCGCAAATGGTATGTTAAATGTACCTGTTGGCGTCACAACGTTTGATATTGTTCTGCCGACTGAAGACGACACTATCGTCGAGCCAACTGAAACTTACACGTTAACGTTAGATGGCGTTGAGTCGACTGGGACTATTCTCGATAATGATAAGCCTTCGATCGCGTCTATTGATGTTGCTGGTGGTGATGATTCAGTCATTGAGGGTAATGATCTCGTCTTCAATGTGACGTTGTCAGAGCAGACGCAATCACCCGTAGAATATCCACTAACTCTGCCTGCTTCCCCTGATGTCGATATTTCGAGTATTGGTTTCTCCGACGGCGTCACTTTGGCTGACGGTATGCTTAATGTGCCTATCGGCGTAACGACCTTCAATATCATTGTACCAACCGTGGATGATGAACTGGTTGAGCCAACTGAGACTTACACATTAACTGTTGATGGTGTGGATGCGACAGGTAGCATTCTTGATAACGACAAGCCGTCGGTGACTTCGATCGAAGTCGCAGATACGGATGATTCTGTGCTTGAAGGCGACGACCTGGTCTTCAGTGTAACACTGTCTGAAGCCACCCAATCCCCAGTAGAATACCCT
>NZ_JYJK01000086.1 GCF_003263785.1 Vibrio variabilis
GGCTCTACCAGTTCATCATCCACCGTTGGCAGGATAATGTCGAACGTCGTCACACCGACTGGTACATTGAGGTTGCCATCCACGAGGGTCACGTTGTTACTGAAGCTGATGTTCGCTAAATCCACATCAACCGATTCAGGCAACGTTAGAGGGTATTCCACTGGGGATTGAGTGGTTTCAGACAGTGTTACACTGAAGACCAGATTGTCACCTTCGATAACCGAGTCATCTTCACCAGCCACTTCAATCGACTCAACTGTCGGTTTGTCATTATCTAGAATGCTACCTGTCGCATCCACACCATCCACCGACAAGGTGTAAGTCTCGGTTGGCTC